>JAFEDD010000004.1:195671-255733 GCA_018241765.1 Pseudomonadota bacterium | reverse complement strand
CGGTTGGGACGGCGTGTGCGCGGCTCCGCGCTATACGCGCGAACCTCCTCGGCCATAAGACCGCATTGCGCTCGCCCCTTCCGGGTCAGTCCGCCCTACTTCCTCACCAACCGGAGACATGATAATGACGCAAAAGGACACATCCAACGCTGTCCAGGATCGTATCCAGCGGCTCGTGACGAGCAATCGCATCGTCCTCTTCATGAAAGGGACCCCAGTGGCTCCGATGTGCGGCTTCAGCGCGACGGCAGCCAAGATTCTCGAGCTGAATGGAGCCACGGAGTACGCTCACGTGAACGTGCTCGAGGATCAGGATATTCGCGAGGGCGTAAAAGCCTACTCGTCATGGCCCACGATTCCGCAGCTCTATGTCCAGGGTGAATTCATCGGTGGCGCCGACATCATGCGCGAAATGCACGGAAACGGCGAAATGGCGGCACTTCTCAAACGGGCGGGCTCGTAGCCTCTGCCCCAGCACGCGGCCCCGCGCGGACCGCGCGCGCGACGCCCGGCACCGACTCGATCTGCCGCAGGCAACGCTCAAGAGCCGACCGCTTCGCGATCAACACCGTGAATCGAAGACTTGCCATGTGCTCGCCAGAAGGGTCGAGGTAGGATTGGCTCAACGCGCCGACGACATTGATATTGGCGCTGGAAATGGCCGTTGCACAATCGGCCAGCAGGCCCTTGCGATCGCGGGCGGACACAAGAACATCACCCGCGAGCGGCGAGGCCAGCCGGTCCGCCCAATAGGGAATGAACGTGTGCATCGAGGCCCGCACCTCCCCGCTCAGGTCACAGGCCACCCGATGGATTGTCGTCCCGTCCACCGAAGCGACCGCAACCACATCGTCGCCGGGCAGCGGAAGGCACCGCGCACAGTAGGTGAATCCGGCGCGGTCGCGCCCGTCAAGAATGACATGGCTGCGCAGGTCCATTCCTTGAGTATCGCGCAGCACGGTGTGATAGTCGTCACCCCGCAGCTGCGAAGCGACGACGAACGCCGAGACTTGCCCGCTACCGACCAGCCGAAATAGATCGACGGGTGCCGCCACTCCAAGCGCCTGCAGCGTAGCCAGCCCGCTCGCCGACGCCAGCGAGAGATCGAGATCGTGCTCTCCGAGCGCACCCTCGACCAGCTTGCGCCCGAGCTGAACGACTTCAGCACGCGCGGCATCTCGCAACCAGAGGCGAAGTTTGCTGCGCGCGCGCGGAGAACGCAGAAAAGCCTCCCACTCCGCACGCGCGTGCACCGCATCATCCGTGACAACTTCAACAATGTCGCCCGAGCGAATTTCCGCACCGATCGAGGTCAAGACACCGTTGACGCGGGCGGATACCGCGTGAAGGCCGACGTCCGTGTGAATCGAAAAGGCAAAGTCCAACGCGCTCGAGCCCGGCGGGAGCGCGACCCTTCGTCCTTTCGGGGAAAACACCTCAATCGTATTGCCCGATACAAGGTTCCGCAGCACCCGTGTGAAATCGCCTTCGCGCGCGCCCTCGTGCGCAACGGCAAGAAAGTCCTCCGTCGCCGACTCGTCGACGATCGCGCGAGACCAGCTCGCGCGCGCGACACGCGGAAACCAGAGAAAAAATTCAGCTACAAGGCCACGCCGGTCCAACTGCACGCGGGTTCGCAGCAAGCCGTCGCCCACCTCCGCCGCGAAACTCGCGGGAACCAGCACGAAGGTGGAGTGAAGCGCGCCAAGCCGTTCGTACGCCAGCGACAACGAATCGCAGATGACGTGAATTTTCGGCAGTCCAAACAGCGCACGCGAGGCGCGATCTTCCCGGATTGAACGAAAACCGCCGTTGATCGCCTCGTCCAATTGATCCGATGCCAGCGCGGTCGCGCCGCCACAGCCAATATCCGCCAACTGTTCGCGAATCGCCGAGCCAAGCCGCGCCCTGTCGACGCGCTCCTTGTACCCGATCCATCGTTCCACGACGCGCCAACGCCACGGGTGAAGGTGCCGCAGGCAAAGCGCCTCAAGTTCACGGGCAATTCCGCTGAACCCGACGTACCGAGCGAGCGGGAAGAAAACATCAAGCGTGTCGCGTGCAACGCGCCGCTGTTTGGACACACTCGTCGCGCCGAGCGTGCGCATGTTATGAAGTCGGTCACAGAGCTTGACGGCGAACACGCGCCAATCCCGCCCCCCGGCAGCAATCAACTTGCGAAGCGTCTCTTCGCGCCCGCTCGCACCGCTCGCGGCACGATCGAGTTTGGACACACCGTCGACGATTCGTGCGACATCGCCACCAAACCGAGTTTCGATGTCCTCAAGGGAGACGTTGGTGTCCTCGACGACGTCGTGCAAAAGCGCCGCGCACAACGCATCGACATCAGGTTCGAGGCGATCGACCAAAATGCCGGCGACCGCAAGCGGATGCGTAACGTAAGGCTCACCGGACTGCCTCAGCTGTCCGTGATGTGCGGCTTCGGCGACCTGCCACGCGTCGCGTACACGATCCAAACTGCGTGAATCGAGCGAAATCGAAACGCGGGCGAAAAACTCTTCGAATAACGGGGCAAGCCCCATTGGGCGATCAGAGCCGACCCATCAAAGGCCGATTTTCTTCAAGACGGATCTGTCCACTTTTTGGCCCGCAATCTCACGCAATGCAACGACGACCGGCTTGTCTCGCCTTCCGGCTTCAACCAAAGGCTGATGTCCACCTGCCAACTGCCGAGCGCGAACGGCGGCAGCCAAAGCGAGCTCAAACCGATTGCCGATGTTCGGCAAACAATCTTCCACGGTGATGCGGGCCATGAGAACCTCGGACACGTTGATTTTCGATATGGCCTGCCATTTTAGCGCAACGACAATCGTTTGAGCGGGCGTCGGGAATGCGATTCGTGTGCGCGATCAAATCAACACAGCGGCACGCGGGATACTGGCGCGCGCCACGGTGTCGTTCCCGATGCCACCCAATGGCGCGTCGAACAGTTCGCCGGGAATGTCGGAACCTCGTTCATCTTGATGTATGCTCTCCCGATGCAACGCAAACCGTCTACCCCGACAACGCTGCCGAAGGCTCGCAGCGGACCGGCTGTCACTACGGTGCGCAGGAGCTGACGCATGGCGGTCGTCGCCAACCGCGCCCTCCCGCAAGGGTATAAGCTGCACAACTACCGCATCGACCGCGCCATCAGCCGCGGCGGTTTCTCCATCGTCTATCGTGCGGTCGATGACAATGGGACGGTCGTGGCAATCAAGGAGTACCTCCCGAGCGGCCTCGTGCTGCGATCGGAAGGTTCGCGTGTGCACGCGAGTTCGATCGAAAACCTAGATTCCTTTCGCTTCGGCATGAAGTGCTTTTTCGACGAAGGAAAATCGCTCGCGACCATCAACCACCCCAATGTCGTTCGCGTCCTCAATTTCTTCCGCGCAAACGAAACCGTGTACATGGTCATGAAGTACGAGCGCGGCCGCACGCTGCAGCAGTACATCCAAGGCAATCAGGGGATGCTCCCCGAGGGACTGATTCGACACGTCTTCTCGCGATTGCTCAATGGGCTTCGCGAAGTGCACTCGCGACGCCTTTTGCATCTGGACATCAAGCCCGCCA
This sequence comes from Pseudomonadota bacterium, assembly GCA_018241765.1. Taxonomy (GTDB): domain Bacteria; phylum Pseudomonadota; class Gammaproteobacteria; order Burkholderiales; family Casimicrobiaceae; genus Casimicrobium. Next base: position 252,160 of record JAFEDD010000004.1, on the reverse strand, counting down.
ACATCTATATCCGTACCGATGGATCCCCGGTGCTGCTTGATTTCGGCGCGGCGCGACAGGTTCTCGCCTCCCGCGGCAGTCGCATGACGCCGATGTATACGCCCGGCTTCGCCGCGCCCGAGCAATACCGTGAGGGCGACTCTGACCGTTTGGGGCCCTGGACGGATCTGTACGGTGTGGGCGCTTCGCTGTTCGCGTGTTTCGCGGCCTTCGCGCCGCAAGCGGCAGACAGTCGGGTCAAGGACGACCACTATGTTTCCGCAACAAAGCTGTGGTCGGGAAAGTATTCCCCGCGCCTGCTCGATCTCGTGGATCAATGCCTGAAGCTCGATCCGTTGCAGCGACCGCAATCGGTCTATCAGGTGCAAAAAATGCTTCTAGCCGCCCCCGAACCGGTAAAGCGCCCATGGCTCGCGACGATCGCCGACAAGTTGGGCTTCAAATCCAGCAATACGAAGCGACGTGCATGATGGACACAGCATGACCGCGCCCGCGAGGGGTGCCCCCCTCGCGCGGACCAAACAACATCATGGAATTTTCGATATTTCAGGAAACGCGACGAGGTGGACGCAAGGTCAACCAAGATCGCGTCGGCTACATCTATACGCGCGACGCGCTGTTCGTAGTCGTCGCCGACGGAATGGGGGGGCATGTGGGTGGCGAGATCGCGGCGCACATCACTGTCCGACTCCTGCTGGAGCGTTTTGAGCAGGAGGCGAAGCCCGTGCTCGCGTCGCCCGTGCTCTTCCTTCAGAATGCGTTCAAGGCTGCGCACGCTGCTCTTGGCGACTACGCGCAACGATTTCGACTGGTCGATACGCCGCGAACCACTTGTGTAGCCTGCGTGATACAGGATGACGCCGCGTACTGGGCGCATGCTGGCGACTCGCGTCTCTATCATGTGCGCCGCGGCGCACTGCAAACCAGGACCCGGGACCACTCGAAGGTGCAGTATCTGCTTGACAATGGCGTCATTTCGGCGGTTGAAGCGGGGCGGCACCCAGATCGAAACAAGGTGTTCAGCTGCCTTGGCGGCGCTTTCGAACCCACCGTTGATTTTTCGCCACGTGTTCCGCTGCTTGGAAACGATGTGCTCGTCTTGTGCACTGACGGGCTTTGGAGTTCGTACACAGACGGCGAACTGGTGTCGCGCATGGCGCAGTCGGAGCTTGGCAAGGCGACGACGGAGTTGCTCAACGACGCCGAAAAACGTTCCGGTGTTGACTGCGACAACCTCAGCGTCATTGCCATCCGCTGGGCCGGGAGCCACGGTGAATGGTCGGATACCGTCACGACGACGCATACGGAAACCCTCGCGATGGGCGAATTCAGCACCCAAATGGACCGCACCATTACGCTGGTTGAACCGGCGACTGGCCGCAGGGTTTTGAGTGACGCCGAGATCGAGCTCGCCATCAAAGAGATCCAGGACACACTGAATCGCCATGGAAGCAAATGAGAGGATCGTTTTCGTCGACACCGAAACGACCGGCCTGGAGCCGAAGCTCGGCCACCGACTCATCGAGATCGCTGGCATAGAGGCAATCGGCCGTGACCTGACGGGGCGGCGCTTTCACTACCATCTTGATCCGGAACGGGATGTCGACGCGGGGGCCACCGCCATCCATGGTTACACATGGGATGATTTGAAGGGCAAGCCGAAGTTCGCGGCCGTCGTGGATGAACTGATCGCCTTTCTGTCGGGCGCGCAGGTGGTGATTCACAATGCGCGCTTCGATGTCTCCTTCCTTGACCAGGAGCTTGCGCGATTGCGCCGACCGACTGTCACGGCCCACGGCCTGACAATCGTCGACTCGCTGGCGTTAGCGCGAGAAAAATATCCGGGCAAACGCAATACGCTTGACGCTCTGTGCGATCGGTTCGGCATCGACCATACACAACGCACGCTTCACGGAGCGCTCCTTGACGCGCGACTGCTGGCGGAGGTTTACTTCGCGTTGACGCGCGGGCAGGGTGCCTTTGACATGGAGGCGCCTGTCGTCGTCGCCCACCTCACCCCAACGATTGAGCGCGATGTGACTGATGAAACAACCCCCCTGCGGCCGATCACCCCGTCCGGTGACGCGCTGGCAGAACACGCGGCCTATCTGAACCGCCTTGCTCAGCAAACAGGCCGTCCCGGCGCCTGGTGAACGAGTCGCAGCGCACCACCACCGGGTTGCTGCAGGCGTTTGTCGTAGTTCCCGGCGCGCAGGAACCCGTCGTCGCGGCGCACGTCCCGATGGCAGGTCTTTTTTACCGTAGCTGCGGCTCCACTTGCTACGGTTGCGCCGCTTCCCGTCCCGTTACCACGATGCCCGACGCGCCCGCGCACACCAGAATGTCGGCGCGTCGCCGTGCGAACACCCCGTTGCACAGGACTCCGGGCCACTGGTTCAAGTCCGACTCGAGTGCCGACGGATTCGAAAAATCGAGACCGCGAGCGTCGATGATTCGATTGCCGTTATCGGTGATCACATCGGCACGGATTTGTGCCGTGCCGCCCAAGCGCTCAATGGATCGCAGCGTTAGCGCCACGGCCATCGGCAGGACTTCGAGCGGAAGCGCAAACGCACCGAGACGGGTGACGCATTTTGATTCGTCAACGATGCATACGAATTGCGTGGCGGCATGGGCAAGAATTTTCTCCCGAGTCAAGGCGGCACCACCCCCTTTGATCATGCAAAGATCGGCATCGACTTCGTCGGCGCCATCGATGTAGACGGGGAGGCTGTCGATTTCGTTGAGATCAAGAACCGCGATCCCGGCGAGCCGCAGCGCGGCCGCGCTTGTCTCCGAAGCGGCAACGGCGCCACGAATGTTCAATTCGCTCGTACGCAACAGAGAAATCAGCGCGTTGACGGTGCTGCCGCTGCCGACGCCCAGTATCGCGTCGGGAACGACGAAGCGAAGTGCCGCGCGGGCAGCGGCGAGTTTCCGTGCGTTTTGGGTGGTTGCGTCCATCGTTGCGATCAGCGACGTGAACGCGCAGATTCACTCCGTGCGCTCAAGTCTAGAATGCGAGCCGCCGGCTCGCTAATCTGCATCAGGCTATCACACGTCACCCGAGCGTGAGCTCGGCCCGCATGAGGATACTTTGGACTATTTGATTCGCATCCTGAACGCGAAGGTCTACGACGTTGCCGTCGAAACATCGCTGACCCCGGCGCCCGTGTTGTCGGCGCGCTTGGATAATCACGTGCTGATCAAGCGAGAAGACGAACAGCCCGTCTTCTCATTCAAGCTCCGGGGCGCTTACAACAAGATGGCGCATCTGCCGGCGAAGCAGCTTGCACGGGGCGTCGTCGCTGCCAGCAGCGGCAATCATGCGCAGGGTGTCGCGCTCGCGGCACAGCGGCTTGGCGTGGAGGCGACGATCGTGATGCCGACCACGACGCCAGCGATCAAGATTGACGCGGTGAAGGCGAGAGGGGCGCGGGTAGAGCTTCACGGTGAGTCGTACTCCGATGCGTATGAGCGCGCCCAGCAACTCGTCAAAACGGAAAACAAGGCGTTCATTCACCCCTACGATGATCCCGATGTCATTGCCGGCCAAGGGACGATCGGCATGGAAATCCTGCGGCAGCATCAGGCGGACATCGATGCCATATTCGTCGCGGTGGGCGGCGGCGGGCTGATTGCTGGCATAGCTTCGTATGTCAAGGCAGTGCGCCCAAAGACGCGAATCATTGCTGTTCAGCCGACCGACTCCGCCGCGATGGTGGAGTCACTTCGTCTCGGGCGGCGCGTCACTTTGCCGACGGTGGGTTTATTCGCCGATGCCATTGCGGTCAAACAAGTGGGCGAGGAAACCTTTCGGCTCTGCCAGCAGTACGTCGATGACACGATTTTGGTGACGACGGACGAAATCTGTGCGGCGATCAAAGACGTCTATACGGACTGTCGGTCACTGCTGGAGCCGGGTGGCGCCGCAGCGATCGCCGGGCTCAAGAAATACGCCGAGCGGCACCGGTTGAAGGGGAAGACGCTGGTCGCGGTCGCATGCGGCTCCAACATGAACTTCGATCGCCTGCGTTTCGTCGCTGAGCGGGCCGTGATCGGGGAGGCGCGTGAGGCGATTCTCGCCGTCACGCTTCCGGAGCGCGCAGGAAGCTTCCGCGCGTTCTGCGAAGTGCTCGGTCCGCGCTCCGTGACCGAGTTCAACTATCGATTCGCTGGCGGCGAGCAAGCGCACGTCTTTGTCGGCGTCGAGGTCTCACACAAACGAGATACACCCGAGCTCGTGCGGGAATTCAAGCGCGCTGGCATGGCGGCCGTCGATTTGACCGACAACGAGATGGCAAAGCTGCACATCCGCCATTTGGTCGGCGGCCACGCGCCTGGTGCTGCCGGCGAACGTCTGTTTCGATTCGATTTTCCGGAACGCCCAGGCGCGCTGGCGCATTTTTTGCTGGTCATGCGTGATGACTGGAACATCACGCTGTTCCACTACCGCAACCATGGGGCAGATACGGGTCGCGTACTCGCAGGGATACAGGTTCCACAGGGGGAAGACGCCGAACTCGAGCGCTTTCTGCAACGCGTCGCGTCGCTGGGCTACGCGTGGATTGAGGAGACGAAGAATGTTGCATATCGCCTGTTCCTCGGCCTGAATCAGCGGTGAGGCAACAATCCCACAGAGCGCCCTTGGTGAGACCTTAATATTGAGGGCTTACGTTGCAAAGCGTCGACAAACCTATGAATTTGCGCTGTTTTGGCTTGGCAATCGATGCAAACCGAGGGTTCGCGTGGCACACTTGCACGGAAATTCTCCCATTCTGATGACATACTGATGGCATACACAACCGGGCAGCAGCAATGAGCAAGGAAGCATCGGACGTCGACGGCCTGAAGGTCATGGTCATCGATGACAGCAATACGATCCGCCGAAGCGCGGAAATTTTTCTGTTGCAGGCTGGTTGCCATGTCATCCTCGCCGAAGACGGCTTCGATGCACTGGCCAAAATTGCCGACCACCGGCCCGACGTCATCTTCGTCGATATCATGATGCCGCGGCTCGACGGTTATCTGACCTGCGCGTTGATCAAGAAGAATGCCAAGTTCAAGTCGACGCCGGTCGTCATGCTTTCCTCGAAGGACGGACTGTTCGATCGAGCACGTGGCCGCATGGTCGGGTCTGATCAGTACCTCACGAAGCCATTCACCAAGGAGACATTGATCTCGGCGGTCGCGTCCTTCGCCAGTCGCGAACGTACCGAGTAAACAGGAAGCGCTATGCCGATAAAGAAGATTCTGGTTGTCGATGACTCCCCGACGGAACGACACGTCCTCTCGGAGATGCTCATCAAAGCGGGCTACGAAGTCGTCACGTGCGACAGCGGTGAGGAGGCAGTCGCCCAGTCGAAGACTGTCCTGCCCGACCTGATCCTGATGGATGTGGTGATGCCGGGGCTCAATGGGTTTCAGGCGACGCGCGTCATTGCGCGCGACGAAGCGACAAAGCACATTCCGGTGATCATCTGCACCACGAAGAGCCAGGAAACCGACAAGATTTGGGGGCTGCGCCAAGGGGCACGCGACTACATCGTCAAGCCGATCGTAGCCAGTGACCTTTTGGAGAAGATCACGCGACTGGGGGGGTAGGTCATCGCATCGTTCACCCATGCGGTGAGCGCGGCGATGTATCCGGTCAAGCAAATGAATGAAGGGGGCGCTGGGTGGCGCGCGACAAGAACAGACTGAGGGACTTTCAGGAGGCGCTTGCCAAGCGACTGCGGCAGGCTGCGGAATTGCCCAAGCGTCATTCGCGGCTCGCGGTCCAAGTGGGTGACCGCGGCTACTTGCTCGATCTCGACGACGTTTCCGAGGTGCTGCCTTTGGGCGACATCACGGCCGTCCCGCTGACGCAACCCTGGTTTCTCGGTGTCACCAACGTGCGCGGCACGCTGTATGCGGTATCTGACATTGCGGCATGGCTCGGGTTGCGGGTCAAGTCCGATCTAGCCGCGCGACGACTCGTGCTGCTCGGGCAGCGACTGAGTCGAGCGCGCGCCGGTGTCGTGGTCACACGCGTGATCGGGCTGCGCCAATTGGATGAGATGCGACCGCAGGACACAGCGCATGCGGCCGCTTGGGAGGCGGGAACCTGGCTTGACCGCGATGGGACGCCCTGGATCGAGGTTGATCTGGAGCGACTCGCGGTGGATGGCGATTTCGTGCAGATCGTTCGCTGAGTATGGATGGGATGAGGCTATGAAGCTGAAACTGGGAAAGGTGTTCAAGGGCAAGGGGTCGGAGCCGGCGCCGGACATTCCAACTGTCGTCGCGGCACCGCTCGCCGGCGATACCGGGATGGCGAATGCCTACGATCCGACGCGCGCGGTGTCGGTCGTCGAGCAACTGCGCGTCGCGGCGCGCGGTAACAAATCGGCTCGCCAACTCCCGCTGATCGGACATCTGCCGACCAACCAGCAGTTCCAGTACCTCGCGGGAGCGCTGGCCGTTTGCTTCATTCTGATGCTGTTGCTTTTTGGCTGGTACGCCCTTGAAGCGCGCAAAAACGCGGCGCAGCGTGACGCTGCCAACGAAATGCAGATGTTGGCGCAGCGGTTGGCGCGCGGTGCCGCGCAATCGGAGCTGGGCGGCGCCACCGGGTTCGACGTTCTGCAGTCCAGCCGCGACCAATTTCGGGCCAACCTCAAGGCGCTGGCAAGTGGCGGCGACTATCACGGAGTGACAGTCAGCGAACCGCAAAATGAAACCGTTCGCAGCGCCATGGGCAGCGTTGAAAAGGGCTGGGCAACCGTCGACGCCAAGGTCGATGAACTGCTGGCGGCGCGCGGCATTCTCACGTCACTGTCGCAGGCGGTCAGTAACGTGAACCAGGGTAACCAAGGTCTTCTGGAGCTTGCCGAGCAGCTTGCGACGCAACTGGCATCCGGCAGCGGACGGGAAATTGCGCTGGCAAACAACTTGGTCATGCTGACGCAGCGCATTGCCAAAAACGCCAATGCCCTGGTCGGTGATGAGGTTGATTCCGACGTGGCCTTTCTGCTCGGAAAAGACACGGCAACATTCCGCGATATCGTGAACGGACTACTGCAAGGCAGCGATGCACTGCGCGTAAGCGCCATCCGCGACGGCGACGCACGGCAGACGCTCACCGAGCTCGGGGCACGCTTCCAGGACACGGAAAAGCGCCTCGTCGAAGTGTTGCGAGCGATGCCTCGCCTGCTGGCGGGCAAGCAGGCGGCGAAGGTCATCACGTCGCAGGCGGAACCGTTGATGAAAGACGCGCAAACACTGACCGCCGCGTACGAGGGGGCCGGTGCAACCGCGACGTTCGCGATCTACCTCGCCGCGCTCTTCGGTGTGCTGTCATTGCTGCTCGGCGTTGCCTTGGGCTACCTCTTCCTGAACGAAGCACGGGTCCGCGCCGCCGAGAACGAGCGTGAAAACCAACGAAACCAAGAGGCGATTCTGCGCCTGCTGAACGAGATGGGCACCCTCGCCGATGGCGACCTGACGGTCAAGGCGAGCGTGACCGAGGACGTCACCGGGGCGATCGCCGATTCGATCAACTTCACGGTCGACGAATTGCGCAAGGTGGTGTCGGACATCAACGCGACGACCGGCGAAGTGACCAGCGCGACGCAAGCTGCGCAAGCCATTTCGCAGCGACTGTATCAAGCGTCGCAGCGCCAGTCCGGTGAGATCCAGCGTTCCAGTGCGCTCGTGCTGCAGATGGCGCAGTCGATCGGCGAGGTGTCTGCCTCAGCAACGCAAGGTGCGAAGGTCGCGGAACAATCACTGAGCGTGGCGGAAAAAGGCTCCCTCGCGGTGCAGAACCAGATCGCGGGCATGAACGAAATCCGTGCGCAGATCCAGGAAAGCTCGAAGCGAATCAAGCGGCTTGGCGAAAGCTCCCAGGAGATCGGCGAAATCGTGGAGCTGATTTCCGACATTACCGAGCAAACGAACGTTCTCGCGCTGAACGCAGCCATTCAGGCCGCCTCCGCGGGTGAAGCGGGACGCGGATTCACGGTGGTTGCGGAAGAGGTGCAGCGATTGGCGGAACGCTCGGCTGAGGCAACGAAACAGATCGAAGCGCTCGTTCGCGCGATTCAGGCGGACACCCAGGACGCCGTGAACGCGATGGAGAAGACGACGCAGGGCGTGGTGGAGGGAACGCGGCTTTCCGACGCCGCAGGTCAGGCGCTGACCGAAATCGGACGTGTGTCGCGCGATCTCGCCGGTCTCGTGAGCAACATTTCGGTGCAAACCCAAGGCCAATCGGCTTCGGCTTCGGAGGTTACGCGCGGCATGCAGGACATTCTCGCGGTGACCGAAGAGACGTCCAGGGGTACGCAGCAGACCAACGTCTCCATCGAAGAACTGGGGCGTCTGGCACAAACGCTGCGCAGTTCGGTGGCCGGCTTCAAGGTCTAACCCAACCGGGAAACTCAAACCGTGGCGATTGATATTCCGCTCGAACTCGACAGTGGCCCCATCACTTGGGTGAAGGCGGAAATTGACAGCGCGTTGTACCGTGCCCTCGATGGCATTGCGAAGCTGCGCGCCGCCCCGTCGGCGGCCGTGCGCGACGGGGTCCGCGCCGATCTGCACCGCGTAGCGGGCGCCTTCGAGCTCGTTGGAATCGAGGGGCTTGCCGTACTCGTTCAGGAATTCGAGCGTCACTTCGGCGCCGACGTCGAGGTCGTCGGGCCGCAGTCGCTCGACCTGATCGACCGGGGGTGTCGTCGCCTGTTGTCCCATCTCAAGGAGATGGAGAGCGGGTCGCCACCCGTGCCGTTGCGACTGATCCCCGAGTACCTGGCGCTCGGAAAGCTGCGTAACGCCAAATTTGGTCCGGCTGATCTGTTTTTCCCTGATCTATCCCGCCGCCCGACGAAACTGCATGACGCCGTTCCGCCCGAGCCGTCTCGCATGCCCATGTTCCTGCTGCGTCAGCGGCGGGACTTCCAGACTGGCCTTTTGCAGTGGTTACGAGGCAGTGATGCCGGGTTGGACCAGATGCGGCGCGTGGTATCCGAGATCGAGGCGGCTTATCCGCTGCCATCGCAACGCTCGTTTTGGTGGAGCGTGCACGCACTGCTCGTGGCGACGCAGACCGGGATGGTGGAGCCATCGACCGCTCTCAAGCAACTGTTGGCACGCATCGATCTGCAGATGCGGCGCTTTGTCGAAGGTTCGACCCGGGTCGCCGACCGGCTGCGTCGCGAGGTGCTCTATCACGTCGCCCGTTCGCGCAACGGCAACCCCTTGGTCGACGAAGTCAAGCTCCTCTACGAGCTCGATGTGCTGGTGCCGAAGCGCGTGCCACGCGAGATCGATGTCGTATCGCTGCAGCCGGCGATCGACGCGCTCAATGCGATCGTTACCCGGTGCAAGGACGCATGGACAGGGTTCAACGCGGGGCGCGCGAATGCGTTCGGAAAGCTGCGCGAAGCAACGGCTGAACTGCCCGCGGCGTGCGATGCGCTGCACATGGTCGAATTCTCCAACCTCGGGCGAGGCATCGCGGCCGCAGCGCAAACAGTGGCCGAGGGCAAGGCGGTTGGCGATGATCTATCCATCGAATTCGCTACCAGTCTGATTCTGATTGAAACGGCGGTCGAGCACATTGCCGCGCTGCCCTCGTCGTTCCGCGGTCAAGTCGATCGTGCGTTGCGGCGATTGCAGCACGCCGCCAGCAACGCGCCGATTCCGGTGGAGTTGCGCGCCGAAGTCGAAGACAATTCGCTCACCCGCCTGGCCCAGGAGCGACAGACGGTATCGCAGGTGGCGCGTGAAATCCGCGCCAACATGCGCCTCGTCGAGCAGGCGCTCGACGCCGTGTTCCGCGACCGTGGCGCGATCGAAGAGCTGAAACCTGTGCCCGCGCTGCTCGGGCAGGTGTCGGGCGCGATGCGCATGCTCGGATGGAACGATGCCAATGAACTGCTCACCAAGACGTCGGATCGTTTGATCGACGCGGTGCGCAGCGAGTCGGAACTTAGCGCGCAAGACATCGATTCGCTCGCTGACGTGCTTGCGGGCCTCAGCTTCTACATCGACGTTCGTGAACGTCGCGATCGCGATGCCGACCAAGTGCTCGCGGGGCTCAAGCGACGGTTCCTCGGCGGCACCGAGGTGGGTGCCGAGGTCGACAGCGATGATAGCGAGGAGAGCGTCGAGAGTTCGCTCGCCGAGCGACAGCGCATGCTGCGGCCGTTGGCGCGGGCGATTCACGAACAACCTGAACTTGAAGGACTTCGCGACACGCTGCGCTCGACGCTCCAAGGGGTTCGCCAGGATGCTGAGTTGCTGTCCGACGCGGGCCTCACGCAGGCCTCGAGCGAGGCGCTGCGCCTGCTCGATCATGATGACGGTCATGCCGAGGCGCTGACGGCCGCCGTGGCCGCGGTGGTCGGAGGCACGGCGGCGATTCCTCCGACATCGGAGGAAACGTCGCGTCTCGTTGAATCGCAGCCGGACGAGCGAGACAGTGCGCTGCTCGACATCTTCGTCGAGGAGGCGACTGAGGTTGCCGCAACCATTCGCGACAACCACGCACTGCTTCAGGCGCAACACGGCCGTCGTGACTTGCTCGTCGACATTCGTCGCGCTTTCCACACGTTGAAGGGCAGTGGACGCATGGTGGGCCAGACTGATCTGGCCGAAGTGGCGTGGCGTGTCGAGCGCGTTCTCAACGAAGCCATCGAGGAAGATCGCCCGCCGAGTGAGGCGGAGCTGCGTCTGATCGGGGCTGCCTCGGAAGCGTTCACGGGTTGGGTCGGGGTGCTGCACGATCATGGCTCGGTCTCGGTAGAGGTTGGGGCGCTCGACACGTGGCTCGACGCGTGCGGGCACCGTCCGGCCCCAACGCCGAAGGCCGAGGTTGCTCCTCCGGCGCCGCCGGCTGCAACGGTCGCTGGCGCGATGTCGCTGGCGCCCGAAGAGCCGCTGTACGACTCGGTGTTGCCGCTCATTGAAGTGGACATGGAACCCGAGCACCCGGAAGTGCAGCACTTTGCGCAACCGCTGCCGAGCTCCCCCCCTTCGGCGAACGATTCGAGCGCCGCGCCCGTCGCTTCCCTCACGATCGCACCTGAAGCGGTCACCCCGTCGTTCGCTGCAGACGAACTGAATGTCCGTGGCGTGCCCGTTTCGCGCGCTCTGTTCTCGATCCTGACCGACGAGACGCGCCTGCATCTTCAGACGCTCGAGAGCGAACTCGCGCTGCTGCAATTTGATCCGTCACTGTTGCCCAGCGATGACATGGTGCGCGCGAGCCACACGCTCTGCGGCATCCATCGAACGGCTGGCTTCCGTGACATCGGCGATTTCGCCGGTCTGCTTGAAAGTGCATTGGTGGCGCTTCGCCGCTCGGAAATGACCGCGCAGACATTGCCGACGCTGGCAGCGGCCATTCAGTGCCTGCGCACCGCAACCTTGCGCTTGCAGGCGCAGTCACCCTTGACGCCCGAAGAGACGGCCGAGGAAGACGAGGCGCGGGCCAGGCTACGTGCGTTGATGGCGGAAACCGGGGCTCGCGAGATCGGTGGCGTGGAGGTCGAACTGCTCGAACGCTCCCATGCCGAGGATCACGCGCCCAGCGCGCCGGTCACGACGGCCGCTGGCGCATCCGAATTCGACACATCGTTCCCGCCGATCGACGTTGCGCCCGCAGTAGCCAGCGCAGCCGTCCCGACGACGGCAGCGCCCATTGAGGTGCTTTTCGACGAGCCGACGCTCGACGATGTCGCCGCGACGGCGCCGGAAGTGCCTGCCAATGCGCAGCTGACCGCGCAGCCTGAGCATCCACCGGCGCCCCTTCCGGCGTCGGAGCCGGTGCTGGCGCCACCGGACCTGCGACACACCGACAGCGCCGACTCGCCGGCATCGGAACCCCCATTGCACTTGGGAGAGTTCGCGCTGGGCGCTGCGGCCACGACCACGGCGGCATTCGTTGCGGCGACTGCGCCGACCATTGCGACAACGTCGTGGATCGCGCCGCAACCTGCGCCGCAGCCATTGTGGCGAACGCCGGAACCGTCGCCCGCACCCGAGCGCGCCCCGGTGTCGGCTGCGTCCGCAGCGCCCGTGACGGCCCCCACCGGCGCGGCCGTGTTGCTCACTACGCCGTCGCTGCATGGGGCGGCGGCCTCGGCCGCCATGCTGACACCCGCGTCCGCGCCGGTGTCGACGGCGGCGCAGGAAGATCCGCTGGCCGACGTTCGCGATGACATCGACGAACAAGTGCTGCCGATCTTCCTGGAAGAAGCGCAGGAGCTTTACCCGCGCGCCAGTGAACAGGTCAGCGGTTGGCGCCGTCAGCCCACGGACAGCAGTTTTTCCGATGCACTCAAGCGCACGCTGCATACGCTCAAGGGCAGCGCCCGCATGGCTGGCGCGATGCGTCTGGGCGAGTTGGCGCACCGCTTCGAAACCCGTCTGCTCGAGGTGGGTGGCGAACCGACACCCGTCGTGTTCGACGCGTTCGACGAATCACTCGACGACATTGCGTTCCTCCTCGAGCGACTGACGCACGGTGAACGCGACGCCGTGCTTCCGCGTTATCAGGCGAAACCGGAGTCGGTGGCGGAGGCTGCAGGCGACGCCATCACCGAGACGGTGGCACCCGTTTCCGTTTCGCCGGAGGTGCCGGGTGCGCCAGCGGTTGCCGCGGAGCGGGCATCGGTTTCCGAGCTGGCCCAGCGCCTGGCGGTCAAACCCGTCACGGCGGTGCATGCCACGGCGACTGCGGGCGAAGCGGTGGCAGCCGGCTTCCTGCGTGTACGCAGCGATTCCGTCGAATCGCTCGCCGATGAGGCGGGTGAAATCGCGATCGCGCGGTCGCGAATCGAAGCGGAGATGCGCAACCTGAAGGCGGGCCTGCTCGATCTCACCGCCTCGGTGGTGCGCCTGCGCACGCAACTGCGCGAAATCGAGATCCAGGGCGAATCGCAGATTCAGTCGCGGCTCGATCAGGAGTCGCAGTTCGACCCGCTCGAATTCGATCGCTACACGCGATTCCAGGAGCTGACGCGCGGTCTCGCAGAGGGCGTCAACGACGTCGCCACCGTGCAGCAGAGCCTGCTGAAGAGCCTGGCCGATGCGGAAAACGCGCTGTCGGTACAGACCCGTCTGTCGCGCTCGGTGCAACTGCGGCTGCAAACGCTGCGCACCGTGCCGTTCACCAACATCTCCGACCGCCTCTACCGCACCTTGCGGCAAACCGCGAAAGACCTCAAGAAGCGCGCCAACCTCGATATTCGCGGCGGACGCATCGAAATCGACCGCAGCGTGCTCGAACGCCTGACACCGGTGCTCGAGCACCTCGTGCGCAACGCGCTGGTGCACGGCATCGAGAGTGAAGCGGTACGACACGATCTGGGCAAGCCTGAGATCGGCGAGATCACGCTCAGTGTTCGCCAGCAGGGCAACGAAGTCGTCATGTCGCTGGCAGACGATGGTGGTGGCGTTGCCTTCGACAAGGTTCGCGAGCGCGCCATTGCACTTGGGCTGCTCGACGCCTCGCAACCGGCGAGCCAGGCCGAACTGCTGGAATTCATCTTTCAACCGGGTTTCTCGACGGCCGACACGGTCACTGCCGTGGCGGGCCGCGGCATCGGTACCGACGTCGTGCGTAATGAGGTCACCGCACTCGGCGGTCGTGTCGAAGCGCACTCCGTCGATGGCATGGGAACGACGTTCACGCTGGCGGTGCCGCTCACGCTCGCCGTGACTCAGGTGCTGCTGGTCAGTGTCGGAAAAACGACGTTCGGCGTGCCCTCGTCGATCATCGAACAAGTGCGCCAGATTCCGGGCCGCGAACGAGCCGCCGCCGCGGCGAGCGGGCAACTGCTGCATGGTGGTGAGCAGCTTGCGTTCCGCTCGCTGGGCGCCATGACGCGGCTGCCGCACGCCCCGCGCGAATTGCGCACCGGGCCGGTGATGGTCCTGCGCTCCGGTGATCTGCGCGTCGCCATCGAAGTCGATCACATCGTTGGCAACCAAGAGGTCGTCGCCAAGCCCTACGGGCCGCAATTGGCGCGTGTTCCCGGGCTCGCCGGTCTGACGGTGCTCGCGGACGGCACGATCACGCTGCTGCTGAACCCCATCAACCTGATGCTGGCGCAGGAGGCGCGTCCGGCGCTGCAACGGCAGGCTGGGGTGACCGTTGCACCCGTGCCGACCGTCTCGGCGACGGCGAGCACGCCGTTGGTGACGCCGCCGAGCGCAGCGGAGGTGCCTTCTTCGGCGGTGATCGAGGCTGGCGCCGAGACGCCTTCGTCGTCCGCCGCGGATGCGTTGGTCGCGGCGTCGGTACCGAGCATCGATGAATTGGCGCCAACGATCGATCACCCATTGGAGCCGACACTCGAAGCGGCGGACGTCGTTGCTTTCGCGCCGACGCCCACGGTCGAACCGTTGGCGACGCCGGCCATGGCCGAAACGCACGCCGCGAACGACGCCCTGGGGCCGCTGGATGAACCGCCGCAGACAGTCCAGCCGCGTGCGCCGCTGGTGCTCGTCGTGGACGATTCGCTTACCGTGCGCAAGATCACCACGCGGCTGCTCGAGCGCGAAGGCTATCGTGCGCTGACGGCGAAAGACGGCCTCGATGCCCTGCAGGTCCTTGCCGACCACAACCCGGACGTGATCTTGCTCGACATCGAAATGCCACGGATGGATGGCTTCGAATTCACCAAAACGATCAAGGCGGATGATCGGCAGAACCGAATTCCGATCATCATGATCACGTCACGCACGGCCGAGAAGCACCGCAGCCACGCGCAGGAGCTGGGCGTCGACGAATATCTCGGCAAGCCGTATCAGGATGATCAACTGCTGGAGCTGATCGCCAAGCACGCCGGCAAACCGACCTGAGCGCCGCGCGCGCTGCGGCGACCTGAATTGAGGGAAGCTGGCCTGTAGGCCGGGTTCTGTCGGCGGGTTGCCCCGCCGTAGCAGTCATTCCTCTGGGCCCATCGTTACCGATGGGCTCTAGCTACCTACCCGCACGCTCCGACGAGCCGCCTTGGGTGAGCGATCGCTCGCTCACGGCGCGTGCCTATTTGGTATTGCTCCGGGTAGAGGTTGCCGCGTTTCACCGTAACTGAATACGCTCGTCTCTGTGGCCCTGTTCCTCGCCTTGTACCTTGCGGCTTTCAGCGGGCGGCCGTTAGCCGCTACCCTGCTCGATGGAGCCCGGACCTTCCTCCCGTTGCTTGCGCAACCAGCGACTGCCCGGCCAGCTTCGGGCGCAATTATCGGGCATTTGGGCATAAATCACCGCGCAGTCATCCCCAATTTTCACAACAACTTTTTGCTCAAATGGCGTTCACAACGGGCTTGGCGGCAAAAAGTAGCGAAAGTCGACATCAGCTCGAATCGCGCCCCAAGCCCGTTATAGACGTCGTTTGCGAGAAAAGTTGTATCGGAGAATGGACAACGGACGCGCGCCTTCCGGCTCGCGCGGCCGTCGCTCGGCGGGTTCAGTGCCCTGCCGTCTCCATCGGGGCGCCCGCGCGAACCCACGCGGCAAGTGCGGCGCGTTCGCCCTCGGTCATCGCGGTCGCGTTGCCGAGCGGCATCGTGCGCGCGACGACCACCTGTTGGTAGATGGACGGCGCGTTACGCGCAATCAACTCCGGCGTATGCAGCTGGATGTTTTTCGAAAACGTCTGCGCGTTATGGCAAGGCTGGCAGCGCACTTCGATGATGCCGCGAATCTCCCCGGGAGTCGGCGCACGATCGAGCGCCACGTCGCGGTCGGATGCGGGCGCGAGCCACGCCGCAACGGCGATGAGCAGGAAGGCTCCCGCCGCAAAAAAGCCCCAGTCCGATCGCCCCTTGTGCCTCGCCACGAAGTATTGGCGGATCAGCGCACCGGCAAGCATGATCACCGTCAGCACGAGCCAGTTTTGCGGCGCGCCATAGGTCATGCTGTAGTGGTTCGACAGCATCGCGAACAGCACGGGCAGCGTGAAATAGGTGTTGTGCACACTACGCTGCTTCGCGCGCAGCGGATGGATTGGGTCGGGCGTGCGGCCCGCTTTCATTGACGCCACCGTCTTTCTCTGGCCCGGAATGATCACCATCAGCACGTTGGCGCTCATAGCCGTGGCGAGCATCGCGCCAGTCAGCAGAAACGCCGCGCGGCCGGCAAACAGATGGCAGGCCACCCAGGTCGCGGCGACGACGTAGATCGCCACCAAAACACCAACGATGCGCTCGCCGTGGGCGCGCTGCCCAAAGGCCCGGCAAATGCCATCGTAGACGACCCACCCCATCACCAGAAAGACGAGCGAGGCGAGCACAGCCGCTGCCGGCGAGCCCCACGCATGGACTTTGCCGTCGATCAGAAACGTCGAGGCGTTGAAGAGATACAGCACGACGAACAGCGCAAAGCCGCTCATCCATGTCCAGTAGCTCTCCCAGTAGAACCAATGCAGATGCTCGGGCAGCGCTTTCGGGGCGACCAGGTACTTCTGCGGGTTGTAGAACCCGCCGCCGTGCACGGCCCAAAGTTCGCCGTCGACGCCCTTCTCCTTCAGTTCGGGTGCGGTCGGCTTGACCAGGCTGTTGTCGAGCCAAACGAAATAGAACGAAGAACCGATCCACGCGATGCCGGTGATCACGTGCAGCCAGCGCAGCAGCAGATTGAGCCAATCGGCGACGTAGGATTCCATCATCGCAACAGGACCGGCGCAATCTTCACCAAGCGGCTATCGCGCCATGTGACGGCAATCAGCGTTGCCATGCCTGCCTCAGCTTCCGCGATAGGTGGCATAGGTCCACGGGGAACACACCAGTGGGACGTGGTAATTGGCGCTCGCGTCAGCGACGCCGAAATCGACCGTCACGACATCGAGAAACGCTGGGGAGGGCAGCACCAGACCACGACGGCGGAAGTAGTCACCGACATGAAAGAGCAATCGGTAGCGCCCGACAAGCAGGCGATCGCCTTCGAGCAACGCGGCATCGGTGCGCCCATCGTCATTGGTGCGCGCCGTTCCCAGCAATCGCGGCGAGCCGTCCATCGCGAACCATTCGATGACCACGTTGGCCGCCGGAGTACCGTGAACGGTGTCGAGCACATGCGTCGAAAGTCTGCCCATGCCTACGCCTCGATCAAGTCGAACACACGCAGCCGAGCGATTTCGCCGACTTGCATCAGCGCGTTGTTGATCTCCATCGCGCGGGTGTTGTGCAGACGCGCTTCAAGCGCGCCGAAGATTGCCGCGCGGGTGTTGTTGCGCGCGGCAATGATGAACGGGAATCCGAAACGATCACGATAACGCGCATTCAAGGCGCGCAACCGCTGCGTCTCCTCGCTCGTCAGCCCGATCAGCCCCGCGGCGGATTGCTCGCGTTGCGATGCCGCGGTCAACGCACCCGCTTCCGCCTCCTTGCCAGCGAGTTCGGGGTGGGCATCGAGCAGCGCGAGTTGCTCGTCAGCGCCTGCGGCCTGCACCGTCGCCACCAACGCCGCATGCACGGCTGCGCGTGACGCAAAGCCCGTCGCCGGCCGCAGCGCGAACGCGCGCTCCGCGATCCACGCCGAATGCTCGTAGACGGCGCCGAATGCACGGGAAAACTCGGCAGGCCTGAAGCGATTGATTTCGTCGAGCGTGGGCATGGCAAGGGTCGATCGAACAACGGGCTGCACCGCCGCCTCCGTTGCACGCCGGGACAAGTCCCGAGTGTCACAGCGCGCCGCGCGACTTGCAGCATAAGCCGTCGCGGCGCTTCCCGTCATAACGCGACCGCTATACGGGCCATCGCGGACGGCGACTACGGTGCCACGTTGCGCATCCACCCGAGCCCGGCCACCGTGGTCGTGCGTGGATGGTATTCGCAGCCCACCCAGCCCTCGTACCCGAGCGCGTCGATGTGGCGCAGCAACCACCCGTAGTTGATTTCGCCGCTGCCCGGTTCATGCCGCCCCGGATTGTCGGCAATCTGGATGTGTCCGATGCGCCCGACATGCGCCCTCAGCGTGGCGGCGAGTTCACCCTCCGTGCGCTGCGCGTGGTAGACATCGTATTGCAGCCGGAGATGCGGGCTGCCGACGGCATCGATGATCGCCAGCGCATCCACCGTGCGCTGGACGAGGTACCCGGGCATATCGAACCGGTTGATCGGCTCGAGCAGCAGCGTCGCGCCCGCCGCCTCGCATGCGCTGGCCGCGAAGCGCAGGTTATCGATCAGCGTTGCTCGCGCCCGCTCGGGCTCAACGTCGGGGGAGGCGATGCCGGCCAGGCAATTGAGACGAGGGCAGTCGAGCGCCGCAGCGTAGCGCAGCGCCGTCGCCACGCCTTGTCGAAATTCGACGACGCGATCGGGCAGGCAGGCGAGGCCCCGCTCGCCGCGCGTCCAATCCCCTGCCGGCAGATTGAACAACACCTGCGACAGGCCGTGTCCTCGCAGCAGCGAGCGCAACACGTTCGCATCTTCGTCGTACGGCGACATGTACTCGACACCCTGAAAACCCGCCGCCGCCGCAGCCGCGAACCGCTCCCGCAACGGTAGCTCCTGAAACAGAAACGACAGGTTGGCCGAAAAACGAAGCATGGGCACTCCGAACGCAACACCAGTGAATGTTGCGCAGTATGCCCCGTCGTGCGACGCGGTCCTCGCTGTCGGCGCATGCCCTGTATAAGCGCCGGCGACGACGGGAGCGCTGCAACAGCGGCTAGACTGCACGCTCCTTCGTGAGCATTCCTCGGCCATGGCCTGGACGACCGACTATCCCCGCGACCTGATCGGCTACGGCCGCACGCCGCCACAGGCGCACTGGCCGGGCCGCGCGCGCATCGCGGTCAGCTTCGTCCTGAACTATGAGGAAGGCGGCGAGGCTTGCGTGCTGCATGGTGACGCCGCCTCGGAAACCTTTCTCTCCGAAATCGTCGGCGCCGCCGCTTACCCGGATCGCCACCTGTCGATGGAATCGATGTACGAATACGGCTCGCGCGCCGGTGTCTGGCGACTGCTGCGAGAGTTCGCGCGCCGCCAGCTGCCGCTCACCGTATTTGGCGTAGCGACGGCGCTGGCACGCAACCCCGACGCGACGGCCGCATTCGCCGAGCTCGGACATGAAATCGCCTGCCACGGGCTGCGCTGGATTCACCATCAGCACATGAGCGAGGATGAAGAGCGCGCGCAGATTGCGCTTGCCACGCGCACGCTGCGCGACTTGACCCAAGGCCAATGGCCGTATGGCTGGTACACCGGCCGTGACAGCCCGAACACGCGGCGCCTCGTGCTCGAGCATGGTGGCTTCGAGTACGACAGCGACCACTACGGCGACGATCTACCCTTCTACCTCCCGGTGGCGATGGGCAACGGCAGGGTCCGCCATCAGCTCATCGTTCCCTACACGCTGAGTGTCAACGACATGAAGTTCTCCTCTCCGGCCGGTTTTGCCACCGGCGCCGACTTCGCGCAATGCCTGATCGACACCTTTGACGTGCTCTACGCCGAAGGTGAGGAAGTGCCGAAGATGATGAGCGTCGGCATGCACTGTCGCCTGCTGGGGCAGCCGGCGCGGCTGCGCGGCCTGCAACGCTTCCTCGATCACCTGCAGACCCATGAGCGCGTTTGGGTCGCACGCCGCATCGACATCGCCCGTCACTGGCGTGCGGTGCATCCCGAGCCTTCCGCGGCCTGACGTGACCAGCATGCGTTTCGGGCCCGACATCCTGCGGCAAGCCGACATCCTGGCGACCTTCAGCGAGGACGCGCCGCGCATCACCCGAACGTACCTGTCGCCGCAGCATCGGGCAGCCGGTGACTACCTGCTCACCCTCATGCGCGAGGCGGGGATGAGCGCGTCGTTCGACGCGCTCGGCAACATCGTCGGCCGCTACGCCGCCGCCCAACCCGATGCCGCGGTCGTCATGACCGGATCGCATCAGGACAGCGTGCGCAATGCCGGACGCTACGATGGCCTGTTCGGCATCCTTTCAGCGATCGCCTGTGTGCGCGATCTGCATCGCCGTGGCGTGCGGCTGCCCATCACGATCGAGGTCGTCGCGTTCGGCGATGAAGAGGGCGTACGTTTCCCGGCAACGCTGATCGGCAGTCGCGCGATGACCGGGCAGTTCGATCCGGATTGGCTCGACCGCACGGACGAGTCGGGGCTGAGCCTGCGCGACGCGCTCGTCGCGTTCGGCGGCGACCCCGAGGGCTGGCGCGCGCTCGATCGCCGGCATGCCGCGCACGGCAACGTCGTCGCTTTCATCGAGAGCCACATCGAGCAGGGCCCGGTATTGCTCGATGCCGGCCTCGCGGTCGGCGTCGTCACCGCCATCGCTGGCGCGACGCGTCAGCGAGTCCGCGTCACCGGGCTCGCCGGTCATGCCGGCACGGTGCCCATGGGCGCGCGCCAGGACGCGCTCGCGGCTGCCGCGGAAATGGTGCTCGCGATCGAGCGCCACTGCACGGAACACGAAGGGCTGGTCGGCACCGTCGGCCGGCTCGCCGTGCGTCCGGGGGCGATCAATGTCATCGCGCAGGACGTCGATTTCACCATCGACCTGCGTTCGGGCGATGATCGCCGGCGCCACGATGCCGTCGCCGCGATCGACGATGCCATCCGCCGAATCGGGGCACGTCGTCGCGTGAGCGTTGCCATCGAAACGCTGTACGACGAAGCGGCCGCCCGCTGCGATGCCGAGTTGCAGCAACAGGTCGCCGCCGCGATCGAAGCGAACGGCATCGCGCCGCGTTACCTGGCCAGCGGCGCCGGCCATGACGCGATGGCGTTTCCTGCCATCATGCCCATGGCCATGCTCTTCGTGCGTTGCGGCAATCGTGGCATCAGCCATCATCCCGACGAAATCATCAGCGCCGAAGACGCCGAAGTCGCCACGCTCGTGCTGCTGCACTTCTTCGAGCATTTCCAGAGCCCGACGCGAGCGATTGCGGCCGCTCACGCAACCCAACCCACGGACACGCCATGAACCTCGAAGCGACATTGACCGACCATGTCGATCGCCACCATCCCGAACAGATCGAATTCCTGCGCACGATCGTGCGCGTGCCCTCCGACACACCACCCGGGGACAACGCGCGCGCCGCCGAGCAGGCCGCCGCACTGCTCACGGCGAAGGGTTATACCGTCGAGCGCCACGTGGTGCCATCCGAGCGCGTGCGCGATTACGGCATGCAATCGATCACGAACCTCATCGTGCGCCAATCCTTCGGCTCCGGACGCGGTCCGACCATCGCGCTCAATGCGCACGGTGACGTCGTGCCGCCCGGCGAGGGGTGGAGCGTCGATCCGTACGGCGGTGAAATCCGCGATGGCCGCATGTACGCGCGTGGCGTCGCCGTCAGCAAGAGCGACATTGCGAGCTTCACGTTTGCTCTCGATGCACTGAAGGCTGCCGCCGCACAGGGCGCGCCCCTCGATGGGACGGTGGAACTCCATCTGACGTACGACGAGGAGTTCGGCGGGTTGCTTGGGCCGGGGTATCTGCTCGAGCAAAAACTGACGAATCCTGATTGCGTCATCGGTGCGAGCTTCAGCTACGCGATCGTCAGCGCGCACAATGGCTGCCTGCAGTTCGAAATCACCGTGCACGGCACGGCGACACATGGTTCGATGCCCGAGACCGGGCACGATGCGTTGCAGGCGGCCACCGCCATTCTGAACGCAATCTACGGCAAGCTGCCTGATCTGGCCAAGATTCGTTCGCAGGTCGCGGGCATCCATTCGCCGACGATGCTGGTCGGGCAGATTGCCGGTGGCACCAACACCAATGTGGTGCCCGGCAAGGTCGTGCTGAAGATGGATCGACGGCTGATTCCCGAGGAAGACCCGGCCGTCGTCGAGGCGGAAGTGCGCGCGCTCATCGAAGGTGCGGTTGCGGGCCGCACCGGCATTCGCGTCGACATCAAGCGCCTGCTGCTTGCCCGGGCGCTGAAACCGTCAGCGGCGCAGCGGCCGCTGATCGCCGCGTTGCAACGCCATGGCGAACGCGTGTTTGGCGAGGTGTTGCCGGCGGTCGGCGTGCCGCTCTACACCGACGCGCGACTCTATGGCGAGGCTGGCATTCCCGTGGTGCTCTACGGTGCGGGGCCGCGCACGGTGCCGGAATCGAACGCCAAGCGCGCCGACGAGAATCTGTTGCTCGACGATCTGCGTCGCGCGACTCAGGTCATCGCTTGTGCGGTGGCTGACCTGCTCATCGCGCGTTAGCCTAGGCATTGCGGGGCCGACGGGAACAGGCGCTACATGTTCATCGTGCCCTGGACATGCCGATGACGTAGCATTTGACCATTGCCATATCGTGCCGTCGTCGCCCGCCGCTGGAACGGGGCGGCGGCCGTGAACTGTCTTGACACTGGTTACCGTCGTTGTTCGCAGCATGGGGCGCCCGTATCTCCGCGACGCCCTGCGCTCCCTCGTGGCGCAGGATCACGCACGGATCGAGGTGCTCGTCGTCGACGCCACGGGCGGCAATCATCCTCCGTTGCCGGATTTGCCATGGCGATCGGGGCACAGCGTCCGGCTGCTCGGCAGCGGTCAGCGCCTGCCGCGTCCGCACGCCGCCAACGTTGGATTGCTTGGTGCCACCGGGGAGTGGATCTGCTTTCTCGACGATGATGACTTCTACGACGCCGATTTCGTGTCGTCGATGCTGCGCTTTGCCGGTCAACAGCCCGACCGATTGCTGTTCTACGGCTCGTCACGGATGTTGGCGCCGGACGGGTCCGTGATTCGCACCTTCGGCGTTCCGTTCAATCGGGCGCTGATGTTCTGCGGCCCTCTCTTCTATTGGCCGGCGGCGCTCATCAATCGGCGCGTCGTCGCGCTGGGGTGTCGCTTCGACGAGCGGCTGAGCGTGTGTGAGGATCGTGACTTCCTGGCCCAGATCGCCGAGCACGACGACTTCATCATGGTGCCCGTGACGGCCTTCAACTATCGGTCGGCTATCGGCACGTCGGGCACCGCCGTCGGTGACAACCGGCACCCCGAACGACATATCCCCTACGAGGCGCTGCTGCGCGCCAAATGGGCGGGCAGCGGCCTCTACCACACGCTTCGCGCGGCGATGGGCAGTCGGGCCGCCGTGGCCGCCTACCTTCGGGGCGACCGCGATGCCGCCCGCGCCACGTTCGAAGCGGTACTGAGGGAGTATCCGGATGATCCGAATGCGCTGCACGGACTGGGGCGCCTCGATTTCGAAGCGGGCGAACTGACGTCTGCGCGCAAGCGAATCGAACGCGCCGTCGACATCATGCCGGATGCTGGCGAGTTTCATCTGACGTTGGCACAGACGCTTGCCGCCATCGGGGAGGTGGCCGCCGCGCGTGTTGCGGCAAGTCGTGCGACGCGCGACGCCCGTGTTCGCGATGATGCGCTCGCATGGCTATCCCGGTTGCCCGCGGAATCGCCGCCGCCGCGGCCCGCGTCATTGGCGCGGCAGCCGGGGCGACTGGCCCCGTGTGCCTGTGGCAGTGGCCGCCGATACAAGGATTGCCACGGCCTGCTCGGCGGCATCAAGACCACGACATCCGTCGCGCCAGCAACCCCGACAGCGCAAGTGGACGCCTTGCAGCGGGCCAACGTGGCGCAGCGGGCGGGCGAGTCCACGCGCGCGCTCGCTCTTCTGGCCGGCATCGTGGTCGAGGAGTTGAGCGATGCCGTACAAGCGGGCGCAGCGGGGGCGCTGGCGCTTGCCGTGGGCGACGAGGCGCAGGCGGAGCGGTTCCTCATTCGCGCGCTGCAACGGGATCCCGATTCGCCGGCGGGCGCACTATTGCACCAATGCGCCGAGCGGCGACACGCGCCGATCTTTGCTGCCTCGGTGTACCGTGAGGTGGGGCGTATTCGCGAACGACTGATGCCAGACGAAGTCGCGACGACAGCGGGGGATGCTGCCGTCGTGCACATCGTCGCCGATCTCGCCCAAGTGGGCGGATCCGAGCGGCATGCCATCAATCTGCAACGCATCCTCGCGCCGCACCTGCCCGTGCGGCTGTGGTCAACCACCCCGATTCACCCGGATTGGCGGGAAAGCGGCGCCACGGTCATCGACGCCGAGTCGCACCGATTTCCGGCCGACGGTACGATCGTCCTGATCGGTCAGTTCGTCGCGTTGGGCGAATGGTTGCAGCACACGCGCTGTCACCGTTTGGTGATTCGCAACAACATCGACCAGCCTCAAGCCGTTCTGGAGCGACTCACCGAAATTGAGCGATGCGGACGACGGCTGCGGGTGGACTTCAGCTATCCGTCGGCCCAGTTTCGCGCTCGCGTCGGGTTGTCGGGCGGGGTCGAACTTCCGATGCCCGATCTTGCGCGCTTCCGGCCATCCGAACCGCACCGTTCACGCGCTGGCACGGCCTTCACCGTCGGGCGTCACTGTCGTGACGACCCCCTGAAACATCATCCAAACGATCCCGCGTTCTTTCGGGAGGTCGCTCGAGCCGGCCACCGGGTGCGACTGATGGGCGCGAGCGTCATCGCTTCGGCGCTGCAGCACGGTGAGCGTGGCGACGGCCGGGAGCGCATCGAAGTCATCGCGGCCGGGTCGGAATCGGCCGTCGACTTTCTGGCGTCACTCGACTGCTTCGTGTACCGCGCGCATCCCTACTGGTACGAGACGGGCGGCAATGTCATCGCCGAAGCCATGGCGATGGCGATTCCGGTCGTCATCATCGGAGAAATCATGGGTTTCGCCGAGGTTGTCGAACACGGGGTGAATGGCTTCTGTGTCGCCACCGAAGGCGATGCGCTGGCCACGCTCGCACGTCTGGCGGAGGATGGCATGCTGCGCGCGCGCATCGGTTTGCAGGCGCGCGCGTGCGTGGAGCGCCTCGCTGCGGAGCAAGCCAAGGCGATCGTCGCGTTCTACGCCGATCGCATCGACGTCAGCGCCGCCGAGTTGCTGCCGCCTGTCTGAGGAACGGGCGCCGACGGGCGCTCGATTGTCGCGCGACATCGTCCTCGGCTCGGGCATTCGCGGAGCGGGTCGACGAGCATCGACCCGGCGGCCCGCGCCTTCGGTGCGTCGGGACCAAGAACTTGTCCGTAAATAAACCGGGGCGGTCAATTGGGCAGTTTCGTCGCACTCTTCGTTGCTTTTTCTCACCATAGCCCCGCCATGGTTGCGAAAAAGACACCTCGATTGCAACAAAACTGCCAGCGTTGCCCATCCCCTCTTATTTACGGACAAGTTCTAAGCGGCCAACTCGTAGGCGATGTGGCCACCCGCCACCGTGGCGCGCACGACGCCCGGAAGCTCGTAGCCGAGAAACGGTGAATTCTTGCCGGCGCTGCGCAAGCCAGCGCGATTGACGATGCGGTAGGCCGTTGCATCGAATACGCAAAGATCGGCCGGAGCGTCCAGGGCGATTCGGCCGGCCGACAGGTTCGCGACACCGGCAGGGCGTTGCGTGATCCAGGCCAACGCCTGAGCGGGATCGACGCCGACCGCGTCGGCAAATCGCAACGTCAATGACAGAAGCGTTTCGAGTCCGCTGGCGCCGGGGGCGGCCTCGGCGAACGGCAGTTGCTTGCTGCCGTCCGGGCGGGGCGTGTGATCGGAAACGATCGCATCGATGGTGCCGTCGAGCACGCCCGCGCGAAGGGCGTCACGGTCGCGGGCGCTGCGCAGCGGTG
This sequence comes from Pseudomonadota bacterium, assembly GCA_018241765.1. Classification (GTDB taxonomy): domain Bacteria; phylum Pseudomonadota; class Gammaproteobacteria; order Burkholderiales; family Casimicrobiaceae; genus Casimicrobium. The sequence continues at coordinate 226,554 of JAFEDD010000004.1, read as the reverse complement.
GCGTCAGGCGGCATTGGGTGTCGAAATGGCCGATGTCGACGTCCGTCAGGTGCAACTGATGGACGGCAACGTCCGCGCTGACGCGAATGCCTCGGCGCTTGGCTTCGCGCAACATTTCCACCGCGTCTGCCGTCGACACGCGACAGACGTGCAGTCGCGTGCCGGTGACGCGAGCGAGTTCGAGATGCGTGGCGAGAGCGATGATCTCGGCGCTCGACGGGATGCCGGCAAGCCCCAGTCGGGTTGCCATTTCGCCCTCATGCGCGACGCCTCCTTTGGCGAGATGCGTCTCTTCCGGGCGCAGCCACACGGCAAAGCCAAAGGTGGTCGCGTACTGCATGGCTCGCAGCAGCACCTGGTGATCGACGATCGGCTTGTCCGCTTGCGAAAACGCGATGCATCCGGCCAGCGAAAGCTTCGAAAGCTCCGCCAATTGCTCACCGGCCAGCTCTTTGGTCAGCGCACCCAGCGGATGCAGGCGTGCGCCATGGAAGGACTGTGCGCGCCAGCGCAGCATGTCGACCAAGCCCGGCTCGTCGAGCACCGGGTCGGTGTCGGGTGAGCAGACCATGCTCGTCACGCCGCCCGCGGCAGCGGCAGCCATCTCGGTGGCGAGGGTGCCGCGCTTGACGTGCACGGCGAGATCGACGAGGCCCGGCGCCACGATGCAACCCGAGGCATCGATATCGCGATTGCCGTGCCAGCCGGACGGCGCCTCCCCGATGGCCACGATGCGGCCCGCCGCGATGAAGACATCGACCTGGCGGTCGCTGCCCGAGGCCGGATCGATCAATCGCCCGTTGCGAATCGCGATCTTCATCGGGTCGCTCCTGCGAGGATCGCCATGACGGCCATACGCACGGCGATGCCGAAGGTGACTTGGGGCAGGATGACCGATTGCGCGCCATCGGCAACGGCGGAATCGATCTCGACGCCACGATTCATCGGCCCCGGATGCAACACGATGGCATCGGGTTTGGCGAGCGCGAGCCGCTGCGGCGTCAGACCGTAACGTGCGAAATATTCACTGGCCGAAGGCAAAAGCGCACCGCTCATTCGCTCATTTTGCAGGCGCAGCATGGTCACCACGTCGACGCCCTTGAGCCCCTCGTCGAGCGAATCGAACACCCGCACGCCGAGCCGTTCGGCGTCGAGCGGAAGCAGCGTGCGCGGCCCGATGACGCGCAGCTCCGGCACGCCGAGCGTGGTCAGCGCGTGTATTTGCGAACGAGCCACGCGCGAATGCAGCACATCGCCCACGATCGCCACGGTCAGCCGCGTGAAATCCTTTTTGTAGTGCCGGATCGTGAACATGTCGAGCAGCCCCTGCGTCGGATGTTCGTGCCGACCGTCACCCGCGTTGACGACATGCACGTGGGGCGCCGCGTGCTGTGCGATCAGGTACGGCGCGCCGCTCTCACTGTGACGCACGACGAACATGTCGGCATGCATCGCCGTCAGATTGGCGATCGTGTCGAGAATGGTCTCGCCCTTGCTGGTGCTCGATCGCGCAACGTCGAGGTTGACGACGTCGGCCGAAAGCCGCTTGGCGGCGATTTCGAAGGTCGTGCGGGTGCGTGTCGAGTTTTCAAAGAAGATGTTGAAGATGGATTTGCCGCGCAACAGCGGCACGACCTTGACCTCACGCTCATTGATGCCGACGAAGCTCTCCGCCGTATCGAGAATGCGCTCGATGATGCGCCGTGGCAGCCCTTCGATGGCGAGCAGGTGATGCAGATCCCCATGCTCGTTCAATTGCAGATTTTTTCGGGCAAGCATCACCTGGCCTTCCACGGTTCGGTCGTCAACACGAACGTTCCGTCGTCGTGGCGATCGAGCGCGAGCATCAGTTCGCGCGCCACGATGAGCGGCGCGCCGACGTAGTCGGCCGCGATCGGCAGCTCGCGCCCGCCGCGATCGACGAGCACCGCGAGCTGCACCGAGGCGGGGCGGCCGTAGTCGAACAGCGTGTTGACGGCGGCGCGAATCGAGCGTCCCGTGAACAGCACGTCGTCGACCAGCACGATGTGCGCATCCTGCACCGAGAACGGAATCTGCGTGCTCCGCACCGTGGCCTTGAGGCCGCTGGTGGCGAGATCGTCGCGATAGAAGGAGACGTCGATGTAGCCGACCGGATGCTCGCCGTCGAGTTCGGCGGCGAGCCGGTCGGCAAGCCACGCGCCGCCCGAGTAGACGCCCACCAGACGCGCGTCGTAGGCGATGGCGGGCGCCATGCGTTCTTTCAGCGTGGCGAACAGGAGTTCGGCGTCGGGGAGGAGGTGTTCGCTCATGAGGGTCGCCTTGCTGCGAGGGATCGCGGTGCGCGCTTCATGCGGTCGCCACCGCGCCTTCGGCGAAGTAGCGACGCAGAATCTCGGCTGCCGCTTCGGCATCGATGGCAGCCTTCTTGAGTGTCGCCTTGCTTCGATGCGCGGTCAGCGCCTGCGCTGCGTCGACGCTGGTGTAGCGCTCATCGACCAAATAGGTTGGCTGTGCGAAGCGTCCGTGCAGCTGCCGCGCAAAACGCTCACAGCGCGCCGTCATTTCGTGGGCGGTGCCGTCGGGATGGCTCGGGCGGCCGACGATGAAGGCGTCGGGAATCCACTCGTTCACGAGACGCTTCACCGCTGCGAAGCGCGCGTCGTCATCGCACGCCTCGATCGTGGTCAGCGACCGTGCCGTCGCGGTCAGATCGTTGCCGATGGCCACACCGATACGGCGTTCACCGAAGTCGAACGCGAGATAGGTGCGTGGTTTCACGCGTGCCCGGCCACACTGGAGAGCGCAAAGCGGTCGATGCCGAGTTGCGCGATGGCCGCATCGAGCAGCGCTTCCGGTTCGGTGGCAAACAGCAGATCGGCATCGGCGTGCACGGTGAGCCAAGCGTTGGCCGCGATTTCCTCTTCGAGCTGCCCCGCGCCCCACCCGGCATAGCCGAGCGTCAGCAGCCACTCGCGGGGGCCGTTGCCCTCGGCGACGGCCTCGAGGATGTCCTTCGAGGTCGTGAGCGAGAGCTCATCACTGACGACGATCGAGGAGTTCCAGCTGCCGTGCGAACGGTGAAGCACGAAACCGTGCTCGACGCTCACCGGGCCACCGAAGCGCACGCGACGCTGCGCGAGCGCCTGATCGGGCACCTTGATCTCGATTTGTTCGAACAGCGACTCCATCGTCAGGTCGGTCGCCCGGTTGACGACGACGCCGAGCGCGCCGCGCTCGTTGTGCTCGCAAAGATAGGTCACCGTGCCCTTGAAATTGGGGTCTTCCATCGCCGGCATGGCGATCAGAAAGTGACCAGCGAGAGAGCTCGGTTCCATGCGCCATATTCTACGTTCGCCGCCCCGGTCGATCGGCCGACGTGTCGCCTCCGATGCGCTCGGTTATGATGCTGCGCAGCAAACCCAGTTAGCGGGAGGAACGACCATGACTCAACTCAACCATCGTGTCGCCCTGGTGACCGGCTCGACGAGCGGAATCGGCCTGGCCATGGCGCGGCGTCTGGCGCAGGCGGGTGCCGAAATCGTCATGAACGGGTTTGGCGATCCGGCGGCCATCGATCGCCTGCGCGAAGAAATTGCCGAATCGGCGAAAACGCCTGTGCACTTCATTCCCGCCGATCTCGCCAAGGGGGCCGAGGCTCAGGCGCTGGTCAAGCAGACGATCGCCATCTGCGGGCGTATCGACATTCTGGTCAACAACGCCGGCATTCAGCACGTTGCCGCCATTCCCGATTTTCCGGACGACCGCTGGGATGCCGTGATCGCGATCAACCTCTCCAGCGCGTTTCACACCAGCAAGATCGCGTTGGCCGACATGCAGCAGCGCGGTTGGGGGCGCATCATCAACATCGCCTCGGCACACGGCTTGGTGGCATCGGTGAACAAGAGCGCCTACGTTGCCGCGAAACACGGCATCGTCGGACTGACGAAAGTCACCGCACTCGAGAACGCAAAGGCGCAGATCACCTGCAACGCGATCTGCCCCGGCTGGGTCGACACGCCGCTCGTGCGCAAGCAGATCGAGGCCCGCGCCACCGCGCAGCACTGTTCGATCGATGAGGCCACACGACAGCTGGTCGGCGAGAAGCAGCCCAGCGAGCGCTTCGTGACGCCGGAACATCTGGCCGAGCTCGCGCTGTTTCTTTGCAGCGATGCCGGCGGTTCGATCACCGGCAGCGCCTATTCGATGGATGGCGGCTGGACGGCGCAGTAACGGGCGCCGCGATGAGCGCGTCGCCGCGCTTGGTGCTCGACACCAACGTGCTGGTTTCGGCGCTCGTGTACGACGACCCGCGTCATGAGGTGCTGCGACGCGGATGGCAGGCCCGCGCGTTGGTCCCGTTGATGTCGGCGGCGACCCACGACGAACTTCGACGAGTGTTGGCCTATCCGCAGTTCGCGCTTTCAGCCGAGCGCATCGCCGTCGCGCTCGGCACGCTCGAACCGTTCGTCGAATGGGTGAGCATCGACGCTGCGGCGGTCGCTGCGTTGCGGCGATGCAGCGACCGCGACGACCAGAAATTTCTGGAGACTGCGTTTTGTGGCGGCGCCCACGCCATCCTCAGCTATGACCGCGTGCTCTTGAAGATGCGGCGCCACGCGCCGTGTCCGGTGCGCACGCCCGAGGCCTGGCTGGCCGAGCACCCGGTCGGCGCTTGAGCGAGCGTGTGCGTGCGTTGCCTAAATTTCGGGCATTGCGCTCGCTATAATCGCACGCTCGCATTTCGCTCCCCCACGTTTTTCTGCTTGCACGCTGATGCTGCGCATTGGGCCTTATTCCCTCAAAAATCGGCTCGCCGTGGCACCGATGGCCGGTGTCACCGATCGTCCGTTCCGATCGTTGTGTCGGAGCCTGGGGGCCGGTTATGCGGTGAGCGAGATGGTCGCCTCACGTCCCGAGCTGTGGCAGACACCGAAGTCGATGCGACGACTCGACCACGACGGTGAGCAGGCGCCCGTCGCGGTGCAGATTGCAGGCAATGATCCGGCGCAGATGGCGGAGGCGGCACGCTTCAACGTCGAGCGCGGTGCGCAGATCATCGACATCAACATGGGGTGCCCGAAGAAAAAGGTGTGCCGCGCCGACGCCGGTTCGGCGCTGCTGCGCGACGAGGCGCTGGTGGCGCGCATCCTCGAAGCGGTGGTTGCCGCCGTCGATGTGCCGGTGACGCTGAAGATGCGCACCGGCTGGAGTCCGCTGACGCGCAATGCGCCGCGCATCGCGCAACTGGCCGAAGCGGTCGGGGTGCGGGCCATCACCGTGCATGGCCGCACCCGTGCCTGCGATTTCGCCGTCGGCACGGTGGAGTACGACACCATCCGCGCCGTGAAAGCGGCGGTGTCGATTCCGGTGATCGCCAACGGCGACATCGATTCGCCGCAACGGGCGAAGGCGGTGCTCGAATTCACGGGTGCCGATGCGGTCATGATCGGGCGCGCGGCGCAGGGTCGACCGTGGATCTTTCGTGACATCGAGCACTATTTGGCTGTGGGCGAGGTGCCGCCGGCGCCGACCACCACCGAAGTGGCCGAGCTGATGGCGACTCATCTGGAACAGCACTACACCCTCTACGGCAGTGACACCGGCGTGCGCAGCGCGCGCAAGCACATCGGTTGGTACACCGAGAATCTGCCGGGTGCGATGAGCTTTCGTGATGCCCTCAACCGACTCACCGATGCCCGAGCGCAATGGCTCGCCGTGCGGGACTACTTCGCGCAGCTCGCGCAGCAACATGCGCGCCTGCCGCTGACGCCCTATGCGCAGCTCGCCGGGCCGATGCTGCCGCTGCACTGACTCCCTATCCAGAAACCGGGAACGATAACGATGAAACGGGCCAAACTGAACGGACACTCCGGGATTGCGGAGGCGGTCGGCCGATCGCTGAACGATTACCTGGCGGCGCTCGATGGTGAGCCAGCCGACAATCTGTACGAGCTGTTCATCGGCAGCGTCGAGAAGACGCTGCTCACCGATGTTCTGGCGCGCACCAAGGGCAATCAATCGGAGGCTGCCGGCATGCTGGGCATCAACCGCAACACGCTGCGCGCCAAGCTCGACAAGCACAAGATCAAGCTGCCTCCGTCCTGAGTCACACCCTGCCATCGTCCGCGACGATCCTTCCTTGCCTGGGCGCTACGGCGCCGCAACGACACCATGAACCGAAAACTTGCCCGCGCGCTACTCTCCGTATCCGACAAGAGTGGCCTCGTCGACTTCGCACGCGCGCTCGCCGCGCAGGGTGTCGAACTGCTGTCAACCGGTGGCACGGCGAAGCTCATTCGAGATGCGGGTCTGGCGGTCATCGATGTCGGCGATTACACCGGGTTTCCGGAAATGCTCGATGGTCGCGTCAAGACGCTGCACCCGAAGGTGCATGGAGGCATTCTGGCCAATCGGCTGCTGCCGTCGCACATGGAGGCGGTGCGTTCGGCAGGTATCGGCCTGATCGACCTCGTCGTCGTCAACCTCTACCCGTTTCGCGAAACGGTGGCGCGGCCGGGCTGCACGCTCGAGGACGCCATCGAGAACATCGACATCGGCGGCCCGACCATGGTTCGTGCGGCAGCGAAGAACTGGGAGGGCGTTGCGGTCGTCGTCGACCATGCTGACTATCCCGCGCTGATCGCCGAGATGCAAGGTGGCGACGGTGCGTTGTCGCGCAAGACACGCTTTGCGCTCGCCAGGAAGGCGTTTACGCATACGGCAGCTTACGACGCCGCGATCGGCAATTACCTGACGGCGCGCGAACTCGATGGCGCGGTGCGGACGTTTCCCGATGTGCTCACGCTGCAATGGAGCAAGGTGCAGGACATGCGCTACGGCGAGAACCCGCATCAGGGCGCGGCGTTCTACCGCGACGAGGCGCCGGCCGAAGGCACGCTGGTGCGCTACCAGCAGTTGCAGGGCAAGCCGCTGTCCTACAACAACGTGGCCGACGCCGATGCCGCGTGGGAATGCGTGCGTGCCTTCGAAGAGGGCTGCTGCGTCATCGTCAAGCACGCGAACCCGTGTGGTGTGGCGCTTGCCGAAGCGCCGCTCCTGGCCTATCAGCGTGCGTTCGCCACCGACCCCACCTCCGCATTCGGCGGCATCATCGCGTTCAATCGCCGCGTCGATGCCGCATGCGCCGAGGCCGTCAGCGCCCAGTTTCTCGAAGTGCTGATTGCACCGGACTATGCGCCGGAGGCGCTGGCGTTGCTCGCCAAGAAAGTCAATGTGCGGGTGCTGCGGGTGCCCTTCGCGTCGCTCTACGCGAGCGCCAATGCGATGGAACTGAAGCGCGTGGGCGGCGGCCTGCTCGCGCAGAGCGCCGATACGGCGCGGCTCGACGCGGCGGCGTTGACGGTGGTGACGACGAAGGCGCCGAGTGAACAGCAGCAGCGTGACCTGCGCTTCGTGTGGACGGTGGCGCAGTTCGTCAAGTCGAACGCCATCGTCTTTGCTCGCGACGGACAGACGCTCGGCATCGGCGCCGGTCAAATGAGCCGTCTCGATTCGGCGCGCATCGCGCGCAGCAAGGCCGAGCATGCGGGCCTGTCGCTGGCCGGTTCGGTGGTGGCGAGCGATGCCTTCTTTCCGTTCCGTGACGGGCTCGACGTGCTGGCCGATGCCGGCGCCACGGCCGTGATTCAGCCGGGCGGCAGCATGCGTGACGATGAAGTCATCACCGCCGCCAACGAGCGCGGCGTGGCCATGGTGACCACGGGCACGCGGCATTTCCGCCATTGATCGGAGCGAGCGGCATGAAGGTTCTCGTCATCGGTGGCGGCGGGCGCGAACACGCGCTGGCCTGGAAGCTCGCGCAGTCGCCGCGCGTGCAGAAGGTGATCGTCGCCCCCGGCAACGCGGGCACCGCACGCGAGGCGAACTGCGAAAACGCGCTGGCGAGCACGGTCGAGCAATGGCTCGCCCTGGCGCGCCACGAGAAGGTCGCCTTCACCGTGGTCGGGCCCGAAGCGCCGCTCGCCGCCGGCGTGGTCGATGCGTTCCGGGCCGAGGGGTTGCGCATTTTCGGCCCCACGCGCGCGGCGGCGCAGCTCGAATCGTCGAAAGACTTCGCCAAGGCCTTCATGCAGCGCCACGGCATTCCGACGGCAGCCTACGCAACCTTCACCGACGCCGCCGCCGCGCACGCCCATGTCGAGGCGCAGGGGGCGCCGATCGTCATCAAGGCCGATGGCTTGGCGGCGGGCAAGGGCGTCGTCGTCGCCATGTCGCTTGCCGAAGCGCACGCCGCGATCGATCACATGCTCGCGGACAACGCCTTCGGGGCCGCCGGCGCGCGCGTCGTCGTCGAAGCTTTTCTGGGCGGGGAGGAGGCGAGTTTCATCGTCATGGTCGACGGCCAGCATGTGCTGGCGATGGCGTCGAGTCAGGACCACAAGCGTCTGCTCGATGGCGATCACGGACCGAATACCGGAGGCATGGGTGCCTATTCGCCGGCGCCGCTGGTCACCCCGCAGCTCCACGCCCGCATCATGCGCGAGATCATTCTGCCCACGGTGGCGGGCATGGCGAAGGACGGCATTCCCTACAGCGGTTTCTTGTACGCCGGCGTGATGATCGATGGTGAGGGTCGGCCGCGCACGCTCGAATTCAACTGCCGTTTCGGTGACCCGGAAACGCAGCCGATCATGATGCGCCTGAAGAGCGACCTCGTCGAGCTGATCGAGCACGGCATCAACGGCACGCTCGATCGCATCGACGCCGAATGGGATCGCCGCGTCGCGCTCGGAGTGGTGCTTGCAGCGCAGGGCTATCCCGATGCGCCGCGCAAGGGGGACGCGATCCACGGCCTCGAACGCGCGGCGGCGATCGACGATGCTCATGTCTTTCATGCCGGCACCGCGGAGGGCGACGGTGGTGCCGTCGTCGTCAGCGGTGGCCGTGTGCTGTGTGTCACGGCGCTGGGCGACACGGTGAAAATCGCGCAGAAGCGCGCTTACGAAGCGGCCGACGCCATTGCCTTCGACGGCATGCAGCTGCGGCGCGACATCGGCTGGCGCGCACTGAAAAAGGCTTGAGTCGACGCCGTGCATGCTTTGCACGACGCGCTCAGCGTGCGTGAGGCCTCATGGAACCACCGGAAGGAACGCTTATGTCTGCCATCGCGCATCCCGCTCCCACGACGCCAGACGATGCCAGCGTCCGCCGCGTTCGCGAGTTCCTGATCGGGCTGCAAGCCTCGATCGTCGATGCGCTCGAAACGGTGGCCGGCAGCCGCTTTCTGCGCGACGAATGGCAGCGCCCGGAGGGCGGCGGCGGCATCACGCGGCTGACCGAGGGCGGTGCCGTCATCGAGCGTGGCGGCGTCAATTTCTCGCATGTCGTTGGCGCCCGGATGCCGGCCTCGGCAACGGCCACTCGGCCCGAACTGAACGGCGCGGCGTGGGAAGCGATGGGCGTGTCGCTGGTCATTCATCCGCGCAACCCCTACGCGCCGACGACCCACATGAACGTGCGCTTCTTTCGGGCGACGCCGCGTGATGCGGCGCCCGTGTGGTGGTTTGGCGGCGGCATGGATCTGACGCCCTATTACGGCTTCAGCGATGATGCCGTGCACTGGCACCAGTGCGCGCGGGCGGCGCTCGAGCCCTTCGGACCCGACTGGTACCCGCGGTTCAAGAAGCAGTGCGATGATTACTTCTTCCTGCGCCATCGCGGCGAGCCGCGCGGCATCGGCGGCACCTTCTACGACGACTTCAACGAGCTCGGCTTCGAGGCGAGCTTCGCGCTGACGCGCTCGGTCGGCGAGCATTTCATCCCCGGCTATCGGCCGATTCTCGAACGCCGGCTCGGCACGCCCCATGGCGAACGCGAGCGCGAATGGCAATGCCTGCGGCGCGGTCGCTATGTCGAATTCAACCTGGTGTGGGATCGCGGTACGCACTTCGGGCTGCACTCCAACGGCCGCACCGAGGCCATCCTGATGAGCATGCCGCCGGAGGTGCGCTGGCGCTACGCCCACGCGCCCGAACCCGGCACGCCGGAGGCGGCGCTGCTCAGCGACTATCTCGTGGCGAAGGCATGGCTGTGAACGACGCGACACCCGCCGCGGCGGCGGCTCCAGGCACCGCCGAGCGGCATCTGGCCGAAGACTTCGTCTCCGGCGAAGAGATTTTCAAGGGGCGTCTGCTGCACGTCGTGCGCGACACCGTTCGCCTGCCCAACGGGCACGCCGCCACGCGCGAGTACATCAAGCATCCCGGTGCCGCCTGCATCGTCGCCGAGTTCGAGGACGGACGCCTGCTGCTCGAGCGGCAATACCGCTACCCGCTCGGGCGCGTGATGGTCGAATTCCCCGCCGGCAAGCTCGACCGCAACGAAAATCCGCTGGTCGCCGCGCAGCGCGAACTGAAGGAGGAGACTGGCTACTGGGCGCGGGCGTGGTACACGCTGGGCGAGATGCATCCGGTCATCGCCTATTCCGACGAAGTGATTCATCTCTTCCACGCGAGCGGGCTCGTCGCCGGCGAGGCGCGGCTCGATCAGGATGAATTCCTGGAGCTCTTCGCGGCCACGCCCGAGGAGATCGCCGCGATGATCGCCGACGGCCGCATCACCGACGGCAAGACCATCACCGCGTTCTGCCGGTGGCAGCTGTTGCGGCGCACGAACGCGCTGTGAACGGCCGTCGGTTGCCACGAATACCTAAAAATCCGCAATAACTTTATGCGGAAAAGCGCATCCACAACAGGCTTGCCGCGTGAAATCGCCTGATGTCGACTTTATGCCTTTTCAGCCGCCAAGCCCGTTGTTGATGCGGCTTGCAGCAAGAAGCTGATTACGCATATGGCGCTGTCAGCCGGCCTGCGGCGCGCTCAGCAACGTCTTGCGGTAGCGGTTCAGATCGGAGAGCGACTCCAGGCTGCGACCGAACAGGCTCGACAGGTTGTGCAGGATCATCTTCACGACCTTGCCCTCCCACTCGCGGTCGAACTGGATCTGCACGTCGAGCCAGCGCTCGAGCCACGCCGGGTCGGGCAGCCGACTCTGCACCGTGTCATTCGGAAACAGCGTCTGGTTGACGTGCAGGTTGGTCGGATGCAGCGGTTTGCCCGAGCGTCCGCTCGATGCCATCAGGAAGCCGATCTTCGCGAACGCCGCCTTCACCTCGTTCACGCGCCCCGAGGCCGCCTCGGCGATCGCGCGTTTCAGGTACTTCAGGTAGGCGCCCGCATGACGTGCTTCGTCCTTCGCGATGAGGCTGTAGATCTGCTTGATCACCGGCTCGGTATGCCATTCGGCCGCCCGCCGATACCAATGATTGAGCCGCACCTCGCCACAGAAATGCAGCATCAGCGTCTCGAGCGGAGGCGCCGGGTCGAACTCGAAGCGCACGTTGTGCAACTCGGCCTCGGTCGGCACCATCTCCGGGCGGAATCGGCGCAGGTATTCCATCAGCACCAGCGAATGCTTCTGCTCCTCGAAAAACCAGATCGACATGAACGCCGAAAAATCGCTGTCGCCACGGTTGTCGCGCAGGAACATTTCGGTGGCCGGCAACGCCGACCATTCGGTGATCGCGTTGAGGCGGATCGTCTGCGCCTGCTCGTCGGAGAGCTTCGTCGCGTCGAATCGATCCCATGCCACGTCGGTCGCCATGTTCCAGCGCACGCGCTCGAGATCGTGAAAAAGTTCGGCGTACAGCATGTCGATCGTCCCCGGAACAAAACAAAAGGCGCCGCCGGACCGACCCGGTAGCGCCGTGCTTCAAACGCCATAGTGTAGCCGCTGTGCGCCGCGCGCCGCAGTCACCGCGATCACGCCCACGGTTGTGTCCGGCCCGCGCGCCCCCATGTCCCTCGCTGGCACGAGGCTCGACGAACGTTGCGCGTCCGTCGGCTGCCGCGAACAGACCCTCTAAACTATCACCATGAACGCCATCGACCGCGCGCTGCACGCCGCGCCGCCCACTTTGCCGCTCGACGACACGCAATCGCAACCCGACGGCCGCCACCTGCCCATCCAGCGGGTCGGCATCAAGTCCCTGCGCTACCCCGTGCAGATCCTCGCCGCCGACGGCACCGCGCAGCCCACCGTCGCCACGTTCGCGATGTATGTCGGGCTGCCCGAGCACGTCAAGGGCACTCACATGTCGCGCTTCATCCAGGTGCTCGACGAACACCGAGCGCCGCTCGACACGGCGGGCGTCGTCGCGTTCGAACGCAGCATGCGCGAACGCCTCGAAGCCGCCAGCGGCCACCTCGAAATGGCCTTCCCGTATTTCCGGCGCAAGGCGGCGCCCGTCTCTGGCGTCGAGAGCCTGCTCGATGCCGACGTCCGCTACATCGTCGAGACCACGGCCGAACGCGGCACCCGCCTCACCATCGAAGTCGTCGCGCCAGTCACCAGTCTGTGCCCCTGCTCGAAGAAAATTTCGGACTACGGCGCGCACAACCAACGCTCGCACATCACGCTGCGCGCCGAAGCCGGCCCCGCGCTCAGCATCGACACGCTGATCGACATGGCCGAACGCGAAGCCTCGGCCGAACTCTACGGCGTATTGAAGCGTGCCGACGAAAAGTACGTCACCGAGCAGGCCTACGACAACCCCAAATTCGTCGAAGACCTCGTGCGCGACATCGCCCTTCGCTGTCAGCGTCACCCGCAGATCGGCGCCTTCGTCGTCGCCAGCGAAAACTTCGAAGCGATCCACAACCATTCGGCCTACGCCGAAATCCACGGACACGGCAGCCTGCCGGCCGCCTGATCGCCCGCACGGCTTCGTGCCTTGCTCGTGCCCCCCGAAATCTGGTTATAATGGCAGGCTTCGGGACGTTAGCTCAGTCGGTAGAGCAGCGGACTTTTAATCCGTTGGTCGGCAGTTCGAGCCTGCCACGTCCTACCAAATTGCGATTGCCTGCTTCGGCAGAAATCTCATACAAATCAAAGGCTTGGGGAAACCCGAGCCTTTTTTGTTTCCGCCGCACGCGGTCGCGGCGACGCTGCGCAACCGCCCCAAGTCGACTTTTTTGTCTAACGCGTTAGACGATAGGTGCCCGCCACGTCGCGGTCGCTCCGCACGGCAACGCGCCGCAGACGCGCACCAACGACTCGCCGGCACGCCATCGAGCGGCACCACCGCAGGAAAAGTGCCTTGTCGTATCCGAGTGCGGCGAGGATTTCCCTTCTGTGGATAGGGGGCGGCGGCGAGTCAATTGATGTAGCCGTACCCTTTCTGGGAGTGACGAATTTTCTCGCCACCGGCATCCACCAACTGCTTGCCAAGCAATTCGTGTTCAGGAAGCAGTTGTCCGATGAATTCATACTTGGGCCGTGCAGCGTCGCCATCGACGTAGCGCCTGGTCGACATCGTCGCCCCTGCTCGATACCACTGCAGGATGGTGTACGCGCGTACAACGACGCTCTCGACCAGAGCCAGCGCCGTTGGGTAGGGCAGGGCACCATCGGGGCCGGGAGTTCGAGTCCTTTCCGCAACGTTGTGCCAAAACTGCCGAACACTGTCGTAGATTTCCACCTCGCTGGCGGACGCTGAAAATGACTGGTTGACGAAGAACAGCATGTACCGCTCCCTGAGTTCGGTGATGGCCACCGGCTGCGCGCCGTGGACGCGTTCGAAGTCCGTCGCCGAAACTCGGCCACGCGCAGTGCCGTGTCCTCGCACTTCATTCGTGAGGTTCTCGATGCCAATGGCGTCGATGAGCGATGCCTCGACTTCGTGGGCGACCGGGACCGACAGCCCGTGGCGAAGAATTTCCACTCGAGGTTCGAGCCCTGCCTCTCGAATCTCCTTGATCAATTGCTGTTTTCGTCGATCGCTGCCACTCGGCGCCAGATGACTGAACGCACGATTGTTCGCCCTGCCCTTTCCAATGTAGAAAATTCGTCGGTTGCGCGGATCGACCAGGGCGTACACGTATGCCTCGATCTGCTCCTTTGACGATTGGCTGAATGGCTTGTTCAAGAGGGCTCTCCGTTGGGTGTGGTTCGCGCGATGGGCTTGGGCTGGTTCGATCATCGCCCGAAGTCGTGTTCCACGGCGAGCCACCGACCCGGATCGACGCGACTTGCGGGATGAGGGCGCGCGCGACACTGAGCCGATTCGACATGCCGACATTACACTGCGCGGCTCAGACCACGAAACGCCTCTCGTTACCCGCATTTCAACTCACCATGCATGCCGGCACCAGCGACAACGATTTTTCGTATGCACGCTTCGATGCGGCACTCGGCGATCGCTTCGAGGTCACGGCGTTCGGACACGATGGCGCCGAGCACGTTGTTTTCCTGAAGCTGGCGACGCTGACACGAAAACCTTCGCCACCGAACTACGAGCAGTTCGCCGCGCTGTTCGTGGGGCCCCAAGCGCCTGACCTGGCGCAAGGAAGCTACGCGATCCAGAGTGAGCGCTTCGGGGTCTCCGAGGTTTTCCTCGTTCCCGTCGGTCGCGATGCGGAGCAGCAGATGCGGTACGAAGCATGCATCGTCCGTGAAGCGGTTGGCGATGGTTCGTCGCCTCACGCCTCGGATGGTTTCGCCAACGAACGGTAATGCGCCACCGCTGACGCCAACGCCCATGCAACTGAGCATTCCCGGCCTCCGCCTTCGCGTCGCCGACGCCAGCGACGAACCCGCACTTGGTGCGTTGTATGCGAGTTCGCGGGAGCGCGAACTTGCGATGACACCGTGGACGGACGCTGAGAAGGCCGTGTTTTGTGACCTGCAATACCAAGCGCAGCATTCGCACTACCGTAGCCACTACCCGACCGCCGTGTACTGGATGATCGAGCGAGTCGCCGATCGCGACGGGACGCCCATCGCCGCGCAGGTGATCGGACGGCTGTATTGGGCGCGGCTGCGAACGGAGCCCGAGGACATCCTCATGGAGATGACCCTGAAGCGTGAGCTGCGGGGCGGCGGGCTCGGTACCGCCATCGTGCGCGAGGTCCTTCGTTGGGCCGCCGAGGACGAACGACGGGTATCGCTGCACGTCGAGATCGGCAACCCGAGCGCTCACCTTTGCGAACGTCTGGGTTTCATGCACGTCGGCGGCGACGCGTTGATTCGTCACTATGTCTGGCACCCCCCGAGCCGCGTCTGAGCCGGCCGACGAAGCGATGCGTGACCTTTTCTTCGTCAGAAAAGTCTCTTGACTCAGATCAATTCTGGTTTAGACTTCGCGCTCGCCGCCGGGCGTGTGTGTGTTGAGGGATTTTCGTGACGACTACCATTTGCCGCATGCGCGAAGGCGCGCGTGCTACATCGCACTGCGCGCCGCGCCGCTCCTTCTTGATGGCCGTCCCGGCGGTCGCGAGCGTGATGTGCGTTTCGCCGTGGGCCGGTGCGACCGCCTTGCGCGGCCACGAGCGTGTCGGGGTCATCCTGCCGGCGAGTGAGCGGTTTCCCGGTGCTCGCCATGCATGGCTGGAGGGGTTCGAAAGTGAACTGCGTCGTCAAGGTGTTGCGCCCACCATGGCGATCGAGCACGCGTCGACACCGAGCCAACTACGCGGGGCGGTCAACGCGCTCTTGCAGCAGGAGGTGCGTCTCGTAGCGGCCTGGAGCGACGGCAACGAACTCCTCGAACATCAGCACGCGCTTGCCGACCATGGTGTCCGCCTGGTGCTGTCCGACTTCGGGGCCAAGGCGCTGCGCAAGAGCGCCGAAGCGCACGTCGTTCGTTGCGGCCCGGAGCTCTGGCGACACGCCTTCGCTGCCGGACATGACTTGGCACGCCGAGGTGCGCGTTCGATGCTTGTGGTCGCGGGCTACTATGAAAGCGGCTTCGATCTCGTGCACGCCACGCTGCGCGGGTTCCGCGCCGGCGGTGGGCAGCGGCACGAGATCGTCGTCACCGGCACGCCTGACCTGTCGGCTGGTGACGCCGGATGGTTGCGCGCGAACACCACCGTTCAAGGCGCTGCGCCGGATGTCGTCATGTCCCTGCATTCGGCGCACGAGATCGAAGGGTTTCACACGTTCTGGGTATCGCGCGCCAATCGCTGGAAAGGACGCGCGCTTGCTGCTCTCGTCGGCGACAGCGACGCACCGCGTCTCGCGTCTTCTGAATCGAGCGCGGTCTCACTGTATCAACCGCGGATGATCGACGTCGGAACAACGCGTTCGACGATCTCGACCGACTCGATGGCCGCACAGGCCGGACGATCCGCGGCGCAAGTCGCGAGCGGGCTGCCTCGACCGACGTGGGCGACGCTCCGCCGCGAGACGCCGTCGTTTTGGGCGCCACTGGATGGCAGTGGCTGGCACCACCCCGCGCTGTCGAACGGTTTGCACGGGCCAGGCGCGGGCGCAGCCGGTTGGCTTTCACCCTACGGCGCCTGAGCATGAGGATCGCTGTCGGCCGCCGATGCGGCCCCCGCGGGAAGCGATGCGTGTCGTCGCAACCCTTCACACAAGCAACTCCGAGGCTCAGGTTCGGATTTCTGCGAGCAGGAGAATCTCATGGCTGAGCCCTATGTGGGTCAAATCGTTGCGGTCGGGTTCAATTTTGCTCCGCGCGGGTGGGCGCTTTGCCACGGCCAGTTGCTTCCGATATCGAACTACAGCGCGCTGTTTGCGTTGATCGGAACCATCTACGGGGGCGACGGCCAGCAGACATTCGCCGTCCCGGATCTGCGCGGACGTGCGGCAGTGCATCAAGGAACGGGTCAGGGGTTGACCAACCGCGTCATGGGTGAAAAGAGCGGCACCGAGACGGTGACGTTGCTCACCCAACAAATCCCACTACACAGCCATTCGATCGCGGCGAGCACATCCGCGGGCACGCAAGCCGGGCCGGCCGGTGGTGTGCTCGCGGCAGCCTCGCTGCGCGGCGCCAACGACTTTGCCGCGACGGCGAATGTCACGCTGGCCCTCGGTTCGCTGCAAGCGGTGGGGGGCAGTCAACCGCACGCGAACACGCAACCGTCAGCTACCGTCAACTTCATCATCGCGCTCGAAGGCCTTTTCCCGCCGCGCAACTAGACAAACGGACCTCCTCATGTCGGAACCATTCCTCGGCCAGATCATCACTACCGGATTCAACTTCGCGCCGCGTGGCTACGCCAACTGCGACGGACAGACGTTGCCCATCGCGCAGAACAGCGCGCTTTTCGCGCTTCTAGGCACACAATTTGGCGGCAACGGAACCACCAACTTCCGTCTCCCTGATCTGCGCGGCCGCGTGCCGATCCATCAGGGGCAGGGCCAGGGTTTGAGCAGTCGCGTCATGGGTGAATCGGCGGGCGAAGAAGCGCACACGCTCACCACCAACGAAATGCCGATGCACAGTCACGCAATCAACGCATCGTCATCGGTTGGCGATCATGCGTCGCCGGCAGGCAATGTGCTCGCTCAGTCCTCGACGCGGGGCACCAACAACTATGCAACCACCGCCAATGCGACGCTCGCCCCATCGGCGGTCGTCACCTCAGGCGGCGGGCAGGCGCACAACAACATGCAACCGTATCTCGTGGTCAACTATGCGATCGCGCTGACGGGCATCTTCCCTTCCCGGGATTGACGATGCGTGCGCTCCCCGCACTTCTCGCGGGCGTTCTTGCGATCACAAGCCTGAACGCCGCCGCGAATATCGTCGTTGGCGCCGACGACCGCATGTCGCTCGGCGGCGGCGTTGCCGATCTCGGGTGTACGGATGTGATCGTCGAGGGCGTCTTCGATCTGGGTGGCGGCGCGCTGCGAGGCGTTCGCAATGTTGAAATTCGCGCCGGCGGGCAACTCCTCGCGGGTGGGGCTGCCACCATTTCCCTGGCCGGAAACTGGAGCAACCGCGGTGCTTTTGATCCGGGCAACGGTAGTGTCAGCTTCGTCGATGGCCCGGGTTGCGCCAGCGCGTCGACGATCAGCGGCGGCAGCACGTTTTTTGCGCTGAGCATCGTCAGCA
Source organism: Pseudomonadota bacterium (assembly GCA_018241765.1). Taxonomy (GTDB): domain Bacteria; phylum Pseudomonadota; class Gammaproteobacteria; order Burkholderiales; family Casimicrobiaceae; genus Casimicrobium. Next base: position 208,688 of record JAFEDD010000004.1, on the reverse strand, counting down.
GCAGCGGCAAGCCGTATCAGTTCGAGGCCGGAAGCACGCAGCGCGTCATCCGCACGCTCACGCTCCAGGGCACGGCGTCCGCACCGTTGCAGATCGGCTCTACCGTGCCGGGCCAACAGGGCAATGTCCATCTCGACGGTGTGCAGCGGATGAGCATGCTGGCCGTTCACGACATGCGAGCCACCGGCGAATGGTTGGCGCTGGGGTTGACCAACCTCTACGTTGGCAGCAACGACAACGTGTACCGCTGGTTCGGGGTTCCGGTGGTCCCAACGCTCGAACGTGGATTGCTGTTCGTTCTGATGCTGGCCCTCGGATGCACAGGGCTGATGCTGCGTACCGCGCGCCGCCCATTTCTCAAAGAAAGGAAATAGACGCATGTCTATCTCGCCCAAGTCCCTCCGCTTCACACCGCTGCTCGTTGCGATGCTGGGCGTGCAATGCGCCGTTGCACAAGCTGCGGATGTCGAAATCATGCCACCAGCCGGCGGTCGTGTCGTCATTCGAAACGCCGACGGCAGCGTGACGGTATTGACCGCCGATAGCGCTGGCAACGTGCGCATCCCCGGACTTCCGGCCAGTGCCGTGGCGAACGCCGGCGTCGTCTGCTTTGACACCAACGGTCAGTTGGCGAAATGCCCTGCAACGTACGGTGCGCAGGGTCCCGCTGGCCCGCAAGGCCCAGTGGGTGCCAAAGGCGATAAAGGCGACAAAGGTGATAAAGGCGACAAGGGGGACCTCGGCGCACCGGGCCCCGCAGGGCCAACGGGTCCCACCGGCGCGACAGGGCCCCAAGGTCCCGCTGGAGCGGCGGGCGCGCAAGGAGCGACCGGCCCGCAAGGCCCGGCCGGCACCGCAGGCGCGACCGGCCCCCAGGGCCCGGCCGGCCCCCAGGGCCCTGCCGGCACATCCGGTGGCATCGGCACGCTGACCACCGTGTCGGCAACCCTCTCGGTGGCAGCAGGCGACGGGGCTACGCCGAAGACCCAGACCGTGAATTGCAGCGCGGGGTCCGCCATTGGCGGTGGAGCCCGCATCGTCAATGGCGCGCCAGCGACGGATCTGATCGCGCTGACGGCAAGCTATCCCTCGTCAGCAACGCAATGGACGGCCACAGCGCAGACCGCGCAATCAGGCGGTACGACAGCGGGTTGGTCGCTGGTGGTGACGGTTCTTTGCGCCCAGTGATTGGGCGTGCACGAAGCGGGTGATTCGTGGCGTCAACGCCCGCTCGCACATCATGACGCGACGAGACGAGAAACGTTGTATCCGTAGCGCTTGACGCGTGACTTGCCCGGCGCCGCGTATCGGTCGCTCGCGCTCGCCACGGCGTCGCACGATGGGCGTGTGAGGGCGGCGCCCGCCCAGTATCGTGGCGATCGCTGATCGAGAGTCAGGCAACACACCGCGCCAAGGCGGGAACGGAAACTGGCCGGCACGCTGGTATCCCGCTGGATTTTCGGGCGGATGGGTGCCGAAGTAGGTAGGTCGTCCGATGCAACGCTCAGGCGCCGCTTCCGCAGTCGGGCCGCTATGCTCCGCATGCCGTCCTGTCATCGCTCTCATGTCTTCTGCCTCTTCTCCGGGTCAACCGGCCTCGTTCCCGAATCGACGTCTGCTCTGGCTCGTCGCCATCGGTTTCTTCATGCAGACGCTGGACGCGACGATCGTCAACACGGCGCTGCCGAGCATGGCCTTGAGCCTGGGGGAGAGCCCGCTGCGCATGCAGGCGGTGGTGATCGCCTATGCGTTGACGATGGCGATGATCATCCCCTGCTCGGGTTGGCTTGCTGATCGTTTCGGCACGCGCCGCGTGTTCCTTGGCGCCATCGTCCTGTTCACTGCGGGTTCGGCCGCCTGCGCCGCGGCGGGCAATCTGCACCAGCTGGCGGCGGCGCGTGTCGTGCAGGGTGCGGGCGGCGCCTTGCTGCTGCCGGTCGGGCGGCTGGCCGTGTTGCGCCACTTCCCGCGCGCGCAGTTTCTGGAGGCGATGAGCTTCGTCGCCATTCCCGGTCTCGTCGGGCCGTTGCTGGGGCCGACGTTGGGAGGGTGGATCGTGCAGACACTGTCGTGGCACTGGATCTTCCTCATCAATCTTCCGGTCGGCGTCGTCGGTGCCATCGCGACCGTCTACCTGATGCCGGACGGGCGCGTTGCAACCGTCGGCCGCTTCGATCTCGGCGGCTACTTCCTGCTGGCGACCGGCATGGTGACCATCTCGCTTGCCTTCGATGCGATGTCGGGCCTCGCGCTGCAACAGACGACGGTGGTGCTGCTGCTGGTGGTGGGGCTGGCTGCGCTGAGCGCGTACTGGCTGCATGCGCTGCGCGATCCGGCGCCGCTGTTTTCTCCGACGCTATTTGCCACGCAGAGCTTTCGCGTCGGCCTGCTCGGCAATCTCTTCGCACGCATCGGCAGCGGCGCCATGCCCTACCTGATACCGCTTCTGCTGCAAGTGGCGCTGGGCTACTCACCGCTGCAAGCGGGCATGATGATGCTGCCGGTGGCGATCTCCGCGATGGCGGTCAAGAGCGTGGCGACGCGACTCATCACCTGGCTCGGTTATCGGCGGGTGCTGGTCGGTAACACGCTGTTGCTCGGCGCGCTGATCGCGAGCTTCGCGCTGACCACGGCGGAGCAGCCGCTCGTCGTGCGTCTGCTTCAGCTGGCGCTGTTTGGTACCGTCAACTCGTTGCAGTTCACGGCGATGAACACGGTGACGCTCAAGGACTTGCACGGCGGTGGCGAGAGCAGCGGCAACAGCATGCTCTCGATGGTGCAGATGCTCTCGATGAGTCTGGGCGTGACGGCCGCCGCCGCGCTGCTCGCGACCTTCGAGCAATGGCTCGGTTCGGGCGCCGCCCACACGCTGGACACCTTTCGCGGCGCCTTCTTCGGCATCGGCGTGCTGACGATGGCGTCGACGTGGGTGTTCTGGCAACTCGCTCCCGACCACGATCCGCCGCGGCACGATGCCGATCGTTCGACCGAGGTGAGCTGAGAGCGCGTTGCAGTCGCCGTGCCCGTTCGGCGCAGGACGGTCACGCCGGGGGTGACTCGTGGTCGCCGTCGGGGCGCTTCCAGGGATCGATGTGGGTCATCAGGTTCAGCACGCGATGGCGCTGCAGAACCCGATTGCGCGCCGCCACCGCGATGGCGTGGCCCGCCTCCACGGAGAGTGTGGCGTCGACCTCGATGTGGGCATCGGCGATGATCATGTCGCCCGTCTTTCGGGTGCGCAGATCATGCACCGCGCGAACGCCCGGCGTGTCGGCGATGGTGGCGCGGATGGCGGCGATCTCCACTTCGTCGGCCGCACGATCCATCAGATCGCGCAGCGCCTGCCACCCGAAGCTCCAGCCCATCCGCGCGACCATGAAACCAACGATCGCAGCCGCAATCGGGTCGAGCAGCGGGAAGCCGAGCAGGTTGCCGATGATGCCCACGCTGACCACGAGCGATGAGGCAGCGTCCGAGCGCGCATGCCACGCGTTGGCCACCAGCATGCTCGACTTGACGCGCTTGGCGACAGCGAGCATGTAGCGAAAGAGCGCCTCCTTTGCCACCAGCGTCGTGATCGCGACGCACAATGCGATGACATGCACGGGCGCGACGGCGGAGGGGTCTTCCAGTTTCATCGCGGCCGACCACAGCATGCCGGCGCCGACCGCGAGCAGAATCAACCCGAGCACGAGCGAAGCTGCGGTTTCGACCCGCAGATAGCCGTAGGGGTGTGCGGCGTCGGCGCTGCGGCCGCTGATGCGGTTCGCACCCAGCACGACGAAATCGCTGATCAGATCGGACAGCGAATGCAGCCCGTCGGCGATCAGCGCCTGCGAGCGGGCGAACACCCCGACGACGATCTGCACCGTGCACAGCGTGACGTTGACCCACACGCTGATCCAGGTCGAACGCGACGCAGCCGCAGCGCGCTCGGCGAACGGAACCGGCGACTCGTGGTCGTCGTCGGGGGAGCGCTGTGCGACACGCATCGGTCTGTTGGGTGAGTGAGGGGGGCGCGGGGCTGGCGGGCAGGCTCGTCAGGCCGCCTGTTCGAGCCGCAATCCGGCGTGCTCGCGCAGCGGGTGGAACTGTACCTTCGGGTGGCGTTCCTGGGTCAGGCGCAGATCGTAGTTCGACGTGAGCAGGTAGGCGAGCGTTTCGGCCGCATCCCAAGCGAGCTTCGCGGCGTTGTAGTCCATGAACTTCTTCATCTCGACCGGATCGTCGCAGGTAACCCAGCGCGCGCCGACGAACTGGCTGCCCTTCAGCGCGATTTCCGCCTTGTACTCGGTCAGCAGCCGATGCTGCACCACTTCGAACTGGAGTTGGCCGACGGCGCCGAGCAGCATCAGCGAACCCAGTTGTGGCCGAAACACCTGGATGGCGCCCTCTTCACCGAGCTGCGCGAGGCCCTGCTGCAACTGTTTGCTCTTCATCGGGTTTTTCAGTTCGACGCTCTGGAAGAGCTCGGGTGCGAAGAACGGCAGCCCCGTGTACTGCAGATTTGCACCCTCGGTGATGGTGTCGCCGAGTTGCACGCCGCCGTGGATGGTGAAGCCGATGATGTCGCCGGCGTACGCCTCGTCGACCGCCTCGCGCCGTTGCGACAGGAAGGTGACGACGCTGGTGGGACGCATCTCCTTGCCGCTGCGCACCACCTTCAGCTTCATGCCCGAGGTGTAGTGGCCCGAACACACGCGAACGAACGCGATGCGGTCGCGGTGCTGCGGGTCCATGTTGGCCTGCACCTTGAACACGACGCCGGAGAAGCCCTCGGCATCGGGCGCGATTTCGGTGAGCTTGCCATCGGTGCCGGTCGAATAGCGTGGGTGTGGTGACGGCGCGAGATCGACCAGCGCGTCGAGCACTTCCTGCACGCCGAAGTTGTTGACTGCGGAGCCGAAGAACACCGGCGTTTGCCGTGCCGCGAGGAACGCCTCGCGATCGAAGGCGGGCGCGACGCCGGTCAACAGGTCGATGTTCGCCATCGCGTGCCGGAAGTCGTCGCCGAAGCGCGCCTCCAGCGCCGCGCGGTCGGCCAGCGGCAGTTCCTCGGCCGCCGAGGCTTCGAGTGTGTCTTCGCCCGGCGTGAACACCCGCATCGTCTGCGTGCGCAGGTTGATGATGCCGGCGAAGGCGCGCCCCTGGCCGACTGGCCAAGTCATCGGCACGCAGGGCATGCCGAGTTCGGCTTCGACCTCGTCGAGCAGTTCGATCGGGTCGCGCCCTTCGCGGTCGAGCTTGTTCACGAAGGTCATGATCGGGGTGTCGCGCTGGCGGCAGACTTCGATCAGCCGCTTGGTCTGCGCCTCGACACCGTTGGCGGCGTCGATGACCATCAGCGCGCTGTCGACGGCGGTCAGCACGCGATAGGTGTCTTCGGAGAAGTCGCGGTGGCCGGGCGTGTCGAGCAGGTTGATGACGCGCTCGCGGTAGAGCATCTGCATGACCGACGAGGCGACCGAGATGCCGCGCTGCTTTTCGATCTCCATCCAGTCGGAGGTGGCGTGACGCGATGCCTTGCGGGCCTTGACGCTGCCCGCGACGTGGATGGCACCAGCGAACAGCAACAGCTTTTCGGTCAGCGTCGTCTTGCCGGCGTCCGGGTGGGAGATGATGGCGAAAGTGCGGCGGCGCGCCACTTCCGCCCTGTAGGGCGTGTCGCTCACGGTGTCTTTAGTGCAGGGAAACTATTGATTTTAAGGAACTTCCTGCCACTTCGGGCAGTAAAATGCAGACCTTGGACGACATCGGTCCATGCGGCGCGCGGCGGATCGATCCGCCCGCCGATGGCGGTTCGATGTCGCGTCGTAGTCGTGAATTGCGTCCAATCCAGATACCGTCGTCGCGTGCCGGGTCTTCCGGTGGAACGTGCCGGTACCCAAGCGGGCAAGCGCGACAGCGCGCACCCGTCGATCGCCCCGGTGGGCCGGCTGAACCCGCCCCGGTGGCCAACCGTCGAATCCGAGCAAGGAGTACGTCGATGAAAACACAGTTGATCGCACTGGGCGCCGCTGCCATCGTGGCACTGGCGATTCCGACAGCCGATGCCGCCCCCGGCCAACAGGGCTGGCGCGGCACGAACGGCTATCGCCCGACCGCTCCCGCCGTCCGGTCCGGCTATGCGCCGGCGTCCAATTTCCGGCCGGGCTACGGTCCCGGCCATCGTCCTGGTTACCGGCCGGGCTACGGCCCCGGCTACGGTTCCGATTACCGCCCTGGGCATTGGCGGCCGGGCTACTGGTCGGGTGGCCGCTGGATCGCTCCGGTGTTCATCGCCGCCACGATCGGCGGCATCGCCTACGCCGCGACGGCACCGGGCTACGCGGTGCCCACGGTCGACTATGTGCCGGCGCCGGTCGTCTCGTACGGCGTCGCGCCGGGCGCGGGCTTTGGCTATGCGAGCCCGATGGCGGTGGACATGACGCCGTTTGACGGCACCGATGCCGCGGACGCGATGGACGCGTTCGATGTGGCCGACATCGACCGCACCGGCTGCGTCACCTACGAAGAGTCGGCGGTGTATCCCCACTGGCAACGCAACTTCGGTTTCATCGACCGCAACCACGACGGTTGCCTGAGTCGTGACGAAGTGGCGGGCTGGCGCACGCGCTGAGCGGCGCCCCGATCCCATGACGGTCAAGACGGTTTTGTTTCGCACGGCGCTGGTGGCGGGCCTGTCCGCCGCAGCGGTGGCCGCGTCCGTGCTGCTGCCGAGCGCGGCGGCGCACGCCCCGGCTGCGCTCGGCGCGGCGTCCCAAAACGACGCTGGCGACGAGGCGGACGCCGGCCTGACGCGGGCGCAGGCCTGCGCTGGCGGAACGCCGCGCGTCTGTCGTCGCTTCCTGCAGATGGATCGTGACGGCGATGGCGTGGTGACGGCGGCGGAAGCCCGGGCGTGGCGTCAGGCCATGCGAGTGACGCGTCCGCCGGAAGCGGTGGCCGGCCTCACGCCCTGACGCTTGCGGTCAGTAGCTTGCGCCGTGCCCCGACGGCGGCCGCCAGTTCGGCCAGGAGCGGCTGCGTCTGCTCGTAGCTGATGCAGGCGTCCGTCACCGAGACGCCCCAGGCGAGCGGTTGGCCCGGCACGATGTCCTGTCGCCCTTCGTGCAGATGGCTCTCGATCATCACGCCGAGCAGTCGGCGGTCGCCGGTGGCTACGCGGCGCGCGACGTCATGGCCCACCTCGATCTGCCGACGGTGCTGCTTGGCGCTGTTGGCGTGCGAGAGATCGATCATGACCTGCGGCGTGAGTTTCGCCGCTTCGAGCGCGCTGCACGCGGCGGCGACCGAGGCGTCGTCGTAGTTTGGCTGCCTGCCGCCGCGCAGGATGATGTGGCAGTCGTCGTTGCCGCGCGTCTCGAACACGGCGGCCTGTCCCATCTTCGTCATGCCGATGAAGGCGTGGCTCGCGCGTGCCGCGAGCACGGCGTCGGCGGCGACCTTCACGCTGCCCTCGGTGCCGTTCTTGAAGCCAACCGGGCAAGACAGGCCGCTCGCCAGTTGCCGGTGGCTCTGGCTCTCCGTGGTGCGCGCCCCGATGGCGCCCCAACTGATCAGGTCGCTGATGAACTGCGGGCTCAGCAGATCGAGAAACTCGGTGCCGACCGGCAGCCCGAGCGAGAGCACGTCGAGCAGCAGCCGTCGCGCCCGCGTCAGACCGTCGTTGATGGCGAAGCTGCCGTCCAGGCGCGGATCGTTGATGTAGCCCTTCCAGCCGACGGTGGTGCGCGGTTTCTCGAAATAGACGCGCATGACGACCAGCAGCTCTGCCGCGTGGCGGCGGGCATCGGCGAGCAGCCGCCGCGCGTAGTCGAGCGCCTGCTCGTGGTCGTGGATCGAGCAGGGGCCGACGACGACCAGCAGACGGTCATCGTCACCGTGCAGGATGCGCGAAATATCGCGGCGACTCGTCTCGACCAGCGTCTCCGCCGCTTCGGGAATGGGCAGCGCTTCATCGAGCAGCGCGGGCGTGATGAGTGGCCGAACGCGCGCGATGCGGGTGTCGTCGACGCGCGTGGTGTCGTGGGTGGCGAGGTCGGAGGCGGTGGTCATGGGCATGGGGCGTGGGGTCAATGCTGGATGAGCGCGTTGCAGGCGATGGTTTGTTGCAGCACGTGGCTGTCGTCGGGGCCGAGCTCGATGACATCGTCGCCGCAGTTGGCCGCTTCGAGACAGACGAAGCGCTGCCAGGCATCGGCCGGCAGGTCGGGGAAGGTCTTGATTGCGTCCGCGCCGGGGTTCCACACGACCAGCGCGCGGCTGCCCGTCGTGCTGAGCGTGATGCGGCGCTGCGCGGCGGGATCGCGCAGCCCGAAGCGGCCCTCGGTGTCGCGGTAGATGCGGTCGCTGCGGCCGCCGTCGCGGTCGCCAAAGAGCTGCCAGTCCCCGCGTTGCCGATGTTCGTTGAAGTCATCGAACTTGTCGGCATAGGTGAGGCCGTCGACGCCATCGACGCTGATGGTGCGGGCGTCGCCGACATGGAAGTACGTATGCAGCGCCTGCGTGAAGCGCACCCGGTCGCGGCTCAGATTCACCGTGGTCAGCGCCTGCTCGAGCGTGGCGCCGATGCGCATCGTGAGCATGACGCTCATCGGCACGTCGGGCACCTCCGGTGGCATCAGCGCCAGCGTGATGTCGCCCTCGGCGCTGCGCTCGGCGTGGTTGAGCCGCCACTGCATCGTGCGCACCAGCCCGTGCATCGGCGCCTGCGCCGGTTGCCCTTGACGCGCGAAGTACGGCCAGCACACCGGAATGCCGCCACGGATCGGGTCGGGCGGGCGGCGGGTGGTCGGCGACAGCCACAGCACATCGTCGAAGCCATGCGGCGCCCACGACAGCACGTGCCCGCCGAACAGGCTGACGGCCGCGCGTGAGTGCGGCGTGTGCACGATCAGCGCCGGCAAACCCTGAAATTCGCCAAAGCGCAGACCGGGAATCGAATCATTCATGACAACAGCTTTTTGGTGGAAGGCGCATCCATAATGGGCTTCGCGCGCAATTCAGTTGATTATCGACTTCGAGCATTTCATCACCGCAAGCCCGTTGTGGACGCCATTTGACAGAAAAGCTGATGGCATCCTCTCGCGGCCGGGACGATGGTGACAACAATAACCGGGATGTTGGCCGGACGGCTGCGAACGGGCACAATGGCGCATCGTCCACCGCGCCGGCTTTTCCTCATCCGATGCCTTCCCTGCACAACGCATTCAAGCACGCGCTCCTCAATCGCGAGCGCCTCACCGGCGGCTGGCTGCTTTCGGCTTCGCCCGCCGTCGCCGAACTGATGGCGCAAGTCGGCTACGACTATCTCGTCGTCGACCTCGAACATTCGCCCGCCAGCACGCACGATCTGCCCGCGCTGCTGCGCGCCGCCGGCGTGTCCGGTTCGCCGGTCGTCGTGCGCATGCCCTCGCATGACCGCGTGCAGGTCAAGCTTGCGCTCGACCTCGGCGCCGTCACGCTCTTTTTCCCGATGGTCAACACCGTCGATGACGCCGTCGCGGTGGCGCGCGCCTGCCGCTACCCCCCGTTCGGCGACCGTGGCTTCGCGCCGCTGCACCGCGGCAATGGCTACGGCGCCATCGCCGACTACTTCGAGCGCAGCAACAAAGAGGTCTGCGTCATCGCGCAACTGGAGACGGCGCAGGCCATGGGTGCGGCCATGCAGATCGCCGGCGTGCCCGGCATCGACGGGCTCTACGTCGGGCCGGCCGATCTCGCCGTCTCGCTCGGACACGGCGGCAACGTGCTGCATCCGCAGGTGCGCGAAATCATGGTCGAAGTCGGCGGCTTCTGTCGCCGCGCCGGCGTGCCGCTCGGCACCGTCATGCCGACGCCGGAGAGCGTTGCCTGGGCCTATTCGGTCGGCTACAACTTCGTCGCCCACGCCAGCGATCTCGGGCTGCTGGCCACCTCGGCGCGCGCCGCGGTGCAGCGGATTCAAACCCTCGCGGCCGGCGCGCCGATGAACGATCCACCCACCCAGATCATCATCGGCGCGGACACGCAGCGCGGGCAGGGGTGAGTGCCGAGTCGCTTGCCGTCCCGGTTCAGCCCCTCACAGACGCAGCAGCGCCGCCTGCTGTGACCAGTGTTCGTTCGGACTGCGCTTGAAGCCTGATTTCGCGAAGAGTTGCCAGCGACCGATGACGAACGCGGTCAGCGCGTTCGCGTGTGCCGCCGCGAGCGAAGCGTTGCTCGTCGCCGTCGCGGTGCCGCCGGGCACCGCCGAGACCTGCAACGATTGCTTGAGCGAAGCCTCGATGCGGTCGAGCAACTGATTGATGCGCAGTTGCAGTCGTCCGTCCTCGTGCACCAGCGCGTCGCCGGTCAGCACGCGAACCATGCCGGGGTTTTTTTCGGCAAAGCCGAGCAGCATCGCGACGATCTGCTGAACCTGTGCGCGACCGTCGCGCTCGGCCTGCGTGATCTGGTTGACCAGCGTGAACACCGACTCTTCGATGAACTCGATCAGCGCGTCGAACATCTGCGCCTTGCTCGCGAAGTGCCGATAGAGCGCCGCTTCGGAAACGCCGACGCGCGCGGCGAGTGCCGCCGTCGTGATTTTTTCGCTCTGTGGCTGTTCGAGCATGCTCGCCAGCGTCTGCAGGATCTGCGTCTTGCGCTCGCCCGGCTTTCTTGCCATCGCTGTCTCCCCGTTGCGCCGTTCTTTCGGTCCCGTCGCCTGCGCGGCGGACCTGTCACTCTAACCGAGGATGCACCGCGGGCGCAATGCGGCGCGTCCCGCCGTCACTCGGCGCGGATCATCGTGCCCACGCCTTCGGAAGTGAGGATTTCGAGCAGCAAGGCGTGTTCGACACGGCCGTCGATGATGTGCGTCGTCTTCACGCCGTGCTGCACGGCATCGAGCGCGCCCTGGATTTTCGGCTTCATGCCGCCGCTGATGGTGCCATCGTCGAACAGCGCGTTGATTTCGCGGTAGGTGAGTCCGGTCAAGAGCTTGCCGCTCTTGTCGAGCACGCCGGGCGTGTTGGTCATCAGGATCAATTTTTCCGCCTTCAGCGTCTGCGCCAGTTCGCTGGCGACGAGATCGGCGTTGATGTTGTAGGCCTGACCGTCCTCGCCAACGCCGATCGGTGCCACGACCGGGATGAAGTCGGCAGCATCGAGGTGGTGGATCAGCGTCGGGTCGATGTGACAGATGTCGCCGACGAACCCGATGTCGAGCATCTTGCCCTTCTCGGTTTCGCTCTCGACCAGCATCTTGCGGGCGCGGATCGAGGCGCCGTCCTGGCCGTTCATGCCGACCGCCTTGCCGCCGGCCTGATTGATGAGGCCGACGATCTCCTGATTGAGCTCACCGAGCACGGCTTCGACGACGTAGAGCGTCTCATCATCGGTCACCCGCATGCCCTGGATGAACGTGCCTTTCTTGCCGGTGCGGTCGAGCATTTCGCTGATCTGCGGCCCGCCTCCGTGCACGATGACCGGGTTCATGCCGACCAGCTTCAACATCGTCACGTCGAAGGCGAAACTGCGCTTCAGCGTCGCGTCGGTCATGGCGTTGCCGCCGTACTTGATGACCAGCGTCTTGTCGTGGAACTGGCGGATGTAGGGCAGCGCATCGGCAAGAACGCGCGCGCGATCGATCGCGGAAACGGCGGAGAGGGGCATGGGGAAGGGCGGAGCCGGTGTGTGAGTGTCTGCTTGGATTCTATGCAAAGCGGCTGCGCGTGGGCCGTCCGTATTACACTAAACCTCTCGAAGGGGAGTAGCTCCCGCATCACGCTCGTCAGTACGAGTGCGCATCGCTTGCGGTGCGCCTCCGGTCGTGATGGACACTGACCGTACGCGGCCAGTGTCGGGCAAGACCTTCGCCGTTACGGTGCACGCCAGGCGTGCGTTCGGCGAAGCTGCCCGCCCCGCGCCAAGGCGCCACGGTTCAACGGTTTTGCGCGAACGCCACCCTTGGCGCATCGCTGTGCCATCGTTTTGCCGCCAAACCGGCGCCCTTCGCTTCATGGATCTCTTTTCGACCTCCTTCCTGCTGCCCCTGGCGACCATCGTCGTCATCGACCTCGTGCTCGCGGGCGACAACGCGCTCGTCATCGGGCTCGCCGCGCGCAACGTGCCCTCGGCGCTGCAGCGCCGCGTCATTCTCTGGGGCACCCTCGGCGCGATCGTCGTTCGCGTCCTCTTCACGCTCGGCATCGTGTGGCTGCTGAAGATCCCCGGCCTGATGCTGGCCGGTGGTCTGCTGCTCTTGCCGGTGGCGTGGAAACTCCTGCAACCGATCGCGCGCGACGAAGGCGATACGGCGGCAGCAAAGCACGGCTTCTGGGGCGCCCTGAAGACGATCATCGTCGCCGACGCGCTGATGGGCGTCGACAACGTGCTCGGCGTCGCGGGCGCGGCGCAGGGGAGCTTTCTGCTCGTCGTGCTCGGGCTCCTGATCAGCGTGCCGATCATGATCTGGGGCTCGACGCTGGTGCTGCGTCTGGTCGATCGTCATCCGTGGATCGTGACCGCCGGCGCGGGTGTGCTGATCTGGACGGCCGTGCAGATGATTCTCGACGAACCGGTGCTGGCGCCTTGGCTGCCCGCCCATTCGTGGTTCGATGAGCTGAGCGGCGCGGTGCTGACGGCCGCGATACTCGGCGCCTGGCTGCTGCGACTGCGCCAGCGTCGGCGCGCGGCCGAGGTCGACGGCGAGCGGCGCTGACGCCGCCCGGCTCAGGCCGTCCCGCCGCCGCCACGCCGCGGTTTGCGGGCGCGCGGATGAGCCTGATCGTAGACCCGGGCGAGGTGCTGGAAATCGAGATGGGTGTAGACCTGAGTGGAGGCGATGCTGGCGTGCCCCATCAGCTCCTGCACGGCGCGCAGATCGCCCGAACTTTGCAGCAGGTGCGAGGCGAACGAATGCCGCAGCCGGTGGGGATAGACCACGGCCGTGATGCCTTGTTGCAGCGCGCGCGCCTTCAGCGCGCGACGCACCACCGCTGGCGCGATGCGCTCGCCGCGCGCGCCGACGAAGAGCGCGTCGCAATCCGG
>JAFEDD010000004.1:162313-195652 GCA_018241765.1 Pseudomonadota bacterium | reverse complement strand
GTGCCGAGCGGCACCACGCGCTCCTTGCGACCCTTGCCGAAAACGCGCAGCTCACGCGCGGCGAGGTCGGCGTGCCGCAGATCGAGCGCCACCAACTCTCCGATGCGAATGCCGCAGCCATAGAGCACTTCGAACATCGCCTGATCGCAGGCAGCGCGTGCCAGCGATGGCGCCGCTGACGTCGTCGGTGGGGTGACCAGTCGCACCGCCTCGGCCTCGGTCAGCGCGTTCGGCAAGCGTCGCACGGCACGCGGTGCCTTGATGCCGGCAAAGATCGCCGGCCGTATCGTCGCATCGCTCTTGGCAAGATGGCGAAACCAGCTTCGCCATGCCGACAGCGTCACCGCCAGCGTGCGCGGCGACCAGCCGCGCGCATGCAGTCGCGCCAGCGCGCGCTGGAGCAGGTGACGATCGAGCTGCGCCAGCGGCGTGTCACCGATTTCGGCCAGCAACGCGTGGCAGGCGCGCAGATAACGCGCCTCGGTCTGGGCGGAACCGCGCGCCCGCAGGCTCGCGGCGAAGCTATCGAGCGCGGGGTGTGGCGTGTCGTCCATCGCGCGACTTCGGCGCCCTTGGCAGCGCCGAGTTCAGGCCACGTCGGGTTCGAAATCGTGCCGCGCGAAGCGGCCCAGCGCCGCGCTGGTCAGCTGCGCGAGCCGGGTCAGCACGTCGGTTGCCATGTCGGGCGTGAAGCGACCGCCGTCCTCGCTCGCCAGCATCAGCACACCGGTCACTGCGCCATCGAGCAAGGGCACATAGGCGAACGAGCGCGCATCAGCGCCGCCGGCGCCAAGCCACGTGCGCGACTCGTGCGCGCTGTTCGGCCCCACATAAGGCCGATCGAGGCCACCCACATAGTCGCGCAGCTCGGTCGAGCAGGCGAGTGTTGCTTCGAGCCGGTGGTCACCGAGTGCGCCGCCCCACCACCGCACGGCGCTGAAGGGCACGGCAAAGTCGCTGCGCAGACTCTCCTCGACGACCGCGAGCGTCAGCGCCGCATCGGGCGCACGAAACAGCGCGAGCGTCAGCCGATGCAGCTTCTCGATCAGCCCGTCGTTGTGTTGGCCGAAGCCGATCAGTTCCAGCAACTGCCGCTCGAGCTGCGCGTTGCGTTCGCGCAGCGAGATGAGCTGCCGCTCGACCATCGAGATGGCGTGCCCGCCCTGCGGATGCGGAATGCGCATCGACGAGAACACCTCGCCGTAATCCATGAAAAAGTCCGGGTTTGCCTTGAGCCAGGCGGCGACATCGGCGCCGTCGAGCGGGGTCAACGGATTCATGCCAGATCCTCCAACATTTCGGGCGCCAGCCGCCCGTCGGCAATGCGCGTGACCGGCCCGGTCATCGTGATGCCGAAGTGTTCATCGATGTCGATGGCGATGCGTCCACCGGGCATGTGCACGGTGACGTTCGCATCGACGAGACCGAGACGGTGCGCGACGGCGGCCGCCGCGCTCGCACTGGAGCCCGAGGCCAGCGTGTAGCCGGCGCCGCGCTCCCAGATTTCGATGGCGATGTTGGCACGGTCGCGCACGCTCAGGAACTGCACGTTGGTGCGCTCGGGGAAGTTCGGGTGCCGCTCGATCGACGGCCCGAGTCGATGCACGTCCGCCGTCGTCGTGCCGGGTCGCTCGACGACGCAATGCGGGTTGCCGATCGACGCACTGGTGAAGGTGATCGCCTCATCGCCGACGTGGAGCGTTTCGCGAATGACTTCGCGCGGCGGGCCGAGCACCGGAACGGCGGAGGCGGCAAAGCTCACGCGGCCCATCTCGACCGTCACCTGGCGTCCGCCATCGAAGACGCGCGCCGTCACCACGCCGCCTCGGGTGTGCAGGCGAAAGGGTTCGGTGGTGACGCGCCGGCCATCGAACAAATAGCGGCAAAAGATGCGCAGGCCGTTGCCGCTTTTCTGTGCTTCGCTGCCATCGGGATTGAAGATGCGCAGCGCGAACGGGACATCACCCACGGCCGGCAACGGCCCCCACACGATGCCATCGGAGCCGACGCCGTAGTGCGGGTGGCAGATGCGCCGAATCTCCGCCGCGCTGAATTCCGAAGGCCAATCCTGCGGGTCGATCACCAGATAGTCGTTGCCGAGGGCGTGGTATTTGTGGAACCGCATGGCGCGATTGTCTCATTGCCCCCCGTCGTGCTCGGGGTTGCGCTCACGTCGGCGCGGCGCCAGCGCGCACGGTGGCGGCGAGTCGCGCCAGGTGTTCGCGCAGCTTCTCGGCGATCGCGGCTTCGCCGTAGCGGTGTGCCATGTCGAGCGCCGCTCGATCGCCACGCCGAACCCCGAATGCACGGTCGAAGGCGAGGCGGCGCATGGCATCCGCAGCCGCCTCGACGCTGGCGTCCGCCCACACCTGGCCGCTATGCCAGACGTAGTCATTCGCGGTCAGAGGTATCAGCCGATAGGGGACGAGCACGCTGTTGTCGCCGGTCGTGAAGTCGAGGTTGCCCGACCATGCGATGCCGATGACCGATTTGCCTGCCGCCATCATCTCGGCCATGCCCACGCCGAAACCCTCGGAACGATGCAGCGAGACGAAGGTGTCGCTGCACAGCTGCAACGCGCTGACCTCGGCGCGACTCAGGAAGCGTTCGATGAACACGATGCGAGCATCGCCCGCGGCGAGCGCGTGCAGATCGCGGGCCATGTCGGTGAACGCGTTTGCCTGTGTGGTTTTGATGACCAGTTGAACTGGCTCGTCTCCGTTCGCAAAGGCGGCTCGAAATGCGCGAATGACGGCCCACGGGTTCTTTCGCGTCGCAAACGAGCCGTATGCAAAGCTGAACAAAAAGACGTGCTGATCGAGGCCAAGTCCGAACGCGGCGCGCTGCGGCGGCAGCGTCGAGCGCGGCGCGCGAATCGGAGTGGGGACCGTGTAGGCAAGTGCCTGCGTGCTGCGGCGAACGGCGTTGGTGACGAATTCGGAGGGCGTCCAGATTTCGTCGAGCAGCGGCGCGGCGCGACGCCACGCCGGCGGCAGCTCGTCGAGCTCCCACGCCCAGTAGCCAATACGCCGGATGCCGCGCGAGGCGCCGACGCCGTCGTGGTGGATTGCCTCCGCCAGCACGTCCGGGTTGGTACAGATGATGCTGAAGGCGAATTTCGGCTCATCGACGAGCAGATGGACGACGTCATCGTCTTCCTTGCGGGTACCGGTATCGATATCGACGTCCGACACGCTGACGGGGATGCCCGCCGCTTCGCAGGTGCGCGCCAGCGCCCGGACGTTTTCGCCGAGCCCGCTCTCGGTTCGGGCAAACCCGATCAGATCGAAGCCGTCGGTGCGCAGGGGGCTCTTCGTCGCGTTGGCGGCCGGTTGCGGCACCGTCTGCGCCAGCGCGGCGAGCGCTTCCAGGCGCTCGCCGGAGAGATGGCGGCCATTGCCCGCACGAAGCATTCGCTTGATGAAACCGGGGCCGTACAACGACAGCCTCGGCGCGAGCGGATTTCCGAATCGGTCGGCCGCCGACGTCAGCGGCGCCAGCGCGGCGTGCAGGTACGTATCGAACGCGGCGGGAAGTCGCCGCGCACCGGCGCTCAACTCGGCCTCGACGCGTGGTTGCCGCGTGCCCGGCACCACGGCGCCAACTTGCGCGGCAAAGTGCGGTTCGAGATCGCGCAGCAAGGCGAGCACGACCTCGCCCAGCGTCAACGACCGGCTGTCATGGCGCGCCGCGAGCGCGGCGAGCGCCGCCGCACTCAGTACCACATTGCCGAGCGCCAGGGGTGCCAGCGGCGCGTTGAACAACGCGTGGGACAGGTTGCGGCTGAACGCCAACTGTTGGTGGGCCGACTGACTGATGTGCCCGATTTGGTCGCTGAAAGGCATTGCGTGCAAGGCCCCGAAGCCCCATGCCTTGCCGTGCCGCAGACACTCTCGCGCGACCTCGATCGCGTGCGCTTCGCCCGAAGCGAAGGGCGATGGCGCCAGCGTATACCGAGCGTCCGGCCGAGGTGGAATGCGCACGACGCCATCGGCGATCACGATCAGCGCGACGGTGTGCGGGTCAGGCATTGGCGCGCCAGTCGTTCGCGACGAGGCGATGAGCCGGTCCACCGCCAGCGGCGTGCGACCGGGAAGCAGCGCGCTGATCGCGTAGCCGTAGTTGTGCCGGTAGTCGCCATGCTACCAGCCGGTCGAGCGACCGGCGCGCTCGATCAACGCGAGCGCCTCGGCACGGCGATGCTGGTAGAGCCGGACGACGCCCAGCATGTGCAGGCAATCGGGCTCGCCGGGGGCGAGCGCCAGGGCGGCAGCGTACAAATCCGCAGCGGCATCGAGATCATCGGCCCGTTGCGCTGCAAGCGCCGCATCCATAAGCCGCGGCAGATCGGTCGTTGCGTACGTCGCGTTCGGTTCGGCGGGGCTGGCTTCCCCAGACCGCGGCGTCGTCGCCAACGCCGGCGCACCGTGGCAGTGCTTGTAGCGCTTCCCGCTGCCGCAGGGGCAGCGGTCGTTGCGCGACTTCGGCGGGGGGATGTCGATGTCGCTCATCACGCGTTGCAGGAGGGCGGATGCCGCGCGGGGGGCTCATCCCCGCACGCTGCCGTCGCCGAGCACGACATATTTCTGTGTGGTGAGCCCTTCGAGGCCGACCGGTCCGCGGGCGTGCAGTTTGTCGGTGGAGATGCCGATCTCGGCGCCGAGCCCGTACTCGAAGCCGTCGGCGAACTGCGTGCTGGCGTTGACCATCACGCTCGCGCTGTCGACTTCGCGCAGGAAGCGCTGCGCGTTGCGCCAGTCGTTGGTGAGGATGCCGTCGGTGTGGTGCGACCCGTAGCGCTCGATGTGGGCGATGGCCTCGTCGAGATCGGCGACCACCTTGATCGAGACGATCGGCGCGAGGTACTCGCAGGCCCAGTCCTCGTCGCTGGCCGCTTGCACCGCGAACGAGGGCAGCGCGCCACGCGTGCGCTCGCAGCCGCGCATCTCGACGCCCTTGTCGGCGAATATGCTGGCGATGCGCGGCAGGATGTCGTGCATGCGCGACTGGTGCACGAGCAGCGATTCCATCGCGCCGCAGACGCCGTAGCGACGGGTCTTGGCGTTGTCGAGCACGCGCACGGCGCGCTCGGCGTCGGCCGATTCGTCGACGAAGAGGTGGCAATTGCCATCCAGATGCTTCAGCACCGGCACTCGCGCCTCGGCGGCGATGCGTTCGATCAGTCCGCGCCCACCGCGCGGGATGATGAGGTCGAGGTATTCCGGGCGGCGGATCATCTCGCCGACCGCCGCGCGATCGGTCGTTTCGATGACCTGCACCGCCGCTTCGGGCAATTGCGCCGCCTTGAGCCCGGCGGCGATGCACGCGGCGAGCGCCTGATTCGAGCGCGCCGCCTCGCTGCCGCCGCGCAGCAGGACCGCGTTGCCGCTCTTCAGGCAGAGGCCGGCGGCGTCCACCGTCACGTTCGGGCGCGATTCGTAGATGATGCCGATGACGCCGATCGGCACGCGCATGCGTCCGACCTGAATGCCCGAGGGCTGCGTGCGCATGCCATCGATGGCGCCGACCGGATCGGGCAGGGCGGCGATCTGGCGCATCCCCTGCGCCATCGCAGCGATCGTCTTCGGGGTCAGGGTCAACCGGTCGATCAGGGCGGCCGCCAGATCGGCCTTGCGCGCGTCGCGCACGTCGGCCGTGTTTTCGTCGAGCAGATGCGCCTCGCGCTTCTCGAGGGTTTCGGCAATGAAGAGCAGCGCCGCGTTCTTGGCGGCCGTGCTCGCCGCCGCGATCGGGCGGGCTGCCGCACGCGCGGCGCGACCGGTCTGATGGATGTATTCGGTGACGTCGAAGGCTTTGTTCATGATCCGATTCTATCGGCCCATCGGGGGCCAACGGAGCCTATCAACTTGTTGCTGAAAGGTGCACCCACAACGGGCTTGCACAAGAAAAATGCAGGAAGTCGACTTCATGCCAAACATTGCTCCAAGCCCGTTATGGATGCGCCTTGCAGCGAAAAGATGTTGCTTTCTCTTTCGTTCGCGGCCGGCGCCCAAAGGTAGGAACGATGTCCGATCGCGCCGCCGTTTTGCAGTTCATCTGGCCCTTCGTGCGGCCCTACTGGCGGCGGCTCGCCGTGGCCATGTTCGGGCTCGCGCTGGCCGCCGGCGCCATGCTCGCCATCGGCGAGGGCCTGAAGCGGGTCGTCGACCAGGGCTTCGCGGCCGGCAGCGGCGCCGAGCTCGATCGCATCCTGCTCGTCATGGTGGCGCTCGCGCTGGCGCAGGGCGTGGGCATCTACATCCGCTTCTCCAACATCGCGTGGGTGAACAACCGTGTCGTCAACGACATCCGCCAGCGCGTCTACGGGCATCTGCTCACGCTGTCGCCCGCGTTTTTCGAGCGCGAGCGCGTCGGCGACGTGCTGTCGCGGCTCACCAACGACACGCAGGTGCTGGAAAGCGTCGTCTCCAATGCGTTTTCGTGGGCGCTGCGCAACCTGGTCATGATGATCGGCGCCCTCGTCATGCTGGCGCTGACCTCGCCGCGGCTGCTCGTCTTCGTGCTGATCGGCACCCCACTCGTCATCGCGCCCGTCGTGCTGCTCGGCCGCCGCGTGCGTCAACTCGCGAAGGATGGGCAAGACCGGCTGGCCGACGCGATGGCGCGCGGCGACGAGACGATCCACGCCGTGCGCACGGTGCAGGCCTATGCGCAGGAGACGTTCGAGCAACGCCGCTTCGCCGAGCGCATCGATGCCGTCTTCGTCAACGCCGCGGCCCGCGAGCGCTCGAGCGCGCTGCTGTCGGCCACCGTCGTCGTGCTCGCCTTCATCGCCATCTCCATCATCCTGTGGGTCGGCGGTCAGGATGTCCTGGCCGGACGCATGAGCGCGGGGCAGCTCTCCGCCTTCGTCTTCTATGCGGTGATGGTGGCGACGGCGGTCGGCGCCATCTCGGAGGTCTTCGGGCAATTGAAGCGCGCCGGCGGCTCCAGCGTACGCATCCGCGAGCTGCTCGCCGCGCGCTCCGACATCGTCGCGCCCGCCGCACCGGTCGCGCTTTCCGCCACGCGCGGCGACATCCATTTCGAGGCCGTCCGTTTTGCCTATCCGACGCGGCCGCAGCACGCGGCGCTGGCGGATTTTTCGCTGCGCGTCGCCGCCGGCGAGGTCGTCGCGCTGGTCGGGCCGAGCGGCGCCGGCAAGAGCACCGTGTTCCAGCTGCTGCTGCGCTTCTACGACCCGAGCGAGGGCAGCGTCGGCGTCGATGGCATCGATGCCACGCGCGCCGATCCCGTGGCCTGGCGGCGGCAGTTTGCGCTCGTCTCGCAGGAGCCGGTCATCTTCTCGGGCAGCGTCGCCGACAACGTCCGCTATGGCAACCCGTCGGCGAGCGACGCCGACGTGCGCGCGGCCTGCGCAGCGGCGCACGTCATGGAATTCGCCGCGCACCTGCCGGACGGACTCGACACCGAACTCGGCGAGCGCGGCGTGCGGCTCTCCGGCGGGCAGCGCCAGCGGGTCGCCATCGCCCGCGCCATCCTCGCCGCGCGGCCGATTCTGCTGCTCGACGAGGCGACCAGCGCGCTCGACTCCGAGAGCGAGGCGCTGGTCACCGATGCCATCGAGCGGCTCGCGCGGCCCGAGGGCGGCGCGCGAGAGCGCACGACGCTGGTCATCGCACACCGGCTCGCCACCGTGCGCTCGGCCGATCGCATCGTCGTCATCGACGAGGGCCGCGTCGTCGCCATGGGGCGCCACGACGAGCTGCTGCGCACCTCGGCGCTGTACGCTCGGCTCGCCGCGCTGCAACTGCGCGACTGAGCCGACACGACGCACGGCAAAACGTGGTAAGTTTCGCCCGTGGCGCCATCGCGCCACGCTGATTCCGCTGCCCGACCGCTGACGATCTCACCGGTTTCCTCGCCTGTGTGGCATGGCAGACGGAACGTGCCGGCCGATGACTGCGCCCGCACCCGGCGCAGGGGGAGTGAGCGTTACGATGTCGTTAGCGATCCTGGCACTTGATTCCGGCGGTCAGCCCAAGGGCTGGATGACGCCGGAGACGGCCGTCTGCCAATACGCCCGCGGCCACGTCGTGTGGTCCCTCGGCCAGGTCATCCTCACGTTTCGCGGCGGCATCCAGCGCAAGAGCGGTGAGCGCAGCGTCATCGAGGTGGCCTCCATCATCGCCTGCGAAGGCGAGCACAAGCACAGCACCTGGAGCCCCGTCTCGGCGCTGCCGGGGCGCGACAACCGTCTGCTCTTTTCGCGTGACCGCCACCTGTGCGCATACTGCGGCGACCAGTTCGCCGAGGGCGAACTGACGCGCGACCACATCGTGCCGCGCTCGCAGGGCGGACGCGACACTTGGGAGAACTGCGTCACCGCCTGCCGCCGCTGCAATCTCGACAAGGCCGGGCGCACGCCCGAGCAGGCGGGGCTGCGCTTGCTCTACGTGCCCTATCGACCGGTCAAGAGCGAGAAACTCATCCTCGCCAACCGGCACATCCTCGCCGACCAGATGGAATACCTGCAAGCGCTCGCCCGCAACGCGAAGACGCTGATGCGCGCGGCGTAGCGGGCTTCGCGACGCTCAATCGCGGCGCCGCGCGTGCCGGGTTGGACATTAGCGGCCCGGTGCCGGCGAGCTTTGCTGCAACGCGAGCGCTCTCCAGGGCACACTTCCGATACGCATGGCAGAAGCACCGGCGGCGCAAAGACGCGGTAGCCGCACCCGCTGCTTCGTTTGAGCCTCGTAAGGAAATTCCCGAAAGTCAGCATGGTGGCATTTGTGGCGATGGCTCCGCGGGTCGCCGGCAGGGGTTGACTAGGTGGGCGTCCGTCGCTTTTAATTACGTACTATGACATTGTGCTGAGGTGGAGGCTCCGCGGCACGGTGTCGATACCCCCTCCGTCCCGAACCGACCGAAGGCGCTGCCACGCCATGCCTGAACTCATTCTCGAGGTCACCGCACTCGATCACGTTTTTCCGCCGCCGCAACACGTCTGTGCCATCAACGAGATTGGCGGCACCGTCGGACGCGATCCCGGCAACACGTTCGTGCTGGAAGACCGCTTCCGCCGCGTCTCGCGGCTGCATGCCGAAATCACGTTCGTGCGCGGGGTGCCGATTCTCAGCAATCGCTCGGCCACGCTGTGCGTCAACGTCGGCGAACACGAAGTGCGGCCGGGCGAAAGCGCCATCGTGCAGGACGATGACGTCATCGAAATCGGGCCCTATCTGATTGCCGCGCGTGTGCTCGACGAGCGGCGCGCAGCATTGCTGCCGCAGACGCGGGCGGCCGCGCCACCGCGTCGGGTGGCCGACTGCGAAACGCTCGGCGCGGCGCTGCTCGACGGGGCGTGCCTGCCCGCTGCCGCGCTCGGCGCCGAGGGACTGACCGCGGAGCTGGCCGAGCGGATCGGCGTGCTGTTGCGGCACGCGGTGCAGGGCACGATGGATCTGCTCGCCGTGCGTCAGGTCACGCAACGCGAAGCGCATCTCGGCACCACGCTGCCGAACGAGCAGTCGAACAACCCGCTGGCGTTTCTGCCCAACGCCGATGCGGCGATGATTCAACTGCTGACGGCGCAGCTGCCCGGTTTCATGCACGCCACGCGGGTCATGCCCGATGCCTTCGCCGATCTGTTGGCGCACGATGCGGGGGTGATGGCCGGCATGCGCGCGACGCTGAACGAAATGCTCGTGCGGCTCGATCCGCGTCAGGTCGATGCCGTGCTCGCCGCCAGCGACGGCTCGGCGCTGCCGATCGTCGCCAGCGCCACCAAGGCGCGTTGGTGGGACGCGCAGAGCACGCGGGTCGCCTCGTTGCTCAGCGCGGCCGATGAAGATTTCCAGCAGGCCTGGGGCGCTACCTTCGCCCGCGCCTACGCCGACGCGGCGCGACAAACGCGCGACGCCACCGCCGAGCAACTGGCGGCCGTCCAGCGCGGCGAGACGCATCGCCCGTGGCGGCTGGACGCGGCCAACGATACGCTGATCGGTGGCGGGGTGTGCCTCGTTTCGTAGCGGCAGCCCCGGCGTAGCGCGCGCCCACGTACACGGCGCACGCTTCGTCGCTCCCGGCATAATCGTCGCATGCAACACCTGTCGTTCGCTGCGGCGCTGGGCGCGCTGACCAACGCGACGGTCTGGGGGCTGGCCTGGTATCCGTTGAAATGGCTGGACGCGCACGGCATCGCCTCGCTGTGGGCGACGTGGTTCGTGTTTGCCGGCTGCACGACGGCGGTGCTCGTCGCGCGGCCGTCGGCGGCACGCCTGCTGTGGCGGCACCGCGCCTCGCTCGGCTGGCTGGTGTTCGCCTCCGGCATGACCAATGCCTGCTTCAACACGGCGCTGGCGACGGGCGACGTCGTACGCGCGGTGCTGCTCTTCTATCTGATGCCGATGTGGGTCGTGTTCCTCGCGCGCTGGCTGCTCGCCGAGCGCGTCACGCCGTCGGCGGTCGGGCGGATGCTGTTCGCGCTGGCGGGCGCGGCATTGGTGCTCGGTGAGGGGCGGCTGCGCCTGCCGTGGCCGGAGACGTCGGCCGATGTCCTCGCGATCGCGGCGGGGTTTTTCTTCGGTCTGAACAATGTGCTGCTGCGTCGGCATGCGGCGACGCCGGATGCGGCGCGAGCGCTGGCCATGTTCCTCGGCGCGGTGCTGATCGCGCCGCTGGTCATCGGCGCCCTCGCGCTCGCCGGCCGCGCGCCCCATTTCGCGCCCGAAGGCGTGGCCTGGGTGGGTGTTGCGGTGTTCACGACGATGGTGCTCATCGGCAACCTCGCGTTGCAGTATGGCGCCGCGCGTTTGCCGGCCAACGTGCTCTCGGTGCTGATGCTGGCGGAAATCCTCGTCGCCACGGGCAGCTCTTGGGCAGCTGGCGCCGCGCGGCTCGGCGCGGGCACGTGGCTTGGCGGTGCGTGCATCGTGGCGGCCAGTCTGCTCGCCATCTTCTCGCGTGCGGCGCCACGGGCGGCATCGAACTGAGCCACACGAGTCCGGCGCACGGGGCCGGACACCGCCTCATGCCGCCAATGGCTTTTTGCTGAAAGCCGCATCCATGACGGGCTTGGAGCGGATATTCCGCCAAACGCGACTTTGCCAAAAATTGGGCTGCAATCCTGTTGTGGATGCGGTTCTTGCGACAAAGTCGTTGTCGTGACGAACGCATTCGCGGTGGTGCGTCGAGGGCGCGCCGGCCTGGGTTGGCCGGTTCACGGGCGCCGTGCGCGCAGCGCCGCGATCCGTGCGTCGCGGACGGCATCCGCGATGCGCTCGGGGTGCCCGGCGGCCGTGCGTTCGGCGGCGATCGCGGCGGCGTCGACCGAGAGCATCGCCTGCAACGCGGCGAGCGCGTCGGTGCGCGCCGGAAACGCGCAGTCGGTCGGCTCCGGCGCGTCGACCGCGCGGCGCGAGCAACAATCGGCCTCGCACGCATCGAGCATCTGGCGGAAGCGCTCGGGGCGGCGGATCGCGTCGCAGCGGGCGAGGACATCGTGTACGGTGGCCGGACGCATCTCGCGCAGCCGCCCCAGATTGCCATGCTCGGCGGCGACGGCGCGGGCCAGTTCGGCGACCTCGCGCGGCACGCGCCAACGCGCCGACAGCGCTTGCACGAGGCGCACGCTGCGCGCTTCGTGGCCATGATGGGCGGGCAGGATGTCGGGCGCCGTCAGCCCCTTGCCGAGATCGTGCGTCAGCACGGCGTAGCGCGTGGCGAGCGGCCAGTCGCGGTGCGCTGCGTAATCGATGGCCTGCATGACATGGATGCCGGTGTCGATCTCGGGGTGGTAGTCGGCCCGTTGCGCGACGCCCCACAGGCGGTCGAGTTCCGGCGCCAGCACGGCCAGCGCGCCGCAGGCGCGGAGCACGGCGAACTGGCGCGACGGCGTGCGCTCCATGAGTCCGCGCGAGATCTCCTGCCAGACGCGTTCGGCGACGAGCGCATCGAGCTCGCCGCTCGCCACCAGATCGCGACACAACGCGAGCGTCTCCGGCGCTACCGTGAACTCGCTGAAGCGGGCCGCAAAGCGGGCAAGGCGCAGCACGCGCAGCGGATCTTCGGCGAACGCATCGCTCACGTGGCGCAACGTCCGGGCGGCGAGGTCGCGGGCGCCGCCGTAGGGGTCGATCAACGTGCCGTCCTCGGCGATCGCCATCGCGTTGATGGTCAGGTCACGACGCCGCAGATCCTCTTCCAGCGTGACGTCCGCCGCCGCGTGGACGGTGAAGCCGGCATAGCCGCGCCCGCTCTTGCGCTCGGTGCGCGCGAGCGCGTATTCCTCGTTCGTCTGCGGATGCAGAAACACCGGAAAATCGCGCCCGACCGGCACGAACCCGGCCGCGACGAGCTCTTCGGGCGTGGCGCCGACGACGACG
Source organism: Pseudomonadota bacterium (assembly GCA_018241765.1). GTDB lineage: Bacteria > Pseudomonadota > Gammaproteobacteria > Burkholderiales > Casimicrobiaceae > Casimicrobium. The sequence goes on along the minus strand of JAFEDD010000004.1, from coordinate 183,305 downwards.
TGATCATGATCCACGGCCGGCACGCCAAGCAGTCGATCGCGGACGGAGCCGCCGACGAGATACGTCTTCATCTCCTCATTATGGAGCCTGCGCCGCCTCGACAGCGCCGCCATCGCTGTCCGAAAACGGACGCCCCCGCATCGCTCGCGCACTAAACTGCCGGCATGGCTGTCGCACCCCTTTCGCCGCTCGCGTGCTATCGGGCGCTGCAAGCGCACGACGCGCGTTTCGACGGACGCTTCTTCGTCGGCGTCACGTCGACCGGCATCTATTGCCGCCCGATCTGTCGCGCGCGGTTGCCGGCGCGGCGTCATTGCACGTTCCATGCGACGGCCGCCGCCGCGGAGGCGGCCGGATTCCGCCCGTGCCTGCGTTGTCGCCCCGAACTGGCGCCGGGAGTCACGGCGCGCGAAGCGAGTGCCGCCCTCGCGCACGCGGCGGCGCGCATGATCGACGACGGAGCGGCCGACCATGAACGGCTGACGCGGCTCGCCGAACGCATCGGCGTCAGCGCTCGTCATCTGCGCCGCATGTTCGCGGATGAATTCGGCGTGACCCCGGTGCACTATGCGCAGACCCATCGCCTGCTGCTGGCCAAACGGCTGCTGACGGACACGGCGTTGCCGCCCGCCGTCGTCGCGGCCGCGAGCGGGTTTCGCAGCCACAAGCGCATGGCGAGCTCGCTCACCGAGCGCTACGGGTTGAGTCCGCTGCGTCTGCGGCGCGCCGGTGGTGCGGCGCGGCCCGGCGGCGACACGCTCGAACTGTCGCTCGCGTATCGTCCGCCCTACGATTGGGCCCATCTGCTCGCGTTCTTCGCCAAGCGCGCCATTCCCGGCGTCGAGGACGTGACGGCGACGACATACCGTCGCGTCGTGCGCTTCGCGCCGACGCAGGGCGGGGCCGCGGCCGTCACCGGCTGGATCGAGGTCGACCATCGGCCCGAGCGTCACGCGTTGCGACTGCGACTTCCGGACACGCTCGCTGTCGCTCTGCAACCGCTCCTCGTGCGCTGCAAGCGGGTGTTCGACACGGCGGCCGAGCCCGACCTCATCGCCGCGGCGCTCGGGCCGTTGGCGGCGGATGCGCCGGGCGTGCGGCTGCCGGGGGCGTTCGACGGCTTCGAACTGGCGCTGCGCGCCATTCTTGGTCAGCAAGTCACCGTGCAGGCGGCGCGCACGCTCGCCACGCGTTTCGTCGATGCCTTCGGGGAGGCGGCGGCGACACCCTTTGCGGCGCTCAGCCGGGCGTTCCCGCAGCCGGCGCGTGTGGCGCGGCTCGCGCGCGACGACATCGCGCGGCTCGGCATCGTCGGTGCGCGGGCAGACGCCATGATCGCGCTGGCGCGCGCCGTCGACGACGGCACGCTGACGCTCGTCGAAGGCGCCGACCCCGAGGCGACGGTGCGTGCGCTGTGCGCGGTTCGCGGCATCGGGCCGTGGACGGCGCACTACATCGCGATGCGCGCGCTGGCCTGGCCCGACGCCTGGCCACCGAAGGACGTCGCGCTGCTCAACGCGCTCGCGCTCGCCAACACCGGCGCCGGCCAGCGCACGGCGGACGCGCTCGCCGCCGCCTGGCGGCCCTGGCGCAGCTATGCCGTGCTGCACCTCTGGCGCTCGCTCGATGCGCCGCCGCGCCACCGCTGAACCCACGCAGGAGAGCCCGCATGACCCGCTACTACACCTATCACGATGCGCCGACCGGCCGCCTGCTGCTCGCAAGCGATGGCCATGCGCTGACCGACCTGCACATGGACGGTGGCAAGCACGTGCCCGCCATCGGGGCCGACTGGGTGCGCGACGACGATCGGGCGCCGTTTCCGCTCGTCCGTCGCGAACTCGACGCCTACTTTGCCGGGCGCCTGCGCGTGTTCACCACGCCGATCGCGCTGCACGGCACGGACTTCCAGAAAGCGGTCTGGCAGGCGCTGCTGCGCATCCCCTATGGCGAGACGCGCAGCTACGGCCAGCAGGCCGCGATGATCGGCCGACCACGCGCCTCGCGCGCCGTCGGCGCCGCCAACGGCCGCAATCCGATCAGCATCATCGTGCCGTGCCACCGCGTGCTCGGCAGTGACGGCACGCTGACCGGCTACGGTGGGGGCATGGACAACAAGCGCTTGCTGCTGCGCCGGGAAGGCGTGGCCGCCTGAGCGGGCGCGAGGGCAATGACGCACCACCCTGGTGCAGCAACGCCGGGCTGGCGATGACCTCGCCGCCCGCCCGGAAGCTTGTTGGGCGCGGCCGTCGGGCTATAATTCAAGGCTTTTTCGCAGTCGCGACAACCCCTGAGAAAGCGTAGTGGCGGCAGAGGCGGCGCAAGCCCGCTCTGTCGTTGCGCAAATCGCTGCCATCGCCATGAAACGAACTTTTCAACCTTCCGTCATCCGTCGCAAGCGCAACCACGGTTTTCGTGCCCGCATGAGCACCAAGGCTGGCCGCCGCGTCATCAACGCGCGTCGGGCCAAGGGCCGCGCCATCCTGTCGGCCTGAGGCGTTCGCGCGAACGTCCGTCGCCCGACTCGGCGCGCCGTCTTCTTCCAGCGCAGGCAACCACGGCCTGGTGGACACGCTCGCGGGAGCAACCTTTCCGCGCGCTGCCCGACTGCTCGAGTCGGCGGCCTTCACGCGCGCGCTGAAATCGCGCCCGTGGCGGGGCCGCTATCTGTGGGTCTATCGGCGTCCGATGGTGCCGATGAACGGTGAGGCGCCGCATGCCCGCCTTGGCATGATGGTCGGCAAGCGTCAGGCCCGCACGGCCGTGCTGCGCAATGCCATCAAACGGCGCCTGCGTGAGCAGTTTCGTCTGCGCCGGCATGCGCTGCCCGCCGTCGATTACATGGTGCGCCTGACCGCCGTCGTCTCGCTCGCCGAACTCGACGGCATCGTCGCCGAATGGCTGGGCGCGCTCGAGCACGACCTTCGCAAGAGCGGCGCGACAGCGATCCCACAAGCCACCACCGTCACCTCCGGGGCCGTCGCGTGAAACCGGCGCCACTGTTGCAGGGTGCCGCGCTCGGCCTCATCCGCGCCTATCAGTTCGGTGTGCGCCCGATGCTCGGGCCGCGCTGCCGTTTCTTTCCCAGTTGTTCCGACTACGCGGCCGAAGCCATCACGACGCACGGCGTGTGGCGTGGCAGCGCGCTCGCCGCGCGACGCCTCGGGCGCTGTCACCCGTGGCATCCGGGTGGCTTCGACCCGGTACCCGATCGCGAACGCACCGCGACGGCGCGATCGACCGCCTCCCTCGGCGACCCAACCTAATCTCTTCCGGATAGCCCGCCATGGACTTCCAGCGCCTCATCCTGTTCATCATCTTCGCCATGTCGGGCGTGTTCCTGTTTCAGGCGTGGCAGCGCGAAAATGCGCCGCCGAAGCCACCGGCAGCGGTCACCGCGCCGGCTGATGCGAAGCGCGGTGCCGACGTGCCGAGCGCAGCGCCCGCGCCCGCGGTCGCCAGCAGCGGCGGCAGCGTGGCGAATGCGGCGCCGCCCAGCAGCGCGCCCGCCGCCGTCGCCAAGGGCGAAGTGCTGACCATCCACACCGATCTCGCCGACTACAAGATCAACACGCTCGGCGGCGTCATCGAGGAGGTGGCGCTCAAGCAGCATGGCGACAACGTCGACAAGCGCAAACCCTACAAGGTGCTGCTGCGCGACGACAAACGCATGCACGTCGCGCAGACCGGCCTCATTGGCGAGGGTCTGCCCGACCACTACGCGCTCTACACCCTGGAGCCGGGCAGCCTCGACCTTGGCAGCGCGGGCGAACTCAAGGTGCGGCTGACGACGGCGCTCGCCTCCGGCGGCAGTGACGAGCTGACCTACACGTTCAAGCGTGGCAGCTACATCGTCGACGTCAGCCACACCATCCGCAACGGCGGCGCGGTGGCCATTGCGCCGACCGCGTATTTCCAGATTCAGCGCGACAGTGTCGACACCGGCATGTCGAACCCGCTCGGCGCCGGCGCCTATCACGGCCCGGTCATGTATACCGAAGAGAAGAAATACCAGAAGGTCGCGTTCAAGGATGTCGAAAAGGAAAAGCCGGGCATCCCCACGGCAACGCTGACCGATGGCTGGATCGGCATGGTCGAGCATTACTTCGTCGACGCCTGGCTGCCGAAAGCGGGCGTGCCGCGAACCTACTACATGACGAAGGCCAACGGCGACGCCTACATGGCGGGGTTGAAGACGCCCGTGGGCACCATCGCACCGGGCGCCACCGCCACCGTTGCGGTGCCGATCTACATGGGCCCGCAGGAGCAAAACCTCTTGAAGGCGGCGGCGCCGGGGCTCGAGCACGTCGTCGACTATGGCATGTTCAGCTTCATCGCGGAGCCGATGTTCTGGCTGCTCAAATGGATTCACGCCGTGGTCGGCAACTGGGGCTGGGCCATCGTGCTGCTCACCGTGCTGATCAAGGCCGTGTTCTATCCGCTGAACGCCTCCGCCGGCCGCAGCATGGGCAAGATGAAACTGGTCGGGCCCAAGATGAAGGAGCTGCAGACGCGCCACGCCGACGACCGCGCGGCGCTCAACAAGGCGATGATGGAGCTCTATCAGAAGGAGAAGATCAACCCGCTGGGTGGCTGTCTTCCGATCCTGATCCAGATCCCCGTCTTCATTGCGCTGTACTGGGTGCTGATGGGCGCCGTGGAACTGCGCCACGCGCCCTGGATCGGCTGGATCCATGATCTGGCCGCGGCCGATCCGTACTACGTCCTTCCGGGGCTCTACGCCATCACCGCGTTCGCCCAGACCAGGCTGCAACCACCGGCGCCGGGCATGGACCCGATGCAGCAGAAGCTCCTGCAATACATGCCGGTCGCCTTTGCCGTGATGTTCGTGTTCTTCCCCGCCGGGTTGGTGCTCTACTGGACGGTGTCGAACCTGCTGCAGATTGCGCAGCAATGGCAGATCAACCGGCTGCTCGAACGCGACAACGCAGCGCGCGTCGAGGCCGCGAAGCGTTGAGTCGCGCCGCAACCGGCGCCGCCTGAAGCCGATGCCGCCCGCCGACGCCATCGCCGCCATCGCGACCGCGCCGGGGCGAGGCGGAGTCGGCATCGTGCGGGTCTCCGGCCCCGCGCTCGCGGCGATGGCCGAGCGGCTGCTCGGTCAGCGCCCCGTGCCGCGCGTTGCCCACTTCGTGCGCTTTCGCGACGCCGGCGGCGCCCTCATCGACGAAGGGCTCGCGCTCTACTTTGCGGCCCCTGCCTCCTTCACCGGCGAAGACGTGCTCGAATTGCACGGCCATGGCTCGCCGATGGCGCTGCGGCTGCTCCTGCGCCGTGTGCTCGAGCTCGGCGCGCGTCACGCCGAGCCCGGCGAATTCACGCGCCGCGCGTATCTCAACGGCAAGCTCGATCTCGCCCAGGCCGAAGCCGTCGCCGATGTCATCGATGCGGCGACCGAAAGCGCCGCGCGGGCAGCCGCAAGGTCGCTGAGCGGCGAATTCTCGAAGCTCGTGCAGGCGCTGCGCGAGCGGCTCATCCACTTGCGCATGTTCGTCGAGGCGACGCTCGATTTTCCCGAGGAAGACGTCGAGTTTCTCGAATCCGAACGGGCCGCCGAAAAGCTCGCCGCAACGCGCGCCGCGCTCGACGACGTGCTGGCCGCCGCCACCCGCGGCCAACTGCTGCACGACGGCATCCGCATCGTGCTCGCCGGAGCGCCGAACGTCGGCAAGTCGAGCCTGCTCAATGCCCTGGCTGGCGACGACATCGCCATCGTGACGCCGATCGCCGGCACCACGCGCGATGCGATCCGCTCGCGCATCGACATTCACGGTCTCGCGGCCGAAGTGGTCGACACGGCGGGCCTGCGCGAAACCGAGGACCCGGTGGAGGCGATGGGCATCGCACGCACGCGGGCCGCCATTGCGGAAGCCGACCTCGCGCTGGTGCTGGTCGAGGCCGGCTCGCCGGTGCCGCCGACACTGCTCGATGAGCTGCCGGCCGCGCTGCCGCGCCTCATCGTGCACAACAAGATCGACCTGCAACGGGGCGCCACGCCGCGCGCCGACGACGACGGCATCTGGCTGTCGGCGCGGACCGGTGCCGGTCTCGAACTGCTCGCCACCGCCATCACCGACAGCGTCGGCTTTCATTACCGCGAGGAAGGCAGCTTCATCGCCCGCGAGCGCCATGTCGACGCGCTGCGCCGCGCGCTCGCTCACGTCGACGCCGCCGGCGAGGAACTCGCCCACGGCGCTCTCGAACTTTTTGCCGAAGAACTGCGCCGAGCGCACGAAGCACTCGGCACCATCGTCGGCGAATTCACGGCCGACGATCTTCTTGGGGAAATCTTCAGTCGGTTTTGCATCGGCAAGTGAGTTTTTGCTGAGGGACTCCGCCAGTGTCTGCTGGTGTCCCTGTAAGCGGCTTGCACAAACAGACTTTTGTCACTCTGGCGATCAGTTCTGGTTCGTCGTGACGAGGGGCATTTCCCGGTTCGAGTGGGGGCTGTTGCCCGTTGGAAGCCATTCCTTTTCGTGTCCGTTTTCGACACCTGCTGAAGTGCGGACATTTGCACTCGCAACGCCTTTGTCAGCGACGTTCATCACGCACTGCTACGATCATCGAACAGACATGTCACGGATCCAGCAATCATGAAGCGTTGCACTGTTGCCGTCCGACAGCCGGATAGACCGCTCCCGCAAAGGAGCGAGACACCAAGTATCTGGTTTGCACCCTGGCATCATTGGCGGCTGTGCTTTTCGTTGACAACCGCCCCGTTTCCTGCTTCACGACGGACAGCCCAAACCGCTGACGCAACTGCGCGAGCTCAGCGTGCGGACGGCGCGGAATTCGTCGCGCACATTTCGATTGATGGCGGACTATGGACTGCCGTCTCTGCAACGCAATGTCCAGGACCTTCGGTCGCCGGTAACCGTGCCGAGATCAACCAGTTGCTGATGGACAAGCTGAGCGATGCGCTGGATGACAAGCAGAAGTCCAACAAGATCAGCAGCCTGCTGACCAGGCTGCGCCGTCGCGGGATGATCGTCAACACCGGCTCGGACACGGCTCCTTGCTGGCGGCTGACAGAGAGAATTGCAAAGAGAAATTAGAGAGCCGCAGAGAGAATCCGATAAAAATTGTTAGAAATCAATGGCTTGCCTATTGTCTCGGCGCTTCGGAATTCGAGTCTTTGCAAAGAGACATGAGCGGTCTGGGTGGCGTCGGTTCCCAGACAAGCTCAGACTCCAGGCTCCCAGATAGATCGATGTCACCCTCAGCCTTTCATGCCCGCGTTCCCGGCTGATCTGTTGCCGGGCGTTTTGGTCGCTTACTCGATGGTCTGCACGGCGTTGGGCTCTGCCAAGATCGACCATCGCTGGCGCCTTTCAATCCGTCAGAGCGTCATATCGCACCTGCGCGTACCGATGCCGCAGTCCGTGAAACGTTACTCGGGTCCGCATGCGGCTCTTCATGATGCGAGCCGGCAGGCCTTCGGCTCGCGAGCGCTATAGCAAGCCGCGCCGGCGGGACACCGAAATCTACAATCACCGTTTGCCCAACGCCCGCGCGCCCTATCCCTTGAAACAGATCGTCACGCTTTCCGGCGACATCGGTGGCGGCAAGTCGTCGGTGGCGCGCATCCTCTCCGCGTCGCTTGGCTATCCGGTCATCTCGGCCGGAGCGATGCAGCGCGAGATCGCGACCAGCATGGGGTTGACGACGCTGCAACTCAACGAGCAGTCGCTGCGCGACCGCAGCATCGATGACCGTATCGATGCCTATACGACCGAGCTCGGCGAGACGCGCGATCACATCATCGTCGACTCACGCTTGGCGTGGCATTTCATCCCGGCCGCGTTCAAGGTGTTTCTGTCAGTTGACCCATTGGTCGGCGCCGAGCGCGTGTTTGCCGCGTCGCGCAGCGAGGAGGAGCATCGCTCGCTCGATGAGGCGGTGGCCAACAACCGCACGCGCACGCAGCTCGAGACGACGCGATTTCGCGCGCTGTACGGGATCGAACTGCGCGATTACCGCAACTACGATCTGATCGTCGATACCTCGTATGTCGCGCCGGAGGTGGTCGCCGCGACCATCGCGCAGGCGTTCGCCGCGCGCACCGACGGGCGGCCCCATGCCCGGTTGTGGATGTGCCCGCAGCGCCTGTCCGCGCTGCCCGACGCGGCGGGCGAGGACGACGCAGAGCGTGATTCCGCGCCGCTGCAATTGCGCGCGGTCGACGGGCAGTTCCAGATCGTCTCCGGACGCGGCCAGATCGCCTCGGCGCTGTCGCGGCAAGTGCCGCTGCTGCCGGCGAGCCTGCCATCCGATCCGCGCTGATTCGTCGCGCTGCGCTGAGGTGCGGCGGGCGCCGGGAGCGGCTAGAAAACGTGTTGCTCGCGGAGCACGCGGACGAGCGCACGACTTTGCGCGTCGATGTCCTTGATGTCGACGTGCGAGGTGTCGGGCGTGTCGAACTGCAGCGATGGGTAGTCGCGGAAGTCGATCATCGTGGCCGGCATGATCGCGGCGAGCCGATCCCAGTACTGCGCGCGGGGGAAGTGCTGCTCGTCGAGCTCGAGGTGTTCGCCGGAGAGCGGTTCGCGATAGAAGACGACCTTGCCGCCGCGTGCGTTGATGCGCTCGACCCAGCCGACGACTTCGCGCATTCCCGCGAGCCATGCCTCGGGTGAGGGCGCCGTGAAGCGCGGGTAATACTTGCGAAGGTCGGCGATGCGGGCGTTGCGGATGGCGGTGACGTCACTGCGCGCGTAATCCGTCCCCGCCGAGCGGTCGCGCTGAAAGAGCACGTAGTCGCGGTAGGGCGGCCCCTGACCGTCGAGGGCGCGCTTGATCAGCGTGACGATGGAGAACTCGGGGCGCGCGGCGATGACGTGTTCCTGCAGGCGCGTCAGCAGGCGGCGATGCAATTCGCGCGACGGGCTCCAGTCGTGGTGGTAGTAGCGGACGTGCGGTGCCTGCATGTCCCACACTTGCCGGTCCATGCCGCGGGAGTCGATGCCGACCAGCGCGACGCCGACGAACTGCGGGTCGTCGGCCAGGTCGCGCAACGCGGCGAGCGGGTAGTGGCCGTTGACGGCGAGCATGACCGGGTCGACGTCGAGGCCAAGGCGACGCGCTTCGTCGCGAAACGCCGAGGGCGAGATGCCGTACTGGATGCGCGAGGCGCCGAGCAGCGCGATGCGTTGCGGCGGCGCGGGCCGGTCGACGCGGGCGCGCATCTGCGACCACAGATCGAGGCTGTCGACGACGCTTGGCGCGTAGCCTTGGGCACGCCAGTAGCGCTCGAAGGCGACCCATCCGGCGACGACGATGGCGAGCGCGAGCAGCCACGTCAGCAGCCAGCGCGCAGGACGCGCCGCAGCCTCAGAACTGGAAGTAGATGAACGCATTGGTCTTTCCCGGCGACAGGATGATGGCGAGCCCCATCATGGCGAGCAGCGCGACGCGCCACGGCCACGCCATCGTGTTGACCCACGCCCAGCCCTTGCGCGGTTTCAGCCACGCCTGCGCGGCGAGCCCGACGAGCAGCGCGACGACGAACACCTTGCTGTCACCGTTCCACGCGAGGTTCGCGGCATCCGCGGGTTCGAGTCCGAACATGGCGAGGGTGCGCTGCCATGCAAGGCCGATCGTCGCGGCGCGGAAATACACGACGGCCCAGGCGAAGAGCGCGAAGGTGAAGAGCGCGAGCAGCCAGCGCACACCGCGCATGCCCCACACGCGCCAGCGGCCGATCGGTGAATCCTTCAGCATGCGCTCGACGACGAGGAAGACGCCGTGCAGCGCACCCCAGACGACGAAGTGCCACGCCGCGCCGTGCCAGAAGCCGCAGGCGGTGAAGGTGATCATCACGTTCAGGTAGCCGCGCCACCGGCCTCGGCGGTAGTGCCCGAGCGGGTTGAAGACGTAGTCGCGCAACCAGTTCGACAGCGAGATGTGCCAGCGCGTCCACAGTTCGGCGATGCCGACCGAGGCGAACGGCGCTTCGAAGTTCGGCGGCAGATGAAAGCCGAGCATCTTGGCGATGCCGAGCGCGGCCAGCGAGTAGCCGGCGAAGTCGCAATACACCTGCATCGAGAAGGAAAACGCGCCGGCCCACGCGGCGACGAACCCGGCCTTGAAATCGGCCGCGAACACGGTGTCGGAGACCGGTGCGAAGATCTGGTCGGCGCCGACGATCTTCAGGAACAACCCGCCGACCAGCATGAAGGCGCCAAGCGCCACGCCCTCGGCGCTGACCGTGCGCGGCGTCGTGCTCTGCGCGTTGAAGTCCGCGAAGCGCATGATGGGGCCGGCCACCAGATGCGGAAAGAACGTCATGAAGAGGCCGTAGTCACGCAGGTTGCGGGTCGGCGTGATGCGCTTCTTGTAGACGTCGACGATGTAGGAGATCGACTCGAACGTATAGAACGAGATGCCCAGCGGCAGCACGATGCCGAGGTCGAGCGGTTGGTAGCGCACGCCGACCAGCGCGAGCGCGTCGATCGCGGTGTTGGCGAAGAACTGCGCGTACTTGAAGAAGCCGAGCAGCGACAGGCTCGCCGCGATCGAGGCCCAGAACCAGCGGCGTCGCGTCGGCCCGTCGGTCGCGGCGTGAATGCGCTGCGCCGCCCACCAGTCGAACACGGTGGTGAAGGCGAGCAGGCTCAGGAAGAACGGATTCCAGGCGCCGTAGAACACGCAGCTCGCGACGAGCAGCAGGTTCTTGCGTGCGCTCCAGGAGCGCAGCAACACGTAGCACGGAAAGACGATCGCGAGGAAGAGCGCGAAGGTCAGCGAGTCGAAGGTCATGGCCAAGCCGCCCGCAAGACGTTCCCCGCGCTCTCACGAGGGGTAGCGAACGATTCAGCGAGCCAACAACTTTGTGATGAAACCTCGCCTGAAATGGGCTTGCAGCATGAAAACACGTAAAGTCGACTTCAGTGCAAATCGGCCGCCAAGCCTGTCATGGACGTCAGTTGAGCAAAAAGTTGTTACGCTTCCGGCGTGCTATTCGACCCGCTGCCACGTCTGCGTGCGGCCCAGGAGCGGCGTGCCGATGTAGCCGCGCACTTCGAGCTTCTTGTTGTCGCTGCTCGGTGTCAGCCGCACGCGGTAGATCTTGCCGTTGTTCGGGTCGAGGATGTCGCCGCCATCCCACAGCGCCTTGTCCGATTCATTGTGGCGAACGTTGCGCAGGATCGTCATGCCGAGCACCGGCTGCCCCTTGCGGGCGTCCGAGCATTCGTCGCACTTCGAGTCCTGCTTGTTCGGATCGGCGAGCTTTTCGATCTTGCCGGTCAGCACGCCCGCGTTCTCGGCGATGCGCACCAGCGACTTTTCCTTGCCGCTGGCATCGTCGATGGTCCGCCACAGTCCGACCGGCGTCTGGGCGAAGGAAGCGCTGGCGCCGAGGGCCGCGATGAGGGTGGCGAGAACAGGGATGGCGCGTTTCATGGAGACTCCTTGCAGGGCATGATGGGACGGGTCGGGGCTTCGCTCAGCCGCCGATGAAATCGCGCTTGCCGAGCGCGACGCCGGCGTGGCGCAGCAGGTTGTAGGCCGTGGTCAGGTGAAAGTAGAAATTGGGCAGCGCATAGCCGCTCAAATAAGCGAGCCCGACGAACTGCACGGGTTGGCCGCCCGCCGTGATGTCGATCGTGCGCGTCTCGCTGCCGACGAACTGCTCGGCGCGCAAGCTGGCCAGAAATTCCCGCGTGCGAGCGCAGCGCGCACCAAGCTCAGCGAGCGTCCGCTCGCCATCGTCGAACTTCGGCACCTCCACGCCGGCGAGCCGCGCGGACGCGCCCTTGGCGAAATCGCAGGCGATCTGCACCTGCTTCGAGAGCGGAAACATGTCGGGAAAGAGGCGCAGCCCCGGCAGCACGGATTCGTCGATGCGCCGCTCGCTCGCGTAGGCGGCACCCTTGTCGAGCTGCTGCATCAGGTTGCCGAGATAGCGGCTGAACACCGGCACCGAAAGTTCATACATCGAGATCGACATGGGCTGAGCTTTTCAAAAAAATGGCACGCAAAACACCGCGCACGGCGCGGCGAGCCCCATTGTAGGCGGGCCGCCGCGGGGCGGGCCGACCGCGCGGACGCACGCACGCGGCCGCCGGGGCCCCACCGGCGCGTCGTCGCCGGATCGGTTGGTAGAATTTGCCGCGAATCAGGAGAAGCGTGCGGCCGCAAACGGCGCACGCTACCGTAGGCGTAATCCCCGGAAGATCGCTCAGGTGCCGTACTGATTCAGGGCCGTGACGACGTCGTCGCCGCGCGCCGCCAATCTGGAGAGCGAGGCAGCCATCACCCTGGCGAGAGCCTCCGCCGAAGGGGCAAGACCGCGCCGTCTGGCGGTTGAATCTCTCAGGCCAAAGGACAGATCCGGGACGTCACCTTCCTCCTGGAGCCACGTCCCGATGTCAGCACCCGCCCCTGCCTCGTCCACGCTTCTGCAAACGCCGCTGCATGCCCTGCATGTCGAGCTTGGCGCTCGCATGGTGCCCTTCGCCGGCTACGACATGCCGGTGCAATATCCGCTGGGCGTGCTGAAGGAGCACCTGCACACCCGCAGCGACGCCGGCCTGTTCGACGTCTCGCACATGGGGCAACTCGAACTGCGCGGCCCCGACGCCGCCGCCGCCCTCGAGACGCTGGTGCCGGTCGATGTCATCGGCCTCGGCGCCAAGCGCCAGCGCTACGCGTTGTTCACCAACGACGCCGGCGGCATCCTCGACGATCTGATGATCTTCAACACCGGCGAGTATCTGCACGTCGTCGTCAACGCCGCCTGCAAGGACGCCGACATCGCGCATCTGAGGGCGAAGATCGGCGCCCGCTGCGACATCCGCGTGCGCGCCGACCTCGCGCTGCTCGCGCTGCAGGGGCCGCGCGCCGAAGCCGCGCTCTCCGCCATTGCCCGCATTCCCGAGCGCATCTTCGAGCTTGGCTTCATGCAGGGCGACTTCATCGAACTGGCCGAACTCGACTGCCTCGTCACGAGGAGCGGCTACACCGGCGAGGATGGCTTCGAGATCAGCGTCGCCGCCGACGACTGCGAGACGCTCGCCCGGGCGCTGCTCGCGGTGCCGGGCGTTCAGCCGATCGGGCTCGGCGCGCGCGATTCGTTGCGCCTCGAAGCGGGCCTCTGCCTGTACGGCCACGACATCGACACCACGACCTCGCCGGCCGAGGCGAACCTGAACTGGGCCATCCAGAAAGTGCGCCGCGCCGGCGGTGAGCGCGCCGGCGGCTTTCCGGGGGCCGAGCGCATCCTCGGCGAACTGGCCGATCCGGCGCGCGTCACGCGCAAGCGGGTCGGACTGAAGCCGGAAGGCCGCGCACCGATCCGTGAAGGCGTCGCCCTGCATGACGCCAGCGGACGCGCGGTCGGCGTCGTCACCAGCGGCGGCTTCGGGCCGAGCGTCAACGGCCCGGTCGTCATGGGCTACGTCGAGGCCGCGCATGCCGCCGTCGGCACCCGGATCGATGCCATGCTGCGCGGCACGCCAACGCCCGTCACCGTCGTCGCGATGCCGTTCGCGCCGCATCGCTACAAACGTTGACGGTCGAGCACGCTTGCGTCGCCCATCCTGCCCCACGCCCAACCCTGCCAACACTGAAAGGCCAAAGCCATGACCACCCGCTACACCGAAGATCATGAATACATCCGCATGGAAGGCGACGTCGGCACCGTCGGCATCACGCATCACGCCCAGGACAAATTGGGCGACCTGGTCTACGTCGAGCAACCCAAGGTCGGCCGCCGGCTCGCCGCGGGCGAAGAGGCCTCCATCATCGAATCCGTCAAGGCGGCGGCCGAAGTCAAGGCACCGGTGGCCGGCGAAGTGATCGAAGTGAACGAGGCGGTGGTCGCCGACCCCTCGCTCGTCAACAGCGACCCCGAAGGCGCCGGCTGGTTCTTCAAGCTGCGCGTCAGCGACGCGGCCGCTGTCGCTGCGCTGCATGACGAAGCGGCCTACAAGGCATTGATCGCCTGAGTGTCGGCTGGCGGCGTCATGGCTCTCACCGTTCGCCCGCTGACGCTCGCCGATCGTGCCGACTGGCAACCGCTGTGGCAGAGCTATCTTGCCTTCTACCGCACCACGCTGCCGCAGGCGCAGTTCGATCTCACGTGGGCGCGTCTGCACGACGAGCGCGAGCCGATGTTCGGGCTCGGTGCCTTCGAGGGCGAGCGGCTGCTCGGCATTGCCCACGGCATCTACCACCGTTCCTGCTGGAGTGCCGAGTCCTCGTGCTACCTGCAAGACCTCTTCACGCACGAAAGCGTTCGTGGTCGCGGCGTCGGACGCGCGCTGATCGAGGCGCTCTGCGCGCGGGCCAAGGCCGATGGCGCCAACCGCGTGCACTGGCTCACGCACGAGACCAACGCCGAAGCGATGGTGCTCTACAACAAACTCGCCGAACGCAGCGGCTTCGTGCAATACCGCAAGCTGCTTTGATTTCGCGGCGCGCGCTGCCAAGCGTCGCCCCGGGCACGCCGCGCCACCCCTGTCCCCGGATGCCTGCATCCGCCATACCTCACCCGAGACCGCACCATGTCTGATTTTCTGCCTCGCCACATCGGCCCGAACCACGACGAGCAACGCGACATGTTGCGCCTGATCGGCGCCGCCTCGCTCGACGATCTGCTGCGCCAAGCCGTGCCGCCGAGCATCGTCGGCAGCAAACCGCTACCGCTGCCCGTCGGTCTGAGCGAGGTGCAGACGTTGGCCGAACTGCGTTCGATGGCGCAGAAAAACCAACTGTTCAGGAACTTCATCGGCCAAGGCTATGCCGGCACCATCACGCCGCCGGTCATCCTGCGCAACATTCTGGAAAACCCGGCCTGGTACACGGCCTATACACCGTACCAGCCTGAAATTTCACAAGGCCGGCTGGAAGCGCTGCTGAACTATCAGACGATGATCACCGACCTCACCGGCATGGACATCGCCAATGCCTCGCTGCTCGACGAAGGCACGGCGGCGGCCGAAGCGATGACGCTCGCCAAGCGTCAGGCGAAAGCCGACAGCAACACCATCATCGTCGCCAGCGACTGCCATCCGCAAACCATCGACGTGCTGAAGCAACGCGCCGAGCCGCTGGGCATCGTCGTCAAGGTCGGGTCGCTGTCAGCATTGATGCAGGAAGGCGACTACTTCGCGGTGCTCGCGCAATACCCTTCGACGAGCGGGCAGATTCACGACCTGGCACCGTTTGCCGAGGCGGCGCACGCCAGGGGCGCGCTCTTCATCTGCGCGGCCGATCCGCTCGCGCTGATGCTGCTCAAGGCGCCCGGCGCGTGGGGCGCCGACATCGTGATCGGCTCCACGCAGCGCTTCGGGGTGCCGATGGGCTATGGCGGGCCGCACGCTGCGTACATGGCCGTGCGCGACGCCTACAAACGCAACATGCCGGGGCGGCTGGTTGGTGTCAGCATCGACGCGCACGGCAAACCGGCGTATCGCCTCACGTTGCAGACGCGCGAACAACACATCCGCCGCGAAAAGGCCACCAGCAACATCTGCACCGCGCAGGTGCTGCTCGCGGTCATCGCCGGCATGTACGCGGTCTATCACGGCCCCGAGGGGCTGCGCGCCATCGCCCGCCGCGTTCATGCGCTCGCGACGCGCTATGCGAGCGGCCTGCGTGCGATGGGCATCGCACCGGGCGCCGATGCCTTCTTCGACACCGTTACGTTCACGCACGGCGCCCACGCCGCGATCATCGCGACGGCACGCAACGGCGGCATGAACCTGCGGCACTACGCCGACCTCGGTGCCGTTGGCGTGAGCTTCGATGAAACGCACATCGAGGCCGACGTCGACGCCGTCCTCTTCGCCGTCGGTGCGGCAATCGGCGTGCAGGCACCGGCGACCATCGCGAGTGCGCCGGACGCTCTTCCGGCGGGGCTGAAGCGCGATGGTGACGTGCTGGCGCATCCGGTGTTCAACACGCACCACAGCGAAACCGAAATGCTGCGCTACCTGCGTCGGCTCGCCGACCGCGATCTCGCGCTCGACCGCACGATGATTCCGCTCGGCTCGTGCACCATGAAACTCAACGCCACGACGGAGATGATCCCCATCACGTGGCCGGAGTTCGGCAACCTGCACCCGTTCGTGCCGGCCGAACAGGCACGTGGCTACGCCGAGCTCACCAGCGCCCTCGAGGCGATGCTCTGCCGCATCACCGGTTTCGACGCCGTGTCCTTGCAACCCAACAGCGGCGCCCAGGGCGAATATGCGGGGCTGCTCGCCATTCGCGCCTACCACCAGAGTCGCGGCGATCATGGTCGCGTCGTCTGCCTGATTCCGGCCAGCGCGCACGGCACCAATCCGGCCAGCGCGCAGATGTGCGGCATGGAAGTGGTCGTCACCAAGTGCGATGCCGACGGCAACGTCGATGTCGCCGATCTGCGCGCCGCCGCCGAGCAGCATTCGGCGCGGCTCGCGGCGTTGATGATCACCTACCCCTCGACGCACGGCGTCTTCGAGGAGGCGATCAAGGACATCTGCGCCATCGTGCACCAGCACGGCGGACAGGTCTACATGGACGGCGCCAACCTCAATGCGCAGGTCGGCGTCTGCTATCCCGCCGAGATCGGTGCCGATGTCAGCCACATGAACCTGCACAAGACGTTCTGCATTCCGCACGGCGGCGGTGGGCCGGGCATCGGTCCGATCGGCGTCAAGGCGCACCTCGCGCCGTTCCTGCCCGGGCGTGGCAAGGTCGGGCCGGTCAGTGCCGCGCCGTTTGGCAGCGCAAGCATCCTGCCGATTCCGTACGCGTACATCCGCCTGATGGGCGCCGACGGTCTGCGTGAGGCAACCGCCGTGGCCATCCTCAACGCCAACTACATCGCCAAAAAGCTGGCGCCGCACTACCCGATGCTCTACAGCGGTCATGGCGGGTTCGTCGCACACGAATGCATCGTCGACGTTCGCCCGATCAAGGAGCGTTGCGGCATCAGCAACATGGACGTCGCCAAGCGGTTGATGGACTATGGCTTTCACGCGCCGACGGTCAGCTTTCCGGTGGCCGGTACGCTGATGATCGAGCCGACCGAGAGCGAACCCAAGGTGGAGATCGACCGCTTCATCGATGCCATGATCGCGATTCGCGAGGAAATTCGCGCCGTCGAGACGGGCGTCTGGCCGAAGGATGACAATCCGCTGGTCAATGCGCCGCACACCGCCGCGGCGCTGCTGACCGAGGCGTGGGACCACGCCTACACCCGGGAACAGGCGGCCTATCCGCTCGCCGCGCTGCGCGAGCACAAGTATTGGCCACCCGTGGGCCGCGTCGACGACGTCTACGGCGATCGCAACATCATGTGCTCGTGCCCGTCACTGGAGAACTACGCGAGCGCATGAGTTCGCGCGAAGTTCGACGCCAGGCGGCGGCACCCGCGCGACCCGAGTCAGGGGCCGAGCCGTCGCGGTGAGGGTTCGCGCGGCTCGCGCCGCCGTGTGGCGATTGCGCAACAGATCGGCCGCTCGATTGAGCCACGAAATTACCGTTGTCATGGTCGCGGTGCGCGAAATGCACCAATTTCAGGCCGCATATGTCGCCGCCATGCGCTGCGCGGCGGCGCCCTGCGGAGGTTGTCATTTCGATCGGTAAATCGGTGCGCCTGCGAAGTAGCATTGCCCCATAAACACCGGAGCGTCGGCGTCGGGCCTGGAGTTCGACGCTGTGGCAGAACGCACAGACTTGCTGTGTGGCGCGACGAACGAGGGACCTCAACATGCTCACACGAATCGTTGCCGCGTCGCTCGCCGCGACCGGCCTGTTTCTCTGCGGCGCGGCCAGCGCGCAACACGCACTCACCTTCGCGGTCAACGAGGGTGTCACCTATCGCGGCAGCGACACGGCGCGTCAGAACTACCGCGCGATCGCCGACGATCTGGGCAAGCAACTGAAGCTGAAAATCAACGTGGAGATGGTCGGCGACTATGCCGCGCTCGAAAAGGGCCTTGCCGCGAAGACCTACGACATCGCCTTCATCCATCCGACACACATCGCGTTGGCGCCCGTCAAGCGCGGCGAGTACACGCTGGCGGCGGTCTCGAAGGCGCACACCGGCTACAAGGCATCGTTCCTTTCGAAATCGAACGCGCCAGCGGCCACGGCGGCCGATCTCGGCAGAACGCTGGCCGCGGGCAGCAAGCCGGTCGGCGCGCCGGACCCGAATTCGATCACCACCTGGCTGGTTCGGGCGACCTTGCGTGATGCGGCGGCGGCGGCCAAGACGGGCACGCCACCGCTGAAGTTCACGCGCTATCAGGACTCGATCCCCTTCATGGTCGACAACGGGTTCGTCGACGTTGCCGCCACCGCATCGGAGGCGATCGTGAAGGAGTGGACGGCGGGCGGAGGCAAGGTCATCGCGTCGTCACGCGCGGTGCCGATCAAGAACTTGATCGTTGCCAATTCGCTGGGCAAGGATCAGATCGACGCCATCCGGGCGTACTTCGTCGACATGGTCAACAACGCCGAAGGGCAAGCCAAGCTCGAGCGCATCGGCCTCAAGCAGGGATTCGTCACTTACGATCAGAACAACTACGTTGCCCTCGCGACCTGGCTGGGCATGTAGGCGGCACCGCCAAACCTGGCTCCGCCACGGGATTCGGCTCGCGTCGGGGCGGCGGGGCGTCGGCGGCGGTCGTGTGCAAAATAGGGCATGAAAAAACGCCAGCACCCTTCGTCTCCCGCCGCCTCGGCACCGTTCGTTGCGCCGCAGTCGTTCACCGACGCCGATGCCGCGCTGGCACAGGTCAGGCGGATCTACGAGGCTTCGATCGCGCACCTGCGCGAAAGTCTGCATCGCTTCGTCGCCGGCGATGATGTCCAGCCCCGAGTGCGCGCCTGCTACCCCTTCGTCCGCGTTCGCAGCACGACCGTCACCCGCGCCGATTCTCGTCTGGCGTACGGGTTCGTGCATGGCCCTGGTGTCTTCGAAACGACGCTGACGCGGCCTGACCTCTTCGCTGCATATTACCGTGAGCAGTTTCGCCTGCTCCTCGCCAACCATGGCGAGCCGATCGAGGTCGGCACCGGCGCGCAGCCGATTCCGGTGCACTTTGCATTGACGGAACACGATCACCTCGAAGGGCATCTCGACAGCGCGCGGCGCGACCGCTTCCGCGACGTCTTCGATCTTCCCGACCTGTCGGTCATGGACGACGGCATCGCCAACGGCACCTTCGAGCCGGCGCCTGGCTCGCACCAGCCACTGGCGCTCTTCACCGCTCCCCGCGTCGACTACTCGCTGCACCGCCTGCGTCACTACACCGGCACCGCGCCCGAGTGGTTCCAGAACTACGTGCTGTTCACCAACTATCAGTTCTACATCGACGAATTCGTTCGCATCGGACATGAACTGATGAACGATCCGCAGAGTGATTACCTCGCTTTCGTCGAGCCGGGCAACGTCGTCACGCGCCGCAAAGGGCTGCCGACGCAGCCGGTCGACGCGCTGGGGGCGCCACCGCCGCGACTGCCGCAGATGCCGGGCTATCACCTGCTTCGCGCGGATCATTCGGGCATCAGCATGGTCAACATCGGCGTCGGCCCAGCCAACGCGAAAACCATCACCGATCACATCGCCGTGCTGCGACCGCACGCGTGGCTCATGCTCGGGCACTGCGCCGGGCTGCGCAACACGCAAGCGCTGGGCGACTACGTCCTCGCGCACGGCTATGTTCGGGAAGATCATGTGCTCGATGAGGAACTGCCGCTCTGGGTGCCGATTCCGGCGCTGGCCGAAGTGCAGGTGGCGCTCGAGGCGGCCGTCGCCGACGTGACGCAGTTGCAGCGGCACGACTTGAAGCGTGTGCTGCGCACCGGCACTGTCGCCAGCACCGACAACCGCAACTGGGAACTTCTGCCCTCGCGCGGCGCCGCCAGTTCACCCGAACGCCGTTTCTCGCAAAGCCGTGCGATCGCGCTCGACATGGAGAGCGCCACCATCGCCGCGAACGGCTTTCGCTTTCGTGTGCCCTATGGCACGCTGCTCTGCGTCAGCGACAAGCCGCTGCATGGCGAAATCAAGTTGCCTGGCATGGCCAATCACTTCTATCGCGAGCGCGTCAACCAGCATCTCCTGATCGGCATTCGCGCGATCGAACGGATGCGCGATGCAGGGCTCGATCATCTGCATAGTCGTAAACTCAGAAGCTTCGCGGAGGTGGCGTTTCAGTGAGGCGCCGCGCTTCGTCATCGCATAACCCGCAACCACAGTTTTGAGGAGTCCCCACGATGGATACCTGGCTCGCCAGCCTGATCACCGCAACGCCGCAGGAAGGCTTCGAACTCGCCATCACGCTGAGCCGACGTGGCGTGAAATACACGCAACCGAACCCGGACGTGCTGAAAAAACTGCGCCCCGAGTACGCCGAAGATGCCGAGGCATTGACCGCTGCATCGCATGTCATCGCGGTCAATTTCCAGACGGTGGCCGCCGCCAACAACTATTGGCGGAAATAGACCCGAGCCCGTTCATCGTTCACGGGGTCTGAGCGCCCCGCAGGCCGAACCCGAGGAGCTATCCCATGGCACTACCGCATGCCCAACCCGGTCAGGTCGTCGACGTCGGGCCGCTCGGCGACGCCCTGCGCGACGCAAAAACGATCGCGCTCTTCAAATCGCGCGACCTCGAAGTGATGCGCATCGTGTTGCCCGCCGGCAAGGGGTTGCCGCCGCACCGCGTGAACGGCGAGATCACCGTCCAATGCATCGAGGGCGAGATCACCGTCGGGGTCGACGGCGCGACGCACGCGATGCGTGCAGGGCAACTGCTCTACGTGACCGGAGGGGTCACGCACGACCTGAAGGCGACCTCGGACGCGAGCGTGCTGGTGACCGTCGCGTTGCGCGACGCCTGAGGCTTTCGGCTAGTGCAGTGTTTCGCGAAGATTGGTACAAAAAAATGCGATGGATTTTGGTTCGAATCGAGGCGCAAAGCGCAGCAATAGCAAGCTATTGCGAGCAGTTGCAACGAAGAGTCGAGCCAAAA
>JAFEDD010000004.1:41030-162297 GCA_018241765.1 Pseudomonadota bacterium | reverse complement strand
AAGAGCGAAACACTGCACTAGGGCGTCGCTGGTGTGCGAATTCAGCGCGACGTCGTGCGCAGACGCGGCCGACGAACGCTGACCCACGCCGCCAGCGCGAACAGCGCGGCAGCGAGCAGCGTCAGTCCTTCGCGCCCGAGGGTATCGACGACGGCAGCGATGCCATTGCCCACCAGATGCGCCATCGTGTCGACCGCGCCGGGGCCGCCTCCCAGGTTGCAACTGATGCCATATCCGCCGACCGCCGCGACGATCGCCGAGCATCCCATCTGCAAGTCCGCCGTCGCCGTGCCGGGTTGATTGCCGATGAAGCGAATCTGCACGGTGCAGGTCGCCGGCGCGACGTACTGTGTCGTGGTGTTGCAGGTGCCACCGACAATCTGGAATTGCGACGCAAGGTTCGGGTTCAAGGCGATCTGGTTGAACTGCAAACCGGTAGCGCCCCCGTTCGCGTAGATCGTTGTGGTGACCGTAAAGATCTGCCCCGGTTGCAGCGTGGCCGTATCCGGCGCATCGCTCCAGGCGTATGCCGTTCCAGGCGAAAGACCGGCAAATGCGCCGGTATTGAACAGCAACGCAGCCGCAAGCAGCGTGCCAAATCTGCAGAACCAACGTGTGATGGACATGTGCGTGCCCCCGATAGTGAATGAACGAGTTTATTATCACCATGGGCTGCCCGGAACCAACGGCTCCGGAAATTGAAACTCGTTGCCTGAGGATGGGTTCCCGTGACACTCGAAACGCTTGGGCTTCATGTGTTGTTCGGAGGCTTCGCGCTGACGGCGCTGGCCGAGACTGTCTGGCCGAAATACTGTTGGTCGCCGCGCGAACGGTGGCGACATCTGCTGCGCAATCTGGTGCTTTGGGCGTCGTTCATCGTGGTGGTCAGTCTGCTGGCGAATTGGGTGCTCGCACCAATGACGGCGGCGACTCGACTGTACCGCCTTGGCTTGTTGAACCTGTGGTCGACGCCGTACTGGCTGGCCTGGGTGGTCGGTTTTCTGTTCGCCGATTTCTCCGACTATGTGCTGCATCGGGGGAGCCATCGCTTCCGTCCGCTGTGGCTGCTGCACGCCGTCCATCATTCCGATACCCGACTCGACGTCTCCACCTCGTTGCGGCAACACCCGCTTTTTTTTGCAGCGACACTGTCGATTCGTGTGCTGCTCTTGCTGGCACTCGGCGCGCCGATCGAAGCTCTGGCCGTGCGCGACCTCTGCGGCGTCGCCAATTCGCACCTTCACCACGCGGCCATCGCGTGGACGGCCAATGGCATTGCCCGCTGGCAACGTTGGGTCGGTTGGTTGGTGGTGACCCCGGCGGCGCATTGGGCGCATCATGATCCCACCCCGGAACTGACGGACAGCAACTTCGGGCAGGTGCTGTCGTGCTGGGATCACCTGTTCGGGACGTTTTATCCGCCAGAGCTTTTGATCCGCGACAGCGGCCTCGATGCGCTGCGCGACGAACGTTGGCAGACGGTGCGCGGCATGCTGCTGACGCCGTGGAGCGCACGCCACATCGATCGTCTCTGACGCTAGTGTCTCAACCCATAAGTTTCGCTATGTTCGACGCGCCCCGCATCGCCGATTGCTTTGTCGCTCATCCTCGCCATAGCGATGGCTATGGCTGCGGTTCGCTTCGCGCACTCGGCGCGCGGATGCGCGTCTCGGCATGTACGCAAACTTATGGGTTGAGACACTAGTTGCGGTTACGTCCGCTCAACCGTGCGTGACCGTCTTGGAAAACACGTTCAGGACGACGACACCGGTCACGATCAATGCCATGCCGACGATCGCGGGGAAATCCAGCGTCTGGCCATAGAACACCCAAGCGATCAGTGCAATCAGCACGATGCCGATGCCGGACCAGATGGCGTAGGCCACGCCGACGGGAATGACGGAGAGCGTGAGCGAGAGAAAGTAGAACGCCGATCCGTAACCTGCCGCGACGATCACGGAGGGCCAGAGTCGAGTGAAGCCCTCGGTTGCCTTGAGGGCCGAAGTTCCGATGACTTCGCTGACGATTGCCGCTGCCAAGAATAGTCAGTGCATGCGTGGTGACTCCTTTTTCGTGACGCCGAGCGACGCGTTCTCCACCCGCGGTGCGCAGATGGCATCCGTCGCTGCCAGCGGAGGTTATAGGCGAACCGGGCGCGCACGCGGCCTGCGCCATCGCCGACAGCGCCATCCCGGGGCAATGGGCGGAACGGCGCCACGCTATGCTTGGCAAAACACGTTATTCAGGGAGCACCATGACTGCGACCACCGATCTCTGCGACGCGAACGAATCGAAATTGCTCGATGGCACGCTGCGCGTGCTCGCGCCGCAGTTCCATCGCTTCGGCAAGCACGCGACCTTCGCGGGCCCAGTCAAGACCCTGAAAGTGTTTGAGGACAACTCGCTGGTGCGAGCGGCAGTGGAGAGCGCGGGGCAGGGCCGGGTGCTCGTGGTCGATGGTGCCGGTTCGTTGCGTTGTGCCTTGCTCGGTGGCAACCTGGGCAAGCTCGCGGAGCGCAACGGCTGGGCGGGCGTCGTGCTCAATGCACCGATCCGCGACGCCGACGAGATCGACGCCTGCGCCATCGGGGTGCGGGCGCTCGGCGTCTGTCCCGTGAAGAGCAAAAAGACCGGCGCCGGTTCGTTCGACGTGCCGTTGGCGTTCGGCGGCGTGACGGTGAAGCCGGGCGACTGGTGTTATGCCGACCGCGACGGCGTGCTCTTCTCCGATGGGGAGCTGGCATGATTCCCACGCCTGATCGTCGCGCCAATGTGGTGGTGCCCATTGGTGACGCCACGCGCAACATGGTGGTGCACGACTGGGGCGATGAGCGCAACCCGCGCGTCGTGGTGTGCGTACATGGTCTGTCGCGCAATGGCCGCGACTTCGACGTGGTCGCTCGGGCACTGGCCGGCGGCTGTCGCGTGCTCTGCCCCGACATTCCCGGTCGTGGCGAGAGTGACTGGTACGCCAGCGCGGCGGATTACACGATTCCCAACTACATTGCGGCCATCAACGCAATGTTCACGCAGTTGGGCGTGTCACGCTACGACTGGATCGGCACCTCGATGGGCGGCCTGATCGGCATGGTGATGGCGGCGACACCCGGCTCGCAGATGCGCCGCTTCGTCATCAACGACATCGGGCCGGTGATCGAGAAGGCGGCGCTCGACCGCATCGCGTCTTACGTCGGCCGGGTGCTCACCTTCCCGAGCTACATGGCGCTGTTCGAGGCGGTGCAGCCGATCAACGCCACCTTCGGCCCGCTCAGCGACGAGCAGAAGCATCACATGGTGAAGACCGCCGTGCAGCAACGCGCCGATGGTCAGTGGGAGTTCAAGACCGACCCGAAGATTGGCGATGCCTTCCGCGACGGCCTCAAGCAGACCGCGACGGACATGTGGCCGCTGTGGGCGGCCGTTAGGCAGCCGGTGCTGGTATTGCGCGGTGCCGAGTCAGACCTGTTGAGCGCCGCGACCGTCGAGAAAATGCTCGCGATGCATCACGCTGCCGGCCGCATCGCCGAAGCGCTGACGATTGCCGACACCGGCCATGCGCCGATGATCATGGACGAGCCGACGATTGTGATGGTCAAGCGCTTTTTGCACGCCGCAACGTCGTAGGCCGCACGAGCGCAGCGCCCGATGCCCCGAGCGTAGTCGCACTTGCGCCAACTGACTTTGCTGCCGATGAGATGTATTCGTATTGCGCAACGCCATCACCCCGCGGCCGATTGCCTGGGTGTCGGGCATCGACGCGCCCATGGCTCCGGCGATGGCTGTGCTTCTCACCTCGCGCTGCATCGCGAGGATTTGTTCAGCGGTTCCCTGGTTTGCGGCGGGCCGCCCGCGCGCTGGCGATCGGTGCAATGTTCACGTTGAGTGGAGTCAGCATGGCAGCCGATATTGATGCGCTGTGGGACTACGCCAAACCGGCTGAAAGTGAAGCGCGCTTTCGCGAGGCGCTGAAGGCCGAGACGGGTGACGCTGCGTTGGAGATCGAAACGCAAATCGCGCGCACCTTCAGCATGCGGCACGATTTCGTGAGCGCCAACTCGGTGCTGGATGCCGTCGCTGCCCGAACCTCGGGCACCACGGCGCCGCGTGTGCGCATCCGCTACCTGCTGGAGCGTGGGCGTACGCTCAACTCATCCGGCCAGTTCGAAAAGGCGAAGCCGCTGTTCTCGGATGCCTTTCAACTGGCGCAGCGCGAGAACGAGGTGCTGCTCGCCATCGACGCGGCGCACATGTTTGGCTTCTCGAAGAACCTTGACGAAGCGATGTCATGGAACCAGGTTGCGATGCGCCTCGCGCTGGTGAGCGAGCTGCCGCGTGCGATTCGGTGGCGCGCATCGATTGCCAACAACATGGGCTCCACCGAACGTGATCGTGGAAATCTCGACACAGCAGCGCGACACTTCGACGCGGCACTGAAGGCACATCAAGCCACCGGCACGCCGCTGCAAGTGCGCATTGCGTGGTGGCAGGTGGCCAACGTGAAGCGCTTGCAGGGCAAGCTGGATGACGCGCTTGCCATCCAGCTGCGACTGGAGCAGGAAATGCTCGCCGCGCAAGAGCCGGATGAATATGTCTACGAAGAGCTTGCCGCGTTGAGTACGGCCCTGAAGCGACCCGATGAAGCGGCGAAGTACACCGAAAAGCTGAACAGCTTGAAGCGGGAGCCCTGAGTCTTCCTGGCCCGCTTGCCATCCGTAGCCTCGATGCAACGAAGTGGAATCGAGGGTAACGGTCAGCGAAGCAAGAATGCCTCGATTGCGCTGCGCTGCATCGAGGCTACGACCGTCACGACCCATTGATCAGCCGCGATCAGCGCATTGCCGGCACGACCCACGCCGTAGCCTCGATGCAACGAAGTGGAATCGAGGGCCACGGTGCGCGATACAAGAATGCCTCGATTGCGCTGCGCTTCATCGAGGCTACGATTTTCACGACACATTGATCAGCCGCGATCAGCGCATCGCCGCAACGACACGTTCCGTAGCCTCGATGCAACGAAGTGGAATCGAGGGCCACGGTGCGCGATACAAGAATGCCTCGATTGCGCTGCGCTTCATCGAGGCTACGACCGTCACGACCCATTGATCAGCCGCGATCAGCGCATTGCCGGCACGACCCACGCCGTAGCCTCGATGCAACGAAGTGGAATCGAGGGCACCGTCAGCGACATAAGAATGCCTCGATTGCGCTGCGCTGCATCGAGGCTACGACCGTCACGACCCATTGATCAGCCGCGATTAGCGCATTGCCGCAACGACACGTTCAGTAGCCTCGATGCAACGAAGTGGAATCGAGGGTCACGGTCAGCGAAGCAAGAATGCCTCGATTGCGCTGCGCTGCATCGAGGCTACGATTTTCACGACCCATTGATCAGCCGCGATCAGCGCATCGCCGCAACGACACCCGCCGTAGCCTCGATGCAACGAAGTGGAATCGAGGGCCGCCGTGAGCACCACGAGAATGCCTCGATTGCGCTGCGCTGCATCGAGGCTACGATTTTCACGACACATTGATCAGCCGCGATCAGCGCATCGCCGCAACGACACGTTCCGTAGCCTCGATGCAACGAAGTGGAATCGAGGGCCACGGTGCGCGATACAAGAATGCCTCGATTGCGCTGCGCTGCATCGAGGCTACGACCGTCACGACCAACTACGCTGCCGCAAGCAACGCGTCGCCATACCGCCCGAGGTGCCAGTCGGCATCGCCGAAGGTGATGCTGATCATGGTCAGGCGCTTGAAGTAGTGCGAGGTGTTGAGTTCGTGCGTGACGCCGATGCCGCCATGCAGTTGCACGGCTTGCTGTCCGACGTAGCGGCAGCCTTGGCTGACCAGTGTCTTCGCCGCTGAAATCGCTTTGGCGCGGGCCGCAGGGTCGGTGTTCTCACAGGCGACCGCCGCTTCCATGGCCATCGAGCGCGACATTTCGACGTGCATCAGCATGTCCACCGCGCGGTGTTGCAGCGCCTGATTCATGCCGATCGGGCGACCGAATTGCTTGCGCGTTTTCAGGTATTCGACGGTGATCTTGTGCAGTTCCGCCATCGCGCCCACAGCCTCCGCGCAGAGGGCGGCACAGCCCACGTCGAACGCGTAGTCCATGGCGGGGGCCGCGCGGCCGCGCTCGCCGAGCAGCGCGTCGGCACCGACTTCGACGTTCGCCAATTCAATGTCGGCGCCGCGCTGCGCGTCGTGCATCGGATAGGCGAAGCGCTTGACGCCGTTTGCGTTCGCCGACACCACGAACAAGGACGGCCCGGCGTCACCGGACAGCGTCGCCGACACCAGCAATCTGTCCGCCGCGTCACCACCGAGGACCGACACCTTCTTGCCGTTCAGCACGTAGCGGTCATCTTTGGCCGTGGCCGCGATGGCAACGGCGTTGCGCTCGTAGCGCTGGCCCGGTTCGGTGTGGGCGAAGGCGTAGAGCGTCTCGCCGCTGGCGAGCCCTTCGCTCAATGCAGCGCGTTGCGATTCGCTGCCCGCGGCGCGGATCAGCGCGGCGGGCAGGACGATACAGCCGAGATAGGGCTCGACGACAAGGCCGCGCCCAAGCTCTTCCATCACCAGCATGGTGTCGACGCCGGTGCCGCCGAGGCCGCCATCCGCTTCGGCGACGGGCAGCGCCATGAGACCGATCTCGGCAAGCTGGTTCCAGTGCTTGCGTGACCAGCCTTCGACCGACTTGATGATCTTCCAGCGATCATCGAAGGTGTAGGCGCGGTCGATGAATTTGGCGAGTGAATCCTTCAGGGCCTTTTGTTCGTCGGAGAGATTGAAGTCCATGTGTGTTCTCCTGTCGCTTTTGTCTTACAGACCGAGCACCATTTGCGCAATGATGTTGCGCTGGATTTCGTTGGACCCGCCATAGATCGTCGTCTTGCGGAAGTTGAAGTAGTGACCCGAGGCGAAGCGGAACGCCTCGTCGGAGAGCCACGGCACATCGGGTGCGCCATGCTCGCCTTCGCGCACGTAGGGCAGCGCAGCGGGGCCGGCGGCCATCATCGTCAGTTCGGTCAGCGTTTGCTGGATCTCCGAGCCCTTGATTTTGAGCAGCGACGCTTCGGGGCCGGGGGCGCGCTTCTCGGCCTCGGCGGCGAGCACGCGAAGCAGCGTGATCTCGAGGGCGCGCAGATCGATCTCGACCTGCGCCAGACGATCGCGAAAGCGCACGTCTTCAATCAATGGCCTGCCGTTGGCCTGCGCCCGTTTGGCGACGTGCTGCAGCCGTTTCACGATGCGCTTGCAGCGGCCCACCCCGGCGATGCCGGTGCGTTCGTGGCCGAGCAGGAACTTGGCGTAGGTCCAGCCCTTGTTCTCTTCGCCGACGCGGTTGCCGACCGGCACCCGCACGTCGTCGAACCAGACTTCGTTCACTTCATGCTCCTGATCGAGCATGATGATCGGGCGCACGGTGATGCCGGGCGTCTTCATGTCGATCAGCAGAAACGAGATGCCCTCCTGCTGCCGACCTTCGCTGGACGTGCGCACGAGGCAGAAGATCCAGTCGGCGTACTGGCCCAGCGTGGTCCAGGTTTTCTGGCCATTGACGATGTAATGGTCACCGTCGCGCTCGGCCTTGCACTTGAGCGAAGCGAGGTCCGAGCCCGAGCCCGGTTCGCTGTAGCCCTGGCACCACCAGTTTTCGCCGGAAAGGATTTTCGGCAGATGCCAGTCCTGCTGTTCCTTGCTGCCGAACGCCATGATGACCGGTGCCACCATGCGCAGTCCGAACGGAATCAGTTGCGGCGCTCCCTCGTCGGCCGTCACTTCGTCGAAGATGTGCTGCTGCGTGGAGTTCCAGCCGGTGCCACCAAACGCCTTGGGCCAGCCGACACCGGCCCAGCCCTTTTTGGCGAGCGCGCGGTGCCAGCCCAGAAAATCCTCGCGGCCGAGGCGCGAGCCTTCGAGCACCTTGCGGGCGACGGCAGGGTCGAGATGATGGCGGGTAAAGGTGCGCACCTCATCGGCAAATGCGCGCTGCTCCGCGGTGTAGGTCAGATCCATGGCTCCTCCGATCGACGGTCGTGCGCCGCAAGGATAGCGTCGCGGCATCGGCGCGGTTGGAGCACATGCTCGGTTTTCGCCTTGCAGCGAACGTCAGGGCGGCCGGCACTCAGCGGCCGGGCGGTCGCAGGTAGTGCGTGTCGCGGAAGGTTGCCACCCACTGCGGGCGATAGACGACGGCGAGCGTGATCAGCATGCCGGTGAGCGTCGCCTCGCCGAAGGCGAGCGGCACCAGGTAGCCGGCGTAGGTTTCGAGCGCGCGCGTCCACCCGAGATCGGTGGCCTGCGCGAAGACGCTGATCGCGATCAGCCCGGCGCCGACCAGCGACAGCGCGCTGCCGAGAAAGCTGACCACGATGAAGTAGATGAACGGGTTGGGCGCCAGATACCGCTCGGTGGCGCGCAACAGAGCGGTCACCACACCGACCGCGCTGGCGCACAGCGTGAGCCACACCAGCGCGGCGTTGACCCACTCGCCCCCGTGCAGCGCGATGTGCAGCGCGACGACGACGGCGCTCGCGCACAGGGCGAGCGGCGCGCCGAGCGCAAGCGCAAGCCCGGCGATGCCGAGCAGATGAAAGGTGAACTGTCCCGATACCGTGGCCTGCACACTCCACAGCAACGTGATCGTCGCGATGCCGCCGTGCCATATCCGCGTGGGGAAGCGCCGCCCCCGCAGTTCGTGCCGTGCCGCCACGAACGCCGGAAGGAGCAGCGCCGCCGCGACGAGCCAGGCGAGCACGGTCACGGCGGGGGCGATGGCGGTAGCGCTGAGATCCACGGTCTACTCAGGTCGGCGGTGGCGTCGAACCCTCGCACGGCGCGGCGAACGCGAGGACATGACCGTCGGCGTCCTGACTGTAGGCCGCGCGGTGCCCCCATGCCCGAAGCTGCATGGGGGAGAGCTCAGTGGCGCCGGCGCTCAGGGCGCGGGCATGAAAGAGCTCTGGTTGCGTCACGAGCAAGTACACCTCGGCTCGCGGCACGCCGGATGCCGTGGCCGGGTTCGCCGCGTGCGGGCCGAGCAGACGCACGGCGCCAGACTCGGGCATGAGACCAAGAACGGCCGTGTCCGACAGGGCAAATTCGGTCATGCCGGGAACGTCGAGCCGTGGTGCCAAGGCGAGCACCTGGCGGTAGAAGTTGCGCGCGAGCGCCTGGTGGCGCACGTAGAGAATGAAATGGACGGTCGCAATCACGGCGGGCGATGAATGAACACGTTCTACTCAGTTCGGCGTCGACGAGGCCATGGCATGAAGTGTAGGCCGCGTTGGCGCCGACCCAAAAAAATCGGGCTCCGCGAAGGAGCCCGATGCTTGGGTGCCGTGCGCGCGGCCGGCGCGCGCTCTTATTTTTTGTCGTCCTTGACTTCGGTGAAGTCGGCGTCGACCACCTTGGCGTCGTCACCAGGCTTGCCGCTGCCATGCGCGCCCGCGCCCGAGGCGTCGGCGCCGCCGCCCGCGCCGGCGGCGGCCTGCTCGGCCTGCGCCTGCGCGTACATTTTTTCACCGAGCTTTTGCGACACCGACGACAGCGCTTCGAGTTTGGCGTCGAGCGATTCCTTGGTGGCGTTGGTGTCCTTCAGCAGCGCTTCAGCATCCTTCAGGGCGTCCTCGATCTTCGATTTTTCGCCGCCGTCGAGCTTGTCGCCGAATTCGCCGAGCGACTTTTTCACGCTGTGCACCAGCGTGTCGAGGTTGTTGCGAGACTGCACCTGCTCGAGGCGCTTCTTGTCCTCGACCTCGTTGGCCTTGGCGTCGTTCACCATGCGCTGGATTTCGTCCTCGGAGAGGCCGCTGTTGGCCTTGATGGTGATCTTGTTTTCCTTGCCAGTGCCCTTGTCCTTGGCGCTGACGTGCAGGATGCCGTTGGCGTCGATGTCGAACTGCACCTCGATCTGCGGCATGCCGCGCGGCGCCGGCGGGATGCCTTCGAGGTTGAATTGCCCGAGGCTCTTGTTGCCGGAAGCGACCTCGCGCTCGCCCTGCAGCACGTGGATGGTCACCGCGCCCTGATTGTCATCGGCGGTCGAGAACACCTGCGACGCCTTGGTCGGGATCGTCGTGTTCTTCTGGATCAGCTTGGTCATCACGCCGCCCAGCGTCTCGATGCCCAGCGACAGCGGCGTCACGTCGAGCAGCAACACGTCGGTGCGGTCACCGGCGAGCACGCTGCCTTGAATGGCGGCACCGGCGGCGACCGCTTCATCGGGGTTCACGTCCTTGCGCGGCTCGCGGCCGAAGAACGATTTGACGGTTTCGATGACCTTCGGCATGCGTGTTTGGCCACCGACGAGAATGACGTCGTCGATCTGGTTCACCGACAATCCGGCGTCCTTCAGCGCCGTGCGGCACGGTTCGATCGTCTTGGCGACGAGTTCCTCGACCAGCGCTTCGAGCTTGGCGCGAGTGACCTTCATCGTCAGGTGCTTCGGCCCGGTCGCGTCCATCGCGATGTAGGGCTCGTTGATTTCCGATTGCTGGCTCGACGAGAGCTCGATCTTGGTGCGCTCGGCAGCGGCCTTGATGCGTTGCAGCGCGATCGGATCCTTGGTCAGGTCGATGCCGCTTTGCTTCTTGAACTCGTCGCAGAGGTAGTCGACCAGGCGCTGGTCGAAATCCTCGCCGCCCAAGAAGGTGTCGCCGTTGGTGGCGAGCACTTCGAACTGCTTTTCGCCATCGACATCGGCGATTTCGATGATCGAGATGTCGAAGGTGCCGCCACCCAGGTCATAGACGGCGATCTTCGCGTCCTTTTTCACCTTGTCGAGGCCGAAGGCGAGCGCCGCAGCGGTCGGTTCGTTGATGATGCGCTTGACTTCGAGGCCCGCGATGCGGCCGGCGTCCTTCGTGGCCTGACGCTGGCTGTCGTTGAAGTACGCGGGCACCGTGATGACGGCTTCGGTCACTTCATGGCCAAGGTAGTCCTCGGCGGTTTTCTTCATCTTGCGCAGCGTCTCGGCGGAGACGGCCGGCGGCGAGACTTTCTTGCCGCGGATTTCGACCCAGGCGTCGCCGTTGTCGTTCTTGACGATCTGATAGGGCATCAGGCCGATGTCCTTCTGCACTTCCTTTTCGTCGAAGCGGCGGCCGATCAGCCGCTTGACGGCGAAGATCGTGTTTTGCGGGTTGGTCACCGCCTGCCGCTTGGCGGGCGCGCCGACGAGAATTTCGCCGTCTTCCATGTAGGCGACGATGGAGGGCGTCGTGCGCGCGCCTTCGCTGTTCTCGATGATCTTGGTGGCGCCGCCTTCGACGATGGCGACACAGCTGTTGGTGGTGCCGAGGTCGATGCCGATGATTTTGGCCATGATGGGGAGTCCCTTCTAACGTGGTTTGTGGCTGGCAGCCGAGGCGACTGCGCGAGCGAATGGTTGGTCTGGCGATTCAGATGGGGGGCGATCGCGGCGCTTCAAGCCGTCGGTGGCGCAGCGTCGGCGTCGGGCGCCTTGGCGACCGCCACCATCGCCGGACGCAGCACGCGGTCGGCAATCGTGTAGCCCTTCTGGAACACTTGCAGCACGGTGCCCGGCGCCTCGGTGGCCGAGGCGATCTGCGCCATGGCTTCATGGACGTTCGGATCGAATTTCGCGCGCTCCGCCGGCACTTCGACCACGCGGGCGCGCTCGAACGCGGCGACCAGATTCTTCAGCGTCATGTCGACGCCCATCTTGATCTGCTCGGCCGTGCCGTGCTCGTCCTTCAGCACCATCTCGAGCGCGTCCTTCACCGCGAGCAGCGAAAAGGCAAATTCGCGCACCGCGAAATCGCGGGCGTTGCGCACTTCCTGGGCGTTGCGCTTGCGCAGGTTGTCGAGCTCGGCGAGGCCGCGCAACTGCTGCTCTTTCAGCTCCGCGCGGACGGCCGCCAGTTCGTTGGTGGCCGCCGCGAGGCGGTCGTCGGCGTCGACGAAGAGATCCGCCTCGACGGGCGTGGCGCCACTGCCGGCGGCGGAGGCTTCGGGAAGATCGGGCTGGTCGGGTGTGGCCATCTCGTAGCGTGCAAGTGGGTGGGGTGGAGCGGAGCGGGGTTGCTGCCGCGGGCAGCGCGACCGACGGGCGTCGGTGAGGAACGCATGCCGGTCGCTGGCAATAGCGGCTGGCAACAGCGCTTCCTCAAACCATCTAAGGCGTCACCGGCTCGATTTCAAGAGAGCCGAGGGTAGACAACAACTCTATCACCAAATGACGTCCATAACGGGCTTGGAGCACGAAAATGCGGAAAGTCGATAAACGCAACAATCGGCCTGCAAGCCCGTTATGGACGTCATTTCAATGAAAAGCTGTTTCTTGTTTGAGCGTGGCTGGAGACGCCTTCACCCGCGCTTCAGGTCGCTCGAGGTGCCCTTCGTCGCATGGGGGGGGTCGCGACACCGGCACAACCGCGACAATGCGCGCCATCGATTCATTCCGCAGGAGCCACTCCCGATGAAACCGTCCCTCTGGCTGCACGCGTTCCTGGGCCTTGGTCTGATGGCCGCCGGCGCCGCCCACGCCCAACCCGCCAAGCGCTACGCCGTCGAGGATTTCTTCAAGAAGCCGGAACAGGCGTTCTTCCAGATTTCCCCCGACGGCCGCACGCTCGGCTTCATGCAGCCCTACCAGTCGCGCATGAACATCTTCGTGCAGCCGGCTGCGAAGGCGGGCAGCAAGGAGGACATCCGCCGCCTGACCGACGAGACGGCGCGCGACATCGCCGGGTACTTCTTCAAGGGCCCGGCCCACGTGCTCTATGTGAAGGACTTCGGCGGCGACGAGAATTTTCACGTCGTGCTGGTCGACATCGCCACCGGCAAGGTGCGCGACCTGACACCGTTCGACGGTGTGCGCGCGAATATCCTCGACGCGCTGCCCGACGATGATGCCCACATTCTCGTCACCCACAACCAGCGCGACCGTCGCATCTTCGACGTCTATCGCATCAACATCCTGACCGGCAACAGCGAGCGTGTCGCGCAGAACCCCGGAAACTTCACCGGGTGGATCACCGACCACGCGGGGCGCATTCGCGGCGCCGTCTCGGCCGACGGCGTCAACACCTCGCTCTACTACCGTGCCAGCGAAGCCGACCCCTTCAAGGCGATCGTCACCACGGACTTCCGCGAATCGGTGGCGCCGGTCGGCTGGAGCGCCGACAACCAGCGCATGTATGTCTCCTCCAATCGTGGCCGCGACAAGGCGGCGCTCTTCGAGTTCGACCCGACGACGGCGAAGGAAGGCAAGCTCATCTACGAGAACGCGAACGTCGACGTGAGCTTTCTCGGCTGGTCGCGCGCGCGGCACGTCATCACCCAGACCATCGTCAATTTCGAGAAGGCCGAGCCGGTTTTCTTCGACAAGGAATGGGAGCGCATCTACGGCGCGCTGCGCTCGAAGCTTCCGGGCTACGAAATCTCCGTGCAATCGATCACCAAGGACGAGCAGACGATGATCGTCGCCGCCAGCAGCGATCGCACACCCGGCGCGCGCTATCTCTACGACGTCCGGGCCGACCGCCTCGGCAAGCTCGCCGACATCAACCCGCGCATCGCCGAGTCCGACATGGCGGTCATGAAACCGATCACCTACACCGCGCGTGACGGGCTCGTCATCCACGGCTATCTGACGCTGCCGAAGGGAGTGCCGGCGAAGAACCTGCCGGTCGTCGTCAACCCGCACGGCGGACCGTGGGCGCGTGATGGCTGGGGCTACAACCCCGAGGTGCAGTTCCTCGCCAATCGGGGCTATGCCGTGCTGCAAATGAACTTTCGCGGCTCGGTCGGTTATGGCCGCAAGTTCTGGGAAGCCTCGTTCAAGCAATGGGGCCTCGCCATGCAGGACGACATCACCGACGGCGTGAAGTGGCTCATCGCCGAGGGCGTGGCGGACCCGAAACGCATCGCCATCTATGGCGCGAGCTACGGCGGCTATGCCACGCTGATGGGCATCACCAAGGACCCGACGCTCTACGCCGCCGCCGTCGACTACGTCGGCGTCTCCAACCTGTTCACCTTCATGAAGTCCATCCCGCCGTACTGGAAGCCCTTCCTCGAGATGATGACGGCCATGGTCGGCGACGCCGAGCGCGACCGCGCGCAACTGACCGCCACCTCGCCGGCGCTGAACGCCGATCGCATCAAGACGCCGCTCTTGATCGCGCAGGGCGCCAAGGACCCACGCGTCGTCAAATCCGAGAGCGACCAGATGGTCGAAGCCCTCAGGAAGCGCGGCGTCGCCGTGGACTACATGGTCAAGGACAATGAAGGGCACGGTTTCCGCAACCAGGAAAACCAGTTCGAGTTCTACGGCGAGATGGAGAAATTCCTCGCCCGCCACCTGCAAGCGAAGTGACGGTTGGCGACGCCACAGGCAACGCTCCCGACGGCACGGTCACCGGCAGACGCATGACGCTCGTCGTCATCATGCTCGCCATCGTCGCCGCGTTGGGCGGCGGCCTGTGGTGGTGGCTCGGCCGCGGCATCGAAGTGCGCATTCCCCAGCGCCAACTCGAAGCGGCGCTCGCGCAGCGGCTGCCGCAGGCGCAGCGCCTGCTCGGGCTCTTCGAACTCACGTTCGATCGGCCGCGCGTCACGCTCGGCGGCGCTTCGCAGCAGATGCGCATCGCGCTCGATCTGAGTGTGACGTCGCTCGTGGGTTCTGCCGGCCGCTCGTGGCCGGGCGCGGTCGAACTGCGCGCCGGGCTTCGCTATGAGCCCGGCGAAGGCGCGCTCTACCTGACCGACCCGGCGATCGAGGACCTCAGCATCGCGTCGCTGTCCGAGCGTCAACGCAACGCCGTGCGCGGTGCGCTGACGCTCGCGCTGCGCGCCTGGTTCGCGCGCCACCCTGTCTATGTGCTGGACGGCGACGACCCGCGCCAAGGTGCCGCACGACGTCTGCTGCGGCGCCTCACCGTCAGCGACGGCGTGCTGGTGTTGAGCGTTGGGCGCTAACCAAGGTTCGCCCGCCGCCTCAGTGCGCCGACCCCCGCGAAACCGACCGCCAGCGCAGCCATCAGCAGCGCCCAAGGGGCGTCGGTCGGCACCTGCGCCGCCTGCAACAATTGTTGATTGCGCGTTGGGTTCCCGACGCACAGAAAGTCGGTGTTGTTGATGGACCAGTTCGTGTAGGTCACGTTGGCGGTGACCGGATTGCCGGTACCGAGCGGGTTGCCGGCGTTGACGGGCCCCGTTTGCGCGCCCCACCAGTTGCAACTCAGGTTCATCGTCACGGCGGGCGGAGCTGCCGTGTTGTCGGCGCCGCTGCCGTTGCCATAGAACTGGTTCTGGCTGCCGTGCACGTTGACGTTCAGCGCGCCGGCCTCGGCCAGGATGCCTTGCTGGCTGGCGCCGGTGATGATATTGCCGCCATTCAGGTTGACGTCGGTCGCCGCAGTGCCATCGTTGGCCGCCCACAATCCGATGGCGCTGCCGCTCAGGACATTGTTGCGCAGGTCGAGCGCCAGGTCGGAGGCCCACACGTTCACGAAGCGGGCATTGCTGAACTGGTTGCCGGTCATGGCGTAGGGGCCGCCCGCTCCCTGGTAGGCCGCCAGATTGGCGTCGGCGTTGCTGACGCGGTTGTTCGTGACCTGCGTTCCGCTGCCCGGCGAAACGAGCAGCACGCCGGTCGACCAATCACCATGGAGGCCGCAGGTTGGCGCGGGCATGCCACATTGCAGGTCCGACACGGTGTTGTTGTCGACCACGGCGACGGCGCCGTCGGAGACCTGGATGCCGTTTTGTGCAATCGGTGAGGCCAGCGTGCCGGTGACGGTGTTGCCCCGAATGGTGACGTTCGACCCGCTGTTGGAAACGGTGATGCCGTTTTTCTGGAAGTTGTCGATGAACGAATTCAGGATCTGGCCGCTGCCGACCTGCGCCGTCGACGTGGCGCCGAAGCGTACCCCGGTCCCGTTCTGGCACCCCGAGATGGGGTTGTCGCGGATCAGGCGGATGCGCGTATTGTCGAGCACGAGCGTTGCGCCGCCGCCGACGAAGACACCGTGCCCGATCGAGCCACAGTTTCCGGCGCCCGGGCCCAGTACCTGAAGCGAACGCATCGCGGCCGACGCGCCGGTGACGAGCACGATCGTCGTTTTCTGGCCCGCCGAGCCGCCCGGAACCGCCGGGTTGCTCGTCAACGTGGCCGGCGCCTGAATGATGGTCGCCGTGTTGCCCGCGCCCTGCAGCGTGACGCTCTTGTTGATCGTCAGTTCTTCGGCATAGGTGCCGGCAGCGATCTGCAGGGTGTCCCCGTTCGTTGCCTGCATGAGGGCATAGGCGATCGTCTGGCAGGCGCTCGCCTGGCAGTTGCCCGAGTCGGACCCCGTCGGATTGACGTTCAGCGTGGCGGCCTGCACCGTCATCGCAAGCGTGAGCGCTGTGGCGATGAACGCCACAGAACGAATCCTTGGTGAGCGCGTGGAACCTTGCATCGAGACCTCCCCCTGGATGAACGCTGGCGCCGGCGCGGCGCTTCGGTTCGGATTATTGCATCGCATCACACCGTTCGGAACAGCGAATCGCGCGACGCGAGCGCGCGCCGGCACCGATTAGCATGGCAGGACAAGGAGGTTCGTCATGCGTCTGGCCAACAAGGTTGCCATCGTCACCGGTGGCGCGCAGGGGTTCGGGCTCGGCATCGTCGAGCGCTTCGCAGCCGAGGGGGCGCGGCTGCTCATCGCCGACCTGAAAGCCGACGCTGCCATCGCGGTGGCGGCGAAGTGTCCCGACGCCCATGCCGTGGCGGCGGACGTCTCGCGCAGCGCCGACTGGGCGCACATCGTGCGCTCGGCGCTCGATGCCTACGGGCGCATCGACATCGTCGTCAACAACGCCGGCACCTCGCACCGCAACCGTTCACTGCTCGAAGTCGACGAGGCGGAATTCGACCGCGTCTATGCCGTCAACGTGAAGTCGATCTTTCACTCGGCGCAGCACTGCGTGCCGGTGTTTCGCCGGCAGGGCGGCGGCTGTTTCGTGCAGATCGCCTCGACGGCGGGCGTGCGGCCGCGGCCCGGCCTGACCTGGTACAACGGATCGAAGGGCGCGGTCATCGTCACCAGTCGCTCGATGGCGGTCGAACTCGCGCCGGAGAACATCCGCGTCAACTGCATCAACCCGGTGGCCGGCGAGACGCCGCTGCTCGCCACCTTCATGGGCGAGGACACGCCGGAGCGGCGCGCGCAGTTTCGGGCGACGATTCCGCTCGGACGCCTGTCGACGCCGCAGGACATCGCCAACGCTGCGCTGTTCCTTGCCAGCGACGAAGCCTCGATGATCACCGGCGCCTGCCTCGAAGTGGACGGCGGGCGCTGCGTCTGAGGCCGTCACGGCCTCGCCTGAGCCGTCGTCGTGACGTTGCGCCGACGTGTCCGGCGACGCAAGATGACGGCCGACGGGCTCGTCCGATCGCCTCGGCAAGGCATATGGCTTTTCTGCCAAATGACGTCCATGACGGGCTTGCAGGTCGATTTCGCATGATGTCGACTTATGGCGATTTCGCGCTCCAAGCCCGTCATGGATGCGCCTTTCACGCAAAAGTTGATACGTTTTTTGGGGGGAAAACTTCGTGCGCCCGGCCGCGCGCTAGGCCACCAGCGCGAGGATGCCGTGCAGCACCGCCATGCCGGCGACGACGGGCAGGAACATGCCGCCGCGCCACGCGGCGACGAGGCCGGTGACGATGGCCGCGATGACGTGGGGCCAGCGCTCGTCGAGCGCGAAGCCGTGGCTGCCGATCACGATGAGCGGCAGCACGAGGCCGGCGAAGATGGCTGGAACCGCGAGCTGCATCATGCGGGCAAAGCGGGGCGGCAGCGTCTTGCCGGCAAGCAGTCCGATGAACGAGAAGCGGATGATGAAGGTGCCGACGGCGAGCAGCACGATGGCGATCCAGCCGTTCACGCTGCCCAGTGAATCCACGCTCATGACGCATCTCCCGCCTGCGAGCGGCGCCATTCGCGCCGTGCGAGCAGGGCGTCGGTGGCAAGACCGGCCAGCGTGCCGATCAGGCAGGCGGCGATCAGCCCGAGCTTGAGCGGCAACGCGAAGAGCGCCACGCCGGCCACGCCGCCGACCACCGCCGCCATCGCCTGCGGGCGTGCCTTCAGGAGCGGCACCACCAGCGCGACGAACGACAGCGGAATCGTGAATTCGAGTTGCCACGACGCCGGCAACTGCGCACCGACGAAGGCGCCGATGCCATTCATCAGCAGCCACCATGGCCAGAGCACGGTCGCCGTGCCGAGATAGAACGAAAACGCTGCATCGCGGTGCTCGCCGCGTTGATGGCGAACCTCGTCGAACATGAACGTCTGATCGACCAGGAACGCGGCCCACAGTATGCGCTGGCCACGGCTGGCGCCAGCGAGGCGCGGCGCGATGGCGGCGCTGTAGACGGCCATGCGCAGATTCACCACGAGCCCCGAGAGCACCGCCACGAGGAGCGGCGCGCCGCTGATCAGAAACTGCGTCAGCACCGCCTGCGCCGACCCGGCGAACGCGAATGCCGCCAGCGCCAGCGCCCCCCATTCGCCCAGTCCCGCCTGCACCGAGGCCACCCCGCAGACCAGCCCGAACGGAATGTAGGGCGGCATCATCGGCAGACACTCGCGCACCCCCGCACGAAACGCCGCCCGCCGCGCTGCCCGGGCGTCGGCTGTCACCGCCGTGTCACTCACGTCCGTCGCTCGTAATGGACGAAGGCGAACGCCACGTCTGCGCCATCGCGCGATAACGGAGCACGCCGCTCTTCTCTCGAAACCTCGCGAAAGGCCGCGCGATCCCACGCCGGAAAGTACGTGTCGCCTTCGACATCGGCATCGATCTCGGTCAGATGGAGCGTGTCGGCAAGCGGCAACGCTTCCGCAAAGAGCGCGTTGCCGCCGATCACGAACACCGGCAGCGACGCCGGTGGCGGCAACGCCAGCGCCGCCGTGAGGCTCGGCACGCGGTGCACGCCCTGCGGCAGCGCCAAGGCCTGGCTCGACACGACGACATGCTCGCGCTGCGGCAACGGTCTTGGAAAGGATTGCCAGGTGCGTCGCCCCATCACGATGCGGTGCCCCAGCGTCAGCGTCTTGAAGTGGCGCAGATCGTCGGAAAGATGCCAAGGGAGCGTACCGGCACGGCCGATCACGCCATTGCGCGCGACCGCCGCGATCAGCGCGAGCCGGGGAGAAGAAGCAGGGGGCATGCAGGGATTCTAAGAAGTTGCACGAACGGTGACGTGGGCCGGCTCATTCGCATCAAAATCCTCGGCATCGATCGGTGCCAGGCCAAGCGAAACGCGGCACCCGGGAGGGATCATGCAACTCTATGCCGTCTACACCACCGTCACCGAACTCGGTGATGCCGAGCGCATCGCGCACATGGCGATCGAGCGCCGCCTCGCTGCCTGCGTGCAGCGGGAGACGATTCAAAGCGTCTATCGCTGGCAGGGCAACGTCGAGCACGCCACCGAAGTCCGTCTGCTGCTGAAAACCACGGCCGCGGCGTATCCTGCGCTCGTGGCATGGCTGCACGAGCACCATCCCTACGCGCTTCCCGCGATCTACGCGCTGCCCGTGGCAGCCGCCAGTGCGGCCTACGTGCAGTGGGTCGAGGCGGAAGTCGCGCCGCCACCGACGGTCGCCTGACGACGGGCGAGTGTCAAATGCCGCAGACCGTCCCGTAGACCGCCAGCGCGACATGCGGCAACGCCCATCGCGCGCGCCGAGCGTTCGCGCCAGTGGTCAGTGCGTCCTTCAATAACCGGCGGCGGTGCCGTCTCGCCGTGGGTCACTGCCGACGATGTAGCCGTCTCCCTCTCGCCAGAGAATCTGGCCGCAGCCAAAATCCATCTCGGTTCCGGCAAATGGCTTGAAGCGATGCCCGCGCTCGGCCAGCGCGGCGCGCAGCGCGTCGCCCGCCCACGGTTCGAGGTTGACCTCGAGGCCGCTTTCGACGCGAAAGCGCGGCGCATCGAGCGCCGCCTGCGGGTTCTCGTGGAAATCGATGAGGCGGATGGCCGTCTGCAGGTGACCCTGCGGCTGCACGTGGCCGCCCATGACGCCGAAGGCGGCCTGCGCTCGCCCGTCCTTCAGGATGAAGCCGGGGATGATCGTGTGGAAGGGGCGCTTGCCACCGGCGACGTGATTGGGATGCGCCGGGTCGAGCGAGAAATCACGCGCCCGGTTTTGCATCGCGATGCCGTCGACGACGACTCCGGAGCCAAAGCCGTTGTAGTTGGATTGGATCAGCGAGACCATCATGCCGCGCTCGTCGCCCGCCGTCAGGTACACCGTGCCGCCACGCAATTCGGCGCTGGGCGAGAAATCCTGTGCGCGCTTCGGGTCGATCAGCGCCGCGCGCCGACGCAGGAAATCGCGATCGAGCAATTCCGAGGGCGAAACGCGCATGTGCGCCGGGTCGGCTACCTGCGCGTGGACGTCACGGAAGGCGAGCTTCATCGCCTCCATCGCTAGATGCCAGTAATCGGGGTGCTGCGGACCGAGCGCGGCGAGATCGAACGGCTCCAGCATGCCGAGCGCCATCAGCGCGGCAATGCCCTGCCCGTTGGGCGGGATTTCCGCGACCTCGTAGCCACGGTAGCCGATGCGGATCGGCTCGACCCAGTCGGCGCTGTGGGCGGCCAGATCGATGCCGGTCATCATGCCGCCGTGCGCCTTCGCGTGCGCGACGATGCGCGCGGCGAGTTGCCCGCGGTAGAACGATTCCCCTTCGCTCTCCGCGATCAGCCGCAGCGTCTCCGCCTGTGCCGGGTTGCGAAAGACTTCTCCCGCGTGTGGTGCCCGCCCGCCGGGCATGAAGTGCTCGGCAAAGCCGGGCTGATCACGCAATCGTGGCACGGCGCGCGCCCACTGCATGGCGATGATCGGAGGCACGGCGAAGCCGCGTTCGGCGTATTCGATGGCCGGTGCGAGCAACTGCGCAAAGGGCAATTTGCCCCAGCGCTTCCATAGCGCGACCCATCCGGCCACCATGCCCGGCACCGAGACGCTCATCCAGCCGAGCGCCGGCATCTCGTGAAGTCCGTGAAAGGTCTCGGCCGTCCACGCCTGCGGCGAGCGGCCGGACGAGTTGAGTCCGGCCAGCGCGTCGTCCTCGGGGCTCCAGACCAGCGCGAACAGATCGCTGCCCAGACCATTGCCGGTGGGTTCGAGCACCGTCAGCGCGGCGGCGGTCGCAATCGCGGCGTCGATGGCACTGCCGCCCGCGCGCAGCGTCGCCACACCCGCCTGAGCCGCGAGCGGATGGCTGGTGGCGACGGCATGGCGAGCCATCAGCGGTGAGCGGGCACTGGGGTAGGGACGCGCGTAATCGAACGACATGAGCGGGGCCTTGGGGCTGAGGAAGACGGGATGCGGGCATTATCCCGCCTCCCCGATAATGGCGGCATGCCAGCGCTCGTTCTCTGCACGCTCAACACCCGCTACGCCAACGCGTCCCTGGGGTTGCGTTATCTCTACGCCAATCTCGATGACGATTTGCGCGCCGATGCCCGCATCGTCGAATTCGTCATCGGCAGTCGCACCGAGACGCTGCTCGAGACGCTGCTCGCGCTGGAGCCGAAGGTGATCGGGTTGGGTGTCTACATCTGGAACGTCGAGGAGACGACCCAGCTCATCGCCATGCTGAAAGTGGTCGCCCCGCAAATTCGTGTCGTCGTCGGTGGGCCCGAAGTCAGTCATGAGACGACCGAACAGCGCATCCATGACTTGGCCGACCACGTGGTGACGGGGCAGGGCGATCTCGCCTTCAACCGCCTTGCCCGGGTGCTGCTTCAGGGCGGCGCGCCAGAGACGAAGATCCTCGCCGGTGAGGTGCCGGACCTCGCGGAACTCAAACTTCCCTATGCCTACTACACGGACGAGGACATCGCGCGTCGCAACCTCTTCGTCGAGGCCTCGCGCGGCTGCCCGTTCAAGTGCGAGTTCTGCCTGTCGTCGCTCGATCGCACGGCGCTGCCCTTCCCGCTGGAACGATTCCTCGCCGAACTGGCCGCCCTGTACGAGCGCGGCGCACGC
Source organism: Pseudomonadota bacterium (assembly GCA_018241765.1). Lineage (GTDB taxonomy): Bacteria > Pseudomonadota > Gammaproteobacteria > Burkholderiales > Casimicrobiaceae > Casimicrobium. The sequence goes on along the minus strand of JAFEDD010000004.1, from coordinate 140,263 downwards.
ACCTTCAAATTCGTCGATCGCACGTTCAACCTCAACGTGCGCACGTCGCTCACCATCCTCGAATTCTTTCTGGAGCGCATCGAGGCGCGGCCCGACGACCCATGCTTCGCGCACTTCGAGCTGATTCCCGATCATCTGCCCGACAAATTGAAGGCGAGCATTTCGCGCTTTCCTGCCGGGACACTGCAATTCGAGATCGGCATCCAGACGTGGAACCCGCAAGTGCAGGCGAACATCTCGCGCAAGCAGGACAACGAGCGCGCCAAGGACAATCTGCGCTGGCTGCACGCGCATGCCCATGCGCACCTGCACGTCGATTTGATCGCTGGGTTGCCGGGCGAATCGTTCGCGAGTTTTGGTGAAGGGTTCGACACGCTGGTGCGGCTGGGTCCGCACGAGATTCAGGTCGGCATCCTGAAGCGGCTGCGCGGTGCGCCGATCCGTCGCCACACGCAGCGCTTTGCGATGCGCTACAGCCCGATGGCGCCCTACACCATTCTCGCCAACGATCAGCTCTCGTTCGCCGACGTGCAGCGAATCACTCGCTTCGCGCGGTTTTGGGATCTGATCGGCAACTCGGGCCGCTTCGGACGGACGCTGCCACTGATTCTGGCCGAGCCGCCACACAGTGCGTTCCAGCGATTCCTCGCATTGAGCGACTGGCTGTACGCCGAGACCGGAGCGACCCATCAGATCGCGCTCGAACGCATGCTCGACCTGGTTTATCGCTGGCTGACGGAAACCGCTGCCGCGAGTGTCGAAGCCGCGCAGCAGGCGGTGCTGGCGGACTACGTTCAAAGTGGCAGCAAGGGGCGGTTGTCGTTCATGACGCGCGGGCTGAGTGTGGCCAGCGATCGCGCCGACACAAAGCGTTCGGCCACGCCGGCGCGTCAGCAGCGACATCTCGCCAGTCGCGAATCCTGAGTGGCGCCAGGGCGGGTATCGCGTCGCGTTATGTCGTAGCACGCCGCGGCATTGCGTCTGTTCGGGCAACGGCGTCATTCGATGCCGCATTTCAGGGGGTTCCGATTCATGCTCGCATCCATGCACTGGATGCCGCGATGGCTTGTCGCGGCGACACTTGTCTTTGTTGGCGCAATGACCTCGGCGCGGGCCGAGGTCTTGCTTTCCTGTTCCTTCTCGCCCGGCACGACCGCGAGCGGTGACCTCATCAGCCGCGGCCTGTACCTGACCGATTTTCCGGGCCAGAGCCTGCGTTCGGTCAAGCTGCGCCACAGTGCGCAGATTGCCGGCCCGTATCTCATCACGCTGACCGCACGGCGCGGAAGCTTCGACGGCCCGGTCATCGGTGAGCCCTATACGGCGTCGGTGACACTCTCCGGGGACAACGGCAATGGCGTCGACGTGACGTATGAATTGGGCGATCAGCCTGTCGCGCCGGGCAGCACCGTCGCGTTGGCCGTGACCGCGACCGGCCCCGGATCGAGTGTCTATTTCGATGTTGGCTCCCAGACCCACTGCAATCACGTCGTCGAAACGGAAAACACGCAGCCGCCGTTGAGTTCGGTGCGTGCAAATCGCCTGGGTGTCGAAGTGCGCGGGCGCGCCGTGACACAGACGTTCTACAGTTGCCCCTTTGGGACGGGTGGAGATCGGATCACGCGAGGTCTCTACATCACGAATTACCCGGGCGAGACCTTGCGCAAGGTCAAGCTGCGCTACAGCGGTGACTCGGCGGGCGGGGCTACGGTGCGCATCACGGCGCGGCAGGACGCTTTCAATGGCAGCGTCATCGGTGAGGCGCAAACCAAATCGTTGTCGTTCGCCAGCGGTGCTCAAGAGATCGAATGGGACTTCGGTGGCGCGTTGGTCAAGAAGGGTTCCACGATCACCTTTACCCAGGAGGTGCTCAGCAGCAGTGCGGGCAACGTTTACTTCGCCAATGCCGCGAGCGGCAGTTGCCCCGGCGTCGTCGAGACCGATGGGACCGACGCGCCGCTCGACACCGTCCGCGGTACCCGGGGCATTCAGGTGACGGGGGACCGCGAGGCGGGATACCGCAATGTGGTCGAGTACTTCGTGCCGGCGCTGAATCACTACTTCGTCAGCGGTCGCCCGAACGAGCAGGCGCTGCTCGACCGCTACCCGACGCTCTATCAGCGCACCGGGGCGGCGTTCGTCGGCTTCCCGGCGTCGGGAGCGCCGCAGGGCAGTTTGCCGATCTGCCGCTTCTACCTTCCACCGAATCTGGGCGGGTCCAATTCTCACTTCTACGGACAGCCAAGCGACTGCACGCTGATCACCAACACCGGCAACCCGATGTTCGTCTTCGAAGGGTACGACTTCGCGCTGTATCCGCCACTGAACGGCGCCTGCCCCAGTTACGCGCCGAACAAGGTCTATCGCTCGTTCAACAATCGCGTCGCGCAGAACGATGGCAACCATCGTTACACGACGACGATCGCGGCCTATAACGCGATGACGGCGCAGGGCTGGGTTGCCGAAGGGGCGGTGTTCTGCAGCGCCAAGACGACGCCTTGAGGGAAGGGTAGGTTCGTTTCGTGCATGCATCGGCGCTTGCGGATGCATGCCCTTTATGTTTGAATCGCGCAGTTGTCATGACAAATGCATTGTTTGAATGCCTGTTCCGAATCGCGCCAACCGCGCGGTTTTGCGGCAACACTCGAGCGCGCGTGCCTATCCGGCGTGACGCGCGTGTGATGAACTTCGCGGCTCTCGAATCATGCCCAATATCCCATCTGGTTCGCTTTCGTCGTGGTACGCACTCGCTACCGCTGCGCTCTTGGGCGTCGTGTCCACCGCTCCGGCATCGGCGCAGGTCGCCAACTGCCCGTTCAACGTCAGCGCTGGCACCGGAGGGCCTCGGCTCACCGTCGATGGACTGCTGCTGACCCGCTATGCGCTCGGCCTGCGCGGCAATGCGCTGGTGGCGGGCATCCGACCGGGACTGACATCCTCCACCATCGAATCCTTCATTGCAGATCACACTCAGGGGCTCGACGTCGACGCCGACTGGCGGTTCGAACTGAACGACGCCACCTTGATTGCCCGCGCGATGGCCGGCTTCCAGGGCGAGGCGTTGACGGCAGGGCTCGATCACGTTGCCGTCGCCAAGCGTACGACGGCCGGGACGATCAGCGAGTACCTTGCCGCAGGTTGTCCGACGCTGCGCATTCTCACGCACCCCGCGCCAGTCACGGCCGCCGTCGGCCAGTCTGCCTCATTCACCGTCACGCACGATGGGGTGGGGCCGTATCGCTACAACTGGTATTACCGCGACGATCAGGGCAACGCGACGCGCCTGAATGACTGCTCGACCGCGACCTGCACGGTGAACCCCGTGGTCGCCGCAAGTGCCGGCCGTTACAGTGTTCAGGTGTATGACAAATACTCGACCAATGTGCCGAGCGAACTCGCGCGGTTGACGATCGCCGTCGCGCCCTCGATCACTCAACAACCAGCCAGCGTCAGTGTCAATGTGGGCGCCAGCGCGACCTTCAGCGTGGTCGCCAGCGGCACGGCGCCGCTCAGCTATGGCTGGCTGCGAGGCACGGGGTCCAACCCGACCACGCCCATCGCCGGCTGCACGGGCGCGAGTTGCACGCTGAGCAACGTCCAGCTCGCCGACAACGCAAGCACCGTCCGCGTGCGAGTCGGCAACGCCGTCGGCAGCGTGGACAGCAATGTGGTGACGTTGACGGTGAACGCCTCGAGCAACGAAGTGAACGCCCAGAGCTGCGGGCGTGACGACGTGCAGGCAGCGTTGACGACGGCGAACCAGCGCGGCCCCGGCACCGTAGTGAATATTCCTGGGGGATATTGCAACTGGACGGACAAGAAACAGGTTCGCGTCAACGCGGGCATCATCATCCGCGGCGCGGGACGCGACACGACCATCCTGCATCGCACGGGTGCCGTACCGCGCACCATGGGTTACAACGATACGGCGCGCTACATGCTGCGTATCAATTGCAGCAACGGTGGAACCGTCGAAATGTCCGGCATCACATTCCGCGGCAACGATGATGAACAGACCGATGCACAAAAAAATCTCGATGAAGACTCCGGCGTGACGCTTGAAGAGAGCTGCAAGGACTTCAAGATTCACGACATGCGCTTCGAGAAATTCTCCAACGCCGCGTTGAGCGTCGAGGGCAATGATTCACGTGGCGTGATCTACGGCAACATCTTCCGCGAAAACTACAAGTGCGCCCCTTCGTCGGATGACTGTCTCGGATACGGCGTGGCCGTCTACGGCAGCACCGGCGGCGGACCGGAAATGCCGCTCGCGCTGGGCAGCGAGAACGTGGTGTTCATCGAGGACAATGATTTCGCGGGCGACCGCCACAGCGTGGCTGCCAACCTGGGGGCACGCTACGTCTTCCGCCACAACGTCGTGACGCAGCTGCGCGGGCAGCCGTGGCGCTGGTTCAGCCCGGTCGACGCCCATGGCTACACGGGCGGTAACGGTTGGGGCACGCGCAGCTTCGAGATTTACGACAACGAGTTTCGCATGGCATCCGGCATGGATGGCCCGCCCGCGACGATGGGGCTGCGCGGCGGCGATGGCGTCGTGTTCTGCAACAAGTTCGGTCCGGGATCGCAGCAGCACGTCAATCCGATCATCTCGGTCGAGGACTACACGACCGTCGTCAACGGTCAAACCAAGACGATCACATGCAAGGATATGGCCTACCCGACGCGCTCACAGATGCGTCGCGGCTACTTCTGGCAAAACACCGGGAACGTCATGAATGCTGGCAAGGCGCTGTTGTCCGCCTACGGGAACCACGACGTCGAATGCGAGCGAATCCTGAAGCCCGAGCGCGACTATTTCAATCGGGCACCGAATCGCGCGGCGAACTCGAGCGACCCACCTGAATTCAAGAACTACACGCCGGCGCGCTATCCACACTCGTTGCGCGGGATGCCCGCCCAGGCAGCGACCGCTTGTTCATGGTAGGTTGACCGACGGAACGTCGGGCGCGCGTTGCCAGGGTCTTCATCCCATCAGCGCAGGCCCAGCAGCAGCCCGAGCGGCACGAAAACGAGACTCGCGATGTTGCCCACCAGCACGATCGATGCGACCCTCGCGGGTTCCTGTCGATAGTGATCGGCGAGCAGGAAGTTGAGCACCGCTGGCGGCAGCGCACCGAACAGGTAGACGAGCGCGATCTGTTGCTGTGACATCGGTAGCGCGTGGGCGGCGATGGCCGCGAGCAGCAGTCCGCTGAGTGGGCAAACGGCGGCGCCGAGCAACGCATGCGTGAAGTCTTCGCGCCGCACGTCGAGCATGCGGACGCCGAGCGAGAGCAGCATCACCGGAATCGTGCAGTCGCCGATCATTTTGATCGGTGCATGCAGGGCGTCCGGCAGATGGGTGCCGCTCAGTCCGAGCGCGGCGCCGAGCAGCGTTGCCCAGATCATCGGGCTTTGCAGCAGCAACCGAGGCTCGGCATGACGGTGCACGATGAACGGCCCGACCGTGAAATGCAGCAGGTTCGATGTGGCGAACAACGCGACCATGGCGGCGAGCCCCGATGAGCCGAATGCGAACAGCGCCAAGGGGAGCCCCATGTTGCCGCAGTTGTTGAACATCATGGGCGGCACGAAGGTCCGCACGCTTTGGCCGGAGAGTCTGGCGATCGGCCATGCGACGAGACCCGACCCGAGCACGATGATCACGGCAGCGACAAGCAGTGGCCACAACGCGGCGAGGTCGACGCTCTTGTCGGAGAGGTAGGCCAGGACGAGAAAGGGGCCGAATACGTCGAGGTTCAACCGGTTGACGACGCGCATATCCGGCTTCTGCCAGAGGCGACCGATGACGTAGCCGAGCACGACGATGGCGAGCACTGGCAGGATGATCGACCCGATGCGCAGACCAACGCTCATGCCACTCCCTGAAGCTGAGCGCGAAGGTCACGGCGGCGCAGTCCCCAAAGCGTCCATCCGATGCATAGAACCTGCATCACGAGCAACGCAAAGAAGGCCAGTTCGTAGCCGGTGGCGTCATAGTGGCCCACGGCGGTGCTGCTGGGAAAACGGTTGACGATGACGCCGATGCCCCATTGCAACGCGAAGCCGATGGCAAACATGACGAAATTGATCATCGTCGTCACGCGCCCGTGGACTGCCTTCGGAAAACAGATCGGCAGCGCCGCGAACGATTGGTTGCCGGCAACGTGGGTGAGACCGAACAGCGCCATGGCGAAGATCGGCGCACTCTGCCAGGAAAGAAGCAGAGGCAACTGACCGAGCAGGGCGAACATGGACGCCAGGAAACAGAACAGCGCGGGCGCGACCCCGCGCTGCATCAACCATCCCATCACGTTGCCGAGCACGACGTTCGCCAACAGCATGCCGGCCGAAATCCAGAGCAGGGCGCCACCGATCGCATCGGGCGCGAACCCGGCCACGTCCACCAGCCACGGCCCTGCCCACAAGCCCTGCACGGCGAGTCCGATGGCCGATGTCAGGCACGGCAGCGGCACGATGGTCCAGAACAGGCGTGACCGCAACACGGTCGACCATCCCGTCACCAAGCGCGGCTCCGATGCTGCGGCATCGCGGTGATCGTTCGGGTCGGGCACGAGAAAGGCGAGCCAGAACGCCACGACCGCGGTCAACACCGCGACCGACAGGAACAGTTGCCGCCACGTGATCATGCCGAGCAGCCACAGTACCGGCGCCGTCGACAAAATGGCGCCCGCGTTGCCCACGGCGAGCATCAGGCCGTTGGCCATGGGCATGCGCGATGGCGCGAGCCACAGCCCGAATGTCCGCAACGCAGCCATCAGGCAGGCCGCCACGCCGACGCCGATCAACGCCCGCCCGACGATCAGCAGCCATCCGGATTCCGCCGTCGCGAACGCGACGCAGCCTGCGGCGCAGGAAACGAGCAACGCCGCTTCAACGCGGCGCGGACGAAAGCGATCGAGCAGTCCGCCCAGTGGCAGCTGGGTCAGCCCGAAGGCCAGAAAATACGCGGCGGTGAGCAGACCAAGGTCGGCCGCGTCGAGATTGAATTCGCGCGTCAGCGTCGGCGCGATCGCGGCGTTGATGGTGCGCAGGCCGTAGCTGATCAGATAGCCAATCGCGAGCGGCAGCGTGATGCGCAAAAAAAAGCCGGCACGCCCGAGTGACGATGTCACGCGACAACCTTGACGACCGAGTGCGTTTTCACAGAATGAACTGCGCGAGGTTTTCGTCGCGTGCGATGCCGGCCAGTTTGGAATCGACGAACGCCGCGTCGATGGCGATCGTGTCGCCCGTCAGCGCATCGGCGTCGAAGCTCACGTCTTCGAGCAGACGCTCCATGACGGTGTGCAGCCGTCGTGCGCCGATGTTCTCCTGACGCTCATTGACGGCAAAGGCGATTTCGGCAAGCCGGCGAATGGCATCGGAACCAAAATCGAGCGTCACCTGTTCGGTCGCGAGCAGCGCGCCGTATTGTTGCGTCAGACTGGCGTCCGTCGCGGTCAGTATGCGTTCGAAATCGGACACGGTCAGCGCGTCAAGCTCGACCCGGATCGGAAAGCGTCCCTGCATTTCGGGAATCAAGTCGCTCGGCTTGCTGAGATGAAAGGCGCCGCTTGCGATGAAGAGGATGTGATCGGTGCGGATGGCGCCGTACTTTGTGTTGACCGTCGTGCCCTCGACCAGCGGCAACAAATCGCGCTGCACCCCCTGGCGCGAAACGTCGGCGCCGTGCGCTTCCTGTCGTGCGGCGATCTTGTCGATCTCATCGAGAAAAACGATGCCATTTTGCTCAACGGCGAGCAGTGCCTGCCGCTTCAAGTCGTCCTCGTTGATGAGGCGTGCCGCCTCTTCATCCTGAGCAAGTTTCAGCGCTTCATCGACGCGCACCCGCCGCGTCTTGCGGCGTTCCTGCTGCATTCCCGCGAACATGCCCTGGATCTGCTGGGTGATCTCCTCCATGCCCGGCGGGGCAAGGACTTCCATTTGCGGCGCAGCGATGGCAACGTCGATGTCGATTTCGCGGTCGTCGAGTTGCCCTTCGCGCAGCATCTTGCGGAATTTCTGGCGCGTTGCGTTATCGGTGGGTTTCAAATCGTCGAAATTGACTGCGCTCGGTGGCGGCAGCAGGGCATCAAGTACGCGTTCCTCGGCGGCGTCGAGTGCGCGATCGCGCACGGCGCGCGTCGCCTGCTCGCGAGTCTGCTTGATGGCGACCTCGGCGAGATCGCGAATGATGGTGTCGACGTCGCGCCCGACATAGCCCACTTCGGTGAACTTGGTCGCCTCGACTTTCACGAAGGGGGCATTCGCCAGTCGCGCGAGTCGCCGTGCGATCTCGGTCTTGCCGACGCCGGTCGGGCCGATCATGAGAATGTTCTTTGGCGTGATTTCGTGCCGAAGCGGTTCGGCCACCTGTTGTCGACGCCAACGGTTGCGCAGCGCGATGGCCACCGCCTTCTTCGCGGAAGCCTGCCCGACGATGTGCCGATCGAGCTCGTGGACGATTTCCTTCGGGGTCATCGGGATGGCCATGCGATCGCGGGCTTGAGATGAAACGGTTCATTGTAGGAAACCGCGATGCCGTGCGGCCTCAGCCTACAATCGACCTCCATCATGACCACGGTGCGCGAATGGGTACGCGACGCCGGAACACAGAAGAGGACGTCCATGCCCCTGCTCAGCGACAAGCGAATCCTGCTTACTGGTTTGTTGTCCAACCGATCGATCGCCTACGGTATCGGCAAGGCGCTGAGGCGAGAGGGCGCAACACTCGCCTACACCTACGCCGGGGATGCGATGCGCGAGCGCGTCGAGCGACTCGCGGGCGAACTGGGTGGTGGGCTCATCATGAGCATGGACGTGACGCGGCAGGACGAGATCGACGCGGTGTTCGCGACGCTCGGGCGCGAGTGGGGTGGAGTCGAAGGCGTCGTCCACTCGATCGGCTTCGCGCCGCGGGAGGCGATCGAGGGCGACTTTCTCGATGGCCTTTCGCGCAGCGCCTTCATGACCGCGATGGACATTTCGGCCTACAGCTTCGCCGCGCTCGGCAAGGCGGCCCGCCCGCTGATGAAGGGGCGCAACGCCTCCTTGCTGACCTTGACCTATCTGGGCGCGGTACGTGCGCTGCCCAACTACAACACGATGGGTGTGGCGAAGGCAGCGCTCGAAGCCAACGTGCGCTACATGGCGGCAACGCTTGGGCCCGAGGGGACACGGGTGAACGCGATCAGCGCCGGCCCCATCAAGACGCTGGCGGCCTCGGGTGTCGCGCAGTTTTCGACGATGGTCAAGAAGTTTGCCGAGGCGACGGCCCTGAAACGGGGGATCACGACGGACGAGGTCGGCAACGTTGCCGCATTCCTGCTTTCCGACTGGGCGAGCGCGTTGACGGGTGAAATTCTCTACGTCGACAATGGGTTTTCGCACATGGTGACCGGGTTGCACGACGTCACGCCCGGCCCGGCCGCGTAGCGCTCAGGCGAGCACCAATCGCCGCAACAGGGCGCGCCTGGCCGGTGTGGCGAGTTGCAGCGCCATCAGGCCCGCGCCGCGCGGCACGTCGAGAATCCAGCCGCCGCGGTGGAATCCGTGAGCGAGAAGCCCCGAAAAGCCCATTCTCAACAAGCGATCGGGAGCGCGACGGCGTGCAAACGTTGCGAAGCGCTCTCTGATCGGGGCGGCTTTGCACGCCGCCATGGTGGAGGCCAACACGCGGGCGTCCGCGAAGCCCAGATTGAGTCCCTGAGCTGCCGCAGGATGCAGACCCTGCGCCGCGTTGCCGATTGCCACCAAGCTGCCGCTGCTGCGCGGTTCGCGCAGGTGCCACACGAGCGGGAACTGAGTCCGTGCGCCAGCCAACGTCAAGGTGCCGAGGGCACGACCGGCCGCCTCGTTCAGCATCGCGGCGTACGCCTCGTCGGGCAGCGCCAGCGCGCGCTCGGCGTCGGCGCGCGGTTGCGCCCAGATGGCCGTCCAGTCACCGTCGCTGCGCGGCACGAGCGCGAGCGTACCGTGCGCCGTGAAGCGTTCGATGGCGAGCCCCGGTTGCGGGCGTGACGCCGTCACGCTGGCGAGCACGGCGACGTGTCCGGAGTCGCGTGAATGGTGTCGCGTGCCCGGCAACGTGATGCCGCCCGCACCATCGGCGATGATGATGCCATCGGCACGCAAGCACTCGCCATTGGCAAGCGCAACGCGGGTATCGTCGCCCGACGATTCGAGCGCAGTGACGCGCGCGTCGTGACGCAGCGCGATATCCGTTGTACCGATCGCCGTGTGCAGTGCGGACATCAGCGCCGGATAGGTGATTGCGGCACCCAGTTCCGCGCGGCCGATGTCGGCGGCGTCGAGCGTAAGCAGTCCGAACGAGCCCTGCTGGGAGACCTCGACGCGGGTGATCGGCGCCTGCGGCGCGTCGCCGAGAGCGACGCCGATGCGTCGCAGGAATCGCCAGGAACCGCTCGACAGCGCGATGTTGCGATCGCTGTAGACCTGTCGCCCGGCCGGCGCTGCCTCAAGCACCGTCATGCTGCTCCGTATCCCGCGTTCACGCAGGGCCAGCGCGGCGGCGAGGCCCACGGGGCCGCCACCGACGATCAGCAGTTCCATTCGGTCGCAGCGTGGTGCGTCAGCGGCGCTCGCAGGCAGAGACGACGTCGGCGACCGTTTTGGGGGTCGCCGACGTGAGCACTTCGTTGCCCGTGGCGGTAATCAGAACGTCGTCCTCGATGCGCACGCCGATATTCCAGAAGTGCTCGGGCACAGCGGCATCAGGACGGATGTAGAGCCCCGGCTCGTTGGTCAACACCATCCCCGGTTGCAGGGTTTGCCAGACGCCGCGCTTGCGGTAGTCGCCCGCGTCGTGAACATCCATTCCGAGCCAGTGACCGGCACGATGCATGTAGAAGCGGGTGAACGTGCGTTGCTCGAGCACCTCATCGAGTGAACCGGTGAGCAAACCGAGGTCGAGCAGGCGCTGCGAGAGCACGCGCTCGGCAACGTCGTGGTATTCGTTGAACGGTCGGCCGGGACGCAACGATTCCATGCATGCGAGTTCCGCGTCGAGGACGGCCTGATAGATGTCGCGCTGGGGGCCGCTGAATGTTCCGCTCACCGGGAACGTGCGTGTGATGTCGCTGGCGTAACCCTCGTATTCGCAGCCAGCGTCGATCAACAGCAGGTCGCCATCCTGCATCCGCCGATTGCTGTCGTTGTAGTGCAGCACGCAGGCGTTGGGGCCGCTCGCGACGATGTGGTTGTACGCCGGAACGCGGGCGCCGTGCCGAATGAACTCGTGAGCGATTTCCGCTTCAACTTCATACTCGAACTGCCCTGGCCGTGCGTGCCGCATCGCGCGACGGTGGGCTTGCGAGGCGATGGCAGCGGAACGACGCATCAGTGCGATTTCGTGGTCATCCTTGATGAGCCGCATGTCATCGAGCAGTGCCCGCACATCGATCACCGTGCCCGGGGCCGATACGCCGGTGCGCGCTCGTGTCCGCACGGCATTGATGGCGCCGCTGATTTCGGCATCCCACGCCGCACTCATGCCGATCGGCGTGTGCACCACCGAGCGGTCGCTCATCATCTCGGCGAGCTGCTCCTTGAGTTGCGTGATCGGCAGGGCGGCATCGAAGTGGAAGATGTCGCGGGCCGCATCGGGTCCGTAGCGGTAGCCATCCCAGATCTCGCGATCGAGGTTCTTTTCGCGGCAAAACAGTACCGCGCGGCGCTCGTTGCCGCCCAGCAGCACGATAACCGCTTCCGGCTCCGCGAAACCGGTCAGATAGTAGAAGTAGCTGTCGTGGCGGTAGAGAAAGCCGGTGTCACGATTGCGCAGCACTTCGGGCGCCGTGGGTACGATGGCGATGCCATCACCGATCGCCGCGAAAACGCGGTTGCGCCGGCTAACGTAGGGGCTGGTGTCGACGAGCGCGTTCATGGCAAATGACAAAATAGCGGCATGAATGAAGCGGACGATTATAGGTTCGGCCCGGTCCTCGAACCGGAGCCCTCGGAGCAGGATCAGCCCGGCTCGATCGGCGCCATGGAGACGCCGCTGCAACGAGACATCGTGGTTGAGGCGGTCGCGGAGGTCGGACCGAAACCGGCCCTGCGCGCACAGTCCCGCACCGCGCGTGATGCGCTCACCGACAAGGAGCGCGCGGCATCGTCGCGCCGCATCGTCGAGAAGCTGCTGGCGCATCCCGACGTCCTTCGCGCGCAGACGGTGCTGCTCTACGCACATCACGCCTCGGAAGTGGCGACCGATGAGCTTGCGAAGGAACTGCTGAAGCGCGGCAAGGCTGTTGCCTATCCGAAGATGACGACGGTGCCCGGACTCATGACGCTGTGGCGCGTCCGTGGCCTCGACGCGCTGGTGCCGCACAAGCACGGTATTCGTGCGCCCGATGTGACACGCGCGACGCCGATCGAACCGGCGGTGATCGACTGCGTGATCTATCCCGGCCTGGCCTTCACGCGTGGCCTGGCTCGGCTTGGCCAGGGCGGCGGCTACTACGATCGCCTGAGCGCCAAGTTGGGGCCCCATTGCGTTCGCATCGGCGTGTGCCATGGCGTACAGATGATCGACGCGCTCCCGGAAGATGCACACGACGTCACGATGCATTGGGTGGTCACCGAAGCAACCGTCTACCCGTACGTGCCCGATCCGCCGCCGCCCGCCGTGTGCGCGGCTGCGGGCATGCCGCTGGCGACCATCGGGGGCGCCTCCGGTGTGACGAGCACCGAGGATGCTCCCGAGCGCGCCTCCGAACCGACAGATCGACAGGAAAACCCATGACCGCCGTTCGCATCGATGGCAATGCGCTTGCCGCCAAGGTTCGTCACCGCATCGCGGGCGAGGTGGAAGCCCTCAGGATGCGTGGCGTCACGCCGGGCTTGGCGGTCGTGCTCGTTGGCGATGATCCGGCCTCGCAGGTGTATGTTCGCAACAAGGTCGCCGCTTGTGCGAAAGCTGGCATTCACAGTGTCATGCACAAGCTTCCTGGCGACACGAGCGAGGCGGAATTGCTGCACATCATCGCTTCGCTCAACGGCGACGACACCATTCACGGCATTCTGGTGCAGTTTCCGGTGCCCGCGCACATCGCACAGGAACGCGTGATCGCGGCCATTGCGCCACGCAAGGACGTCGACGGACTTCACGCCGAGAGCGCCGGCGCGCTGATGCTGGGTACGCCGGGGTTTGTCTCGTGCACGCCGGCGGGATGCATGGAAATGCTCCGAGACATCGGCTGGATCGGGCATGGCGTCGATCTGCGCGGCAAGCATGCCGTCGTCGTCGGTCGCAGCAATCTCGTCGGCAAACCCATGGCGATGCTGCTCTTGCATGCCAACGCGACGGTCACCATCTGCCATAGCGGGACTCGCGATCTGCCCGGGCATTGCCGGACGGCGGACATTTTGGTGGCGGCCGTCGGCAGAGCGCGCTTCATCACCGCGGATATGGTGAAACCAGGCGCTGTCGTGCTCGACGTCGGCATCAATCGGCTGCCCGAAAGCGAGGGTGGAAAACTCGTGGGCGATGTCGACTACGACGATGTCCTCCCGATGGCGGGTTACATCACGCCAGTACCCGGTGGTGTCGGGCCAATGACCATCACGATGCTGCTCGACAACACGGTACGCGCGGCGCGCGCCAGTTTGGCCGGTTCATCGGCGCCGAAGCCCTGACGATGACGTGCCGCGCGTGACCAGGGCAACGGCTCAAGCGGCCAAGGGATAGACCAGCGGAAACAGCGGGTGGTCCATCGGGGCGCCTGCCGCCAGTTGCTCGCGCAACCCCGGGAACTCGGGTGACGTACGCCACGCGCGCGGCGCGTGAACCATGTCATCGCCGAGGTAACGCGCGCTGAACACGCGTCGCCGCGAAGCGCTTCCCGCGCTGGCATGCAGCGTCAGCATGTGAAAGGCAACCAAGTCACCGGGTTGCAGTGCCCAACCGAGCACGCGCGTGCGGTGCTCGGCCGATGTCATGTCGGGCAGGTCGGCGAGGGAGCCTTCGGGAAACCACTTGGCTTCATTGTTCATGAACGTACGAGGCATGTACCAAGTGCCGTCGTGCGATCCGGCGAGGAATTCGAGCGTGCTTTCACGTGGCACGGGGTCGACGGGGATCCAGAAGCTGACGTTTTGCGTGCCGTCGACGTTGTAGTACGGCTGATCCTGATGCCAGGGCGTCGGCTGGCGCGTTGCGGCTTCCTTCACCAGCGTGTGATCGTGATAGAGGCGAACCGTCGCGCTACGCATCAATTGCGCCGCGATCGCAGGCAGCGCGCTGTCGCGAAGAATGCGCTCGAACTCGCCGATGCGCTGCCAATTGCAAAAGTCCTCGAAAAAACGACCCGGATCGTCGTTGCCGCTGGCGACGGCCGCGAGCGGCCCGGGTGAGGCGAGATTGGCTTCGATGCCTCGCTCCAGCGTGATGAGTTCGTCCTGAGCGAGCGCGTTGCGGATGACGACGGCACCGTCGCGTTGGAACGAGGCAATCGGTTCGGGATCGAGGCGAATGGCTTGCATGATGCAAGCTTAACGCGACACTCGGTCGGCGTCGATGCCGCGCTTCACTTACGCGATCTGCAGCGTGCCGCGTGCCGACATGACGAGATCGATCACCTCGGGCGCTGACACGATCTCGCACCCCTGCACCAGCTGTTCCGCCGCCAGACCGTGGTGCAGCATGCACGATTTGCACACCGCGACCCGTCCCCCGAGTTCGCGGTACTTGCGAAGCAGTTCGCTGGCCGGCTCAAACGGCTGTCCGATGTCGATGCCGTCGACACCCCCGGGCAGCGCGAGCGTGACGCCGTCGGCCATCAAGATCAGGCATGAGCCGTGACCCTTGAGACGAGCGTTCAACGCCATGGTCAGCGCGACGGTGACTTTGTCGGGTGTGGCGCGGCCGTGAAACAGGGTAGAGACATACTCGGCAGGGGCGGGCATGAATGAATCCTCGTGGAAATTCGGGACAAAGGAGACCGCGGTGAACGGTCGGCAATCAGGACTTGGGTCGCAGCACGGCGCACAACGGGCAACGGCCGTGACCAACCCAGCCGGCGACCGTGTAGACCAAAATGGCCGTGCCGGCTGCGCCGAGCACGCAGACGAGCGCGATCAGCACCCAGTCGGCGGGTCCGCCAGCATCGGTGAATCCGGAAGACGAGACGGTCGCCATCACCCAAAGCGCGAATACGCCGCCGAGCAGGCCGATCGCCTGTGCGAGAAGCATGCGTCGTGAGCGAACGCCGCGTTCGCTCACGAGGAGCGTCACGAACGCAACGGCCGTGAGCACGACGAGTGCGACCAGTGGCCAGAGCAACGGCCCCAACATCTCCTGGAACACGGCAAGCAGAACGAACGGATCAAGTTCTTTCATGGGGTTCTCCTGGGCAAGGTCATGGGTGATGGTGGTCGTTCACGGGTCAAGCCCGGCCGCGCAGCATGCTGATGTAGGTTGGCTTCAGCGCCATCGTCTTCATGACCCAGCTGACCCAAAGCTCTTCCAGCGGCGCGATGACACCGGGGAAGGACGGCGTCAGGTTGTTTTGATAATCGAACTCGATCAGCATCGCCTGACCAAGGCGCGTGATCAGCGGGCACGACGTATAGCCGTTGTAGAGTGCGTTCGATTTGCCGCCCGCCAGTTCCGCGACGATGTGGTCGACCGCGACCGGAACCTGCCACTTCACGCTTGCCGCCGTCTTGCCCTTCGGAACGCCGGCGATGTCGCCGACGCCGAACACGTTCGCGTAGCGCACGTGGCGCAGTGTCGCGCGGTCGACCTCCATCCAACCCTCGTCCGACCACGCCTTGTTCTTGTCGGCCGGCCACGGCAGCGGACTCTTGCGCACCACCTCGGGCGCGCGCATGGGCGGGATCACATGAATGAAATCGTAGCCTTGCTCCTCGACGCCGCTGGCGGTACTGAACGTCGCGATTCGGCGACCGGGGTCGATCGCCTTCAGCACGCGTTCGTAGTTGACCGCGATGCCTCTGGCCTGAAACAGCATGCGCACCTTTTCGTGAACGATCGGCACACTGAACAAGGCCTTGTTGTTGCTGTTGTAGATGACTTCGGACTTGCTGCGGGTGCCGCGCCGCGTGAGGTAATCCTCGCTGATGAAGGTGTATTTCAGCGGCGCGCCGGCGCACTTCATCTCCGTTGCAGGGCGCAGAAATACTCCGCGACCGCCGCGATCGGCAAAGGCGGACATCGCTCGCCACGTCGCTTGCGCAGCCTGCGGACCGCCGTAGATGCTGCCGATGCCGTGCTCGCCGATCAGCTTCGCATCCATGCCTTCGATGAGCCCGTACTCGAGTTGCATGCCGGTGGCGACGATGAGGAAGTCGTAGGGATGCCGCGCGCCCGATGCGGTGAGCACCTGTTTGCCGTCGACGTCGAGTTCGGCGACACGATCGGTGACCAGTTCGACGCCGGGCGGAATGTAATCCGCTGTGCGGGAGACCACGTAGTCCATCGGTTTGATGCCGGCCGCCACCAGCGTGAACCCCGGTTGATAGAAGTGTTCCCTGCGCGGGTCGATGATGGTGATGCGGGCGCCATCGAGTGCGGCCGAAAGCCGTGCGGCGGCCGTGAGTCCCGCCGCGCCGGCACCCACGATCACGATGCGCGCCTGTGTCTTGACCTTCGTCGGCGAGGCGGCGTCAACGCTACGCGTGGCGAGCATGCCGGCCGCACCGGCGAGCAGAAAACTCCGTCGCGAGCCCGATGTGCGCTGCGACAAAACGGAGGTAGGGAATGTCGACATGGGGCACACCGTCCTTTCAGTGCTGGCGGATGAAAAAGGTCGAAGATCGGGTTCCGGACTTTGTTTAGAATATACTAAATTTAGAAAAATACGAAATACAGAATGGCAGTGACACGCAAAAACGGAACCTCCACGAGGGCGGGCCTTGATCTACTTCAAACCAACATCGAAGAGGCGGCGGCGTTGCTGCACGCAATCGGCAATCCCAACCGACTGCGCGTGCTCTGTCAGTTGCTGATGCAGGGCGAAATGAGCGTTGGCGAGATGAACGAAGTGGTCGGGATCAGTGCCTCCGCGCTGTCGCAGCACCTCGCGCGAATGCGCGAGGAGGGCCTGGTGGCCTATCGTCGCGAAGCCCAGACGCTCTATTACCGCATCAACAATCCCGCCGTGGAACGGGTGATCGCCGCATTGAAGGACATCTACTGCCCCTGAGGAGCTTGCGCCGCTCGGTGCGCGCTACTCGCTGCTGGCGGCTTTGCCGCGTTTGGTGCCTGGCGCTTTGGCGGCTTTCGGTTCTCGCGGCGGAAACTCGAAGCCCACCTTGACCTCGTCCTTTTTGCGTTCGATGGCGAGGAACGCCTGAAATGGCCGTTTGGTACGCGTCGATACGAACTGCGTCAGCAAGTCCGTCTTGCCATCGCGCAGCAACTTCGCCATCTGTTCCCGCGCGATCGGTTGCGACAGGATTACCCGCCCGGAACGAAAATCACACTTGCGCGGTTTTTCCTTGCGGGCGGCCACCTCGCAGACGTAGGCGCTCTCGAGCTCGAATACGCCAGCGCCACACTTGGGGCACTGGCCCACGGGCTCCATGGTGCTGAAATCGACGGCGTCGGCACCATCGCCAAGCTTGCCCTCGCTTTCATCCCAGTAGAACTCGATCTCGAACGCATCGTTCATGCGCAGATTGGCGTTGAACGCGCGACCGAGTTTCGAGCGGAATCCCTCGAGCCCTTCCACCTTGCGATCGCGGATCAGCGTTTCGGCTTCTTCGACCGAAAGTTGGCGTCCCGCGAGGATTTTCCAGAAACCGAAATCGCACTTCGTGCAGGCGAATTTCTTGTAGTTCTCCTTCATGGCGCCTCCGCATTTCGGGCACGGCGTCGTGAGGTCGGCAAACTCACCCGGAACGGTGTCGCTTTCGTGGCCCTTGGCTTGGCGAACGATGTGCTTCGCCATCTCGGCGATTTCGGCCATGAATTTTTCGCGGCTGATTTCGCCCTTCTCCATGCGGGCGAGCTGCGTCTCCCAGTTGGCCGTCAACGCGGCCTGCGTGAGCTCCGGAATGTCGAGCCCCTTGAGCAGCGTGATCAGGGAAAACGCTTGTGGCGTCGGCCGCAGCGCCTTGTCGTCCCGAACGAGGTACTTCTGGATGATCAACCCCTCGATGATCGCGGCGCGCGTCGCGGGGGTACCGAGCCCCTTCTCCTGCATCGCGGCGCGCAACTCTTCGTCATCGACCAGTTTGCCCGCGCCTTCCATCGCCGACAACAGGGTCGCTTCGGTGTAGCGCGCTGGCGGTTTGGTCTGGAGTTCCTTGGCGCTGACCTCGCTCGCCTTCGGCGCCTCGCCATCGGCCACCGGGGTCAGGTTGCCGGTCTCGCCGTCATCGACTTCCTTGCCGTACACGGCGAGCCATCCCGCCTGCGTGAGCACCTTGCCCTCGCTCTTGAACGCCTCGCCTTCGACACGTGTGATGCGGGTGGTTTGCTGGAATTCCGCAGCCGGATAGAACACCGCCAGAAAGCGCTTCGTCACCAGATCGTAGAGCTTCTCCTCGAGTTCGTTCAGGCTCTTCGCGGGCTGTAGCGTCGGGATGATGGCGAAGTGATCCGACACCTTGCTGTTGTCGAATACCCGCTTGTTGCCGGCACGAACGTACTTCTTGCTGCGGATTTCGCGCGCGAACGAGCCGTAGCGATTGGTCTCCTCGAGTTGCTCGAGTGTCTGCGCGACGGTCTTTACGTAGTCCTCGGGCAGCGCGCGGGAGTCCGTTCGCGGATAGGTCAACACCTTGTGTTTTTCGTAGAGCGCCTGCGCGAGCGAAAGCGTGGTTTTCGCGGAAAACCCGAAACGGCTGTTCGCTTCACGTTGCAGGCTGGTCAAGTCGTAGAGCAGCGGGGGCGCCTGCGTGGTGGGTTTGCTCTCCTCCTCGACGATCCCCGGCTTGCCGAGGCACTTGAGGACGATGGCCTTGGCGCGGGCAGAGCCCGAGGGACCACCTTCGAGCCGGTCGAAGAGCCGTTCGGCGCGCGCATGCTCATCGTCACTCTTGCGAAACTTCTCGTCGAACCAACGCCCCGCGTACTGTCCGGCGCGTGCGTCGAATGTCGCGTGCACTTCGAAATAGGTTCGCGGCACGAATTTGCGGATTCGCTCTTCGCGTTCGACCAGCAGCGCGAGCGTCGGCGTCTGCACGCGCCCGACGGTCGTCAGATGAAAGCCGCCGCTCTTCGAATTGAACGCCGTCATCGCCCGCGTGCCGTTGATGCCGACCAACCAATCCGCCTCGGAGCGGCTGCGCGCCGCGTCGGCGAGTCCCTGCAGGCTTTCGTCGCTGCGCAGATGGGAAAAACCATCCCGAATCGCCGTCGGCGTCATCGATTGCAACCACAACCGTTTGACGGGCTGGCGTGCCTTCGCATGCTGCTGAATCAGTCGAAAGATCAGCTCGCCCTCGCGCCCGGCGTCACACGCGTTGATGAGCTCGGTCACATCCTTGCGCTTGATCAGGCGGGTCAACTGTCGCAGACGGTCCGCGCTCTTCTCGATCGGCTTCAGTTCGAAGTGCGACGGAATGACCGGCAGTTTCGCGAAGGTCCATTTGCCGCGCTTGACCTCTTCCTGCTCCGGCTCGCCGATCTCGACCAGATGGCCGACGGCGGAGCTGATGACGTAGCGATCGCTCTCGAAATGGTCGCCATCCTTCTTGACGCCAAGCGCCCGTGCGATGTCGCCCGCGACCGACGGTTTTTCGGCGATGATCAGTGTCTTGCTCATTTTTTCAGTGTAACCACAATAAGTGGAGCGGTTGCCCGACGCGCCGCCGCGGGCGGCTCAGCGGCGCTGCCAACGGCCATCGGCCAGACGCTCGACACGGCCCTCGAGTTCGAGCAGTGTGAGCTCGGCGAGCACCTGATCGATGGTGTTGCCCGCGCGTTCGACGATTTCGTCGACGGCGATCGGTGCGTGTTCGATGTGCGCAAGCAGTCCGTCCCGACTGGACTCCGTGGCGTCGTCGCGTTTCACCGTCGCGGCAGCGGCACCTGGAGCCAGGCCAAGTTCATCGAATACGTCCGCTGCCGCCTCGACCAGCTTGGCGCCTTGCTTGATCAGGCGGTGGCATCCCTTGTGAAAGGTGGAATGAATCGAGCCGGGGATCGCGAACACGTCACGCCCCTGGTCTCCGGCCAGTCGCGCAGTGATCAACGAACCCGATGCGAGTGAGGCTTCGACGACCAGCACCCCGCGCGAAAGTCCGCTGATGATGCGATTGCGGCGCGGGAAATTCTCGGGGCGCGGCGCCGTGCCGAGCGGATATTCCGAAAGCAACAACCCGTGCTCCGCCACGCGATGCGCGAGGTCGCGATTGCGCGCCGGATATACGCGGTCGATGCCCGTGCCGATGACCGCAATGGTCGACCCGGCGAGCGGGCCGATACGTTGTGCTGCCAGCAACGCGCCACGGTGTGCCGCGCTATCGATGCCCTGGGCGAGGCCAGAGACGACGCAGAGTCCGCCCGCAGAGAAGGCATCGGCAAACGCCTCGGCCGTGTCGGCGCCACCACCCGAGCAATTGCGGGAGCCGACCACCGCAAGCGCGGGTCGCGCCAGCAGTTCCAGCCGACCGTGCGCGAACAGCAGCAATGGCGCGTCACCGGTTTCGAGCAGCGCCGCCGGAAACTTGGGGTGTGCCCAGGTC
This sequence comes from Pseudomonadota bacterium, assembly GCA_018241765.1. GTDB lineage: Bacteria > Pseudomonadota > Gammaproteobacteria > Burkholderiales > Casimicrobiaceae > Casimicrobium. Next base: position 119,581 of record JAFEDD010000004.1, on the reverse strand, counting down.
AGCAGGTGATGGTCATCGTTTTCGAGCCAGACCAAGGTCGTGGCGATCGCGCGCTCGGTCTCGGGCTCGGGCGGGTCGCGCAACGCCTGCGCTGCGGCTTCGCCCACCGTCGCCACGAGTCGCGCGCGATCGGCCTGAAATATCGCGCCGATATCGCCAAAGCCCTTGAGCAGGCGATGTGCCGTCGCCGGACCGATGCCGCGCGTCAGGGCGAGGCGCAGGAACAGGGCGTCATCGGCGTGTGTGGGCATGGCGGGAGCCTGCGGATTGCGGTTGCGTCAAACGACGAAGGCACCCTGCGGTGCCTTCGTCCCCGATGCACGTTGACGATCAATTGGGATTGCGAACGCGGTAGCCCTCGCGGATACCTTCGACGCCGGTATCCATCAGCAAGCCGTAGGAGACGCCGTCGAATACGTTGAACAGAAAGACCAGACCGACGCGCTCCTCGGGGATGGTCAGCGTTTTCGGCTCTGCCCCCGGCGTCTTCGGCCAGCCGGGCACCCAGTTGAGGGGCGACTCCTTGTAGCGCGGGTTGGCAAATTCCACAGGCGTCTTGTAGACAGCCAGCACGTGACCCACTTCGAGGCCGTCGCGCTTGCCGAGGTTGATGGTGACGACACTGGTCTTGGAGGCTTCCGACACGCCGTTCGGCAGCGTCATGATGACGCCTTCGACCTTCTGCTCCGGCGCGTGCGGTATCCATGCCATCGTCTCGACCGGGGGGGCCGGGATCAGATAGTCGCCAACCATCACCTCTTGTTTCGACGACACCATCTCGAGCCGCGCGACTTCGCCTTCGTTGACCAGGCGAGCGTCGCCAAGGTAGGTCGCCTCGTAGCCGATGATTTGCGGGTCCGGCTCGCTCGGATGCCAGCGATACCACGGTCGCGCCGGAATTGCCGGGTCGCGCAGTTCGCGTCCCTTGCGGAAGAGCTGAAACACCTTGCCCATCGCCGGTTTGACGCCGACCGCGTAGAACGCTTCCGGGGCCGAGAACGCAACGCGGTCGGCGATCGACTTCACGACCTGCGCAGCGTCGGCAAAGGTTTCCGCGCCGATGACACGATTGCGCACAAGGAAGGGTTCGACGTCTTCCGGTCGCAGGCTCGGAATCGCTCGCTCGCCGTGCGCTTCTGCGCGAACTTGCGGCGACAGTCGCACGACGCCGTTGGCGCCGGGTTGACCCGGTTGTTGAATCGAAAGCCGCGGGCCGCCGGGGGCGTTCGGGTCAAACAAGATGACCTGGCCCGGATAGATCCAGTGAGGATTGCGGATCTGGTCGCGGTTCAGGCGCCATACTTCGGGCCAGCGCCACGGCTGCTTCAGGAATTTGCCGGCGATCCCCCACAGCGTGTCGCCCTTGACTACCGTGTGGCTCGCCGGAGCGTTGGGTTGCACCTGAACCGGATCGGCCGGTGCCTGCGCCAGCGCCAGCCCGGCGCAGAGCGCGCCAGCGGCGGCCATGACGGCGGCCCAGCGAAGGCGCCAAGGCGCGCGGGAGGAAGAGGGCGAGTGGTTCGTTAACATTCCGTATCCTGGCGAAAGGTTCAGGTGGGGCACAAGCGAAGTGTGGCAGATTTGCAACGACGTTGTCATATGTTGGCGGCGCTCGGTGTCATTGGATGCCGGTGCGCGTCGACTTGGCGCAACGCCGGGCGTCACAACGCCCCCGGATCGGTGACCACGAACGAGGCAAGGCCGTCTGGAAATGCCAGAAAAGCCCCCAACCTTGAGAAACTACATGAAGATTGTGCAACCAGCCATCTGATTTGGCAAGTAAATGGCGATCCTACCCATTCTCGAATATCCCGATCCGAGGCTAAAACGCATCGCGCGGCCCGTGACCGAGTTCACGCCCGAGATCCAGCGTCGGGTCGCGGACATGGCTGAAACGATGTACGCGGCCCCTGGCATCGGTCTGGCGGCAACGCAGGTCGACGACCATCGGCGCATCATCGTCATCGACGTTTCGCCGGACAAGAGCGACCTCAAGGTGTTCATCAACCCCGAGTTGATCGAGGCCGACGGCGAGATCGTCGGCGAAGAGGGCTGCCTGTCGGTGCCGCAGGTCTTCGATCGCGTGCGTCGTGCCGCCCACATCCGGGTGCGGGCGCAGGACGCCACCGGCAAGCCCTTCGAACTCGAAGCGACGGAGTTGCTCGCCGTGTGCATCCAGCACGAAATGGATCACCTGATGGGCATCGTGTTCGTCGACCACCTGTCGCAACTGAAGCAGATGCGGGTGCGCAACCGCATGAACAAGCGCCACCGCGAGGCGCAGCGCGCCTGAGCGTCACGGCGACATGCGTATCGTCTTCGCCGGGACCCCCGAGTTCGCCGCGACCGCGCTGCGCGCGATCGTGGCGGCCGGTGCGCGGTCGGGCTGGCATCTGCCGGCGGTCTACACGCAGCCCGATCGCCCGGCCGGACGCGGCCTGAAACTCACGGCGTCTGCCGTGAAGACCCTCGCGCAGTCGCACGGCATCGAAGTCCGGCAACCGGCCACGTTGCGCGGCGCGGAAGCGGCGGCGGAGCTCGCCGCGCTGACGCCTGATGTGCTCGTGGTGGCGGCCTACGGCTTGATCCTTCCGCCGTCCATTCTCGCCGTGCCGCGCTTTGGTTGCATGAACATCCACGCCTCGCTGCTGCCGCGCTGGCGCGGCGCGGCGCCCATCCAGCGGGCGATTCTGGCCGGCGACGCGCGGACCGGCGTGGCCATCATGCGCATGGAGGAAGGGCTCGATACCGGCCCCGTGCTGCTCGAAACATTTACCGCGATCGGCGCGCGGGAAACGGCCGGGGCGTTGCAGTCGCGGCTCGCCGTGCTCGGTGCCGAGGCGATCGTGCACGTGCTTCGAGCGCTCGACCGTGGTGAGCCGTGCGAAGCCTCGCCGCAACTCGCCACCGGCATCACCTATGCGCACAAGATCACCCCGGGCGAGGCGGCGGTCGACTGGTCACGCCACGCCATCGACATCGACCGCCAGGTGCGCGCGTTCAATCCGGCCCCCGGCGCGTGGACGATCTGGCGCGATGAAAAGCTCAAGCTGTGGGCGAGCGAGGTCATGCCGCTGCCCTCATCGTGCGGCGCCGCACCGGGGACGGTCATCCTCGCGCAGGGCGACAAGCTCGTCGTTGCCTGTGCGGACTCGGCGCTCGCGCTCACCGAGATCCAACGCCCCGGAGGCAAGCGCATGCCGGTGGTTGCGTGGCTCAGTGGCGGCACGCGCCCTGGCGTCGGCGAGCGGTTGACCTCGACGTCGACGCCGGCGACGGGCTGAACCCGCGCGCTACTTCCGTCATTGCGGAGCGCCGGACAAGGCGCATACTACGCACCCCGTTTGCGAGGGGCAGCGCATGAACTTCGACGGCCACGAATCCTTCGCCTCGGCGGACGCCGAGGATCGTCGCACATCGTCCCTTTGGAGCGGGGCGGCCACGGGCGTGGTCGGCATCGGCATCGTCGCCGCCGTGGCGTTTGCAGTGGGCGGTGGCGTCGGGTGGCTCGAGCGTCACCTCGCGCACGTGCGGGAGCTGCGCCTCGCGTTGCTGGCCGGAGGGGCGGCCGCCTTTCTGCTCGTGCTCACGCTCGCCGCATGGCTGCGTGCGCAGGGCGCGGCTCGCTGGCCGAGCGTCGTCGGGGTCGTGACCTCGAGCGAGGTTCGTGAGCGGGAGAGCGATCAGATGGGCTCGCAGCAACGGTTCCTGCGCGTCTACTATCCGCACGTTGCCTACGATTACGAAGTGGCGACGCAGCGCTACGCGGGCGAGCAGCTCGAGTTCGGCGCCCAGGCCGGCGCCGGTGATCGCGATCGCGCGCGACGCCACGCCGAGCGCTATCGCGTCGGTGCGCCCGTGCGCGTGCATTACGACCCTGCGCACCCCGAGCGCTCGTATCTCGAGGCGCCCTCGGCGCTCTGGGTGTTTGCGCTTGCCTCGGCCGTGCTTTGGGCGGTTGCGCTCTACCAGGCCGGCGTCTTCTGAGGGTTCGGCGGGTTCACGCGACGACTTTCCGAGCGTGCGCCGCTATCATCGCAGCCGCCATGGCGCACGACAGGAACGATGGAAACGACGCGTGACTTGGGTCGCCTGAACGAAATCGCGGGCGTGCTGCTGCGCCACGGCTTTGGCGATGCCGTCCGCCGTCTCGGGCTTGCCGACCGGCTCGAACGGGCGGGGCACCTGCTGCACCGCGACCACGCCGCCGAGCTCGCGCGACACGAGCCACCCGTTCAGGTGCGTCTCGCGCTCGAAGAGCTCGGCCCCACCTTCGTCAAACTCGGTCAGGTGCTGGCGGGGCGCGCCGATCTGTTCGGGCCGGAGTGGATCGCCGAGTTCGAGAAGCTGCACAGCCACGTGCCGGCGGTGCCGCTGGAGCAGCTGCGGCCGCAGCTACGCGAGGATCTCGGCGGTGAGCCGGAGGCCGTGTTCGCGCGCTTCGACACCGCGCCGCTCGCTGCGGCATCGATTGCGCAGGTGCATCGGGCGCAACTCGCCGATGGCACCGAAGTCGTGGTGAAAATCCGTCGCCCCGGCATCGAGGCGGTGGTCGAGTCCGACCTGCGCCTGCTGATGCGGCTGGCAACGCTCGCCGAGTCGCGGCTGCCGGCGTTGCAGCCCTACCGCCCGCAGCTCCTGGTGCGCGAGCTCGCGCGTTCACTGCGCCGCGAGCTCGATCTCGAGAGCGAATGCCACCACGCCGAACGCATGGCGAAGAATCTGGCATCGTTGCCCGACATCGTCATTCCGCGCGTGCATTGGCCGTGGACGAAGAAGCGCGTCAACGTGCAGGACTTCGTCGCCGGGGTGCCGGGCGGTGAGCTCGCGCGCCTCGATGCCGAAGGGTTCGACCGGCCGCTGCTGGCGACTCGCGGCGCCCACGCCGTGCTGAAGATGATCGTCGAGGACGGCTTTTTTCATGCCGACCCGCATCCCGGCAACGTGTTCTACCTGCCGGGCAACCGGGTCGCATTCATCGATTTCGGCATGGTGGGAAGGCTCTCCGAACGACGCCGCGCCGAGCTGCTGCAGTTGCTGCTCGGACTCGTCGAACGGCATCCCGCCTCGGTCGCCGATGTCTTGATGGAATGGACCGGCGACGGTCACGGCGTGAATCTTTCGCGCATGGAAAGCGAAATCGAAGCCTTCGTCGATCAGTATCACGACACGCCGCTCTCGCAACTGAGTCTGGGCGCGATGCTCGGCGACGTGACCCGCCTGCTGCGCGAACACCGGCTCGCGCTGCCGTCCGATCTGGCGCTGCTGATCAAGGCGTTCATCTCGCTCGAAGGCATGGGGCGTGCGCTCGACCCGGGTTTTCACATGGCGGGCGAGGCGCTGCCGCTGCTGCGGCGCGTGATCCGCGCGCAGTACCAGCCTGCGGTCGTGGCCAAGCGCGGTTGGCAGGCGTTGCGCCGCGCCCTCGCGCTGGTCGAGCAGTTGCCGCAGGACCTGATTCATCTGCTGCGCAGCGCGCGGCGCGGCCGCCTGAACATCGCGCTCGACCTGACGCATCTGCGTCGGGTGGGCGATCAGATCGACCGCGCGGCGAGCCGGCTCGCCATCGCGCTGGTCATTGCCGCGCTGATCATCGGCTCCTCGATCGTCATGACCGTGGCCGGAGGCCCGACGCTGTTTGGGTTGCCGGCCTTCGGTTTTCTCGGTTTCAGCGCTGCCATCGTCGGTGGCGTGTGGCTGGTGCGCTCGATCTGGCGCAGCGCCGACCGAAGCGACGGCGAGCACGAGCACGACTGAAGGCGCCACGAGCGTGAGCGGGAACGATCGCGGACTTCGTGCGCGCGTGGTGGCGAGGCTTGGGGCGCCGGCGGCTCGACGTCGCTCAGCCTGGGGTCTTGTCTTTTTCGAGCGCGTCGACCTTGGCGCGGAGCTCATCGAGCTGCGCTCGCAGTGACGCGAGCAGCTCGCGCTGCACGTCGAAGTCCTCGCGGGTGACGACGTCCATGCGCGCGAGGCCGGCGCGCAGTGTGGCGCGCAGGTTCTTCTGCAAGTCCTCGCCGGGCGCGTTGGCGAGCACGGATTTCAGTTGGGCGACCAGTTCGTCGAGTGTCATGCGGGCAGTTTAGCAAATGGGTTGGTGCCGCTCGGCGGCGCCGCTCGCCAGCGGCGCGCTTTGTTGCTATAAACGCGCGACCGCCATCGCTTGCGAGGTCGCGTATGTCGCTGGAATCGAACAAGCCGCCGCTGTGGGGCGCCCGGGTGCTGATGGTCGGGCGCGCGTGCGACGATGCCCGCGCCTGTGCCGAGTGGTACGCCACGCTGTTTGGCGACGCACTCGCCGAGGTCGGCGATGGGGTATTCGCGGTGCGTGGAGCCGAGCGCTGGCTGCTGTTTCGCGCGCACGCGGCCAACGCGGTGTCGCTCGCGGCGCTCGCGTTGCCCACGCACGAACACTGGGTCGCGTATCGCGCGCACGTGGCGGCGCGCGGCGTCGAAATGCACGCGGTGGCGAGCAATCTTGCGGCGCAGATCGGCGCCGATGCCTTCGCCGTGCGTGACCCGGATCGTCGGTTGCTGTTGTTCACCGTGGCGCCGGAGGCGAGCCCCGCACGGCCCGCGGCGACGCTCGCGCGGGCGGCGCGATTGCAACGCGTGGCGTTCCCGACGGTGCAGATCGAAGCGATGCTCGAGTGCTATCGCGATCTCCTCGGGTTTGCCGAATCGGCTCGCGTGGTCGGTACCGATGGCGAGCTTGTCGCGTCGTATCTGCGCTCGGATGCGGAGCATCACAGCGTCGGCGTGCAGCGCGGCGTGGCGGGCGAGGCCGGGATGCATGCCTACGCGGTGGCCGATTGGAACGCGCTTCGCGACTGGGCCGACCATTGCGCCGATCTCGAAATTCCGATCGTGCGCGGGCCCGGCCGTCATGGCGTCGGCAACGACCTGTTCTTCACGATCCGCGATCCGGAGGGGCATGCCATCGAGTTCGTCACCGAGATCGAACACCGTGACGCGCTCGAAGCGCACGTCGATTGGCCGCAAGGGCCGCGCGTGATGGACTTGTGGCACGACGGCGGCGCGCCGTCGTAGTTCAGCGCGACGCGGCGAGCGCGGCCGAGCGTTCGAGGCGACGCGGCCGCGCCGGGTCGGCGGCAATCCACGCCGCGACGGCCTCGTCATAGCCCGGATGCTTCGCCAGCAGGCGCGCGGCGCCCACCTCCATCAGCGCGCGGCGCTCACCGCTGAACGACGCGCCGCCCTCGTGCGCGACGTAGGCGTTGGGGCACAGCACGTTGCGAAACCCGGCCGCCGCCGCCCGCATGCAGAAATCGTTCTCTTCGCCATAGCCGCGCGGGAAATTTTCGACGTCGAAGCGGCCCACGGCGGCACGGCACGACGGGCTGATCAGCAGGCAAAACCCGACGCCGGTCGGCAGGTCGATCGCCGCGGCTGGCGCTTCGCGCAGTGCCGCCGCGATGCGTTCGCGCTCGGCCGGCGGCGGCACCGGCCACGCCTGCGAGAAATCGGGCCACGAGCAGATCGTCGCGTTGTTCGAAAACGGCGTCACCGTACCGATGCGCTCGTCCTCGGCGAGGCAGCCGAGCATCGCATCGAGCCAGCCCGTCGTCACCAGCGTGTCGGAATTCAGCAGGCAGACGGCCTCATCCGGCTGCGCCGCCGTGAACGCCTGATTGACGTTCCAGGTGAAGCCGCGGTTGCTGCGGTTGCGCCGATACTGCGTGTTCGCCATCGTCAACGCGTAGCGAGCCAACAGCGGCGCGATGCGTGCATCGGGCGAGGCATCGTCGATCAGCAGCACGCGCCGCTCGGCTGCAACCGGTGCCGCCGCCAGGGCGTCGAGGCAGCGCTCGACACTGTCGAGGCCGCCGTACACGGGGACGCAGATCAAGGTTTTCATCACAACAACTTTTTACTCTAAGCCGCATCCATAACGGGCTTGCAGCTTGTTTTGCCCATAAATCGACATCATGCGAAATTCGTCTGCAAGCCCATCATGGATGCGGGTTCCGTTGAAAAGCTGTACGCCGTTCCACGCTCATGCAACGTCGCCGCCAACCGCCTGCGGGTCTCGCCACGGCGCACCCCGACAGGGTAGCATTGCGCCCCGTCCGGGTGCGCGGCACCCTTCCGAACGAAAGCCCACGATGCGCTCGCAACTCAGCCTCTCCCTCGGTCTTCTCGCGGCGCTCGCGCTGGGCACGACCGCCGTCGCCCAGACCGCCACCAAAAAAGCCGCGCCCGCCAAGTCCGGCAAAGCCGCGCCCGCCGCGGCCGCCAAGCCGGACCGCATCATGTCGATCGACGAACTGCGCGTCTGCATGAAATTGCAGCAGACCAACCAGAAGAACGGCGCCGAGATCACCCAGGCGCAGGACGACTTCAAGCGCGATCAAGCCAGCGTGCGCGCCGAGCAAACCGAAGTGCGCTCGATCAACGAAGCGCAGCGCGCCAAGCTCGGCACGCTGACGACCGAGCGCGACGCCATCTCGGCCGCGGTCACCGACCTCAACACGCGCACGGCGGCCGCCAAGACCGACGAAGATCGCGCCGCGCTCGCGCCCGAGCGCGCCAAGCTCAAAGAGCGCAACGACGCGTTCGAGAAGAACCTCGACCAGTTCAACGCCACGCAGGAATCGCTGCGCACTCGCATCGAGAAACTCAACGAGCGCATCGACGACATCAACAAGCGCAGCGAAACGATCAACGAGCGCGTCGAACCGCACACCAAATCGGTGGCCCAGTGGCGCGAGCAATGCGGCAACCGTCGCTATCGCGAAGAGGACGAGATCGCCATCAAGAAAGAGCTCGCCGCCGGCAAATGACCGGCCAGCGACTCAGCCGCCCGCACGACGGTACGGCTCGACCGCACCCTTCAGCTTGATCGTCAGCGGGTTGCCGCGACGATCGCGCGTGCGTCCCACGGCCACGCGCACCCAGCCCTCGCTGACGCAGTATTCCTCGACGTCGTGGCGCTCCTGCCCGTTCAACCGCACGCCGATGTCGGCGCTGAGCGCCGCCGCGTCATACCAGCGGCTCTTCGGGTCGATCGAAAGGCGGTCGGGCAGCGGTGCGGTGGTGGTTTGCGGGTCGGTCATGGTGCGCGGGCAGCGAGGGGTTCAGCGACGGAGGTTGATTCTGCCATCGTGACGGCACCATGTCCGCGGGCTCCGCGCCGCGCGCCGCGAGAGGTCATGCCGAGGTTCCGTAGGGGCCGGCCGCCAGCCGCTGAGACAGCCACCAGAGATTGCCGCAGGGGTCCTTGACGCCGCCCTGCCGGTCCCCGTAGGGCATGTCCGCGACGGGGCGGATCGCACGGGCGCCCGCGGCGAGCGCGCGGGCCATCGCATGGTCGGCGTTCTCCACGAACAGGTACAGCGAGGCGGGCATGGCCGGAAACTCCGGCGACGCTTGGCTGACCATGGCCGTCGAGGTGCCCAGGCGAACCTGCGCGTTGGCGATGCGCTCCCCGTCCATGTGCCGCAGCACCTCCACGCCCCCGAGCCCGTCGATCAGGAAGCGGACGAGTGCGGGTGCGTCATCGGTGAAGAGATAGGGCGCCAACGTGTTGAAACCGGGTGGAATGTGCATCATGTCTGCCGGAGGAGGTGTCAGGTTCAAGGTTTTAGCGCAGCGCAGACTGGACGGACTGCGGGCGCCCGTTCTGAAAACGTCTCTCACACGCGCCGTGCCATGACCCCAAAAGCCGTGTCCGACCGCGTTCGTGCCATCCGGCGACGGGTCACGGGGCCGTGCCATGGCGAGAACCACCTTGAGTCGGCCGCCCCTACCCGATGGCATCGTCGCCCGGTTTGTCACATCCCGCCCCGTCATGACGTCGTTGATGACAACGATGGGGTTGTTCAAGCTGTCTCCTTTTGGCTCGTGGCTCCGTCACCTTTCATTCTGCGGCAATGATCCCCCCTCTTCCCTTACGGCCACTTCTACTCCCCGATCGTTGACGCCGATGAGCTCGCGGGTCGGGCTGACGCCATTTGGAACGAAAACACCGCCTTGGCGGGGATCGACTTGAACGATGCGCGGCATGTCGAAATCCTGCGCGAGTGGTTCCCGAAGTTCATCAGGGAGTACGACTATCCGGATGAAGGTGATCCGAACAATCCCGCCGGCTATTTCAATCTGAACGATCAGTTCAGTTGGCTCGATGCACGCGCGCTGTTCGTGTTCCTGCGACATTTGCAGCCGAAGCGCGTCGTCGAGGTCGGCTCGGGGTTTTCTTCCCTGCTGATTGCCGATGTGAATCATCGCTTCTTGGGTGAGCGAATGGAGTTCACGTGTGTCGAGCCGTACCCGCGCGAATTCTTGCGGCGCGGGATGGCGGGAATCACGCGACTCGTGGACCAAAAGGCCCAGGACGTGGGCTTTGCGGTGTTCGATTCGCTGGAGGCCGGGGATTTTCTGTTCATCGATTCCTCGCACGTGGCGAAGACCGGCAGCGACGTGAATTTTCTTTTCTTTGACGTGCTGCCGCGCCTGAAAGCCGGGGTCTTCGTCCATGCGCACGATATCTTCTTGCCGATGGAGTGCCAGCGCGATTGGGTGATCGAGCAAAACCGAAGCTGGAATGAGCAATATCTGCTTCGGGCGCTCTTGATGTTCTCTCGACGCTTTCGCGTGGTGTTCGGAGCCGCTCACGCCGCGCAATCGCATGGGCCCGCCGTCGTCAAGGCGCTGGCCCGGCCCGACGGGCATGGCATGGGTGGCGGCAGTTTCTGGATCGAGGTGATCGACGACGGTCGCGACGACCGCCAGCCCGCCGTTTCGTCGGCCGCGTCGAGCGCGTGAGCGATGGGCGGCGACGGCCAAGCCGCGCCGTTTTCGCCCCCTTTCGACCCCTTGGGCTGCGTTGGCCGCGACCGTGCGCGGCCTAAAATACACGGTCTCCCACGCAACGCCGGATAAAGCCGCGCGCCCTGCACCATGACGGATTCCACCATCGCTTCGGCGGCGGGCGCGACGCCTGCCGCGCTCCCGCGCAAGAAACTCTTCATCCGCACCTTCGGCTGCCAGATGAACGAGTACGACTCGCAGAAGATGGTCGAAATCCTCGCGGCGGCGACGCCCGGTGGCCTCGACAAGACTGAGCGGCCGGAGGAGGCCGACGTGATCCTCTTCAACACCTGCTCGGTGCGCGAAAAGGCGCAGGAGAAGGTGTTTCACGATCTCGGTCGCGTGAAAGACCTGAAGAAGCTGAATCCGGAGCTCCTGATCGGCGTCGGCGGCTGCGTCGCCTCGCAGGAGGGCGCGGCCATCGTCGAGCGCGCGCCCTTCGTCGACATGGTGTTCGGCCCGCAGACCCTGCACCGTCTGCCCGAACTGATCGCCAAGCGCCGCGAGAGCGGCCGCCCGCAGGTGGACATTTCCTTTCCCGAGATCGAGAAATTCGATCGCATGCCGCCGGCGCGGGTGGAGGCGGCGAGTGCCTTCGTCTCGATCATGGAAGGGTGCAGCAAATATTGCAGCTTCTGCGTGGTGCCCTACACGCGCGGCGAGGAAGTCTCGCGCCCGTTCGAGGACGTGCTGACCGAGATCGCGGAGCTCGCCGTGAAGGGCGTGCGCGAAGTCACGCTGCTCGGCCAGAACGTGAACGCCTACCGTGGCGTGATGGGTAGATCCGGGGCTCGTGGCGGCGAGGGTGCGGCGGTGGCCGACCTCGCCACGCTGATCGAGTACATCGACGAGATTCCCGGCATCGAGCGCATCCGCTACACGACGAGCCATCCGCGCGAGATGACGCAGGCGCTGATCGATGTCTACGGCCGCGTCCCGAAGCTCGTCTCGCAACTGCATCTGCCGGTGCAGCATGGCTCCGATCGCATTCTCGCGGCGATGAAGCGCGGCTACACGGCGCTCGAATACAAGAGCGTGATCCGCCGCCTGCGCGCGGTGCGGCCGAATCTGTCGCTGACGTCGGACTTCATCGTCGGCTTTCCCGGTGAAACGGCGAAGGATCACGAATTGACGATGCGGCTGATCGACGAGGTCGCCTTCGACGGCGCCTTCAGCTTCGTCTATTCCGCGCGCCCCGGCACGCCCGCGGCGGACCTCGCCGACGACACGCCGGCGCCGGAGAAATCCGCCCGCCTGAGTCAGCTGCAACAACGCATCGACGAGCTCTTCCTCGACTACAGCCGCGCCATGATCGGGCGCACCGAGCGCGTGCTGGTGGAGGGCGTCTCGCGCAAGAGCGCGAGCGAGCTGGCCGGACGCACCGAGAACAACCGCGTCGTGAACTTCGCCGCCGGCGCGCACGGCGAGCGCCTGATCGGCCAATACGTCGACGTGCGCTTCACCGAGGCGGCGCCGCACAGCCTGCGTGGCGAGATGGTCGTGACCGACTGACGTGCAGCCTCGTCGCTCAGCCGCCGCATCCGTTCATTCATCGCAGTTTTCCGTCCGCTTTCGCGCACTGCCCGGTTGCGCCCCTAAACTTCGGCGCAACGGCGGGGAGGGGCACGCGCAGCGGCAACATCTTTTCGTCGAAAGCCGCATCCATGACGGGCTTGGAGCACGATTTCGCTGATTGTCGACATTCGGCGTTTTCGGCCGCGAAGCCCGTTGTGGATGCGCCATTCAAAGCAAAGCCATTGACCATTTCAGGAGTCGACATGCCCTCTCACCGTTCTCCGGCGCTGCTTGGCGGTGTGGCGCTGCTGCTTGCCTCGTGCGCGAGCGTCGCGCCGACGCCGCCCGTCGCTGCGCCGGCCGCCACCGCCGGTGGCGCGCCCACCGCCGCCGAACCGGCCACGGCCAACGGCACCGGCGCTGCCATGCCGTCGCGGCCCGCCGCCTCCGGCGCCGCCACGCCTGGCGCGCCCGGCACGCCGCCACCGCCGCGCCCGTTCGCCGACATCGTCAAGGACGCCAAGGAGCAGCCCGGTCTGTTCCCGCTGTGGACGAAGGACGACAAGGTGTGGATCGAGCTCAAACCCGAGCAGTTCGATCAGCTCTTCTACCTGCAAGCCAACCTGAGCCGTGGCGTGATGAGCGAAATGCCGACGTCGCTGGCGCGCTCGATGCTGCGCGGCAATATCGTCAGCTTCCGCAAGATCGGCAACAACGTGCAGTTGATTGCGCGCAACTTCGCGAACCATGCCAAACCGGGCACGCCGCTCGCCGTGGCCACGGCCGAGGGCACCAGCGACAGCCTGCTCGCCGCCGCGCCGGTGGTCAGCGCGCCGCATCCGGAGCGCAAATCGGTGCTGGTCGAGGCCAACGCGCTGTTGCTCGGTGACATCCCGATGATCACCGCGTCGCTCGATGCGGTTTTCCGCTCCGGCTATGCGCTCGATCGCGGCAATTCGTACTTCCGGCAGACACAGTCGCGCACCGACGCCACCACCTTCGACGTGACGGCGCACTTCGCCGTGCCGAAGCTGCCGCCTCCGCCGAGCGGGCTTGCCGGCCTGCTGGCGACTCCGGCCCGCCCGATCAGCGGGGTGCCCGATCCGCGCAGCTTTTTCCTTGGATTTTTCTACACGCTGTCGAAACTGCCCGACGAGCCGATGCGCGCGCGGCCGGCCGACGGTCGCGTGGGCCACTTCAATCAGCGGCTGTGGGACTTCGGCGACGAGCGCGCGGCGTTCCCGCGCAAGTACGTCATCAACCGCTGGCGGCTCGAAAAGAAGGACCCCTCGGCGGCGCTCTCGGAGCCGAAAAAGCCGATCGTCTACTGGCTCGACAAGAACATCCCGCTCGAATACCGCGACACCGTGAAGGCCGGCGTGCTGGAATGGAACCGCGCATTCGAGAAGATCGGCTTCAAGGACGCCATCCGCGTCGAGCAGCAGCCCGATGACGCCACCTGGAGCACGCACGAGACGAGCCGCGCCTCGGTGCGCTGGTTCGTCGACTACAGCGACGGTGCGCTCGCCGTCGGGCCCTCGCGCATCGATCCGCGCTCGGGGGAAATCCTCGATGCCGACATCACCATCGGCAACGTCTGGGTCACGCTGCCGCGCCGTGCGGCGCGCGAGCAGTGGCCGCGTCCGCAACCGGCGGCGACGGCGCGCGACAGCGGGCACGACCACGGCTTCCTGTCGGCCACGGCGACGACCGGCGCGCTCGCCGAGGCGCAGGACGCCGAGCTCTGCGCCTATGACCAGAGCGCCATCGACGAGGCGGGCTTCGCGCTCGATCTGCTCGCCTTGCGCAGCGCCGATGCGACGCTGCCGCCGGCCGAGGTCGAGCGCATCGTGCACGCCGTGCTGAAGGACGTCGTCACCCACGAAGTCGGCCACACGCTCGGCCTGCGCCACAACTTCCGCGCCTCCACCATCTACACGCAGGCGCAGATCAGCGACCCCGCCTTCACGCGGGCGCATGGCATCAGCGGCTCGGTGATGGACTACAACGCCTTCAACGTCGCGCTCGATGGAGAGGCGCAGGGCGAGTACGTCATGAGCACGCTCGGGCCCTACGACTACTGGGCCATCGAGTACGCCTATCGCGAGCTGCCGGCCACCGATGAGGCCGCCGCGCTCGCGCGCATCGCCGCCCGCAGCGCCGAGCATGACCTTGCCTACGGCACCGACGAGGAACTCGCCGGCGACTTCGACGGCATGGACCCCGAAGTCAACCAGCGCGACGTCGGCGGCGACCCGCTCGCGTTCGCCGCACGGCGCCTCGCGCTGTCGCAGGAGCTCTTCGATCGGCTGCAGGCGCGCACGCTGCCCTCGGGCGAGCACTACGAGAGCCTCACCCGCAACTTCGTCAGCGGGCTCGGGCAAATGGGCCGCGCCTTCGAGATGGTCGCCAAGTACGTCGGAGGCGTCGTCTATCTGCGCGACCAGGCCGGCAGCGGCCGCGCGCCGTATACACCGGTGCCGGCCGCCAGGCAGCGCGCCGCGCTGAAGCTCCTCTCCGAGCGGCTCTTTGCCGTCGACGGCTTTCAGCTGACCCCCGCGTTCGCGAGCCGACTGGTCGATGATGCGCTCGACCGCGGCTACACGCCGCCGCTCGATCGCTCGCTGGAGGCGACGTTGCTCGCGCAGCAGACCGCCGTGCTCGACCGCCTGCTCTCGCCGACGGTCGCCACGCGCCTCGTCAATTCGCGCAACAAGCTCGCCGACGGCGCGCAGGCGCTGACGCTCGACGAGCTCTACGGCACGCTCACTCGCGCCATCTGGGGCGAGCGCGTGGTCGACGTCTCGCCGGCGCGGCGCGCGCTGCAACGCGAGCACGCGCGGCGCCTCGCCGCCGCCATCGCCAAACCCGGCCTCGGCGCTGCGCTCGGCGACGCCCGCGCGCTGCACCGCGCCACCGCCAAGACGCTGCTCGCCCGCGCCCGAGAAGCGCGCGGCAACACCCGCCTGTCGCCGCCAACGCGGGCCCACCTCGATGAGACGATCGACACGCTGGACACCGCGCTGAAGGCGCAGGCCGTGCGCGTGGTCGGCTGAACGGCGCAGCACGCGAGACGGGCGGCATCGGGCATCGATGCGGCTCGCCGTGCGTGCGGCCCTTGGCGCGTGACGCGACGATCAACCGCGCTGGCAACGCCTCAGACGGCAGTGGAAAGCCGCGTGGCCGAGAAGGCCGGGAAGGCCGAAATCATCACGCGGGCCGAGACGCCGCCGATGCGATGCGCGCCGTGGGCTTATCCAGCGCGCTCCGTGCGTGTCCTCTTTCCGAAGTAGGAGGCTTCCGGCACAGGCATGGCCCGCAACACCTCGACGGACTGAACGACCAATGCCCGGTTCACGAGGCGATAGTTCACGAGCAGGTGCACTCCGTCGATCGGTTGCTGAGTCGCCGTCGCCACGCGCCAGACGCGCATGGTGATATCGAGGTTGCCATCGTTCGAAAAGCTCGCCGCGTAATCCGCGAAGCCCGTCGTTTCGACGCCGAACGGCGTGAACTCGAGGGACTGTCCATTCAAGGCACGCCGCCGCTCAGCCTCCGATCGAGGCAGCGCGAAGGGGAACGCGCCCACATCCGACAGGCGACCCTCCCCGGGCGTTTCGTTCGAGAACCCAGATCGCCAGCGCCGCCAGATCATCGTTGCCGACGAGTTGAAAGATTTGCGGTGCGGTTTGCTGCGACGTGAAGGTCAAACCTTCCGCGGCGTCGCACGTCGACGCTGCCTTGTGGCCGTCACCGCCACCCTCCGCAGTGCACATCGCGCATGCCGCAAAGGCCGGCCTGATGGCGATGCTCGACATCGACAGCAGTGTCAACGTCAGCAACCCAAGTACGGCAAGTGCGCGTTTCATGGTTGACTCCTGGGGGGTCGGTGTGGAAAGTGGTTTCACCCTAGCAAAAAAAAGACGTTGTCAACGCGGCTCGCCGTCGAGGGCGTCTGTTCGTCCGCTTTCGTGGCCGACCGGCGACCGGACGTTGTTGCGCTTTGCCGGTCAGTGCGTGTGCAGCGCGGGCGCGGCGTTGCGGAAGAACCCGATTCGTGATTACGACTTGCCGGCGATTTCAAGGCCGACATGGCGGCGCTCGACCGCAAGGAAGCCGATGGCTGGCAATGGCGCACCGTCGACCGGCACGTTGCTTCTGACCCGGAATGCGGCGCTGGACTTGCGCCGTATCCACGCGCGTCCACGCCGAGCGTGGGGCGACGACGTCGCCGATCGCTACCTCGCCGACCTGTACGCCATCATGGCCGACGCCGCCGTCAACCCGGAAAAGGGCCGCCTTCGGCAGCACCGCTCGACGCCGTTCTTGATGGTTTCCGCTCGGCACATTACGTGATCTGTGACCTCGTGCCGCAACGTATCGCGGTGCTGACGGTTCAGCATCAGGTGCGCGACATCGAAACCCTGATCGCCGAACCGACCCCGGCCTTCCACGCCGACGTGCAACGGTCGAGGCGCAACGTCTGATCGCGGCCTCGCCCATGGCTGCCCACACAGGCGCGCGTCGACCACGCAAAAAAAAAAAAGCCACGGCATCGGGGGATGCCGTGGCAGCAGGGAGTTCGTTGCGCTTTGCCGGTCAGTGCGTGTTGAGCGCGGGCGCGGCGGGGTCGAGCCAGTCGGCGAGGCGGCGCAGGCCGCGGCCGAGCGGTTGCACGAGGGAGACCTGCACGGCGCGCGCGAAGCTGGGCTGGGGTGCGCCGCGAGCGGCGAGGACGTGTTGCGCGACGCGCAGCACGGCGCCGTCCGCCATCGCCTCGACGACGACCTGGCCGTGGTTGACGGGGACGTCGAGCCGATCGCCGTGTGGCACGAAGAAGTCCTGAGCGTTGCCGGTGACGGTGACCCACAGCGCGCCCGAGAGCGCCTCGATCGAGGCGACCTGCGCCGCTTGCAGCGTCAGCGCGCGGCCGTGGCCGAGCGTCCAGTCCTGCGTGGCGTGGGGAAATTCGGGGGAGGGTTGAACGCGGTCCATGCCTGTGCTCCTTGCGGTCTTGGCTTGTCAAGTGGATGAGTTCTGAGACGCTATTTGAGAGCGATAATTCCACCGTGTCCAACGAATTGATTGCAGGCGAGCCTGCACAACGCGCATGAGCAAGACGACGATGCACGCCCCCACGCCGCGCCACCGCCCGCTCACGCTCGCCGGCTTGCGCGGGTTCGAAGCCGCCGCGCGGTTGATGAGCCTCACCCGGGCGGCCGACGAGCTGAGCCTCACGCAGTCGGCCGTGAGCCGTCAGGTGCAGGGGCTGGAGGACGAACTCGGCGTGGCGCTCTTCGTGCGCAAGGCGCGCGAGATCGCGCTGACGGCCGCCGGGCGCGAGTTCCTGCCGCTCGTGACGCGAGTGCTCGCCGAGCTCGACGGGGGGGTCGAGCGGCTGCGTCGCGACGTGCACTCGCCGCGCGTGGCGGTGACCACCTTCGCGTCGTTCGCCTCATTGTGGCTGATTCCGCGTCTGCCGGGGTTTCGTGCGCTGCGCCCGCATGCCGATCTCACCATCGGCGCCACCGATCGCCTGATCGATCTCGAAGTCGATGACATCGACGTGGCGATTCGCTACCTCTCGGCCGAACAAGCGCCGCCCGGCGCGACGCTCCTGATCGAGGAGGTGCTGTTCCCGCTGGTGAGCCCCGATTACCTGCGCGCCGCGCCGCCACTGAAGACGCTGGCCGATCTTCGTGCGCACACGCTGATCGAGTCGACCTACGGCGGGCGGGCCGAATACCGCTCCACCTGGCCCGGCTTCTTCGAGGCGATCGGGCAGCCGGAAGTGAAGGGCCGTTCGCAACTGAAATTCGATTTCATCGCCCAGACCTTCCTCGCGGCGCAAAGCGGGCAGGGCGTCGTGCTCGGGCGCACGTACGGGGCCGATGCCTTCATGTCGGGCAGCCTCGTGCGGCCGCTCGACGTGGCCGCGGCGACCGGCGCCGGCTGCTATCTGGTCGTCGCCGAGCGCGCGCTCGCCCGTGGCGAAGTGCGGGCCTTCGTCGATTGGTTGCTGGCCGAGGCGAAGCGCTTCAATGCGCGGCTCGACGCCTGGCTGCGCCACAGCGGAACCTTGCCGACGCGCCGCCCGGCGCGGCGCTGAACGTCATCCGCACACGCGCGATCGCCATTCGTCGCAGCGCACCGCAGGCGCGGCCGGTTGACCGCCGCGAAGCCACTACACTCGCACCTTTGCCGCCCGATCGGGCGCAGCAACTTGTTGCGCAAAGCCCGTCTACGATGGGCTTGGACCGTGATTTCGCAGAAAGTCGATAGTTGGCGAAATTGCGCTCCAAGCCCGTTGTGGATGCGGGTTTGAGCAAAAAGTTGCTTTCATTCTCTGCCGAGGATTCTTCGATGTTCTCTCTCCGTCTTCTGCCAGCCGCCTTGCTCGCCGTGGGCCTCGCTTCGTGCGCGAGCGTGACGCCGCCGACCGCCGCGAGCGCGCCCGCCACCGCCGCGACTGGCGCCGCCAGCGCCCCCGACGCCGCCCGCAACGGCGCAGCGGGCGCGAACGCCGCCGCTTCGCGTGGCGCAGGCGCGGCTGCCGCTGCCGGAGCGCCCAAGCCGTTTGCCGAGATCATCAAGGACGCCAAGGAAGAGAAGGGCTTCTTCACGACGTGGCGCAAGGACGACAAGGTCTGGCTCGAAATTCCCGAGGCCATGTGGAATCAGCCGTTCTTCTTCTCGGTCAACGTGACCAACAGCATCGGCGACGCCGGACTCTACGGCAACCAGATGGGCGGTTTTCTGGCGGCGGGGCGCGGCCAGTATGTCGCGAGCTTCCGCCGCTTCGGCCCCAACGCGGTGCAGTTGATCGCCCGCAACATCGCCTTCACCGCCGCGGCGGACGCGCCGATCCGCCATGCCGTCGAGCGCAGCTTCTCGGACAGCCTGATCGCCAGTGCCGCCATCGTCAGCGCGCCGCACCCCGAGCGCAAGAGCGTGCTGATCGAGGCGAATGCCGTGCTGGTGAACGATTTCCCGATGGCCGCGCAGCAGCTCGAGCAGAGCTTCCGCCAGCCCTACGCCTTCGACGAGAAGAACTCCGGCATCGAGCGCGTGCGCAACAGCGCCACCGAGACCGGCTTCAACGTGCGCGCGCACTACCGCCTGGGCCGCGTCGCGCTGCCGCCGCCCATGCCGCAACCCGGCGCGCCGCTGCCGAAGTATCCGAGCACGCTGCCCGACATCCGCTCGCTCTTCATGGGCTACTACTACGGCTTCTCGAAACTGCCCGAGACGCCGATGCGCCCGCGCGAGGCCGATCCGCGCGTCGGTTACTTCACCACCGGCGTGAATGACTTCACCAACCCCGACCGCCGCGAGCCCAAGCTGCGCTACATCAACCGCTGGCGGCTCGAAAAGCAGGATCCGTCTGCCGCGCTCTCGGAGCCGAAGCAGCCGATCGTCTACTGGCTCGACCGCAACATCCCGACCGAATACCGCAAGGCCGTGCGCGAGGGCATCCTCGAATGGAACCGCGCGTTCGAGAAGATCGGCTTCAAGAACGCCGTCGTGGTCAAGCAGCAGGGCGAGGATGATGACTTCGACACCTCAGCCACGCGCTTCGCCTCGATCCGCTGGGTCGCCGGCAACAACATCCAGTTCGGCGCCCGTGGCCCCAGCAAGGTCGATCCGCGCAGCGGCGAGATTCTCGATGCCGACATCGAGATGAACGAGAGCATCACCCGCCTCTACAGCGCCCGCGTCGCCGAGGACCCGCCACGGCCGATCGGCGGCAGCGGCTTCATGCGCAACTCCGGCGAGCTTTGCACCTACGCCGACCAGAAATTGAACGAAGCCGCCTTCGCGCTCGACCTGCTCGTCGCCCGCGGCGAATTCGAATACGGTTCGCCAGCCGCGCAATCGTGGATCATGGATGCCATCAAGGACATCACCACCCACGAAGTCGGGCACACGCTCGGCCTGCGCCACAACTTCAAGGGGTCGCTCGCGATGACGCCGGCGCAGCTCGATGATCCGAAGTTCGGCGCCGAGGTCGGCATCTCCGCCTCCGTCATGGACTACAACGCGCTCAACATCGCCACGCTCGGCGAGCGCCAGGGCCAGTATTCGATGATCACCGTCGGCCCCTACGACATGTGGGCGATCGAATACGGCTATCAGCCGACGACGCCGGAGACCGAACGCGCGGCGCTCGATCGCACGCTCGCCAGCGCGCTCGACCCGACGCACGCCTACGCGACCGACGAGGACGCCGGGTTCGGGCCGGTCGAGGGCATCGACCCCGAGACCAATCGCTTCGACCTGTCGAGCGATCCGCTCGGCTTCTACGAAAAGCGCTTCACCGTCATTCGCGAACTGTGGGATCGCGTGCAGGCCAAAGAGCTGCCTGCGGGCACCAAGTACGAGCAACTGCGGCGCAACTTCCAGCGCGGCTTCGCGCTGATGGGGCAGGTGGCGGAACTGGCCAGCAAATACGTCGGTGGCGTCACCGTGCTGCGCGACGTTGCCGGCAGCGGCCGTCAGCCGATCACGCCGGTGCCCGTCGCGCAGCAGCGGCGCGCACTCGGCTTGCTCGCGAAGCACCTGTTCGCCGTCGATTCCTTCAAGTTCGACCCGGCCTTCCTAGGCAAGCTCACGCCCGACTTCGATGCCCGTTGGGATGCGGCTGATGACGACATCGGCATGCCGACGCTGCAACCGATCGACCAATCGGTCGCCGGTCGCGTCTTCGCGTTGCAGCGCGCGGCGCTCGGGCAACTGATGCGCGACAGCGTCGCCGGCCGCCTCGTCGTCGCCCCCGAGAAGCTTGGCGATGCCGGACAGGCGCTCGGCTTGGCCGAGCTCTACGGCACCTTGCAGAAAGCCATCTGGAGCGAGCTTGCGAGCGGCGCCCCCATCGCGATGATGCGCCGCAATCTGCAACGCGAGCATGTGCGTCTGCTCGCCGAAGGCATCGCCAAACCGAGCGCGGCGGCGCCGGCCGATGCGCGCAGTCTGCGTCGCGAGTTCGCCGTGGAGCTGCTCGCCCAACTGCGGCGCGCTGTCGCCAAACCGGGGCTCTCGGTCGAGAACCGCGCGCACCTGAATGAATCGATCGCGTTGCTCGACGGCGCGCTGAAGGCGCAGGTGGCGAAGACCATCGGCTGAGTCGGGTGAGCACGGCGCGATGAGACAATCGGCACGATGAATCGTCGCGCCTGCCTTCTCGTCGCGCCTTGGCTGTCGCTCGTCGCGTCGCTCGCGTTCGCGCAGATGCCGGGCGGCCCGACCGGCGCGCCGGCGCGCAGCGCGAACGAGGCGTCGCCCTCACCGATCGCCGCCGACGCGGCGCGGCGGCCCGGCACCGTGGCGACGCTGAGCGCACCGAGCGCCGACCAGTTTGCGAAGTTCTGCGCCCACACCGAGGACAGCGCCGAGTGCGGCAAGAAGATCGAAGCGGCGCAGTTCGCGCGCGCCGGCGGCGCGCTCGCCAGCGTCGTCAAGCGCGACGGTGACCTGCTCGCCGTGCTGGTGCCGGGTGAGCCGCCGTTTCTCTTTGCCGACAAGCCGGGCGAAGCCGGCCCGAACTACAGCTTCTACGCGTACGACGCGGCGGCCGATGCCGTCGTGCTCTATCGCGCGCGCGCCGATGT
This sequence comes from Pseudomonadota bacterium, assembly GCA_018241765.1. Taxonomy (GTDB): domain Bacteria; phylum Pseudomonadota; class Gammaproteobacteria; order Burkholderiales; family Casimicrobiaceae; genus Casimicrobium. The sequence continues at coordinate 97,628 of JAFEDD010000004.1, read as the reverse complement.
GCTCGACTTCGTGCTCGTGCATCGACCCACGCACAGCACCACCGATCTGCCCAACGAGCCGCTCTTCAACAGCGACGGCCGCTATTTCGTGACTGCCGACTTCTGCAAGGAAGGTTGCGAGAACCGCGTCACCGTGTGGCGCTTCGAGCGACGCGGCCCGGCGCGCGAGCGCCAGTTCGCGCCGCGCACCGCATGGAGCGACGCCGGCGTGAGCTGGGGCGCGCCGCGCCGGCTCATCATCGACTACACCGAAAACGGCCGTTCCGGTGCGCTGAACCTCGATCTCGGCGACCCGCGCTGGATGGTGCTGTTGCCCTGACCGCGCCGCGCGTCCCGCCCGCCGCCCTGTTGCCCATGATGCACGAACTCACGGACGAACCGACGTCCTCATCATCCGACACTTCGCCGCTGGCGCGTCGCGTGCGCAGCTTCGTGCTGCGCGCCGGACGGCTCTCGCCGAAGCAGGCGCGCGGGCTGGAGCAGGGCATGGCGCGCTTTGGCGTGCCGTATGCGCCCGGGCCGCTCGACTTCACGCGCACCTTCGGACGGCAAGCGCCGGTCGTGCTCGAGATCGGTTTCGGCATGGGCGTGACCACTGCCGAAATCGCCGCCGCGCACCCTGACACCGATTACCTCGCCGTCGAAGTGCACCCGCCCGGCGTCGGCAACCTCTGCAATCTGCTCGACGAGCGCGGCATCGGCAACGTGCGCGTGATCCGCCATGACGCCGTCGAGGTGCTCACCGACATGATCGCGCCGGCCGCGCTCGCCGGCGTGCACATCTATTTCCCCGACCCCTGGCACAAGAAGCGCCATCACAAGCGCCGGCTGGTGCAGCCGCCGCTCGTCGCGCTGCTCGCCTCGCGGCTGGCCGTGGGCGGCTACCTGCATCTGGCGACCGACTGGGTGCCCTACGCCGAGCAAATGCTGGAGGTGCTCGCGCAGGAGCCAAGCCTGGTCAACACGGCCGAAGGGTTCGCCGAACGGCCACCGTGGCGGCCGTTGACCAAGTTCGAAGCGCGCGGCCTGCGGCTCGGACACGAAGTGCGCGACCTCGTGTTTCGCCGTCGCTGACGCGGCAAGGCGTCGCTCGCGCGATCACGGCGCGACGTGGCGGAAATCCTCGGCGCCGCGTGGCACGTTGCCGCCCGTGGGCTGCGAGGAGGCAATCGCGGGCAGCGTGGCGAAGGCATCCACAAACGGAAACTCGCGGGCACGCGCGACCACCCACGCGGCGCGGGCGTGGTCGCCTTCGCGTTCGAGCGCCCGCGCCCACGCGGTGAGCAGCCGCTCGTCGAGCACGTTGCGCACCGGACGCGCGAACCACGCGAGCGGTGCCGCGTCCCCCGCCAGCATGATCGCGGCATAGTCGCCATATTGCCCGTACAGCGGGCTCGCCTGCGCCCGCGCCACCGCTTGCGCGAGCGCGGCGCGGTCGCCGCCGTGGGTGTGGATGGCGGCGGCTTTGCCGTATTCGTGCACGCCCCACAGCGTGGCGCCGAACGTCATCGACGCGGCGGCCGCCACCGCCCACGCGCGGCGCGAACGAGGCGCTGCCCTCGTGTCGACGGCACCTGCTGGCGCGGCGTGGGCGAGGGTGCTGGCGAGGAAGGCCAACGTGAACGCGCTCGGCAGCAGGAAGTGTGCGAACCACAGCGGATATTCGAACAGGCTGTGTACGCCGACGGCGAGCAGCAGCGCACCGGCGGCAAGCGCCCCGGCGCGCTCGACGCCGGCCGAGCGCACCGCGCGCCATGCGCGCACGCGTCCGATCGCCGCGACCAACAGCAACGTCGCCAGCAACGTCACGGGAACGCCCAGCTCTGCCATCAGTTGCAGCGGCAGCGAATGGGCGTGGTCGAACACGTCCGGCGCACGGTTGGCGAACGGCGCGAGCGTCCACGCGAAATTGAGCTGCGCCCAACCGACGCCGCGCCAGGGCGCATCCGCAATCAGCGCCAGCGTTTGTTGCCACAGCGCCAGGCGTTGCCCGAGCGACGCCTGCGCGGTGTCGCGCGAAAACACGTGCCAGAGGGCCACGCCAAGCGTGAGCGCGAGCACCCCGCCTGCGGCGAGCCACGGCGCACGCCGCTTGCCGCCGCCGCCGCGCCACGCGGACCATGCGAGCGGCAGCACGGCCACGAGCGCGAGCATGCCGGCGCGCGAACCGCTGGCGACCAGTGTTGCGAACAGCGCCGCCGCGACCGCCGCGCACAGCCATGGCCACGAGCGCAGCAGCGCGACGGCGGCGATCAGGCCCCACACCATCGCCGTGGCCAGCAGGTTGGGTTGCCGCAGGTTGCCACCCGGACGCTCGCCCGACGTGGCGAGATGGGCGATCAGCGTGTCGTCGGCCCAACCCGGCGCGACCGATTGCACGAGCGCGGCGAGCGCATTGCCCAGCGCGCCGATCAGCAAACCGATGAGCGCCGCCGTGAACCAGTGGCGGCGCATCTCGGCGCGGGTTTCGCTGAGCATGAGCGTGCCGAGGAGCAGCGCGACGACGAGGTTCATCGCGATCGGGGCGGCGAGAAAGAGCGGCGTGCGTTCGCCGGCCGCGTCGAGCGCGAGCGTCGCCAACAGCAGCAACCAGAGCAGCGTGAGCGGCTGCGGCAGGGCGCCACGCCACCGCCACGCGCCGGGGCTGTTGCGCGGGCGCAACGTCGCGACCAGCGCCACCAGTGACCACAGCGCGAGCGAGAGCGCCTGATTGAAGAACGCAGGCTGCGGCGGTCGTTGCCACGGCGACAACAGTGGCAGCGCACAGGCCAGCACCGTCAGCAGCCAGAGCAGCGATTGCGCCCACGGCGAGCGCTCCACCGAGGCCGCGGGCACCGTTGGCGGCGCAGCAGCTTTCTCGGCAAAATGGCGTCCATGACGGGCTTGGCGGCTGTTTTTCGCCAAAGTCAACTCCTTGGGTTATGAGCCTGCAAGCCCTTTATACGCGTCATTCGAGCAAAAAGCTGTTTCCGACATGGTGACGAAATCGCAGTCATCGGCGCCTCTGCTTCTGTCTCCGATCGGCGACAAATCGAGCGAATATCGAATGTGTGCGCTTGCCAACAACATAAGCTTTCGTTGCGCGCGCCGAGCCAACCTGCCAAAATGTCGGCAGAAGACTGAGGAATTTCCGGTGTATCCGATTCTACGGGCCCGGCTCCGGGGGGCGTTCGTCGCCGCCCTGAAGCTGCTGGCCGCTCCCGCCCCGATGTTCACGCTCGCTCCGCTCGTGGCGCTGCTCGCCATGCCGGCGCTGGCGGGGCCCATCGGCTACGCCGTGCGCAGCGACGTCGATCGTCATCTCTACCGCATCGACATGGCCACCGGCGAGGCCATCGACCTCGGGCTCACTGGCTTCAGCAAGCTCGAAGGGCTCGCCATCAGCCCGGCTGGCGAGCTCTACGGCGTCAACCCGCCGACGGCGCAACTGGTCAAGTGCCTGGCCGCAACCGGCGCCTGCACGCTGATCGGACCGCTGTCGGGGCTGCCTCCGTTGCAAACCAACGCCGGGCTCACCTTCGCGACCAATGGCACGCTCTATCTGGCGATGAACGCGGTGATCTACCGCGTCGATCCGAACACCGGCGCGACGGTCGCGCTCGGCGGCACCGGTCCGGCGCTGGCGGGGCTGGCCGCCATCGCACCGAGTGATCGCTGCCCCTCCGGCGTCTACGGCATGGGCGGCAACAGTGATCGCGGTCGCTTCTATTGCGTCAACACCGATAACGGCTCGACGACGCTCCTGGGCACGCTGACGATGAATCCGCTCGATGTCGGGCTCGACGGTGACGCCGCGACCGGCCTCGTCTGGGGCGTCAGCAACGACACACCGGGGCAGGTGTTCTCGGTCGACCCGGTTACGCTCACGCTTGACAACATTCACACGGTCAAGGCGGGTGCCACGGCGCTGGGCGGCTTCGAAAGCCTCGCCGTCGCCCGAAGCGGCACGCAGGCCCTCGGCGATCCGTATCCGCTCGCCGCTCAGCAGGCGCTCGTGGTGCCGACGCTGCAACCGGCGTTGCTCGCGCTGCTCAGCCTGCTGCTGGTCGCGGCCGCCGTTTCACGGCGACGCTCAGTTCACGTCCACGAATAAGTCCGCCAGTGCCGCGCCCGGTTCCGGCGCGCGCATGAACGCCTCGCCCACCAAAAACGCGTCCACGCCGTGCTTGCGCATGCGTGCGACGTCCGCTCGCGTCAGGATGCCGCTCTCGGTGACCAGACGACGGCCGGCCGGGATACGCTCGCGCAGCCCGAGCGTCGTGTCGAGCGACACCTCGAAACTGCGCAGGTCGCGGTTGTTGATGCCGATCAGCGGCGTCGCCAACGTCAGCGCCGCGTCGAGCTCCGCCGCGTCGTGCGCCTCCACCAGTACGTCGAGCCCCAGTTCGTGCGCGAGCGCTTCCAGAGCGAGCATCTGGTTCCATTCCAGCGCGGCGACGATCAAGAGGATGCAGTCGGCGCCCATCGCCGCCGACTCATAGACCTGCCACGCATCGACGATGAACTCCTTGCGCAGCACGGGAAGCGCGCAATGCGCGCGTGCTGCCTGCAAAAATTCCGGCGCGCCCTGAAAATAGCTGCGGTCGGTCAACACCGAGAGGCAGGCGGCACCGCCCGCCTCGTAGCTGCGGGCAATCGCCGCCGGATCGAAACGCTCGCGCAGCACGCCCTTGCTCGGGCTCGCCTTCTTGATCTCCGCGATGACCGCCGCGCCGCCAGCAGCGATCTTCGCCTCGATGGCGGCGGCGAAATCGCGGATGTCGCCGCGTGCGGCGCGCGCCTCGGCGGCCGCGCGCACGGCCGCGAGCGGACGCTCGCGCATGGCGGCGGCGATCTCCTCGTGCTTGGTCGCAATGATGCGCGTCAGGATGTCGCTCATGGTTGTCAAGCGGGGCATCAGGCCGCGAATGGACGCGTCTTGAACGACTGCGTCAGCGCGGCGAATTCGTCGACCTTCCTGCGCGCGGCACCGCTCGCCACCGTCGCGCGCGCCAGTTCGATGCCCTCGCGCAGGCTCGGCGCGACGTTCGCCGTGTAGAGCGCGGCACCCGCGTTCAGCAGCACGACGTGGTGCGCCGGCCCCGGTGCGCCGGAGATCGCATCGAGCAGCATGGCGCGCGATTGCTCGGGGGTATCGACGCGCAGATTGCGCGTGGCGCTCATCGTGAAGCCGAAGTCCTCGGGGTGGATTTCGTATTCGCTGATGCGGCCGTCCTTCAGTTCGCCGACCAACGTGCCCGCGCCGAGCGAGATTTCGTCGAGCGAATCACGCCCATGCACCACCAGCACGTGCTGCGCACCCAACCGTTGCATTACGCGCACCTGAATGCCGACCAGATCACCGTGAAAGACGCCCATCATCGTGTTCGGCGCGCTCGCCGGGTTGGTGAGCGGACCGAGAATGTTGAAGATCGTCTTGACGCCAAGTTCGCGGCGCACCGGCGCCACCGCCTTCATCGCCAGATGATGGTTCGGCGCGAACATGAAGCCGAGGCCGACGTCGCGGATGCACTGCGCGATCTGCTCGGGGATCAGCATGATGTTGACGCCCAGCGCTTCCAGCACGTCGGCGGCGCCGCTCTTCGACGACACGCCGCGGTTGCCGTGCTTGGCCACCTTGGCGCCGGCGGCGGCCGCCACGAACATCGATGCCGTCGAGATGTTGAAGGTGTGCGACAGATCGCCCCCGGTGCCGACGATGTCGACCAGATTGGGTTCGTTCTCGATGGGCACCTTGGTCGAAAGCTCACGCATGACGATGGCCGCCGCGGCGATCTCGCCGATGGTTTCCTTCTTCACGCGCAGGCCGATCAGCAGGGCCGCGGCTTGCGCCGGCGTGAACTCGCCGGCCATGAGCTTGCGCATCAGGGCGAGCATTTCGTCGTGAAAGATCTCGCGATGCTCGATGGTGCGTTGAATCGCCTCGGTGACGGAAATCGACATGATGATGGCCTACAGATGAAGAAAGTTGCGCAGCAGATCGTGACCGTGCTCGGTGATGATCGACTCGGGGTGAAATTGCAGACCGAACACCGGCCAGTGCTTGTGGCGGACGGCCATGATCTCGCCATCGTCGCTCTCGGCCGTGACGCTGAGCGCATCGGGCAATGTCGCGCGCTCGATGACGAGCGAGTGATAGCGCGCGACGGTGAACGGGCTCGGCACACCGGCGAAGCAATCCTGCCGGTTGTGCGTGACGAGCGAGGTCTTGCCGTGCATGACCCGCGCCGCGCGCACGACGTTGCCGCCGAAGGCGACGCCGATGCTCTGGTGCCCGAGGCAGACGCCGAGCAGCGGAACGCGGCCAGCGAATTCGCGAATCAGCGGCACCGAAATGCCCGCTTCGTTCGGGGTGCACGGCCCCGGCGACACGACGATGCGCTGGGGCTTTCGGGCAGCGACGCCGGCGAGGTCGATGGCATCGTTGCGCACCACCTCGACCTCGGCACCGAGCTCACCGAAATACTGCGCGAGATTCCAGGTGAAACTGTCATAGTTGTCGATGATGAGGATCACGGCGTCGCCTCCGCGAAGTACGCCTTGACCGCTGCGACGAAGCGATCGATGTCCTCGCCGGTCACGTCGAGGTGGGTGACGAAGCGCGCGGAACTCACGCCGTCGATGAGGATGCCGCGTGCGGCGAGATAGCGCGCGAGTGCCGCCGCATGCGCCTCCGGCAGCCGCGCAAAGACCATGTTGGTCGCCTGCGCGCCGACTTCGATGGCGGGAACGTCGCGCAGCGCGGCGGCGAGTCGCTCTGCGTTGGCGTGATCCTCGGCCAGGCGCGCGACGTGATGATCGAGCGCGTACAGGCAGGCGGCGGCGAGGAAACCGGCCTGCCGCATGCCGCCGCCGAGCACCTTGCGCCAGCGATGCGCCCGTTCGATGAAGTCGCGTTTGCCGACGAGGACGGCACCGACCGGTGCGCCGAGCCCCTTCGACAGGCAAAGCGATGCCGAATCGAACGGCGCGAGGAGTTCGGCGATGCTGACGCCGCTGGCAACGGCCGCGTTGAACGCCCGCGCGCCATCGAGATGCACGGCGAGGCCGTGCCTGCGCGCCAGCGCCGCCGCCTCGCCGACGTAAGCGGCCGGCAGCACGCGGCCGTTCCATGTGTTTTCCAGTGCGAGCAGGCGCGTGCGCGCGTAGTGCACCCCAAGCCCCGCGCCGAACGGTTTGATGGCGGCGGCGATTTTCGCAAGGGGCAGCGTGCCGTCGCGATCGTGTTCGATCGGTTGCGGCTGGATGCTGCCGAGCACGGCCGCGCCGCCACCTTCCCAGCGGTAGGTGTGCGCCATCTGGCCGACGAGATATTCATCGCCGCGCTCGCAGTGCGCCATCAACCCCGCGAGGTTGCTTTGCGTGCCCGAGGGCAGAAACAGCGCCGCTTCCTTGCCGGTCCGTTCGGCGGCGACGGCCTGCAACCGGTTGACCGTCGGGTCGTCGCCCCACACATCGTCGCCGACGGCAGCGGAGGTCATCGCGGCGAGCATCGCGGCGGTCGGCCGCGTCACGGTGTCGCTGCGCAGATCGATCGTCTTCATGCGGTTTCTCCCAGATCTCCGTCCAACCCCCGCTGCACCATCTCGGCCGCGCGCAGCACCGAGCGCACCTTCTGCAGCGTCTCTTCCCATTCCTTGTGCGCGATCGAATCGTGCACGATGCCGGCGCCGGCCTGTGCGTAGAGCTTGCCGCCGCGAATGACCGCCGTGCGGATCGCGATGCACAGATCCATGTCGCCCTGATAGCTCATGTAGCCGACGGCGCCGCCGTAAACACCGCGTTTTACCGGCTCCACTTCGTGGATGATTTCCAGCGCCCGCACCTTCGGGGCGCCGGACAACGTGCCGGCCGGAAAGGTCGCACGCAGCACGTCGATGTTGCTGGTGCCCGGACGCAGCGTGCCCTCGACGTTGCTGACGATGTGCATGACGTGCGAATAGCGTTCGATGACCATCTTGTCCTTCACACGCACGCTGCCGGTCGCCGCGATGCGGCCGACGTCGTTGCGGCCGAGATCGATCAGCATGACGTGCTCGGCCACTTCCTTTTCATCGGCCAGCAGTTCATCGGCGAGCGCATCGTCCTCTTCGCGCGTGGCGCCCCGTTTGCGGGTTCCGGCGATCGGGCGCAGCGTCACCGTGTCGCCCTCCTTGCGCACGAGGATTTCGGGCGACGCACCGACCACGTGAAAGTCGCCGAAATCGTAGAAGAACATGTAGGGCGACGGGTTCAGCGTGCGCAGCGCGCGGTACAGCGAAATGGGCGCCTCGGGGAAGTCCATGACCATGCGCTGCGAGGGCACCACCTGCATGCAGTCGCCGGCAGCGATGTACTCCTTGCAGCGGGCCACGGCGGCCTCGAAGGCTTCCGCCCCCATCTGCGACTCGGCCGTGGCGACCGTCGTGGCGTGCTGCAACGGCAGCTTCACCGGCGTGCGCAGCCGCGAGCGCAGTTCGAGCAGGCGCTCGCGGGCGCGCTGGAAGGCATCGGGCTTCGCCGGGTCGGCATAGACGATCAACGAAATCGTGCCCGAGAGATTGTCGACGACGGCCAGTTCTTCGGTGAGCAGCAGCAGGATGTCGGGCACGCCGAGCGCGTCGGGCTTCGGCTGCGCGGCCGCGAAGCGCGCCAGTCGCGGCTCGATGTAGTGCGCCGTTTCGAAACCGAAGTATCCGGTCAGACCGCCGGCGAAGCGCGGCAGGCCGGGCACCGTGGCGACCCGGAATTGCGCCTGGAAGGCGGCGATGTAGTCGAGCGGATCGGCCACCGTCTGCTTGCTGGGCCCCAGCGGCGTGATGTGCGTGACCTCGTTGCCGCGCACTTCGATGCGGGTTCGGCTGCGCAGCCCGATGAAGCTGTAGCGCCCGAAACGCTCGCCACCGACCACCGATTCGAGCAAAAAGGTGTAGCGGTCGTTGGCGAGTTTCAGATAGATCGACAGTGGCGTGTCGAGGTCGGCGAGGGTGTGCTCGACGAGCGGAATGCGGGTGAAGCCTTGCTGGGCGAGCTTCAGGAATTCTTGTTCGGTCATGGTGCGACAGGCTCCGCGAGAGGCGGGATCACGAGGGATCGGGATTCGGTTCTTTCGTTGCGGCGTCCGCGCTCAGGGGGCAGACGCATGCGCTCGCAACCAGCGCAAAGCATTGTTGGCAGGCTAACGCCACCAACCTCCGAAGCTTTGCCACCAGGAACGAACCGAGAAGAGCATGTCGTGCGGGGAATCGTGTTGCGCCGCCCGTCAACCGAGCAACGCGGGAATGTCCGTAAATGTATCGACGATTGCGTTGGCGCGCAAATCGGCCAGATTTTCTCCTTCGCTGTAGCCGTAACTCATCAGCACGACCGGCGCACCGGCGGCCTGCGCCGCGCGGCTGTCATTGCCCGAGTCGCCGATCATCAGCAATTCGTTCGGGTGCACGCGGTGCATGCCGGCCGACCAGTAGATCATCGCCGGGTCGGGCTTGTTCGTGGCTAGCGTGTCGCCGCACACCAGATGGTCGAAGAAGGCATCGAGCCCGAAATGCCGCAACAGCGCTTCGCTGTAGCTCGTCCACTTGTTGGTGACGACCGACAGCGTCAGGCCGCGCTCGCGAAAGGCAGTCAATCCTTCCAGCACGCCGGGGAAGATCGTCGTCTGGTCGGCGATGTGGTCGCGATAGAAGCGCCGGTACAACGTCACCGCATGGTCGAGTTCCGCCTCGCTCGGCTCGCGTCGCAACGTGTGCCTGAGCGAACGCGTGAGGTGCATGAAGAGCCCCTTGCCGACGAAGGACTTCACCCGTTCGAGCGGCAAGGTTTCAAGGTCCATCGTCTCCAGCACACGGTTGACGGCGGAGCAGAGGTCGGGAATCGTGTCGAGCAGCGTGCCATCGAGATCGATGGCGACGGCGCGGATGGCGCTGAGGCTCATGCGCGAACGCCGGAAAGCGCGGCGCGCATCGCTCCGATCGCGCCGGCATAGTCCTTCGCGCCGTAGATGGCGCTGCCGGCGACGAAGGTGTCGGCGCCGGCGGCCGCGACGCGGGCGATGTTGTCGCCCTTGATCCCGCCGTCGACCTCGAGCAGGATGGGCTTGCCGCAGGCGTCGATGCGTCGCCGCACTTCGGTGATCTTGGGCAGGACGCTTTCGATGAACTTCTGGCCACCAAACCCCGGGTTGACGCTCATGAGGAGCACCAGATCCAGCGTTTCGAGCGTGTGGTCGAGATAGGCAAGCGGCGTCGCCGGATTGAACACGAGGCCCGGACGGCAACCGCATTCACGGATGAGGGCGATGGTGCGGTCGATGTGCTCGCTCGCTTCCGGATGAAAACTGATGAAGCTCGCGCCGGCGCGGGCGAATTCGGGAATGATGGCGTCCACCGGTTTCACCATCAGATGGACGTCGATCGGTGTGCTGCCCACGTGCGGCTTCAGTGCGGCGCACACCATCGGCCCGATCGTCAGATTGGGCACGTAATGGTTGTCCATCACGTCGAAATGAATGAGGTCGGCTCCTGCGGTGATGACCGCGCGGACCTCGTCGCCGAGACGGGCGAAGTCGGCCGAAAGAATCGAGGGAGCGATGCGATAGGGTTGGCTGGTGCGAGACAATCGAGGCCCTCGGCAGCAAGACGGAGAGACGCCGCAGTGAACCGCTACAGCATCAAGGTGGAACCGACGCCATTTTATCTGGCCGATCAAAGCGATCCGGCACAGGATCACTACGTCTTCGCCTATCACATCCGCATCGAGAACACCGGCGAGGCGGCCGCGCGGCTCGTCTCGAGGCACTGGATCATCACCGATGCCGAGGGCAAGGTGGAAGAGGTGCGCGGCCCCGGTGTCGTCGGCGAACAACCGCATCTGGCGCCGGGCGAGAGCTACGAATACACCAGCGGCTCGCATTTCACGACGGCGGTCGGCACCATGCAGGGAAGCTATCAGTTCGTCGCCGACGATGGCGTCGACTTCGAGGTGCCGATTCCCGCGTTCGTGCTGTCCGCCACGCGCACGTTGCATTGAGCCATTGCCGATCGACTTCGACCCGTGTCTCGGCGCACTTCCCGCCGCGCTGATCGAGACGCGCGGAAGTCTGGCGTCGTAGCTTCCGGTTTTCGGACGTCGCGGATTTCGCTTTCAGGCGGCTGCGGCGAGTGCGCCGATGCTCCGCGCGTACCGCGCTGGCTCGCGGTCGTGACCTTGGGGGGCGGCCCGTCCCGCCGTCGTGTCACTTGTCGTGTTCGTTGCCAGTGTCGCCGGAGGCTCGTTCGGCGCTCGCCTGCCGCGCCGCGTGCTCGCGGTGCGAGGCGTCGCTGCCACGAACGACCCACCAGACGAGAATAACGAACAGTGCGCCAATTCCGAGCGTCTCCACGATGAAAATCCAGAATCCGCTTTCGAACATCTCAGTCGCCCTTGTCCAGCGAAGTGGCCGCGCAGTGCGGCTCGGGGCGGTCATTGTAGGCAGCGTGCTCACGGCGTCCTGCACGTCGCCGCCGCAGGTGGCGCCCGCTGCGGCGCCGGTCGCGCGTTGGACGCCAGCGTCCTTCGCCGAGTTGCCGGGCTGGCGTGACGACGACTGGCGCGGCGTGGCGGTGGCGTTGACGGAAAACTGCAAGGGCATGGCGGGCAAGCCGCCGTGGCCGGAGCTTTGTCGCGCATTCCCGGCGAGTGGCTCCGTGGCCGCACAGCGCGCCTTTGTCGAGAGTGCCTTCGTGCCGTACCGGATCGAGCGCACCGATGCCGAGGACTCGGGGCTCATCACCGGCTATTACGAACCGGTGCTGCGCGGCTCGCGAACACGAAGCGAGCGCTACCACGTGCCGCTGTATCAACGTCCGGATGATCTGCTGGTGGTCGATCTCGCCGATCTCTATCCCGAGCTCAAGGGCAAGCGTGTGCGCGGGCGACTCGTCGACACGCCGTCGGGGCGGCGCGTGGTGCCGTATTTCGATCGCGCGCAGATCGTCTCCGGCGAAGCGGCGAGGGCCACCGCGCCTGCTGCCCCTCTGAAACCATGGGTCTGGGTCGATGATGCGATCGATGCGTTCTTTCTGCAAATTCAAGGGTCGGGCCTGATCGATCTGCCGGACGGCTCGCGCATGCGGGTCGGCTACGCCGACCAGAACGGGCGTCCGTTTCGCGGCATCGGGCGTCTGCTGGTCGAGCGTGGCGAACTGACGCTCGAGCAGGCGAGCATGCAGGGCATCCGCGCGTGGCTCGCTGCGCACCCGGACCGGGCGAGCGCGCTTCTCGACGAGAACCCGAGCTACGTCTTCTTTCGCGAGATCGACGCCCAGTCGGCGGGGCCGCTCGGCTCCCTCGGCGTGCCCTTGACGGCGACGCGATCGCTCGCCGTCGATACGCGATTCGTCGCGTTGGGTTCTGCGGTCTGGTTGGTCACGACGCGCCCGGACGACGGGGCACCGCTGCGCCGGCTGATGTTCGCGCAGGACACGGGTGGTGCCATCCGCGGCGTCGTGCGTGCGGACTTCTATTGGGGCAGCGGCCGCGAGGCGGGAGAACTTGCCGGGCGCATGCGTCAGCCTGCGCAGATGTGGGTGCTCTGGCCGCGTGGCAGCGCGCCGCCGGGAAGCTGAGCCGCCGCGCCGACGGCGCAGGGCGGAATCTACAATCGGCGCATGAATGCGTCGCGATTTCCTGCGTTCCTCGAAGCCATGGATGACGCGCTGGTGACGGCGCCAGCGGAGGATGCGTTGCTCGAACGCGTCGACGCGGCGCTTTCGGCGCTCATCGCGCACGACGATTGGCTGCCGCCGGCCTGCGCACAGGCCGACGCCACGCGCTATCGGCAGTACCTGCTCCATGTCGATGCGGCGGCGCGCTACAGTGTGGTCAGCTTCGTCTGGGGGCCGGGGCAGGGCACGCCGATTCACAACCATACGGTGTGGGGCTTGATCGGGGTGTTGCGCGGGGCGGAACTCTGTACCGAATACGCGGCGCCCGGGGCGGGGGCGCTGGTTCGGCAGCGGCAGCATCGACTCGAGCGCGGCGCCATCGATCGGGTTTCGCCGACGATCGGCGATTGGCATGCCGTGCATAACGCGTTGACCGAGGCGCCGTCGATCAGCATCCATGTCTACGGCGGCGACATCGGGCGCATCGAGCGCTCGTTGTGGGACGAGGCGACGCATTCGGTGCGGCCATTTGTGTCGGGGTACGCCAATGACCGTCCGTGGTTCGCCCCGCACGAGGCCGCGCGATGAGCGATGTTGCGTTCCTGCGCTGTGAGCGCGAGGGCACGCATACCGCGCTCACGTTGCTCCGCGCCGAGAAGGCCAACGCCCTCGCCGAGCCGCTGGTCGCGGCACTGCACGCGGCGATCGATCGCGCCTGTAGCGATGGCACGACGTTGCTCACGGTACGCGGCGACGGACGCCATTTCTGTGCCGGCTTTGATCTGTCCGACCTCGAAGCGGCGAGCGAGGCGACGCTGGTGGCTCGTCTGCTTGCGCTCGAGGCGATGTTGCAGGCGCTCTACTACGCCCCGATGCCGACGGTGGCGCTGATTCAGGGCAGCGCCTTCGGCGCCGGTTTCGACCTCGCGCTTGCGTGCGACTATCGGCTCGCGGCAGCAGGCAGCCGCTTTCGCATGCCGGGCTGGCGGATGGGGTTGGCGCTCGGCACGCGACGCACGGCGCAACGCGTCGGCGCCGAGCGGGCGTTTGCGTTTCTGCGCGACGCTGCCATCATCGATGCCGCCACCGCGTGCGAGCAGCAATTCATCACGGAAGTCGCCGATCCGGTCACCTGGACGCGGCGTCTGGAAGAAATCGCGGCCGATTGCGCGGCGCTGCCAGCGGGAGCCTACGCGCGCCTGAAGGCGATGCTGCAAACGCCGACGGCGGCGATCGACCTGCGCGATCTGCAGGCTTCGCTCAAGGCCTCACCGCTGAAGCCGCGCATGCAGCGCTTTCGTGCCGCGTCCATCTGAAAACGAAAACGCCCGCACACGGCGGGCGTCGGCACGGCAAGGTGCCGCGCGTTACTTGGCCCGATAGTCGTCGTGGCAGGCCTTGCAGGACCCGCCGACGGCGCCAACCTGCTTCTTGAAGTTGGCCTCGTCACCGGCGCTGGCGTACTGCGCAAGCTTGGCGACTTCGGCCTGCATGGCATCGGCCTTTTTCTTGAAGTCGTCCTGTTTGGCCCAGATTTCCGGGCGCGCCTTGGTGTTGCCGGCCTTGTCGGTGCCTGCGGCGAAACCCTCCCACGGCATCTTGGTCAATTGCACGAGGAACGTCGTGGCGCGCACGGCTTCATCCTTGTTGAACGGCTTCTCGCCTTTGGCGACGGCGCCCAGCGGCCCGAAATACCAGCCCATCAGGGACAGCGCGGATTGGCGCTCCTTGACGTAGGCCTCGGGTTTCGGTTGTGCCAACGCCGTGGTGGCGAGACCGAGAAGGCCGGCGGTGATGGCGATGCGGGTCAGTGATTTCATGAGCTCTCCAGTGGGGATGGGGGTCGAGTGGGGTTGATTGGACGTGGAAAAGGTGGGGGACGGCGCGATCGGTCAGCCAGGAAACAGCTTTGACCATTGGAACACGGTGACGACCACGGCGATGGCGACGGCCAGCAGCGTGACGCCGAGCGCGATGGACGCCTTGCGGCCGTCGCGTGCCTCGGCGGCGAGCGCGGCGGGCAGTGACTTGCGGCCGTTCAGCATCGGCCGCACGAGGTTCTCGTTCTTGACGAAGAGGTGGTAGAGCACGGCGGCGATGTGCAGCGCGACGAGCACGATGAGCACCGGGGCGAGGATGCGGTGGCGGCTCATGAAGGCGATCGAGGTTTCGTCGCTGACGTAGCGCGCGAGCGGGCCGGTGGTCATGATCTCGTCGTTGCTGAAGAGCCCGAACACGGCCTGCGTGGTGAACAGCGCGAGCATCGCGAGCACCATCCAGCCGCCGAGCGGGTTGTGCCCGATGACGTACTCATGGCCGCGCCCGATGAGGCCACGGGCGAAGCGCAAGGTGCGCGCCGGGCTCGCCACGAAGGAGATGAAGCGCGCGTACTCGCCGCCAGCGAAACCCCACATCACCCGAAACAGCACCAGCGCGAGGATGCCGCCGCCGGCGACCATGTGCCATTGGATGGCGTTGCCGCCGACCTTGCCGGTGACGACGGCGATGACGACCAGCGTGGCCAGCGACCAGTGAAAGAGACGCACGAAGATGTCCCAGACGGGGGCGGCGACGAGAGCGGGGGCGGGTGGCGTCATCGGTGGCGTTCTTCCTCGAAGGCGTCAGACAAACGGGTTAGATGTTCACGCAGCGTGTTCTGTTCCTGATCGCTCAGGTGCGCGAACGCGCGCTCGACATGCTGGACATGGTTCGGAAACACTTTTCTGAACAAGGCCACGCCTTGTGCCGTGAGCGAGATGTGCAGGCAGCGGGCGTCGTTGCGATCCACGTGGCGCTCGATCATGCCGCGCGCGGCTAGCCGATCGAGCACCCCGGTCAGCGTGCCCTTGGTGATCAACGTGCGTTCGCCGAGTTCCTTGCAGGTCATGCCCTCCGTGTTGCCGAGGGTGGCGATGACGTCGAACTGGGCCGGCGTCAGCCCGAGTTCACGGACGTGGGCGCCTGAATAGCGCTCGAACGCCTGCGTGCAGCGCATCAGCGAGCGCAGCGTGGACAGATAGGCGGGCTTGCGCTGGTGGGGTTGCATTGGTTCGTATTAGAACAAATTCCGACCCGAGAGGCAAGCCATGGGCGGGTTGCGGGCGCCGCTTGCGCGCGCGGTCGCCGCGCCCGTCATGCCGCGCTGCCGCGGCAAACGCGGCCGGACTCAGCCGACGGCGCGTTTGTCGGCCAGTCGCAACCAGCCTTTGATGACGCGGTAGAGACCCCAAAGCCACAGTATGCCGAGCGGAATCCACGCGACGAATGCGCCGATGAAGAGGGTGACGAAGACGAACACCACCACCAAGGCGCCCCACAGCAGCGACCACCAGAACGTGCGGATCAACCAGTCCATGTGGCTGCGCAGGTAGGTACCGGCGACGTCGTCGCGCTTGATGTAGGCGACGATGAGGCCGGCCAGCGCGCCAAGGCCACCGGTCAGCAGGCCCAGGGCGTACAGCGCGTAGGTCACGTGCGTGACCTGGACGTCGGATTCGTTGGGGCTTGCGCCCGGCGAGGGGTTGACGCTCGGGGCGGGGAAATCGGACATTTCGTATTTTCTCCTTCGTTGCGGTGGCGACCGGTCGCCAAGCGATCGGCGGCGACCGGATGCCGGAAATATGGCTATGATGGCCGACGAATGCAAGCGGGTCAGCCCGGGGCGCGACCGGGGGCGGACCGACGCGACGAGAGGGCGCACGCAACGACGGAGGGGAACATGCCGCAATCGATTCCGGATGAACAGGATGCCAACCGCGTGATCATTTTGGAGGGGTCGCCGCTCGGCACGCCGCTTGCCAAGTCCTTCGAAACCATCGATCAGGCCGAGCGCTTCGTGCTCGACCGGGTGCGCGCGAACACGCCGGTGAATCTGCGCGAACGCATGGAGAAGGCAATTGCCGACCGCGTGGTCAGCGAAGACGGCATTGCAGCCGTGTCGGAGGTGATCGGCGGCAAGCTCGCGTTTCTGCGCGGGTTGGTGCAGGCCTATGCGCCACGGGTCACGATCGTGCTGCGTCGCTGGACCGAGGAGGACGATGCCCGGCGCTAGTGCTGCCGCGAGACGCGGCGCACGGCGGCAGCAGGCGCTGCTGCGAAGGCTCTGCGGCGCGGTGCTGGTGGCGTCTGCATTGACGCTGGGCGGCTGCGCGAGCCTCGACCCCTACGACGTCATCGGTCGTCACATTCCCACCGGCCCGCCGGTCGAGGCCGTCACGGCGGCCGACGTGCGAGAGGCTGCGGTCGATGTCACCTGGCGCACGATTGCCGATCGCTACTACCGCGCCGATCTCAACGGCGTGGACTGGGCGGCCACACGCACCGAGTGGGGGCCGCGCATCCTTGCCGCCACCGACGAGGACGAGTTCTGGCGGCGGCTCGATCAGATGGTGGGCGTGCTCGCCGACTCGCATACGCGCGTCGAGTCGCCCAAGCAGGTCGCGCGCCGTGCCGCGCAGCAGGCCCCGACGCTCGGGCTCGGGCTGCGCGTGCTCGATGGCGCGCTCGTCGTGCTTGCCGTGCATCCCGACAGCGACGCCTTTTGGGCCGGCGTGCGCGCGGGGATGCGCCTGACCCACATCGATGGCCGCGACGCGCTCGATCAGTGGCGCGCGTGGCAGGCGCAGCGCCGCTATTCCACGCCGCAGGCCGAGCGCCGCGCACCGCTGCGCATGCTCAATGACGTCGCGCTGCGCGCCGCCGAGGCCGACCCGCGCGGCGGCATCGTGCTGCGCTTCGATCGTGACGACGGGGGGCCGATCACCGCGCGCCTGCGACCGCGTACCGTCTCCACGGCGCCGCAACTGACTGCGCGCACGCTGCCCTCGGGCGTCGGCTACCTTCGTTTGACCGCGTTCAGCGACACGCTGCGCGGGAGGCTCGACGAAGCCTTCACGCAACTGGCCGACACGCCGGCGATGATTCTCGATCTGCGCGGCAACGGCGGGGGCTCGCTCGCCTTCGCCAACGCGCTGCTCGGGCATTTCTTCAAGCAAAAGACCGTGCTCGGCCATGCCCGCACGCGCAGCGGCGAGCCCGTCGCCCTGGCCTTCGGCGCGATCCGGATCATTCCGCTCGAACTGAGCGTGCCGGGCCGCGCGGACGCCTATGATCGGCCGCTCGTCGTGCTGCTCGACGACGCCAGCGCCAGCGCCTCCGAACTGACGGCGGCCGCGTTGCAGGCAAGCGGCCGCGCGCGGGTGATCGGCGAGCCCTCGTGTGGCTGCCTGCTCGCGTTTCTCGGCTATCGGCGACTGCCCGGCGGCGGCGAACTCGCCTACAGCGAGGTCGGTTTCGAGACGCTGAGCGGCGCGCGCATCGAAGGGCAGGGCGTGGAGCCCGACCTCCCCGTGCCGCGCGATGCGCGCGACCTGCGTGCGCAACGCGACCGTGCGCTCGAAATCGCCCAGCAAGCGCTGATGGAGCGCTGATTTCACACTAGTGTCTCAACCCATGAGTTTCGCTATGTTCGACGCGCCCCGCATCGCCGATTGCTTTGTCGCTCATCCTCGCCATAGCGATGGCTATGGCTGCGGTTCGCTTCGCGCACTCGGCGCGCGGATGCGCGTCTCGGCATGTACGCAAACTTATGGGCTGAGACACTAGCAACTTTTTCCTGAAAGGCGCATCCATAACGGGCTTGTAACGAAAAAACAGCAAAAGTCGACTTCGACGATAATTGCGCTCAAAGCCCGTCATGAATGCCGGTTTCCGTGAAAAGATGTTGACCCAAAAGTCACGCGTGGCCGCCCTTGGTTAGCATCGGGCCATCCCATCCGCCGCATTCCTCCGACCATGCCGACCATGCAATTCGCCGACCGCCTG
Organism: Pseudomonadota bacterium; assembly: GCA_018241765.1. Lineage (GTDB taxonomy): Bacteria > Pseudomonadota > Gammaproteobacteria > Burkholderiales > Casimicrobiaceae > Casimicrobium. The sequence continues at coordinate 79,182 of JAFEDD010000004.1, read as the reverse complement.
CAAAACGTCGAAACCTCCGCCATCCGCGAGCTCTTCAAACTCCTTGGCAAACCCGGCATCATCAGTTTCGCCGGTGGTTTTCCCGACCCCGCGCTGTTCGATGTCGAGGGCATGCACTCCGCCGCCGCAGCGGCGCTCGCGGGGGATGCGGGCGGGGCGCTGCAATATGGCGCCACCGAAGGCTACGGTCCGATGCGCGAAGCGGCGGCCGCCTTGCTGCGCGGCAAGGGTGCGGCGGTCGCCGCCGACCAACTCATCGTCACCACCGGCAGCCAGCAGGCGCTCGATCTGCTTGGCAAGGCGATGATCTCGCCGGGTGACCGCGTCATCGTCGAGGCGCCCACCTTCCTCGCCACCATCCAATGCTTCAAGCTCTACGGTGCGCAACTGATCAACGCACCGATCGATGCCGATGGCGTCGACGTCGATCGCCTCGAACGCTTGATGCTCGAACATCGCCCGAAACTGGTCTACCTGATTCCGACCTTCGGCAACCCGAGCGGGGCCATGCTCTCGCTCGAACGCCGCCGCCGCATTCTCGAACTCGCCGTGCGCACCGGCACGCTCGTCGTCGAGGACGATCCTTACGGCGAACTCTATTTCGACGCGCCACCGCCGCCCTCGCTGCTCGCGCTCGCCGACGCCGTGCCCGGCGCGCGCGACTGGCTCGCCCACTGCGGCAGCATGAGCAAGATCCTCTCGCCCGGTCTGCGCGTGGGCTTCCTCGTCGCGCCGCCGGCACTGCTCGCGAAGGCCACCATGTGCAAGCAGTTCAGCGATGCCTGCACCAGCACCTTCGCGCAGGCCACGGCGGCGAGCTACCTCGCCTCCGGGCGGCTCGGGCCGGCTCTGGCGCGGGTTCGCGCCACCTACGCCGAGCGCGCGGGCGCCATGACCACCGCGCTGCGCCGCGAACTGGGCGACGCCATCGAATTCACCGCCCCGCGCGGCGGCATGTTCGTCTGGGCGCGGCTCACTGGCGGGCGCAACGCCAACGACTTCGCGCAGCGCGCCATCGAGCGGCTGGTCGCCTTCGTCCCCGGCGCCCCGTTCTTTGCTCGCGACCCCGATGTCTCGACGCTGCGGCTCTCCTTCGCCACCGTCGATCGCGCCCGCATCGAAGAGGGCATCGCGCGCATGCGCAGCGCGCTATGAGGGCGCGGCGCCCTGTGGCCGTGACGCCGCGATAGCTGCCGCGGCCCGACGCCGATGCAGAAAATCGCCAGCGCGCCCAACCTCACCATCGCCACGCTGTGGCTCGACGTGCTGCGCGCCGATGGCATCGAGGCGCTGCTGCAACGGCAATACCTCGCCGGTGGCGTGGGCGATCTGCCACCGCAGCAATGCCTGCCCGAGCTCTGGGTCGCCGAGGATGCGCAGGCCGAGCGTGCCCGCGCGCTGCTCGACGCCTTCCTGCAACTGCCGCAACGGCAATGGGTGTGTCGGCAATGTCACGAGCACATCGAGGGCGGCTTCGAGAGCTGCTGGAACTGCGGCGCCCCGATGCCGCCGTAGCGCCTGTTGCGCGCCGTGATCAATGAGCGTTCGCGGTCGCCGCCATCGCCGCACGGTAGACCGTTTGAATCGCCAGCCGCACCGCGCGTCGCTGGGCTTCGTTCGCGGCCACCTGAACCGAGAGGCGGGTGCGCCCGGCCCAACGATGGATCGCATCCGCCGCGGCCTGCATCATCTCGACCTGCGCCTGCGCCGCAAGCATCTCGGCTTCACCGTAACGTGCCAGTGCATTGCCCATTTCTTCGCCGACGGCACGCGCCGCACGGCCCGCCTGCCTGCCGGCCGCGATGCCAGCCTGAGCCGCCGCGCGTTCCAACTGCCTCTGGCGCTTGTCGAGCTCCGCATCCAGCACCGCCAGTCGATCGAGCGCCGTGCCGGCGGCCAGTGAAGCCACGCCGACCGTCGTCGTGGTGACCGTGCCTTCCACCTCGTACACCACGTCATACGCAAATGCGATGGTCTTCAACGCTTGCACGCTGCCGGGTGGGACACGATCGAGATCCTTTCGAAGTGGTTCGAGCAACCGTTGCGCGGGCCTCCTCGCGGCATACGGCTGGTCGCGCGTCACCCCGAGTTGCGCCCATGACGCATTGCCGATGGCCGCGACATAGTGGTCGATGAAATGCTCCCGCGGATCAATCGGCACCGTGTCGCTGCCAAACTGAATCACGGCACCGTTCACCGGCGCATGCACGTACGGGATTAACGGCACCATGGGCACCGGGTCGGCGATGTGCGCGACGCGGTGGATGCGCTCGCTGCCCACCGCGCTCGTGATGGCGCGCGCCAAGCCGATCAGCCCCACGCGCGGCGCGCCAAAGGTGTAGAGCTCCGGCGGCCCGAACGGGGCCACGTCCAGTGCAGCCAGATTCGCAAGCGCGCCGCCGAGGCTGTGGCCGATGCAATGGATGCGGGCATACCGCCTCCCACGGCTCGCAAAGAACGCCCGCACGCGCGGCGCGATGGTGTCCCATGCGCTCTTGAAGCCCTGATGGGTCGCGTTCAGGTTCAGCTCGGAGGCGGCGAGGCTGCCGTCGGTCAGCCAGTCTCGGCCCAGATCGGTGCCCCGCATCACGACGAACGCGTCATCCTTGAACGCTCCCACGCCTTCGGCGGCAAACCCCATATCGGAGAAACCTTCCCACCCACGGACGCCGGTTCGTCCCTGCGCGACTTGCGGTCGCGTGAGGTGGAAGAGGCCGTGGGCGTTCAGTCTGGCGATGGCGCCGTTGGGATCCTCGAGCAACTTGTAAACGCCTTCTGCTAGCTCAACCGCTGCTTTTGGGGGAAGTTGTGGCATATCGAAATAGGTGATGATGTGGCTAATAGGAAGGCGGCGTAAACGGCACCATCTTGGCTGACTGACCGTCGTTGCCGATGAAATCGCAAGTGCCCCAGATATCGCCAACGAGTTTGGGCTCTGCGCCAAGCGTGCACACGACACGGATCGGGTCGGTCTGGGCGTCGACGCGCAAATACTCGTTCGGTGTCTCGAGATGAAATATGTGAAACCACAACTCATTGTTGTCCTCGTAGCCACGCTTCACGTGGCTCCAGATTTTTTGCGTGGAACCGTCTGCGGCGACGATGATGTTCTGGGGCACGACGGGCTCTGATGGCAGCACCTGAAAGAGCAGCGTGAAGGTTTTCATGGTGCCGAAGCGGAAATTGCCGTGGGCGTCGGTGACGGTGGAGTCGGTGTGCTCCTCGCCGTGGAAGTTGGCGTGGCGCGTGACGGTGGCGCCGGCGACGGGCTGACCGTTGCGCACGATTTGTCCGGCGACGGCGGAGAACAGCACCATGCGCCCGAAGTCGAAGCCATCGCGGCGAAAGCCACAACCGCCGAGCAGCAGCGCGGCGCACAGCACGCCAAGCCAGGGGCGAAGGTGGCGGGTGGGCGTCATGCTCTGTTCGCGATGGTGCTGTGCTTGATCACGAGATCATGCTAATGGCGAATTTCGCGCCGCGCAAGCCACCGACGCAAATCTCGCCAGCCCGGTGCCTCGCATCACGACGAACGCGTCATCCTTGAACGCTCCCACGCCTTCGGCGGCAAACCCCATGTCGGAGAAACCTTCCCACCCACGGACGCCGGTTCGTCCCTGCGCGACCTGCGGTCGCGTGAGGTGGAAGAGGCCGCTCGCGTTCAGTGTGGCGATGGCGCGGCTGGGATCCTCGATGAACTTGTACAGGTCGTTGGCAAGAGTGACGGCTTTGGCGGGGGAAAGTAGTGGCCTGCTGGTACAGGCGGCAAGGGCTAATAGGAAGGCGGCGTAAACGGCACCATCTTGGCTGGCTGCCCGTCCTTGCCGATGAAATCGCAAGTGCCCCAGACATCGCCAACGAGCTTGGGCTCTGCGCCAAGCGTGCACACGGCACGGATCGGATCGGTCTGGGCGTCGATGCGCAAATACTCTGTTTTCTCTTTGACGAAATCAGGGACATCAAACCACAGCTCATTGTTGTCCTCGTAGCCACGCTTCACGTGACGCCAGACTTCCTCGGTCGTTGAGCCTACGCTCACGGTCATGACTTGCAGCATGGCCGGCTCCGACGGCAGCACCTGATAGAGCAGAGTGAAGGTTTTCATGGTGCCGAAGCGGAAATTGCCGTGGGCGTCGGTGACGGTGGAGTCGGTGTGCTCCTCGCCGTGGAAGTTGGCGTGGCGCGTGACGGTGGCGCCGGCGACGGGTTGGCCGTCGCGCACGATTTGTCCGGCGACGGCGGAGAACAGCACCATGCGCCCGAAGTCGAAGCCATCGCGGCGAAAGCCACAACCGCCGAGCAGCAGCGCGGCGCACAGCACGCCAAGCCAAGGGCGAAGGTGGCGGATGGGCGTCCTGCTCTGTTCGCGATGGTGCCGTGCTTGATCACGATGTCATGCTAATGGCGATTTTTGCGCCGCGCAAGCCATCGTTGGGCGACACACCCCGTGCCTTCCATCGCCACACACAGCGGGACGCGGCGATCGGCTGTCGCTCGCTTGGCAAGGGGCCGACCTACCCGTCGGTCGTGTCGATATCGTCGCCGTTCAGGATCGGCCAGCGGTTTTCGCCCCGTGCCGCGAGCGAGTGGAAGACGGCGATGGCGCCGAAGGCGTCGTTGGCGGCGTAGCTGCATTGTGCGGGACTGAGCTCGGCGGCGGCCCAGTTCGACGTGCTGAGGCGTTTGGATTTGCGAAACTGCTGCCCGAGCACGATGGCGATGGCGCCGCGCACGCCGATTTCGTTGCGATAGCCCTGGCCATGAAACCAGGTGGTGAGGTCGAGCACGCCGCGCAGTGGGCTGCCGAGGCGCGCGCGGATGTGGCTGCGATCGGAGCGCAGCCCGAAGCCGACCTTGACCGTCGTGGCGCTCGCGAGCAATTCGCCGAGCGCGGCGCGACCGGCTGCGTTGCCCACCTGAAAGAGCCACGCGCGCTCCAACGTCGCGAACTGCACGACGTGCGGTCCGGTGGAAGTTTCGCCCTTGCGGAAGGTGGGTTTCGATTCGGTGTCGAAACCGATGAACGCTTCGCGGCGCAGCGTGGCGAGCGCCTGCGCGAACTCGTCGCCGGTGCGCGGTACGCTGATGCGTTCGAGCGCGAGCGGGGCGAATGGCGGCAGCGCCGCGATGGCTTCGGTGCTCGGTTGCGTTGGCCGCGAGGGGCGGGCGTGAGCGGTTGCGTGCATGGCGGGTTAGAGCGGCGGCGTCAACAGCGCGAGATAGGCTTCGATGTCGGCGGCCGTGGTGCGCGTGCCGCTCGCTGCCGCTGCACCCTGGATCAGCGCATTGCCGCGCAGACCGAGCAGGAAGCGCACGACGAGCAGCCCGTCGCGGGTGGCAAGGCGCTCGCCATCGCCGTCGATGTCGAGCGCAGGCAGCAATGCCGCGAGCCGCGCTTCGACCGCGTTCGGGTCGGTCAGCGTGGCGTCGCCCGCCAGCGCGCCGGCGACGAGCCGCGCACCGCGAATGCCGAACAGATAGCGCACGATCAGCACGCCATCGCTGGCGCTCGCGGCCGGCACGCCCCACGTCGTGTGATCGACGTCGAAGGTGGCGCCCGGCGCGTTGGTGTGGGCGGCGGCGACGTCGATGCGGCCCCAGCCATATTCGTTGTTGGGCACCGTGGTGGCAATGCTGCCGCAGCCCATGGCCGAGACATGCCGCACCGCCGTGCGCTTGAAGGTGCGGATGATGGCGTCGGGGTTGCCGATCAGTTCCGGGTGTGCCGACATCAAGAGCGCGGCCGCGCCGACCACGTGCGGGCCGGCCATCGAGGTGCCACTGCTCGCGGCATAGCCTCCACCGGGAATGCTGGAGACGACGCCGAAGCCGGGGGCGACGATGTCCGGCTTCAGCCGGTTGCTGCCATCGACGGTGACCGGGCCGCGACTGGAAAAATCCGCCATCGCATCGTCGGCCGAGCCGCCGTAGCTGGCGCCGACGCTGAAGCTTGCCCCGTAGGTGGCCGGGGGCCAGTCGACCGAACCACAACCGCTGCTGCCGCGGTTGCCGGCGCTGGCGACGACGAGGATGCCGGCCGCGCGCACCGCTTCGACGACGCTCTTCAGCGCGTTGACGTCGGTGCAACCTTCGAATGGAGGACAGGCCCAGGAGTTGTTGATGACGTGCGGCGCCTTGGCCGGGTCGGGGTTGCTGTCGCTGAGGTCGGTGGGTGCGAGGAACCACTGAAAACACTCGGTATACGTCGCCGGCGTGCCATTGCCTTGATCCATGTTGCGGCAACCGATCCAGCGCGCGCCGGGCGCGACGCCGATCTGGGTACCGGCGCCGTCGTCGCCGACCATGGTGCCCATCGTGTGCGTGCCGTGCGAACCGTCGTCACATGGAACCGGTGAATTGGCGCCGCAGATGCCGCCGCCCGCGTGGATCGCGTCGTGCCAGTGGTAGTTGTGGTTTTTGCTGACGCCGTTCCAGCCGCGGTAGGCGGCCTTCAGTGCCGGGTGCTCCCAGGCGTAGCCGGTGTCGGCGCCGGCGATGACGATGCCTTGCCCGGTGAAGCCCGCCGCCCACAGCGCGGGCGCGCCGATCTTCGCCACGCCGGTTTCGATGCCGAGCGCGCCTTGAGTCGATTTGGCCATGTCGAAGCGCGTCGCCGGTTGCGCTGGCAGTTCCAGCCGCACGCTTGGGTTCGCGCCGAGCCGTGCGACGTCGGGGCGGGTGGCGAGTTCGTTCGCGACGGTGGCGTCGGCGCTCAGAAAGACCGTGTTGTTGATCCAGAACGCGCGGTGGGCGATGCCGCGGGCGTCGAGCCAAGCGCGAAGCGCGCGTTGCGCGGCGTCGGCATGCGCGCGCAGCGTCTCGAAAACGTAGCGAGCGCGCTCCGTCCTGTCGCGCAAGTGCTCGGCGCCGGAGAGATCGGCCTGCGTGGGCAACTGCACGATCAACGGCACCGCGTCGCGCTGGGCGAATTGCTGCAACACCCACGGGTCGGCCTTGGCGGCCAGAGCCTGCGTGGCGACGAAGGGGGCGGCCGCGGCGACCCTGCTGCCGGTGGCGAGCGCGCAGGCCAGCGCCATCGCGGCGAGGGTCAAGGCCGAGCGGGACACTCGCCGTGGCGGGCAGGGGTTCGGGCGGGGCGGGGCGTTCGGGTCAGTCGCGTACATCGGCAACGGGCTCCTCTCCGAAATTGGGCCGCGCAAGATACGCCAGCACACGCCTGGCCGCGGCGTCGATACCGAGCAGCAGGCCCTCGCGGTGAAAGGCGACGAAGCGGGCGTGGTCGGGAAACGCGGTCGGGTCGGCGGCGCGCAGTTCGGTCTGCATGTCGGTGTCGATGATGCCGGGGGCGAGCGAGCAGATGCGGGCGCCGTTCGCGCGGGCGGCCTCTTCCAGTGCCACGCAGCGGGCGAAGTGGTCGAGCCCGGCCTTGGCCGCGCTGTAGAGCGATTGCGCCGCCATCGCGCGGCGACCGTTGCCCGAGGAGATCTGCAACACGCGGCGCGGACAGCGCCATGCCGCCGTGGCCCGCAAGAGCGCGGCGGTCAGCGCGATCGGCGCTTCGAGCCCGACGCGCAGCACGCGCTCGATGTCCGTCGGGTCGGCGTCCGCGATGGGCCCGATGCGCGGCAGCACGGCGGCGTTGTTGATCAGCGTGACGCTGGCGAACGCGCTCGCGCCGAGCGTGCCGAGCCAGCGTTCGAGATCGGCCGCAGCGCGAGCACCGCCGTCGCCGAGATCGCGTGACCATTGCGTCAGCGAGGCGCCGGGCGTGTTGCGCGCAAGCGCCGCGAGTTCGGCGCTGTCGTGCCGCGCGAGGGTCAGTAGCGCATGGCCCTCGGCGATCAGCGCGCGCGCCATGCCGAGCCCGAGCCCGCGCGAGGCGCCGGTGAGGATGGTGAGGGGACGGGAGGGGGTGGGCGTGGCAGTCATCGTGGTGATCGGAGGTGTCGCATCGTGGGCTTCGTTGTATTGTCCGGCAATGGCGTGGCGCATCGGCCGTCGATTGCGCCTGTGCTGACGGAGGGAACCATGCAATACCAGTGCCAGTGTGCTCATCGTTTGGCGTTTTCCGCGTGGGGCGGATCGCTTTCCGAGCGAGCGGACGATCTCGCGCCGCTGACCGGACACGAAGTCGTGGTGCGCGTCACGCACTGCGGCATCTGCCACTCCGATCTGCATTTGCAGGCCGGGGGCTTCGAACTGGGCGGCGGCAAGCGCTCGTCGTTCGAGCGCGCTGGAATCGCGCTGCCGGTGACGATGGGGCACGAGATCGCGGGCGAAGTCTGCGCGACCGGCCCCGAGGTGACTGGCGTGGCGGTGGGCGAGCGCGTGGTGGTCTACCCGTGGATCGGCTGCGGTGCCTGCGCGACGTGCGCGGCGGGGGACGATCATCTGTGCGCGAAGGGCCCGCGCAACCTGGGCTTTCAGTGGCCGGGCGGGTACGCCGATCTCGTGCGGGTGCCGCACGCCAAATATTTGGTACCGCTCGGCACGCTCGACCCGGCGCGGGCGGCGACCTTCGCCTGCGCGGGCATCACGGCGTTGTCGGCCATCGGCAAATTGCCCGCGGTCGGCGGCGACGATGTGGTGGCCGTGATCGGTTGCGGCGGCGTCGGCATGACGGCGGTGGCGCTGCTTGGCAGTCAGGTGAAGGCGCGCATCGTCGCCATCGACCCCGATCCGGCGAAGCGCGCGGCGGCGCTCATGCACGGCGCGGCGCTTGCGTTCGACCCGAACGAGCCGGAGGCATGGAAGACGATCAACAAGGCATGCGCGTTCAACGTCGCCGCCGCCATCGACTTCGTCGGCTCCGAGGCGAGCGCGGCGCTGGCCGTGAACCTCGTGCGGCGCGGCGGACGCGTGGTCATGGTCGGACTCTTCGGCGGCGAATTGCGCATGCCGCTGCCGAACTTCGCGCTGAAGTCGCTCGCCATCGTCGGCTCCTACGTGGGCAGTCTGCGTGACTTGCAGCGTCTGGTCGCGCTGGCGCAGCACACGGCGCTGCCGGAAATTCCGCTCGACCGGCGGCCGCTGGCCGAGGTCAACGAAGCGCTCTCTGATTTGGCACAGGGGCGGGTGCTCGGGCGAGTCGTGCTCGAGCCTCGTTAGCGCCGCGCGTCGCGGGAAGTCGTCGTGTCGGGTTGCACGCGGCGCAGCAGATCGTCGCCGCAAATGAGCGTGATGTTCTGCCGCGCGGCGAAGTCGCGGGCGGCGTCGTTGGGCGGGTTCAAGGCGACGAAGAAGGCGCCGCTCGCGTGGGCGTCGGCGTCGCGCGCCGCGGCCAGCGCGCGTAGCGGCTCGATGCCGTGGCTCGCCGCCTTCCAGCGGCGGTGGCTCAAGAGCACCTGCTGCGAGCCGCGCGTCAGTCGCCAGTCGGCCGCCTCGCCGGGGACTGGCGCGACGAGGTAGCCATCCGCCGTCAGCGTGTGTGTCAGTGCCTGCGTGAAGTCGCGGCTCGACATCGCGGCGAGCCGCGCGCGGGCGGCGTCGCGTTCGGCGGCGCTCGGTGCGCGGGCCGAGCGCCACGCGGCGAGCACGGCGATGACCGCGAAGGGCAGACCCGAGGCGGCGCCGGCGCCCGCGTAACGAACCGGAAACAACTGGTAGCAGGTGACGCTGACGGCAAGCGCGATCAGTGCGCTCAGCCACCACGGCGAGCGCAGCAAGAGCGCGAACAGCGAGCGGTCGGACATGCGCCAGGACGGCAGTTTGAAGGGCATGGACAGGACACGCGCGGCGCGTGGTGGAGGCGACGAAACCCTCTTGTAACACGGCGCGTGCTCGGCACGGCGCGTCCCGTTGATACCCATAGCTTTGCCCGTAATGCCGCATCCATGACGGGCTTGGAGGCCAAATACCGCGAAAGTCGAGTTCATGGCATTCATCGCGGCAAGCCCGTCATGGACGCCATTTTGACGAAAAGCTGTTGGCGGCAAGAGCTGCGATTCGGGTTGAAAACAGGGGTGGCGTGCCTATAATTAGCACTCATCAGGGGCGAGTGCTAACAGTCCGGTTTTTCCCGAGTTAGCGCTTGCTACGGCCGCAGCCCGCTCGTGAATGCACTGAGCGTTGCGCGACGGTCATGCAATGTTCGCCCCGTCGATTTCCAAACCCAGGCATTGTTCAAGGAGAACTGGTCATGTCACTGAAACTTCGCCCCCTGCACGATCGCGTGATCGTCAAGCGCCTCGAAGAAGAGCGCAAAACCGCCTCTGGCATCGTCATTCCGGACACCGCCACCGAGAAGCCCGATCAGGGTGAGGTGCTCGCCGTCGGCCCCGGCAAGCGCGACGACAGCGGCAAGCAAAACGCGCCGGACGTCAAGGTGGGCGACAAGGTTCTGTTCGGCAAGTACGCCGGCCAGACCGTCAAGGTCGATGGCGAGGAGCTTCTCGTGATGCGCGAAGAAGACATCATGGCCGTCGTTACCAAGTAATTTCGGGCGCATTGCTTCGTTGCTTCCGCCCTCGTGTACTTGAGTACACGTCGGCCGAAAGCGCCTCGCACTGCATCCCGAACTTACTCGGTAAAGGATGCGGCGCAAACAACAGATTTTCAAGTTTGGAGTAATTCAACATGGCAGCTAAAGAAGTAGTTTTCGGCGGTGACGCACGTGCCCGCATGGTCGAAGGCGTCAACATCCTCGCCAACGCCGTCAAGGTGACGCTCGGCCCGAAAGGCCGCAACGTCGTGCTCGAGCGCTCGTTCGGCGCCCCGACCGTGACCAAGGACGGTGTCTCGGTCGCCAAGGAGGTCGAGCTCAAGGACAAGCTCATGAACATGGGCGCCCAGATGGTCAAGGAGGTCGCCTCGAAGACTTCCGACAACGCCGGTGACGGCACCACCACGGCCACCGTGCTCGCCCAGGCCATCGTGCGCGAAGGCATGAAGCTCGTGGCCGCCGGCATGAACCCGATGGACATCAAGCGCGGCATCGATCGCGCCGTCGCCGCGCTCGTCGAGCAGCTGAAGAAGGCCTCGAAGCCGACCACGACCAGCAAGGAAATCGCGCAGGTCGGCTCGATCTCGGCCAACAGCGACGAGTCGATCGGCAAGATCATCGCCGACGCGATGGAGAAGGTCGGCAAGGAAGGCGTGATCACCGTCGAGGACGGCAAGTCGCTCGACAACGAACTCGATGTCGTCGAAGGCATGCAGTTCGATCGCGGCTACATCAGCCCCTACTTCATCAACAACCCCGACAAGCAACTGGCGAACCTCGACAACCCGTTCATCCTGCTGCACGACAAGAAGATCTCGAACATCCGTGATCTGCTGCCGACGCTCGAGCAGGTCGCCAAGGCCGGCCGTCCGCTGCTGATCATCGCCGAAGAGGTCGATGGCGAAGCGCTGGCCACGCTCGTGGTCAACAACATCCGCGGCATCCTGAAGACCGTCGCCGTCAAGGCGCCGGGCTTTGGTGATCGTCGCAAGGCCATGCTCGAAGACATCGCCATCCTGACCGGCGGCACCGTCATCAGCGACGAAGTCGGCCTGAAGCTCGAAACCGTCACGCTGGCCGACCTCGGCCAGGCGAAGAAGATCGAAGTGGGCAAGGAGAACACCACGATCATCGACGGCGCCGGCAAGGAAGACACGATCAAGGCGCGCGTCGGCCAGATCCGCAAGCAGATCGACGAGGCCACCAGTGACTACGACCGCGAGAAGCTGCAGGAGCGCGTGGCGAAACTCGCCGGCGGTGTCGCACTGATCAAGGTCGGCGCTGCGACCGAAGTCGAAATGAAAGAGAAGAAGGCCCGCGTCGAAGACGCGCTGCACGCGACCCGCGCCGCCGTCGAAGAAGGTGTCGTCGCCGGTGGCGGTGTGGCGCTGCTGCGCGCCCGTCAGGCCGTCGGCACCATCAAGGGCGACAACGCCGACCAGGACGCGGGCATCAAGCTCGTGCTGAAGGCGATCGAGTCGCCGCTGCGCGAAATCGTCGCCAACGCCGGCGGCGAGCCGAGCGTCGTCGTCAATGCCGTGCTCGCCAGCAAGGGCAACCACGGCTTCAACGCCGCCAACGACACCTATGGCGACATGATCGAGATGGGCATCCTCGACCCGACCAAGGTCACCCGCACGGCGCTGCAAAACGCCGCCTCGGTCGCCAGCCTGATGCTCACCACCGAAGCGATGATCGCCGAGGCTCCGAAGGACGACGCACCGGCGATGCCGGGTGGCGGCGGCATGGGGGGCATGGGCGGCATGGGTGACATGGGCATGTAAAAACCGTTCCTTCGGGCGCGCTGCGGCGTTGCATTCCGGCTCGCGTACCTCAAGTACGCGTCGCCGAAAGGCGCCCTGCATCGCGTCCCGTCTGAACGGTGTTGGCCGCGAGCGCCCAAACCGGCAAAAGGCACCTTCGGGTGCCTTTTTGTTTCGTTCGTCATGCGCGATCGCTGGATGGATCGATCGCAAAAATCGATCAATCTAAATAAATTAAATCGTTTTACAAATAACTTGGACTACCTTAGAGTCGCCCTGTCCCCATTCGGCGGACGCCTGCTCACCGCGATTGCAAGGAGATCCCATGAAAAACGAGTCCAAGGTTTGTCCCGTCACCCACCTGACCACCGACTTCGGCGCTCCGGTGCCGAGCAACCGCGACAGCCTCACGGCCGGCCCACGCGGCCCGCTGCTGGCGCAGGACGTTTGGCTCAATGAAAAGCTCGCCAACTTCGTGCGCGAAGTCATCCCCGAGCGACGCATGCACGCCAAGGGCTCCGGCGCGTTCGGCACCTTCACCGTGACGCACGACATCACACGCTACACCCGCGCCGCCATCTTCAACCAGATCGGCAAGAAGACCGAATTGTTCGCCCGCTTCACCACCGTTGCCGGCGAGCGGGGCGCGGCCGACGCCGAGCGCGACATCCGCGGCTTTGCCCTCAAGTTCTATACCGAGGAGGGCAACTGGGACATGGTGGGCAACAACACGCCCGTGTTCTTCATCCGCGACCCGCGCCAGTTCCCCGACCTGAACAAGGCCGTCAAGCGTGACCCGCGCACCAACCTGAGGAGCGCCACGCACAACTGGGACTACTGGACGCTGCTGCCCGAAGCGCTGCACCAGATCACCATCGTGATGAGCGAGCGCGGCATTCCGGCGAGTTATCGCCACATGCACGGTTTCGGTTCGCACACCTACAGCTTCTGGAACAAGGACGGCGAACGCTTCTGGGTCAAGTTCCACTTCAAGACGCAGCAAGGCATCAAGAACCTGAGCGACGCCGAGGCCGAAGCGTTGATCGGGCGCGACCGCGAAAGCCACCAGCGCGACCTCTACGACGCCATTGCGCGCGGCGACTTCCCGAAATGGACGATGTACGTGCAGGTCATGCCCGAACTCGACGCCGAAAAGGTGCCGTATCACCCCTTCGACCTGACCAAGGTCTGGCCGCACGCCGACTACCCGCTGATCGAAGTGGGTGAGTTCGAGCTCAACCGGAACCCGGAGAACTTCTTTGCCGACGTCGAGCAGAGCGCCTTTGCGCCGAGCAATCTGGTGCCCGGCATCGGCGTCAGTCCCGACCGCATGTTGCAGGCTCGCCTCATCAACTACGCCGACGCCCAGCGCTACCGTCTGGGCACCAATCACCAGCAGATACCGGTGAATGCCGCGCGCTGCCCGGTACACAGCAACCACCGCGACGGCATGGGTCGGGTGGATGGCAACTACGGCAGCGCGCCGCACTACGAGCCCAACAGCTTCGGTCAGTGGCAGGCGCAGCCTCAGTTCGCCGAGCCGCCGCTGCGGCTCTCCGGCACCGCCCGGCACTGGAGCTTTCACGAGGACGACGGCAACTACTTCGAGCAGCCGAGGAAACTCTTCGCCTTGATGAGCGAGGCGCAACGGCAGGCGCTGTTCGGCAACACCGCCCGCGCGATGGGTGACGCGCCGCAGTTCGTGAAGTTTCGCCACATCCGCAACTGCCACGCGGCCGACCCGGCGTATGGCGCGGGCGTGGCCCAGGCGTTGGCGTTGGATCTGGCCACCGCACTGGCGTCGAAGCGCGACGACCCGATGCACGGCAACCCGCTGGTGGCGCTGCCGGTGTAGGCGCTGCGCGCGCCGGCGAACGGTTGCCGGCCGACCCGCTAAACTCGCGCGCTTTGTGCGCGTGAGTCTCCATGCTGCAACGTCGTCGTCCCCTTGCGCTTGGCTGCGGAACGTGGCTTCTGGTCGTGGCTGCGCTGGCGGGGCAGGCGCTGGCGGGGCCGTTGGCGGACGGCCGCTACGAGGGGCAACTGCAGTGTGGCGCCGCGCTCGAGCCGCCAACGCGCGCCGGCTGGACGTCGCCGGTGCAGCTCGACGCCCGCGGCGATACGTTGCGCTGGCAACGCGGCAACCACGAGTTCAGCGAGAGCGCCAGCGCGACCTGGTCGCGCGGTGCGGTGGCGGTCGATGCGCTCGGTGCGTGGGCCGCCGGTTCCGCGCGTCAGGGCCAGTGGCGTACGGTCGGTACGCTGCGCGTGGATGGCGCGACGTTGAGCGGTTCGATGCGCCAGCTCTCGGTCACCGGCGAGCGCGTCTTGCGCGAGTGCCGGTTCAGCGCCGCCGTGGCCGTCGTCGCGTCCGCGCCGCGCACCCCGCCGCCGCCTCCGGCCGCGCCGGCACCCGCACCGTACGACCCCGCGCGGGCGCCGGCGACCGAGGCATGCGCCTGGCAGGGCGGCGCCGCCTGTACGCAGATGCTCGCCGCCGACGCCAAGGCGCAGGCGGGGGACGCTGCCGCCACCCCCTCGCCAGCCTCGCCGGCGGCACCTGCGGCGCCATCGCTGCGGGTGGCGCCGTCGTCGCTGCCCCCGGTTGCGCCGCCACCAACGGCCTCCGCGGCGTCTTCGGAGCCCTCGCCCGGCGTGGCCTCCGTGCCGCCGTCCGCCGCCACCGCGTCGCCGCCGCCACCCCCTTCGATCGACTCGGCACGTGTTGCCGAGGCAACGACGGGTACCGCGCGCGATGGGGCATTCGCTGCCGAGCCCGTCGGTGAGGCACGACGCTACCTGCCGGTGCGCCTGTTCGGCGAACATTGGATCGCGTGGACGGTGCTGGGCGCGCTGCTGACGGTGTGGTTGCCGCTTTCGTTCCTGCTGGCCAATCCGGCCGCCAGCCTCGGGCCGCTGAGCGCGCTGCGGCTGCTCGACATCTTCAATCGCAGTGGCAAGATTCGTCCCTTCGCCGCGACCGGACAGGCGTGGGGGATGCTTGCGCTGTTCGGGCTGGCCATGTGCGCGATCGGACCACTCATCATCTGGTTCAACGCCGGCGTGCCGTGGCTGCACGAACGCGACGGCGCGGCCCGCACCTTGTGCTGTGTCGAGGAGCCGCGCTACACGGGCGACATGCGCTTCGCCCTCGATCTCTACCGCGACGATCCGGCGTTGCCGTGGCATGCCGTCAAGGCGCTGCTCGGCGGAGACGCCAACGGGCCGTGGAAGCTGCGGGTGCTCGATATCGGGCGCGGTGCGTTCATCGATCTGCGCGGATTCGGCAAGACCGAGGACGACGGCGCGATCCTCGTGCTCGGGCGCAACGATCAGCATCTCGAACTCGACGCCGATGGCGAGCGGCTGCGGGTGCTCGTGGCGCGCTCCACGCAGAGCGTGCTCGAGGTGCCGGCGGCGGGGGTCGGTCTGGCGCACTGGCCACCGCTGGCTCCGCCGACGGCGGGCGCCGGCGAAGTCGATTTCGCGGTGGCCGACGCGTTGCGCAAGGCACATCCCGAGTTGCGCCTGGGCGAGTTTGCGCCGGCCAGCGGTGGGCGCGGCACCGCGGGCACGCTCGTCGTCGCCCGCGAACAGCCGGACGAGGCGGGGCTGCTCGGCGCCTTGCGCGGGCTCTGGAGTCTCGTCGCCACGCGCAGCTATCTCCACTGGTTCGACCCGGCCAGCGGTGCGGTGCGCTACAGCGCGGCGTTGTTCGGGCGCGCGCGCTACGTTGGTGCGACGCCCGACGGCACGGTCCAGGTCTTCACCGCGCCCGGGGGGTACCTGAAGCTCGTGCGCTTGCCTGCGCCGCGCCGCGACTGAGTCCGGGGCGGCGACCGGGCGTTTCGCCGGCGAGGGGCTGACGCCGCCGCGCGGCGAGCCGACACCGTACACTGCGCGCCATGCGCAAGTCGAAGTCCCCATCCCGGCGTTTTGCCGAAAGCGAGCTGGCCGCGCTGCGCGCGGTGGCGCACTGGCCCAACGCGCCCGCTCTGGAACGCGCCGAAGCCTTGCTGCTCACGCATGCCGCTGACTTGAACGCCGACGAGATGATCGAGGCGTTGCGCCTGTGCGCCCAGGGCTGTCAGGCGGCCGGGCGTACGCTCGATGCGCTGCGGCTTCTGCGCCGCGGGCTCGAACTGGCCGTGCGTGAGCGCCGTCAACACGATCGCGTGGCGCTGCTCGCCGCCGTCGCCGATGCCCACCAATCGCTGCACAACGACGCGGCCGCCGTGCGCGCGCTGCGCGAGGCGCTGGCGATCGCGGAGCGCGACGGCTATGGCGATGAACAGGCGCGGATCTCGGTGCTGCTCGGCGCGCTCTATGCCGACCTCGATCTGCATGCCGACGCCGTGGCGCTGCTCGAACGCGTTCCCGTGTTCGCCATCAGCAAGCGGCAACACGATATTCGCGTGGCGGCGCTCGACCATTTGGCGCGCAGCCTCTGCGCGCTCGGTCGTTTTGCCGAGGCCGAGCAGGCGATCACGGAAGCCGCGGCGGCGGCGCGTGGCGGCACGTCGCGCGAACTGGTGGCTGCGTTGCAGGTCACGGCGGCGGAGATCAAGGCGGCGCGCGGCGATCTCGCCACGGCGACGCGCGTCGCCGCAGCGGCCGCCGACGTCCTGCGGACGCGCCATGATGTGCCGACGCTGTTGCGGCTGCTGCTCGCCAGTGCCCGCTGGCTGCTTGCGCTCGGGCGTCACGACGAAGGGCGTGCGCGGCTCGAGGAGGCGGCGCTGTTGCCGAGTGATCAAGTGCCGCTGACGGCGCGCGAAGAGGTGGCGGCGTTGCATGTGCAGCTCGAGCGGGCGGCCGAATCGCCCGAGCGTGCGCTCGCTGCGGTGACGGCGTTGCTCGCGGCGCGCGCGGATGCCCGCCGGGCCGAACGTGCCGCGCGCCGCACCAGCGTGCAATTCATCGAGGCGCCAACCCATTCCGAGCATCGCGTGCAGCGCGCGGCGGCCGCCGCCAACGAACTGACGCTGCGGCTGATCGAAACCGAGGCCGAGGTGCAGCGGGCGGCACGCCAGAATGCGCGCGATCCGCTGACTGGCGCCCTTCATCAGGCGGCGCTGACGGCGGCCATCGCCAAGGTCGCCGGCGGCGCGCAGCAACCGACCACACTGCTCTTGATCGACGTCGACGACTTCGCTGCGATCAACGAAAGGCATGGCCACGTCGCCGGCGACGCGGTGCTGGTCGGCGTGACTGAGCGCCTGCGTCAGGCGTTGCGCGTCAATGATCTGGTCGGGCGTGTCGGCGACGACGAGTTTCTCGTGCTGTGTCCAGATGTCGGGCCGCGTGTGGCGGTGACCATCGCGGCGCGTGTCCTCGACAAGGTGCGCGCGGCGCCGATCGTGCATGATGGTGAGCCGATTGCGGTGAGGGTCAGCGTCGGTGCGGTGTGCACGCACAGCCAGTCGCTTGGCGCGCTGCCGTATTTGCGCAAGCGGCTCGACGCCGCGATGGCCCGCGCCAAGCGCGACGGCAAGGATCGTGCGGTCACGGTGCGCGTCAACGACTGAGTTTGCCATGAGCGTCTTGCGCGCGGCCGACCGCGTCCGATGGGCTGCGTGGTGGTGACGGCCGTCGCCGCGCCCGACGTGACGCGACGGGCACTCGTCGTCGATCTCGACGGCACGCTGTGTCGCACCGACACCCTTTGGGAGACGTTGTTCGTCGCGTGGCGGCACGCGTGGTGGTTGCCGTTGGTGCTGCCGTGGTGGCTCGTGCAGGGGCGCAGCGTGCTGAAGGCGCGACTGGCGGCACGCGCGCTGCCCGACATTGCGACGTTGCCGTGGAACGAGGTGGTCGTCGCGGCGCTGCGCACGGCGCGCGCCGAAGGCCGCCCGACCGTGCTCGCCACCGCCGCCGACGCTCGTGTTGCCGAGGCGTGCGCCGCGGCGCTCGGGCTCTTCGACCGCGTCTTCGCTTCGACGGCGACGCACAACCTGAAGGCGGGCGCGAAGGCGGCGGCACTCGTCGCGGCCTTCGGCGAGCAGGGGTTCGATTACATTGGTGACTCGCGCGCCGATCTCGCCGTGTGGCCGCATGCGGCGCAGCGATACAGCGTCGGCCGCTGCCTGCCGGCGGGGGGCGAGCGGCTGGCGGCGGCGCCGCGCGAGGGTGGCGTGTCCGCCTGGCTGCGACTGATCCGCGTGCGTCATTGGGTGAAGAACGTGCTGGTCTTCGTGGCGCCGGCGGCGGCGCACGAGTGGAATTCGCCCACGGCGTGGCAGGCGGCGACGCTGACCTTCGCGGCGTTCTGTGCGGTGTGCTCGGCGATCTACATCGTCAATGATCTCTTCGACCTCGGTGCTGACCGGCGCCACCCGAGCAAGCGCGCACGACCGCTTGCGGCGGGTGAGTTGCCGTTGGCGCGGGCGGCGGCATTCGCGCTGGTGTTGCTCGCGGTGGGCGCGGTGCTCGCATGGTCGGCCGGCGTCTGGGTGTCGCTGGCGCTCGGCGTCTATGTGCTGATCAATGCGTTCTACACGGGCGTGCTGAAGCGCTACCCGGTGTACGACGTGTTCTGCCTCGCCGTGCTCTACACGCTGCGCATCGCGGCGGGCGCGCTGGCGGTGGGTGTGGCGCTGTCGGCCTGGCTCGCCGCGTTCTCGGTGTTTGCCTTCCTGAGTCTCGCGCTCCTGAAGCGCGCCGCCGATCTCGGACGTCTCGGCGCCGACGAGGTGCTGCCCGCTCGTGGCTATCGCGGTCGCGACAGCGCCTTCGTGCAGGG
Organism: Pseudomonadota bacterium; assembly: GCA_018241765.1. Classification (GTDB taxonomy): domain Bacteria; phylum Pseudomonadota; class Gammaproteobacteria; order Burkholderiales; family Casimicrobiaceae; genus Casimicrobium. The sequence goes on along the minus strand of JAFEDD010000004.1, from coordinate 60,275 downwards.
CTTCGGGCTCGGTTCGGCCATCGCGGCGAGCCTCGTGCTCGCGCTCTATGCTGCGAGCGACCAGGTCAGCACGCTCTACGCGCAGCCGCTTTGGCTGTGGGGCGCCGTCGGCGTCGTGCTGTTCTGGCTCGCCCGCATGTGGCAGCGCGCGATGGTGGGGACGATGGACGACGACCCGGTGCTGTTCGCGACGACCGATGCCGTGTCGTGGGGATGCGCGCTGGCCGTAGCCGTCTGCGTCGCGCTGGCGGTCTGACATTTCGCCGTCATTTCAATAACAACTTTTTCAGCAAATGACGTCCATAACGGGCTTGGCGCTAGTGCAGTGTTTCGCGTAGATTGGCACAAAAAAATGCGATGGATTTTGGGTCGAATCGAGGCGCAAAGCGCAGCAATAGCAAGCTATTGCGAGCATTTGCAACGAAGAGTCGTGCCAAAAGACGCGCATTTTTGTGCCAAGAAGAGCGAAACACTGCACTAGATTATGGCGAAAGTCGACTTCCGGCAAAATTGAGCGCCAAGCCCTTTATGGGTGCGCCTTTCGTGCGAAAGTTGATGCGAAATGGTCGTCGACTGACGGCTACACGCGCCCCTTCCACGGCACCAGCCACTGTTCGGCCAGTCGCATCAGCAGGTCGAAGAGATAGGCGACGACGCCGATGACGACGATGCCCATGATGACGATGTCGGTCCGCAGGAAGTTCGATGCGTTGAGCACCATCTGGCCGAGTCCCTCGGTGGCGGCGACCATCTCGGCGGCCACCAGCGTCGTCCAGCCAAAACCAATGGCGATGCGCATGCCGGTCAGGATTTCGGGCAGCGCGGCGGGCAGGATGACGTGCCAGATCACCTGCCAGCGTGACGCGCCCATGGAGTACGCCGCGTTGATCTGCTCGATGGTGACCGACTTCACGCCGGCGCGCGCCGCCATCGCGAGCGGCGCGAAGCAGGCGAGGTAGATCAGCACGATCTTCGCCGTCTCGTCGATGCCGAACCAGATCACGATCAGCGGCAGATAGGCCAGCGGTGGCAGCGGACGGTAGAACTCGATCGGTGGATCGAAAATGCCGCGCATCACGCGCGACACGCCCATCGCCACGCCGATCGGCACCGCGGTCACGACGGCGAAGAAGAACGCCGAAAACACGCGGATCAGGCTCCACATGAAGTGCTCGCTGAGCGGCTTGCCGCCTTGGATGTCGCCGCGCATGGCATCGATGAACGCGGTGACGATTTTTTCGGGCGTCGGCAGGAAGAGGTCGCGAATCCACCCGAGGTGCGTGGCCGCCCACCACAGCGCCAGCAACGTGATGACCGTGACCACGCTGATGGCGAACGATGAACCCTCGCCGGGAATGCGGTAGCCCTTGGTTGACTTCATTGCCGGGTCAGCCATGCGCTGCTCCTGAGTCTTCGTGGATCAGCGCGAGGACCTTTTCGCGCATCTCGATGAACGGGGCCGAGGACTTCACGGCACGCGAATCGCGGCATTCGATGAACTGGCGGGAAAAATCGAGTTTGAAGCGATGCGCGATGCGGCCGGGCGAGGGTGTCATCACGATGAGTTCGGTGGCGAGGAACAGCGCCTCTTCGACGCTGTGCGTGATGAAGAAAAACATCTTCTTCGTCTGCCACCAGAGATCGACGATCAGGTCCTGGATGCGCGCGCGGGTCAGCGCGTCGAGCGCCCCCAGTGGCTCGTCCATCAGCATGACTGCCGGGTCGCTCGCCAACGCCCGCGCGACGCCGGCGCGCTGCTGCATGCCGCCCGAGATTTGGTAGATCGGGTAGTTGGCGTATTTCTCCAACTGCACCAGGCGCAGCTTGTCGAGTGCGATCGCGCGCCGCGCCTGGCGGCCGACGCCGCGCATGCGCAACCCGAATTCCACGTTCTCGACCACCGACAGCCACGGCATCAGCGCGTGCTTCTGGAACACCACGCCGCGCTCGGCACCGGGGCCGAGCACCGGTTTGCCGTCGAGCAGGATCGAGCCCGCCGAGGGCTGGATGAAGCCCGCGATGCACGACAGCAGGGTCGTCTTGCCGCACCCGGATGCGCCCAGCGCCACGACGAATTCGCCCGGCGCGATGCTCAGATTGACCGACGACAGCGCGAGCGTGCTCTGACCCTTGCTGCCTTCATAGTTCACGCTCAGGTCACGAATTTCGAGCGAAGACACTCAGTGCCTCGCCCACGACATGCGCCGTCGCCACAAAAAAGGGGCGACTCGCGCCCCATTGCTTGCCGTTGCGACCATCACTTCGCGACTTCGGTGACGTAGCTCGCGTTGACCACTTTCGAATAGTCGGGCAACGTCTTCTCGATCTGCTTCTGCGACAGCTGGAAGGCGGCCGTCGCCGTGAGCGCCTTCGCGGCGATGCTGTTGGCGCCACCGCCGAGCCACGTCGCGGCCTGATCCTTGGCGCTCGGGAAGCGATAGAGCCCGATGGCACCGAGCACGTCCTCGGGTTTCGAGCCGGACCACTTGGCGATTGCCTTGACCTCGGGGCCGTCGACTTTCCATTGCTTGCTGTCGGCGCGGTACTTGGCATCGGCGTCGGCCATGATCTTCACGAACTTCACCATGAAGTCGCGATGGCTCTTCGACCAGTTGGTGTTGGCCACATAACCGTCGAATGTCGCCTTGCCGGTCGCCGCCGAGATCTGACCGGACGTCGTCACCAGCGTGCCATCCTTCTTGACCTCGGCGAGTACCGGGTCCCAGATGAACGTCGCGTCGATGTCACCGCGCTGCCAGGCCGCGCGCACTTCCGGCGGCCGCATGTTGAGGATCTTCACCTCGGCCGGGTTGATCTTCGCCTGCTCGAGCGCGACGATGGTGTGGAAGTGCGTCGTCGAGTTGAACGGCATGGCGATGCGCTTGCCCTTCAGGTCGGCCACCTTGGTGATGCCCGAGCCCTTCTTGGCGACCAGCGCCTCGGCGTCGCCGATGTCATCGAGGATCCAGAAAAGCTCCAACGGTTCGCCGCGCGACACCGCAGCGGCAATGCCCGCCGAGCCGACCTCGCCCAATTGCACGGCGCCCGAGGCCAGCGCCTTGACCACCTCGCCGCCACCGCCGAACTGCTTCCAGTTGATCTTGTAACCCGTTGCCGCTTCGAGCGCCTTGCTCTCCTGCGCCATGCGATACGGCACCACCATGTCCTGATAGGCAATGGTGACCTCCTTGGTTTGCGCGTGACCGACAGTGGCCGTGAGCGCGACCGCGATGGCGGCCGTCCAAGCATGTTTCATGATCGGTTCCTCCTTTGGTGATCGATCGTGACGCTGCACTGTAGCCGAGCGCTGCGGCGTGCGCCAGTGACCGCTCGATGCGATCGGAACGCGCTTCGTTCAATCCTGCAATTTTCGGAACTGCCGGAATGACCGACCGCGCGCCCTGCACGCCTGCTCATGCCACTGCCGCGAGCGCCTCGCGCAATCGGGCGACGATGGCATCGACATGCGCCCTCTCGCTGATGAGCGGCGGCGCGACGAGCAGGTTGTCGCCGGTCGTCTTCAGGCTCAGCCCGGCATCGAACAGCCGGTTCTGCAACGCGTAGCCGCGCGCGCCCGGCGCCCCCGCCGGAGCGACCTCGATGGCACCCAAGAGTCCGATGGCGCGGATGTCGACGACGGCCGGCAAGTCGGCCAGGCTGAACAGCGCGTCGATGAAATACGGCGCGAGCGCCGCGGCGCGCTCGACCAGGCGCTCGCGGCGGAAGATGTCGAGCATCGCGAGCGCGGCTGCGGCGCAGGCCGGGTGCGCGCTGTAGGTGTAGCCGTGAAAAAACTCGATGCCCGCCGCCGGCCCGGCCTCGGTGATGGTGTCGTAGACCGCGGTGCGCGCGGCCACCGCCCCCAGCGGCTGCGCGCCGTTGGTGATCGCCTTCGCCATCGTGATCAGGTCGGGCGTCACGGCGAACGCCTGCGCCGCAAAATTGGCGCCCAGACGTCCCCAGCCGGTGATTACCTCGTCGAACACCAGGAGGATGCCGTGCTCGTTGCAGATGGCGCGCAGCCGTTCGAGATAGCCCTTGGGCGGCGGCAGGCAGCCAAACGAGCCGGCGACCGGCTCGACGAAGACGGCTGCAATGTTCTCGCCGCCGTACATCGAACAAAAGCGGATCAGATCGTCGGCCAGTTCGGCGCCGTGTTCGGGTTGCCCCTTGGCAAACCGGTTCTCGGGAAGCCCCGTGTGGCGCATGTGATAGACGCCCGGGAGCCCGACCCCGAACGCGCGCCGGTTGTTGATCATGCCGGAGAGCGCGACGCCGCCGAAATTGACGCCGTGGTAGGCGCGTTCGCGGCTGACGAAGAGTTGGCGCTGCCCCTGGCCACGCGCACGGTGATAGGCAAGCGCCATCTTCATCGCGCTGTCGATGGCCTCCGAGCCGGAGCCGACGAAGAACACGCGGTCGAGGCCCTCCGGCGTGAACTGCACGACTTCGCGCGCGAGCCGGAAGGCGAGCGGGTGGCTGCGCGTGAACGGCATCGAGTAGTCGAGCGTCATCAGTTGCCGCTGCACGGCTTCGGCGATTTCCGGGCGACAGTGTCCGGCCGCCACGCAAAACAGCCCCGAGGATGCGTCGAGCAGTTGGCGACCGTCATCGGTGTAGAGATACATGCCCTCGCCGCGAACGAACAGGCGTGGCTCGGCCTTGAACGCCTTGTTCGGCGAGAACGGCATCCAGAAGGGCGCCAGTGCGTGGACGTCGCGCGCGGCGTCACGCTCTGCCGCGACCGGATCGAGCTGTCTGTCGGCATGGCCCATGGCGGCTCTCCTTGGCAAGCTGCGGGTGGAATGGCCCACAGCGTAGGTTCGCATCCCTTGCCACAATAGCGCCAGATATGCGCCAACGACTGAGCCAGTTATGGCATACCCGCTTCGCGCGGAGCGATCCGCGCGAGGGCCTGCAGCACCGCATCGCGGACATGCTGCGCCGTGCCGTGCTCGAACGCGCGGTGCCGCTGGAGGCGCCGCTTCCCTCGACCCGTGAACTGGCGGGAGAACTGCGCGTGGCACGCGCGACCGTCGCGCTGGCCTACGAACGGTTGGAACGCGAAGGCGTGATCGCCGCCCGCGAGCGTCGCGGCTACTTCGTGACGCCGGAGTTCGCCCGGCGGCAATCCGAATTCCATGAGAGTGACCAACTGTCGCTGTTGCCGGCGCCCGACTGGTCGCGGCATTTTCGCCTGGCCGATGTGCGCTATCAGCCCGTGCGCAACCCCGCGGACTGGTGGCGCTACCGCTACCCCTTCGTCTACGGGCAGATCGACCCGCGCCTCTTCCCTTTGACCGACTGGCGCGACTGCGTCGAGCAGGCGAGTCGCCAGCCAAACGCTGCCGTGTGGGCGCTCGACCGCGGCGACCAGGACGACGCCGACCTGCTCGAGCAGCTCCGCACGCGCGTGCTGCCGCGGCGTGGCGTATGGGCCGCGAAGGAGGAAATTCTCGTCACGCTCGGCGCCCAGCAGGCCCTCTACCTGATCGGGCAATTGCTCGGCGGCAGCGGTCGGCGCGTCGTCGTCGAGGAGCCCTGCTACCCCGATCTGCGCGCGATCTTCGCGCTGACCGGCGCCACCTTGCTGCCGCAGCGCATCGACGGCGAAGGTCTGCCGGTGGCACCGCTGCGCGCGCTGGCGCCCGACGTCATCGCCGTCACACCGTCGCACCACTGCCCGAGCGGCGTGCGCATGGGCGAGGAGCGTCGCCGGGCGCTGCTCGCGATCGCGGCCGACACCGACGCGCTGATCATCGAAGACGATTACGAGCCGCAGCTTGGCTTCGGCGCCGCCGCGACGCCCGCGTTGAAGAGCCTGGATGCCAACGATCGGGTGTTTCACATCGGCAGCCTGTCGAAGACGCTGGCGCCGGGGTTGCGGCTGGGCTATGTGGTGGCGCCGCGAGAGGCCATCACGGAGCTGCGACGCCTGCGCCGATTGATGCTGCGCCACGTGCCGGGCAACAACGAGCAGGCGCTGGCGCGTTTTCTTGCGCAGGGGCACTTCGAGGCGTTGCAACGGCGGCTCGGGCATGCCTATCCGGTGCGCCTCTCACGGCTGCGGGAGGCGTTGGCGGAGCAGCTGCCGGATTGGCGCATCGCCACACCGATCGAGGGCGGTTCATCCTTGTGGATCGAACTGCCGCGCGGCGTCTCGCCCGCCGCGCTGATTGACCGCGCTCGCGAGGCGGAAGTCATCATCGAGCCGGGCGAGGGCTTCTTTGCCGCACCGACCGGTGCGTCCTTCGTGCGCATGGGGATTGCCGCCATCGCCACGCATCTGATCGGCGACGGGGTGGCGGCACTGGCGGCGGCGGCGCGCGACAGCGTCAAAGGCCGATCGTCTTGAGCGTCCGTGCGGTGGCGCCCCGGTGCGCCGTCACGAACGCGGCGGCGGCCGCCGCGGCACGCTCGCGCGCCATCGGCTCCTCGAACCAGCGCAGCACCGCGTCGAGCGCACCGGTGGCGTCCGCGACGGCAACGGCGGCACCCGCAGCGAGCGCTTCCTCCGCCGCCTGCTGAAAATTGAACACGGAGGGCCCGAGTGCGACGGGTACGCCGAGTGCAGCCGGCTCGATCAGGTTCTGGCCGCCGGTGCCGGCCAGCGTGCCGCCCATGACGACCGCCGTTGCCCCGGCGTACCAGGCGAACATCTCGCCCATGCTGTCGCCGAGGATGACCTCGGCATCCGCGTCGGCGACGCGGTCGCTGCGAAGCGCAACGCGAAAGCCGCGCGAGCGCGCGAGCGCTGCGACCTCGCTCCAGCGCTCGGGATGGCGCGGCACGATGACGGCGACGGCACGCTGCCGCAGCGGGTGCTTCGCCAGAGCGTCGAGCAGCAATGCCTCTTCGCCTTCCCGGGTCGAACCGGCAACCCAGTACGCTCGTCCGCGAAGTAGCGGTTCGATCAGCGCGGCGCTGCGCTCGCCGACGTCTGCTGGGGGCTCGACATCGAACTTCAGGTTGCCGGTCACCACGACCGAGCGGGCGCCGAGCGCTCGAAAGCGCGCCGCATGCGCTTGCGTCTGAGCGGCGATGCCGGCGAGCAGCCCGAGCAGGCGGGTGGTGAGCGATCCGCCGCGCGCGTAGCCCGCAGCCGATCGCTCCGAGAGCCGCGCATTGATCAACCAGACACGGCAGCCGTGCCGCGTTGCCATATCGCAGGCGCCGGGCCAAAGCTCAGTCTCCACGAGCAGTCCGAGCGTCGGTCGGGCGCACGAAAAGAAGCGACCGAGCAGCCACGGCGCGTCGTAGGGTAGATAGCGCACCGTGGGTGGCTTGGGCGCGTGCCGGTCGACCATGTGCTCCAGCGTGGCGCGTCCGGTCGGCGTCGTGCACGTCACCAGCACCCGCAAACCGCGAGCGAGTAGGGCGGCGAGTACCGGCTGCGCCGCACGCGCCTCACCGACCGACACGGTGTGCAGCCACACGTCAAACGGCCCTTCGGGGCAGGAGAGCGCCAACCGCTCGCGCCAATGGTCGTGATAGTCCGGATTGCGCCGGGCCTTCCAGACGAGGCGCACCAACGCGAACGGCAACACGGGCAGCCAAAACGTGCCGTAGACGAGACGGAACCAGCGGGGCATGGGGGACGATTATCGCGTGCCGCCGTGCGGCCGGGCGGCGCGCGCATGCCGGCCGCATGGCGTTTCCCTAAAATCGCAGTGCAACAATCTCCACGGGACCCCCATGATTTTGGTCACTGGCGGCTGCGGATTCATCGGCAGCAATTTCATTCTCGACTGGCTGGCGGAGCACGAAGAGGGTGTCCTCAACGTCGATGCGCTCACCTACGCGGCGAACCCGAAGACGCTGGCGAGCCTTGCCGATGACCCGCGCTACGTGTTTGTGCGGGCGGATATCGGTGACCGTGCCGCGATCGCTGCCCTGTTCGCGCAGTACCGGCCGCGCGCCGTCGTGCATTTCGCCGCCGAGAGTCACGTCGACCGCTCGATCCACGGGCCGCTCGCCTTCGTACACACCAACGTGCTCGGCACCGCGACGCTGCTGGAAGCATGCCGCGCGCACTGGCAGGGCTTGCCGGCTGCGGAGCGTGCGGCGTTTCGCTTCCTGCACGTCTCGACCGATGAAGTGTTCGGCAGCCTCGGCCCGAACGAGCCGCGCTTCACCGAGGCGTCGCAGTACCAACCCAACAGTCCCTATAGCGCGTCCAAGGCAGGCTCCGATCATCTCGCCCGCGCCTATTTTCATACCTACGGCCTGCCGGTGCTGGTCACCAACTGCTCCAACAATTACGGCCCGCGCCAGTTCCCGGAAAAGCTGATCCCGCTGATGATCGTCAACGCGCTGGCGGGCAAACCGCTTCCCGTCTATGGCGACGGGCATCAGGTGCGCGATTGGCTGTATGTCAGCGATCATTGCAGCGCCATTCGCCGCGTGCTCGAGGCGGGGCGCCCGGGTGAGCTCTACCTGATCGGCGGCGACGCCGAAACGACGAATCTCGACGTCGTGCACACCCTGTGCCGACTGCTGGGCGAGCGCAGACCGGGTCAGGATTTCGCCGCGCAGATCACCCATGTCGCCGATCGGCCGGGGCATGACCGACGCTACGCGATCGATTTTTCCAAACTCGAACGTGAACTCGGGTGGCGACCCCGCGAGAGCTTCGCCAGCGGTCTGGCGCGCACCGTGCAGTGGTATCTTGATCACGCCGAATGGGTTGCGGAGGTGCAGTCGGGCGCATACCGTGACTGGGTCGACAAGAACTACGGCGCCCGTCTGGGGGTGGCGGCATCATGAGCGCGCCAAAGCGCCGCGGCATCATCCTCGCCGGAGGAGCGGGCACGCGGCTTCATCCCGTCACGCAGGCGGTGTCGAAGCAGTTGATGCCCATCTACGACAAGCCGATGATCTACTACCCGCTGTCGGCGTTGATGCTGGCCGGCTTGCGCGAAATTCTCGTCATCTCGACGCCGCAGGACACGCCGCGTTTTCGCGACTTGCTGGGCGATGGGCGGCAGTGGGGCATCGAGTTGCAGTATGCGGTGCAACCGTCGCCGGATGGCTTGGCGCAGGCCTTCCTGATCGGACGACAGTTTCTGGGCGATGCGCATGCCGCGCTGGTGCTGGGCGACAACGTCTTCTACGGACATGATCTGCAACCCCTGCTCGAGCACGCCCATGCCCGGACGAGCGGCGCGACGGTGTTTGCCTACCCGGTCAGCGACCCCGAGCGCTACGGTGTCGTCGAATTCGATCGCGACGGTCAGGCGATCAGTCTCGAAGAAAAACCGAGTGCGCCGAAGTCGCGCTATGCGGTCACCGGCATCTATTTCTATGACGAAACCGTCGCCGAACGCGCGGCGGCGCTGCGTCCTTCGGCGCGTGGCGAACTGGAAATCACCGATCTCAACCGCCGCTATCTCGAGGATCGCGTGCTCAATGTCGAGATCATGGGACGCGGCATGGCATGGCTCGATACCGGCACCCATGATTCGCTGCTCGAGGCCGCGCAGTTCGTGCAGACGATCGAGCGGCGGCAAGGGCTCAAGGTGTGTTGCCCGGAGGAGATTGCCTACCGCCAGGGATTCATCGATGCGGCGGCACTGGAACGGCTCGCGCAGCCGCTCGCGAAGAGCGGTTATGGCAAATATCTGCTCGGCATCCTGAAAGAACAGGTTTTCTGATGAAGGTCGTACGTACGAAGCTGTCGGGCGTTCTGGTGCTCGAACCGCAGGTCTTCGCCGATGAGCGCGGATATTTCATGGAGACCTTCAATGCGGAGAAATTCCGCAACGCGACGGGCGCGATCGTTCAGTTCGTGCAGGACAACCAGAGTTTCTCCAAGGCCCGCGTGCTGCGCGGCCTGCACTATCAGATCGAACAGGCACAGGGCAAACTGGTGCGCGTCGCCTCGGGGGCGGTGTTCGATGTCGTGGTCGATCTGCGCAGATCCTCACCGACTTTCGCCCAGTGGGATGCGGTCGATCTGAGCGCCGAGAACCAGCGCATGCTCTGGGTGCCACCCGGCTGCGCGCACGGGTTCGTGGTCACCGCTGATCACGCGCTCTTTCTGTACAAGGTCACGGACGCCTATGCGCCGCGACATGAACGCACGATCGCGTGGAATGATCCATCGCTCGGCATCCGGTGGCCGATCGCCGATCCGATCGTCAACGACAAGGACGCCGCCGGGTTGTCATTGCGCGATGCGCCGACCTATGCCTGAAGCGCGCCAAGGCGAGGCGACTCGGTGAAGATCCTGATTGCCGGCGGCGGCGGCCAACTCGCGCTCGCGTTGGCGCGGCGCCTGCGTCGCGAGCACGAAATCATCGCACTCGATCGCCGCGCGCTGGACATCGTGGACCCGGATGCCTGCCAGAGCGTGCTGGGCCGTGTTCGTCCGGACGTCGTTGTCAACGGTGCGGCCTGGACCGCGGTCGATCGCGCCGAATCCGAGCGCACGCAGGCATTTGCCATCAACGCCGAAGGGGCGGGGCATCTCGCTCAGGCGTGCCGCGCGCATGGCGCATTTCTGGTGCATTTCTCGACCGATTACGTCTTCGATGGCGACGGGCATCGTCCCTACGTCGAGGACGACCCGCCAGCGCCGCAATCGGTCTACGGGCACAGCAAGCTCGCGGGCGAACGCGCGGTCGCCGACAGCGGCGCAGCCTATTTGACGCTGCGTCTGAGCTGGGTCTATGGCAACGACGGTGCCAATTTCTACAAGACGATGCTGCGGCTCGCGGCCGAGCGCACGGAGATCGGGGTCGTGGCCGACCAGACGGGCGTGCCCAACTACACGGCCGACCTTGCCGACGCGGTCGGCTGCGCCCTGTCGCGGCCGCCAGCGGCGTTGGCGGAGTTGGGCGGGCTCTACCACCTCAGTGCGAGCGGCGCCACGACATGGCACGACTTTGCGCGGGCCATCATCGCGGGCGCGGGCTTCGAGTCGCGTGTCGCAATTCGGCCGCTGTTGACGTCCGAGTATCCAACGGCCGCCAGACGGCCAGCGTACAGCGTGCTCGACGGTCGCCGGTTTTGCCGTGCGTTCGGCTGGGCGGCGCCGGCTTGGCCGTCCGGTTTGCAGCGATGCCTTGCGGCGCGTGATGCGGTAAGGTAGAGCCTGCAAGTCGCGCCCGGCTTCGCGAAAGCGCCCCGATGGTTTACACGGAAAGGAAACGATCATGATTCGACACTTCGCTCTGCTGGCGACCCTGGGGTTGGGTTCGCTCGCGTTGGCGGCGGCGCCTGACGCGCTGCGAAGCATGCCACCCGCTGTTGTCACTGCAACGAAGGCGGCGACTGCGGAACGCTTCCTCGGAGCGGCAGAGGCGCCGTACCTGATCGAAGCCGAGGCGTTCGTGATGCCGAACGCGTCCGCGCCTAAAGTGGCAGCCAGCGGCGACGATCGCGCGAAGCCGGTGCAAATTGGCTTTCCGCGGACGATCGCCGAGCCGTTGCGCGCTTTGCCGCTGGGCGCCCTCGACTGGGAGCGTCTGGGCGATGGCAGCAAGGTCGCCCGTGTCGTGGTGTCGGCTCCGGGGGCGGCGGGGCTGCGCTTGGCTTATCGCTCGACGGGGCCCGCGGATGGCATGACGCTGCGGTTCGCGGGCAGCGATCGTGACGAGGTCTATCGCGCCGTGCCGGTGGCCGGCCCCTCGGCCGAGTGGTCCCCCGTGCTCGAAGGCTCCCGGGCCGTCATCGAAGTGCAGTTGCGTGCAGGACAGGAGCCGAGTGAGTTCGGCCTGACGCTCGATGGGTTGTCGCATCTGGTGGTGGCCGGTGCGGATCTCGGCCGCAAGGACATCCGGGACATCGGCGACTCCGGTTCCTGCAACATCGACATCGCCTGCGTCTCGAACCCGAGTGCCGCGCTACTGAACGCGGCGTCGGCCACGGCGAAGATGGTCTTCAACAGCGGTGGCGGCACTTACCTGTGTACGGGCACGTTGATCAACTCCCAGTCGGGCGGCAATTACTTCTATACGGCAGCGCACTGCGTCAGCACGGTCGCCGAAGCGTCCAGCGTCAACACCTACTGGTTCTTCGATGCCGTCTCCTGCAATTCCACGGCGATTCCGCCGTATCAACTGCTGACCGGCGGCGCCGATCTCATGTTGAGCGACCCGACGATGGACGTGTCGCTCATCCGCCTGCGGCAGGCGCCGCCCACGGGCGCGGTTCGTTCAGCGTGGAACGCGAGCATCATTCCAACGAGTGCAACGGTCATCGGTATCCACCACCCCGCAGGTGACCTCAAGAAGTTCTCTCAAGGCAGCATGCTGGGCTACGCCCAGGGGCCGCTCGCGTATGGCGGCAATCCGCGTCCGCAAGCCGGCAAGGACAGCTTCATGACGGTTCGCTGGACGGATGGCACCACCGAGGGAGGTTCGAGCGGCTCGGGCCTCTTCACGTACAACGGTACCGGCGGCTACTACGAGCTGCGCGGCGGGCTGGAAGGGGGCGGCGCCTCGTGCGGCAACCGCAACGGTGTCGATCGCTATTCACGCATGGATCTGCTGTTCACCCGTCTCGCACCGTATCTGATGCCGAGCGCGATGATCCCGACCACGAACGCCGTTCAGGCGTCGATGGTGGAGTTCTACAACCCGCAGTACGACTTCTACTTCATCTCCTCGCGTGAAAACGAGAAGACGTTGCTCGATGGCGTTCGCGACATCGAGGACAACCCGGCCTGGTATCGCACCGGCTACTGGTTCAAGACCGATCCGATAGCGTCTGCACAAACGTCACCGATCACCCGTTATTTCATTCCGGGTGCGGCGCTCAATGGCACGCGGGGCTCTCACTTTTACACGGTGCTGAATGCCGATCGCGCGGCGATCGCTGCGACCGGAAAGGAGCGCTCGGGCGCAGCCTGTAACGGTTTGCCCAACACGTGGTTCTGCAACGAAGGCACCGATTCGTTCGTGGCGGCGCCGGTCAACGGCGGTTCTGGTCTGACCTGTTTTTCAAACGAAGTGCCGATCTACCGCACCTTCCGCGGCCCGCCTCGGTATGTCGACAACGGTAATCACCGCTACCTGACGACCTTCGGCATGTATGGCTACATGGTCAACGATCCGGGCACGGGTTGGGCGGCGGAGGGCGTCGCGTTCTGCGCCAAGCCCTGAGGTCGAGCGGGAAGCGTGACCGGGTCAGAAGCGGTAGTTGACCGCGACCCGGTCGCCAAGCTTTACGTGACCGGCTGCAAGTACGACGGCGTTCCAACCAAAGGTGACGCCACCGAACGTGACGTCGTTGCGAAAACGAGCGAGAGTGGCTAGAGGTTCATCGCCCATGCGCTGCCCCGTAGTTTGGTCGGTGGTGGTCACGAGGCAACGAACACTCGGTTTGACCAAGCGCAGGCGGACGCTGCCGATGTCGAGGCTGTCGATGTAGTCCTCGTCCCATGCGGCAAGGCCACGCAACACCAGATTCGGCCGAAAGCGGCCGATGTCGATGGGAGCGGCACCCGTTGCCGCCATCCGCACATTGAGATCATCGAGCGATGCCTCGTTGCCGATGAGTACCGGATAGCCATCGGCGAACAGGGTATGCGCGCCGCTGTCGCCAGCGAATGCGGCGTTGCAGTCGCGCCGCCGCGAGGTGTCGAAACGGACGAGGCGAAGGCGACCAGGCGGCGTTCCGAGAACCGCTGCGAGCCATGCGGCGGCCGCGTCGCCGGCATCGAGTGCGATCGTGTCGTCCCGCCAGATACGGACCGCAATCGGGCCGGCGCAATGCGTGGGCGCGACGACGAGCGGCGCGGCGGATGCTGCCGCCGCCGATAGTTCGAGCCGCCCGTCTTCGCCGACATGTGTCTCGATCGTCGCCAGCGCCGGGGTATCGCGTTGGCTTGCGAATTGCGCCGGCGTGACGCTCGTGTCGACGATCATCCAGGCGCGATCATGCGCGAGACCGGTGACCGCAACGTGTGCTCCATCGTGGGGGATGACGCGGCACCCCTTGACGGGATAAGAAAAAAGCCCGACGAGGGTAACCTCGGCCGGGCTTTCCGGGGGCGTCACCTGACGCTCAGTTGGCTTTCAGCGCGGCGGTGTACTCGGCGAGCGCCTTGACCTCGGCGTCGGTGAGACGGGAAGCTATGGTCGCCATCATCTTGCCGTTCGCGTTCGGATCGTCCTTGCTGGCGACGCCACGTTTGCCGCTGCGGAAATTGTTGAGTTGCGCGAGCGTGTATTCGGCATGTTGGCCGCCGATGCGCGGGTATTGCGCCGCAATGCCGGCGCCCGACGGCGAATGGCAGCCGGCGCAGGCCGGGATACCGCGCGTTGCGTCACCGCCACGGTACAGCCGTTCGGCCGTCTTCGCGAGTTTGAGATCCTTGCTGCCGATCGTACCCGCAGGTTTTGCCGAGAAGTAGGCGCCGAGAAGCTTCATGTCGTCGTCGCTGAGCGTGGCAGCGAAGCCTTTCATGATGGCGTCGTCGCGTTGCCCCGACTTGAAATGACGGAGTTCCTTGGTGAGATACGCCGAGGGCATCCCGGCCAGATTCGGTTGCGTGGGAATGGGGCTGATGCCCTCTGCGCCGTGGCAGCCGGCGCATACCGCTGCCGCCGCTTGGGCTTTCGCGGCGTCGCCCTGCGCGTCGGCGGGTTTGTCTTCGGCCAACACCGGGGTCGCGAGACCGATGGCGGCGGCGAATAGAAGGGCGAGGGCGATGCTGCGGCGAATCGAGATCATGGCCGAAATAGGAGAAACATCAAAAAAAGAGGACGGCCACGAGGGCGTCGAAGCTGTCGAACGGCGATGGACGAGCGTGCGACAGCCTAAAATTATAGCTTTGCTCCCTGGTCATGAACGCCGCCAACGCAACCTCCGCGGCACGCCCGCCGCCATCGCCATCCGATCGCATCGAGCGCGTTGCACAGTTTGCGGGTGCTCGCTTCGAAAAATCGGTGGTGGATGCCGCTGGGCTTCCGCCGCCAACCGGGCCGGAAATCGCCTTTGCCGGCCGCTCGAACGCGGGCAAATCGAGTTCGATCAACCGGCTGGCAGGGCAGACGCGCCTTGCGTTCGCGAGCAAACTGCCGGGGCGAACACGCGAGCTGAACTTCTTTCCGCTGCGAAACGGCGGTTACCTGGTGGATCTGCCGGGTTATGGCTTCGCGCGGACGCCACGGGACAAGCAGCGCGTGTGGAGCGGTGTCATCGAGCACTATTTCCGCGACCGCGCAGCGCTGGCCGGTGTCGTCCTCGTGCTCGATTTGCGCCGCGCACCGACGGCGCTCGACTTGCAGTTCGTGCGTTGGCTGAGCGAACAGCGGGCCTCGCGACCACCCATCCTGTGGCTTTTGAACAAGGCCGACAAGTTGACGCAGAGTGAACGCAGCAAGGCGCGGCAGGCATTTCTCGATGCCGTCGGCGATGCCGTTGCGGCAAGCGACGCGATTGTGGCGTTTTCGGCGGCGACCGGGCTCGGCATGAAGGAGTGCGCGGCGGTGTTCGACCGCTGGCTTCAGCCTTCGAGGTGACGGTAGCCGATGGCCTCGGCGATGTGGGCTGCGCTGATGCGCTCGGCGCCGGCGAGGTCGGCGATCGTCCGGGCAACGCGGCACAGGCGGTGTTGCGCGCGGCCTGACAGGCCCATTCGCGCGCTCGCTTGTTGCAGCAACTGCTCGCCTCGTTCGTCGAGCGCGCAGTGAATGTCGATGTCGGTTGTCGTGAGCTCTGCGTTGCTCTTGTGTTGTCTCGCGAACTGGCGCTCGGTTGCCGCGATGACGCGAGACTGCACGACGGCCGAGCGCTCACCGTCGGGGGCGCCGCGCAGCGCGTCGCTGGCGATCGCAGGAACCGTTATCTGAAGGTCGATGCGGTCGAGAAGGGGGCCGGACAGGCGCCCACGATAGCGCGCGATCTGATCGGGAGTGCAACGGCAGGGCCGCGCCGCGATATTGGCGCCGAGATACCCGTCGGGGCAGGGGTTCATGGCGGCGATCAACTGGAACTGGCACGGGAAGCTGACCTGCCGTGCCGCGCGCGAAATGTGGATGACGCGGCTTTCCAGCGGTTCGCGCAGGACCTCGAGCACTCTTCGGTCGAACTCGACGACTTCGTCCAGAAACAGCACGCCGTGGTGCGCCAGGGATATTTCGCCCGGCCGCGGGTCGCTGCCACCGCCGACGAGCGCTACCGCGCTCGCCGTATGGTGCGGCGAGCGTACGGGGCGTTGCCCGAACTGCTCGGCGCGAAATCTGCCCGCGAGCGACAGCAGGGCGGCGCTGCCGATGGCTTCGTCGTCGTTCATCGGCGGGAGGATGCCGGGCAGGCGTTGCGCAAGCATGCTTTTTCCGGTGCCCGGCGGCCCCACGAGCAGCATGCTGTGTCGACCGGCGGCGGCGATTTCCAGTGCGCGCTTGGCTTGCGCCTGCCCTTTCACCTCGCTGAGGTCGGGATAGGCGATGCGCTCGCTGTTGGCCGGTGGCGTTGGCGCGGGCAATGTGTGTCGACCCGCGACGTGCGCCGCGACTTCGAGCAGCGTGGCCGCAGCGGCGACGCGGGCGCCGGGTACGCGCGCCGCTTCGCTGGCGGAGGGGTGCGGCAGCACCAGCGTGCGACCGTCGCGTCCGGCGGCAATCGCCATGGCGAGCGCGCCGCGAACATGGCGCAGATCGCCATTGAGCCCGAGTTCGCCGGCAAATTCGAGCTCCTTGAGCGCCTTGCCCGGCAGCTGTCCGCTGGCGACGAGGATGCCGATGGCGATGGGAAGGTCGAAGCGCCCGGACTCCTTTGGAAAGTCCGCGGGGGCGAGGTTGACGGTGAGTTTGCGTGACGGAAATTCAAAGCCGGCCGTCTGGATTGCGGCACGGACGCGGTCGCGCGCTTCCCGCACCTCGGCGTCGGGCAAACCGACCAGGTTGAATGCGGGCAAGCCGTTGGCAAGATGAACCTCGACACTGACGAGTTCGGCTTGCAGCCCGGCGAGGGCGCGGCTGTAGGTGATGGCGAGCGACACGGTGACAGGCTGGCGGGGTGGGTGAACTGGAACAATATACAGTACCACGGGCACGACAAACAGACCACGGGCGGAGCGCGGAACCACGGCCCGATGCCACGGGTCAACTGCATGGCGACGCGCCGCGTTAGTGTCTCGTCGGGCGCCCTGCGGGGCGTTCTCTGCGGTTGGTTTGAGTCTGATCAAACGTTCGAAGGCAATATCTTATGGTTCGCGCAAATCCTTTCTCTTCCGCGTTCGGCCGCATGGGGCCGTGTGGCATGGCGATAGAGCTGTCGGTGCGCCTGCTCGCGGCACTCATGCTCTTCGCCGCGACTGTCGGCGCGGTATGGGCCGATGCGCCCGGTCGCGTCGCGCGGCTCAGCGACTACGCGAACGAGGTGCAACTCGCGAACGAGCATGAAGACTGGCACCCCATTGCGCGCAACTACGTCGTTGCGGCGGGGGACAATCTCTGGGTGGTGGATGGCGGGCGCGCCGAGCTTGACGTGGGCGGGATGCAGATCTGGCTTGCCGGTGGCAGTAACGTGTACTTTGAGCAGTTTGACGATGTCTCGCTGGTGGCCAGGCTTGCCCAAGGGGCGATGATCGTGCGCGTTCGACGTATGGATGCGGGGGATCTCGTCCGAGTGCTGTTGCCGCAGGGTGATGTGTCGTTGTTGGCTCCTGGGCTCTACGTGTTTGCCGCAGACGCTGGCGGCAGTGCGACGCTTGCCGTGCGCAGCGGACGGGCCGAAGCGTTGGCCGCCGGCGGCGGGCGACGCGTCGAGCGTGGCGCGAGCGTCGTGCTCGACGGGTACGGTGTTCGTCTCGACGGCTACGCTCCACCACTGCCCCCGGGCTTCGACGCGTGGGCAAGCGCTCGCGATCGCCGCATCGCACAGTGGGACGCCGGATTTGACCAACGCTACGGCGGCGACATCAGCCCGCTGATGATTGGACTGCGAGATCTCGACAGCTATGGTAGCTGGAGCGTGAGCAGCGATTATGGCCGTGTCTGGTTTCCGAGCGCCGTCGCGGTCGACTGGGCGCCCTATCGTTTCGGTCGATGGGCGTGGGTGCAGCCATGGGGCTGGACGTGGGTCGATGACGCGCCGTGGGGCTTTGCGCCGTTTCACTATGGCCGTTGGGTGCGCTTCGGTGGGCGTTGGGGATGGTGTCCGGGCGAGTATGTCCAGCGCCCGATTTACGCTCCGGCGTTGGTCGCCTTCTTTGGTGGCAACGGTTGGAGCGTGACGGTTGGGGGAGCACCGACCTTCTCCTGGGTGCCGCTGGGATGGAACGAACCGTATGTCCCTTGGTATACCTACTCGCCAAGCTATTGGCACCGCGTCAACCGCCCCTACGTTCGCAACATCGCCGAGGATCCGTGGCGTCCCGCAGCGTACGTCAACGCGGCGGTGGTCGGCGCGGTCACCGCGGTGCCCAGTGCCGCGTTCGTGTCCGGCCGCCCGGTCGCCCAGGCCTATGTTCGCAATGTTGCCGAGGCGGTGGTGCGCAACGCGCCGGTGGCGCGCATCGGTGAAGTGGTGCCGCGCTTCGCGCCGAGTCGCGGCATGGCGCCTGGCGTCGTTCGTCCGCAGCCGACGGCACCGACCCCGCCGACCTACAACGGTCGGCCGGACGTCAATCGCTTCCCGGCGAGCGGAGGCGTGCGCGAGCGCATCCCATACCAGCCGAACGTGAACGTATTGCAACCCCAGGTGCGGCACGACCCGAATCCGGTGGTTGGACGGCCGGGTGCGCCGCTCGCGCCGATGCCGTCGACGCCGGGGCGACCGTTCGTGCAGCCACCGATGACTTCCCCGAATCCGGGACTGCGCGAACCGGCGATCCCGATGCCCAAGGAGCATACGGAGCGCGGTTTGGCGCCGAGAGTACCGGCAGTGCCCCCACCACCGACGCGCATCGAGCCACCGCCGCCGCAACCCATGACCACGATGCCGACTGCGCCGGTCGTGCCGCCGCGTGTCAGCGAACCGCGCCCACAACCGACGCCGCCGAGGCCACCGGTCATGGAGCGAGCACCCGAGATCAGGGCGCAGCCGGCGCCACGCCCCGAGGTGCGTGTCGAGCCGCAGCGACCGACCGCAGCGCCGCGCCCGCCCGAGGTGAAAGCGCCGCCGCCACCGCGCGTCGAGGCGCCGCGACCCGAGCTGAGGCCGCAGCCGCCAGTCGAGCGCAAGCCGGAACCCCACCCCGCCGAGCCACGTCGCGAGATGAAGCCCGAGCCCGTCGAACCGCCGCGCAATCCGCCCAACGGGTCGCTTCGCTAGTGCAGTGTTTCGCGTAGA
>JAFEDD010000004.1:0-40973 GCA_018241765.1 Pseudomonadota bacterium | reverse complement strand
TTTGTACCAAGAAGAGCGAAACACTGCATGGCGCGGGGCGCGGCGACGCGGTTCGCATGTCCATTGGCGTGGTGCGTGTCGGTTATTTGATGCGCACCGTGAGCAGCGGGTCGAGTTGCCCCATGCACGCGAGTGGCAGATCCGACGTCTTGGTCAAGCCGGGTGCCCAGGTCGCATTGGGGTCATAGCGGGCTTCCGTGACCAGTTCGCGGTCCCCGCCGGTGTTCATGACCCAGATCGCCTCCCAGCGTTCGCGCGTGAACAGCGGGCCGCGCGCGAGCCGTCGCGTGAGACGAAACAGCGTCGCCAGCGCGGGGTCGTTCAACTTGTTCTCATCGTCTCGGACCGATTCGAGGTAGCC
The DNA here is from genome assembly GCA_018241765.1 of Pseudomonadota bacterium. Classification (GTDB taxonomy): domain Bacteria; phylum Pseudomonadota; class Gammaproteobacteria; order Burkholderiales; family Casimicrobiaceae; genus Casimicrobium. The sequence goes on along the minus strand of JAFEDD010000004.1, from coordinate 40,612 downwards.
GTCGGGGAATGCACGCTCGAAGTGTCCGGGGTAGGCATTTGATTTCGCGGGAAGGCGTGCGAGAAAGGCATCGGTGATCGCCAGGGGGTCGACGATGTGGACTCGTGGTCCCGCTTCGAACCCGAAAAGCCCGACCGCGCACTTGGCCACGATGGCTGTGCCGTCGGCTTTCGCGCGCAACCCCTGGTTTGCCCAAGGCATATTCCGGAAGTCGGGCTCACGTTGTGGCGAAAGCCAACCGGTGAATGGATAGATCCAGGCATGTTGGCTCAGTTTGCGCTCGCGCGCGTGGGGGTGTACGTCCCAGACGAGCCAACCATGATGCACTCCCAGCAGCACGGTCAAAACGCAGAAGAGCATTGCCCGCGTGCCCTTTTGCCATACCGCGCTTCGTGTAATCAGGGCAACGCTGAGCACAAACGGCGGCGAAAACAGGCGTCCTCCCATGTAGTCGCCACCGATGCTCGCGATGTAACCGAGATAGAGCAGGAGCCCCACACCCACGGAGCGGGAGCGCCAACGCGGCGCCAGCAACGCGGCAATCGTGGCGATTGAGATCGTGGCCGCGGACACGGGGTCGTAGCGGACGAAGTCACGGAAATACGAAGTCGACGCGCGAAGCGATTCGATCAGCGTCAGCCCCGCGTTGAGTTTCGCGTACGCGCTATTGGGCCAAGGGCTGCCGTAGTAAATGACAGCGAAGATCGTCCATGCTGCGAGCGGGACGATCGCCGCACAAGCGACGCGCACGCGATCGAGCCCGCGCGCGTTCCAGGCAAGCACCACGAGCGCTGGCGCTACGAGAAGCGCGAAATCGTGTCGCGTAACGACGAGCAAACCGGCACACAACGCCGTGCGCCAACTGCGTGGATCACCACTGGGCCAGCGCCACCACCCGAGGGCGAACATTGCCAGTAACGCGTGAGCGAGCGCGTTTTCGAGGCCCGCGCTGGCGTACTCGAGAAACGCTTCCGAAACCAGCAAGGCGAGCGCGGCCCATAGCACGGCACGCAGTGTCTGTGCCTGGGCTGTGATCGCGAAGCACGTCAGCAGGGTGAGTGCCATCGATAGCACCAATGACGTCGTGTAGATGTCTCCATTGCTGGCGCTTGCGCCAAGCAGCAACAACATCCACAGCGGATGGGTATAGGGCTGTACGCGCTCGCCCGTGTTCCAGACCAACCCGTGCCCGTTGAGCGCATTGTCGATCACGCGAAAGGTGATGAATGCATCCTCGGTGACGGCCGCGGTGCGCAGAAAAGCCAATCCGACGGCGATGAGGGCAAGCGCAATGCCTATCTGCGTGAGGGCGTGCGGCCGGACGGAGTACGGGGGGGCGGATGGCATGGCGTGGCATTATCGACCAGCGATGCGACGCCAAGCCCGCATTCGCTGTCATCTCGCGCCAAAGCAGGCACGTTACGTGCTTGAATAGTTGGCCGTTTGGCCTCACATCGGGCGTAGGGAGGGTGAGATGCAAATGATGTTCGATGCTGCGCCGACTCTGCCGCAGGCCCAGATGTTCGATTCGCTGGGCGTGGCGATGAATGACGCGACGTTCGTGCAGGTCGATGACGCGCTGTTCGCGGCCGACTATCTGCACGCGCCGGACGAATTCACACGCCCGGACGATGTGTTGGTCGAGGGCTCGCGCGATGATCAAGAGTTGCTGCTGCTGCAACGCGACTTTGACGGTGCGCGCGTGCTCGGTGACGGCGGTATCTTCTTGCGCGACGGTACGCTGATCCGGTTTTTGCGCCCTTCGGTCGTCCACTGAGCGACATCGTCGCCGGGCCGTTGACAGCGGTCGCCACGCCACGTAAAACACCCGTCGCGATCCGGAGGACATTCTCCGGCAGGAGATGGGTACCGTCGTGGATGAAACCAGCAAGGTTCATGGCGCTCTGGAGGCTGCCGATGCGGTGGACGGCTGCGCGTCGATCGTGAGCGCTCGCGCGCCACGCAAAAGCAGCGCACGAATCACGCTGGTTCTGATTGGCGCCGCGGCGCTGGGCGGACTCGCCGGTTGCGGCAATCTCGAGACCGATCAGCCGCGAAGTCGCGACGTCTACGCGAGCATCGAGGATTGCCGCGCCGATTGGGGCAATCCTGGCGATTGTGAGGAAATCCAGCCAGAGCGCTCGGCAACGGGACACCGTGTGTATTACGGTCCGCGCTATTACTCGCGTACCGGCAGCGTTGCCGGCTACAGCCCGTCCCCACGAGTCGGTTCACGGGCTACGGGCACGGTGTCATCGACGCCGGCACGCGGTGGCTTCGGCGCTTCGGCGGCGCGGCACGGCAGTTCGTCTTCCGCGTCCTGAGTCCGCCATGCGCCGAGAGCAATATCCCAAGCGACCCGATTGGCAGAAGCGCTGCGAAGACGCGGGCTTCAGCTTTCATTCCATCGACGGGGTCTATTGGGATGAAGGTGTGTGCTATCACTTCGAGCGCCGCGAAATCGACGAGCTCGAACGCGCCACGAAAGAGCTCTACGACATGTGCATGGCAGCCGCAGAGCACATCATCACCAGGGAGCGCTTCAAGGAGCTGGCCATTCCCGAGGCGGCCTGGGCGCTGATTCGCGAGAGCTGGGATCGCGATCATCCATCCCTGTACGGACGCTTCGATCTCGCGTGGGATGGCAAGGGGCCCCCGAAGCTTCTCGAATTCAATGCCGATACGCCGACGGCGCTGATCGAGGCGAGCGTCGTGCAGTGGCATTGGCTGGAGGATATGAAGCATCGGCTCGGTGGCGGTGCCGATCAATTCAACAGCTTGCACGAGGCACTGATTGCGCAATGGCAGTGGCTGAAGAGCGAGCACGGGTACGCCCACGTGCATTTCACCTGCGTCGGCGACAACGAGGAAGACGGCGGCAATCTCGACTATCTGCGCGACACGGCCATGCAGGCGGGCATCGCGGCGCCCTGGATTGCGGTCGAGGAGATCGGTTGGAGCGAAGCCGATCTGTCCTTTGCCGATATGGACAACCAGCGTATCGACACGCTGTTCAAGCTGTACCCGTGGGAGTGGCTGCTGGCCGATGAATTCGGCAACAACCTGCGCAAGACGAGCATGCGCATCATCGAGCCCGCCTGGAAGATGACGTTGGCGAACAAGGGTTTGCTGCCGATTCTGTGGGAGCTCTACCCGAATCACCCATTGCTGCTCGAAGCGAGCTTCGATCGCCACCGCGTGCTCGGGGATTTCGTGAAAAAGCCGTTGCTCTCGCGCGAAGGAGCCAACGTCGAGATCTATCGCGGTGGCGAGGTCATCCGCGCCGAAGGAACCTATGGCGAGGAAGGCTATGTGTACCAGCGCTATACGCCGATTCCGCGCTTCGATGGCAATTACGTGACGATTGGCAGCTGGATCATCGGGGATGCGCCGGCGGGCATCGGGTTGCGCGAGGACGTCTCCGAAATCACGATGAACACATCGCGCTTCATTCCGCACTACTTTGACTGAAGGAGCCGGCGCGGCAGTCGTCGGGCGAACCATGGACTACACCGTTTCCGAATCGATCCGCTACTTCGATGACTTTCTCATCTATTTCGGTGTGGCCATCGCGCTGCTCGTCGTGTTCACGGTGGTCTACATCAAGGTCACGCCCTACAAGGAGCTCGAACTCATCCGCGCGGGCAACACGGCGGCAGCCATTTCGTTGTCGGGGGCGATGCTCGGCTTCGCGCTGCCGTTGGCGAGCGCCGTCGCCAACTCGATCAACCTGATCGATCTGTGCCTGTTTGCGGTGCTGGCGACGGTCGTGCAACTCGTCGCCTTCGTGTTCGCGCGCATGTTGATGCCGGGGCTCTCTGACGACATTCCGGCCGGCCATGTCGCCAAGGCAACATTTCTCGCCGCGATCTCGGTGGCCGTGGGTCTGCTCAACGCTGCGGCGCTCGTGTATTGATCGCCGGATCGCGGCCGCGCTCGCTGCTGCGGTTAGCGAGGCGACAGCGAGAAACGAAAGTCCCGCCGCTCCAGCGGTTCGCCCCCGGCGCGGTAGCCGATCTCGCATGCGTCCACGCGCCCCTCGCCCACGCTGAGCAGCGTGGAGGCGCGGGTGCCGTAGTTGTCGCTCGAGATAAAGACGCTGCCCAGCATCCGCTCGATGACGAAGGGCACGCCGGTGTTCGGAAGCTCTTCGTCGGGCGTTGGCGTCGTGTCGCGCAGCAGACCGAGGAGCCGTTCCGGCCGCGTGTTCGCCTCGGCGACGGCCAGCGCTTCCTTCATGCCATCCTGCAGCCGAAGCAGTTTCGGCCACGGGGTGTCGAGCGTCGCGTTGGACAACCCATGCAGACCGGGAGACACCGCTTGCGCGGAGGCGTCGCGCGAATGGAAAAACCACAGCGATCGACTGCCGCTTCGCAGCGAGCCGCAGAGCAGATTGAAGCCCTCGTAACGCGAGGCCGCCTCTTTGCAGCGCGCGAGGAAGGCTTCCGGCGCTTCGTCACCGACGAGGTATTGACGCACGAGGTCGCCCCGCGACGGTGCGTTGGCCAAGCGCAGCGCGGGGTCACGGATGTTGGTGATCATCGCGAATCGCCCGTGGCGCGTGATGCCAAGCCACGCGCCACCGCTGCGCAGATCGCGCCCCGCGAGCAACTCATCGCCCGGCCACCATTGCATGCGTTCGGTCGGTCGCTCGTAGAACTCATCGCGATTGGCCGCGAGCAGCAGCGGTTCGTCCGATTCAGGCGCCCAGCGGAAAGAGACGATGCACATGAGCCCGATTATCGTTGCCGGGTTGGCAGGTTCAATCGATCAGCTTCAGGCGCTGCACCTTGCCCGATGGGCCTTTCGGCAATTCGTCGACGATGCGGAACACGCTGGGGGTCTTGTAGCGACCCAGCAGCGCGACGCAGTGTTCGCGCAGTGCGGCTTCATCGACGTCAGCCCCCGGCTTGAGCACGACCGCGGCGAGAATTTCCTGCCCGTAGTTCGGGTCCGGAATGCCGACCGCGGCGACTTCGAGCACGGCCTCATGGGCGAGCAGCGCCTCGTCGATCTCGCGCGGCGCGATGTTTTCGCCGCCCTTGATGATCAATTCCTTGATGCGTCCGGTGACGAAGTGGAAGCCGTCGCCATCACGATGTCCGAGATCCCCCGTGCGCAGCCAGCCGTCGGCGGTGATGGCCTCGCTCGTCTTGTCGGGGGCGTGCCAGTAGCCGCTCATGACGTTGTCGCCGGCAAGTTGCAGTTCACCGGTGGCGCCGTCGGGCAGCACCTCACCGCTATCGACGTCGACGACCCGTGCGCGCACACCGCACGGCAGCCCCGGTGTGCCGTACTTGCGGCGGGATGCATCCTGCGGGTTGCAGAACACGACGGAGGCGCATTCCGTCATGCCCATCGCTTCGATGACGCCGATGCCAAAGCGGCGCTCGAAGGCGCGATGCTGTTCCGGTGGCAACGGGGCCGAGGCGGAGCGAGCGAAACGCACGAAGGGGCGCGGCTTGGCGTCCGCTTCGGCGTTCAGCAGGTAGGCGATGATGGTGGGCACGACGTTGATCCACGTCGGTCGCCACGCATCGACCCAACCCCACCACGCCGAGGCCGAGAAGCGGTGCGGGGTGACGATGCTGCCGCCGCTGACGAAGGGGGCGAGGGTGGCGATGCACTGGCCGTTGATGTGATAGAGCGGCAGCGAGGAGAGCACCCGGTCGGCCGGACTGAGCCCGTGCCACCGCGCGACGCTGCGGGCGGCGTGGAGCACGTTGCGGTGGCTGAGCAGCGCGCCCTTCGGCTGGCCGGTGGTGCCCGAGGTGTACATCAGCAGCGCCGTCACCGATGCCGTCGGTGCCGGCGTCGCCCTGTGTCCACCCGGCATCATGCATTGCTCGGTCAGCGGGCGGTCGATGTCGATGACCCGGAGGAGAATCGGCGTGGCGGCGGCATCGTTGGCGGCCACCAGCGCGATTGCCGATCGGGCGATGGCTTCGTGTTCGGCGCTGACGAAGAGCGCACGCACTTCGCTATGGGCGATGACCCACGCGAGTTGCGGCGGCTGCGACAGCAGATTGAGGGGCACCGTGACGCGGCCGCCGATCATCGTGGCGAGAAAGAGCGCGCTGGTGGCGATGCCGTTGGGAAGCAGAAAGCCGACGTGGGCGCCAGCGCCGATGCCCTGCGCGCCAAGTTCGGCGTCGAGCGCGGCCACGTCGCGCCCGAGCGCGGCGTAGTCGAGTGCCCGTCCCGTCTCGGGCGAAATCAGCAGCGGCGCCTCGGGTTGCGTCGCCAGATGCCGCGCCAGCACCGTGGCGAGTGTGGCGTCGTGGTCGCGCGAGACGCTTTCGTCCGCGGTCATGGCGGCGTGCCGCGTGACGAATTCATCACCCGGCATCGCAACAACTTTTTGCTGCAAGCCGCATCCACAACGGGCTTGGAGCGATGAACTGCCAAAAGTCGATAATGATGAAATTCACGCTGCAAGCCCGTTACAGGCGGGGTTCGATGTCGAAAGCTGCTCCGCTTCGTCGCGTTTCCGAGAGGTACTGACCAAGCAGTTCGTCGGCCGTCGCCGTGCGCGGCGCAATGGGGCGCGCAATGCGGGTGATGTTCAGGAAGTGCCGGTAGTGGAGGTTCTCGGAAAATCCGTTGCCACCCCACGTGCCGCAACCCATCGACAGCGAAAACGGCAGACCGTTGTCGAAGCTGCCGCCGGTGGCGATGCAGTGTGCCTGATTGACGATCACGCGTGCCACCGGTAACGTCAGCCCGAGCTGTAGCGCCAGCGCGTCTGCGCGCTCGCCGCTGGCGTGCAACCCCACCGAGTGCCCCGCACCCTGATAGGCGTAAATCGCGGCCACCTGGCGCGCGGCAGCCTCGAAATCCGCGACCCGATACACGGCGAGCACCGGCGACAGTTTCTCGCCCGAGAACGGGTGCGCGGGGCCAACGCCCGTCTCGTCGACCATCAGCACGCGCGCATCGTGGGCGCGCGCGATGCCGGCGGCGTCGGCGATCGAACCCGCACTCTTGGCCGTCAGTGCTGCCGCCAGGTGCCCGCCGGGAAAGAGCGCCTCCTGCAATCGTGCCCGTTCGCCGGCGTCGAGCAGGATTGCGCCCTGCGCCGCCAGCGCGGCCATCATTGGTGCGTAGACCGCCTCTTCGATGATGACGCTGTTTTCGCTGGAACAGCTGGTTGCGTTATCGAAGGTCTTCGAGCGAACGATGCGTTCGGCGGCCGCTTCGACGTCGGCGCCTGCGACGACGATGGCGGCGACATTGCCGGCCCCGACGCCGAAGGCAGGCTTGCCGCTCGAATACGCGGCGCGGATGTTCGACTGCGAGCCGGTGGCGATGACCAGATCGACCTGGCGCAGCAATTCATGCGTGTGCGCCTTGTCGACCGGCGCGGGAAGCAGTTGCACGAGGTCGCGCGGTGCGCCGATACGGTCGAACTCGTCGTGCACGAAGGCGAGCAGGCGCTCGGCGGTCGAGTAGCCCTTCGGTGACGGCGCGAGGATGATCGCGTTGCGCCCCTTCATCGCGTTGATGATCATGTTCGCCGGCGTGGCGCCCGGATTGGTCGATGGCGTGATGGCGCCAACCACCCCGACCGGGCGCGCAATCTCGGTGATGCCGAGCGCGCGGTCCTCCGCGATGACGCCTACGGTTCTGGCGTGCGCCAGATCGCGCAGCAGCCCGAGTGTCTTGCGGTGGTTCTTCAGCACCTTGTCGCGCACGTTGCCGAGCCCGGTGTCACGCACGGCGAGGGTCGCCAGTTCGAGGTTGCGTGCCGGCTCCATGATCGCCCAGGCTGCCGCCGCGACGAGGCGATCGGCGCCGGCCTGGTCATGGCGCTCGGCGACGGCTTGCGCGGCGCGCGCGCGCTCGACCAGCGCGCCGATGACGGCAGCCTCGCGGGTGGCCATGCTGCCGGTCAGTTGTCCAGCTTGGCGCCGGACGCCTTTGCCACCTTGGCCCAGCGTTCGCGTTCGGCGTGCACGAACTTCGCGAACTCGGCTGGCGGCATGCCGCCGGCTTCGGCCGAAGCGGCCGCCCAGTTCGCTTTGATCATCGGATCGTCGAGCGCCTTGGCCAGCTCGCGGTACATGCGATCGACGATCTCGGGCGGCGTGCCCTTCACGGCCCAAACGCCATACCACTGCGACACTTCCGCGTTGGCAAAACCCTGCTCGGCGACCGTCGGGATGTCGGGGTATTGCGTCGAGCGTTGTGCCGCCATCAGTCCGAGCGGGCGGGCCTTGCCGGCGCGGATCTGCGCGGCCGTCGCACTCATGCCGTCGAACAGCACATCGAGCGAACCGCCGAGGAAGTCCTGCATCGCCGGGCCCATGCCCTTGTAGGGGACGTGCGTGATGTCGACGTGATTGGTGAGCTTGAACAGTTCCCCGGTCAGATGCTGCGAGGTGCCGGAACCGGCCGATCCGAAGTTGAGTTTGCCGGGAGCCGCCTTCGCCGCCTCCACCAGATCCTTCACCGTCTTCACGTTGGGCAGTTTGTTGGGCTGTACCGCGATCACGAAGGGCATGATCGCCAGCAACGTGACCGGCACGAAATCCTTCTCGATGTCGTAGCTCAACTTCGGGTAGATCGACGGCGCGATGGTGTGATGCACCGCGCCGATCAGGAAGGTGTAGCCGTCGGGCGCCGCGCGGGCGGCCTGCGCGGCGCCGACGGTGCCGCCGGCGCCACCGAGGTTCTCGATGATGAACTGCTGTCCGGTCTGCTTCGAGAGCTGTGCGGAGAGCGGCCGGGCGAAGGTGTCGGTGCCGCCGCCTGCGGGGAACGGATTGATCAGCTTGACGGGCTTGTTCGGCCACGCCTGGGCGTGGGCCATGGGGGCGAGCGTCGGGGCGATCAGCGCAGCCGTCGCGAGCGCCGCGCCAACGGTACGAGCAACATGGAGCAGTGGGAACACGAAAACCTCCTTGTGAGCAATGCGGTCGGGCAGCCGTTGCCGATTCTAGGGAAACGGCGAGTATCGTCCTTCACTCGCGGGCGGCCTCGCGGCCGCCCATGACGGCGTCGTGCACGAAGCGGCGATCAGCGCTTGGCCGCCGTGTGACGATACTTGGGCAGGAAGCGCGTCGGCAGCGCCAGCGCATCGCGACGGAACGGGTCGCCCAACTCCTTGTTCACCATGACCTCGATGATGGTCGTCTTGCCACGCCGCTGTGCTGCGCACGCTTCACGAAGCGCCGGGCCGACATCGGAGAGCTGGTCGATGCGCAAGCCCTCGGCGCCCATCGCGATGGCCACGTTGGCCCAGTGCGGCTGATTGTCGAGCGCCACGCCGAGGTAGCGGCGATCATAGAAATCGACGTGGTTTTTCTTCTCGGCACCCCACTGGCCGTTGTTGAATACGACCGCGGTCACCGGAATGTTCTCCCGCACGCAGGTCTGCACCTCGTTGAAACTGATGCCCCAAGCGCCGTCGCCGACGTAGGCGATCGCGGGGCGATCGGGTGCGGCAAGCTTGGCACCGATGATGGTCGGGAACGCGTAGCCGCAGTTGCCGAAGCTCATCGCCGCGAACATCGAGCGCGGTTCGTTGAAGCGCAGATAGCTGTTTGACACCGAGCAGATGTTGCCGATGTCGGTCGACACCATCGCGTGCGCGGGCATCGCCTTCTCCAACTCCCGCAGCATCTGGCGCGGATGCATGTACTTCGAGGCGGCCGCCATCTCGATGGAGTAGGGATCGCGCTCGTGCGTCCAGCCGTCGAGTTCCTTCTCCCAGGCTTTCTTGGTCGAGGCGATGTTCGCGAGCCGCGCCGCGCGGTTGGCATGGCAGGCAAGCGTCTTGCCTTTGAGGCGCTGGCTGAGCGCCTCGGCCGCGGCCCGCGCGTCGCCGCAGATGCCCACCGAAATTTTCTTGACCAGACCCAGCATCTTCGCATCGGCATCGATCTGGATGATCTTCGCGTTCTTCGGCCAATAGTCCATGCCGTATTGCGCGAGCGTGCCGAAGGGGCCGAGGCGGGTGCCGAGCGCAAGCACGACATCGGCCTTGCTGATCAGCTTCATCGCCGCTTTCGAGCCCTGATAACCAAGCGGGCCGCACCACAGACGGTGGTTGGCCGGAAAGGCGTCGTTGTGCAGGTAGCTCGTGCAGACCGGGGCATCGAGCAGTTCGGCAAGTCGCACCGCGGCGTCCATGCCGCCACCCATGATGATTCCACCACCCGACAGGATGACCGGAAACTTCGCCTTCGCGAGCAAGGCAACCGCGTCGTCGAGAGCGTGTTCGCCGCCAGCGCCGCGCTCGACCGTGATCGGCGTCGGAATCTCGTACTCTCCGTCGCCATAGAAAAAGTCGCGCGGGATGTTCAACTGCGTCGGCCCGAGTTCGATGTGGGCGCGATCGAAGGCGCGCGCCGTCATTTCGGCCATGCGCAGCTTGTTGTTGACGTGCGCCTGAAACTTCGTGATTTTCGAGAAGATAGGCAACTGCTCGGTTTCCTGGAAGCCACCGAGCCCGAGCGTCATCGAGCCCGTTTCCGGCGTGATGACCACCACGGGCGAGTGCGCCCAGTACGCCGCCGCCGTGGGCGTCACGAAGTTGGTGATGCCCGGCCCGTTTTGCCCAATGCACACGCCGTGGCGTCCGGACACGCGGGCATAGCCATCGGCCATGTGCCCCGCTCCCTGCTCGTGGGCGACCGAAATGAAGCGGATGCCGGCGCTCGGAAACAAGTCGAGCGCATCCATGTACGCCGAGCCGACAATCCCGAACACATCGGTGACGCCGTGCGCCACCAGGGTTTCGACAAAGGCTTCGGAGGGGGTCATTCGCGTCTTGCCTTTGGTGACGCGACGATCGACCTTGACGCCCGCCGTCGCACGGCTTTTGGCCGAGGGGGCGAGCTTCTTCTGCTTGGCTTGACTCATGGTGATCCTTGCTGAGGTGAGTGGTGGATGTCGTGGCCGCGAGTGTGCCCGCGCGGTGTCGTGCGGTTCTTCGGCGGCATCGGAAAAACGAATCGTCGAGTTTCATTTTTCGCGCGCAGCGCTGTCATTGGGCATAATGAAACGTCGATCAAGCTGGATTGCTCTCATGGCCGCTGACAACGAGGACGCGCATCGCGACAACCGTGAGGCGGGCTCTGCCGCGCTGCGTTCGCTGTCCGTGTTGGAGTTCGTCGCCAACAGCGAACACTCGGTCAGCCTCACCGAAATCATGCAGGCGGTGGGGCTGCCCAAACCGACCGTGTTCCGCATCCTGACGACGCTCGAAGAGGCGGGCATGCTGTTGCGCGAGCCCGACGCCAAGCGCTATGTGCCGGGCGAACGGTTGGCGACGCTCGCCGCCAACGTGCTGCTGCATTCGCCGCACCGCGCGGCGCGGCGCGCGATTCTCGAGGAGCTCGTCGAGAAGATCGGCGAAACCTGCAATCTCACCATTCCCAACGGTCACTACGTCATGTACCTCGATCGCGTCGAGTCGTCGTGGCCGTTGCGCATCAACCTGCACGCAGGCTCGAAGGTGCCGCTTTACGCCAGCGCAAGCGGCAAGCTGTTCCTTGCGCACTCGCCCAAACGAATGCGCGACCGCCTGCTGACCAGTGCACCGCTGATCGGACACACCCGCAACACGCTGACCACACTGCGCCAGCTCGAGAACGAATTCACGCGCATTCGGCGCACCGGGTACTCGGTGGACAACGAGGAGTACCTCGCCGGTATCTGTTGTCTCGCCGTGCCCGTGATGAACGATCAGGACCGCGTGGTCGCCGCCGTTGCGGTGCACGCACCGGTGTCGCGCATGACCGTCGCCCAGGCGATCGAATATCAGCCCGCGCTGAAGGAGGCGGCGGAGCAGATCGGGCAGACGCTCGATTGGTGACGGCGTGGCGAGCCCCGATTCCGCCGCCGCGCAGGAGCATCCCCGCCTGCGGGCTCTGATCGAACGGGCGTCGGGCGCACCGTCGCTGCGCACGGGCGTCGTCTTCCCTTGCGAAGCGTCGGCGCTGCGTGCCACCGTCGAGGCGGCCGCCGCCGGTTTGATCGCTCCTCGCGTCTACGGCCCGACGGATCGGATTCGGCAAATTGCGGCCGACAACGACATCGATCTCACCGGAGGCGCACTGGATCTCATCGACAGCGGCACGCAGGCGAGCGAGGCCGCGCGCCGCGCGGTGGCCGACGCGGCGGCCGGCGACGTGGCGGCGCTGATGAAGGGGAGCCTGCACACCGATGAACTGCTCGCAGCCGTTCTTGCACGCGATGCCGGTCTGCGTGGCGAGCGGCGGCTCACGCACACCTTCGTTTTCGACGTGCCGCGCTATGACAAGCTGCTCGCGGTCACCGATGCCGTCGTCAACATCAGCCCCGATCTGCACACCAAGCGCGACGCGATCGTCGATGCGTGCCAACTGCTGCGCGCCTTGGGCGTCGAGCGTCCGCGGGTGGCGATCGTCGCGGCCGTGGAAACCGTCAATCCGGCAATCCCGGCGACGCTCGATGCGCGCGAACTCGTCGCGCTCGCGCACGAGGGCGTCTTCGGCGACGCGCTGGTCGAGGGCCCGTTCGGTTTCGACAACGCGATTTCGGCGGCCGCGGCGCACACCAAGGGCATCGTCTCCGAGGTGGCCGGCAAGCCCGATCTGCTGCTGGTGCCTGATCTCAATGCCGGAAATATCCTCTACAAGAGCATGGTGTATCTCGCCGGCGCCGAATGCGCGGGCGTGGTGCTCGGCGCCCGCGTGCCGGTGATCCTGACCAGTCGTGCCGACTCGCCGTTCAGCCGTGTGGCCTCGTGCGCGCTGGCAAAAATGCTTGCGCTGGATCAAACACGAGGCTTGATTTGTTAGACTTTCAAGGTTTTCGGGGAACTTCAAGGACACGACGTTGGCAGCACGGGCCGTACCGCCTGTGGGCGCTGTCGTCCCGCTGGCGGTTCCCGACGGGCTCGGTGCCGACGTAGCGCCGACCAAGGCTAGTCGCGAGGTTGCCGGTCAACCCGCAGGGAAGGATCAGGGGTATAGACGTGCGAAACGGGATGGATTCGGTGGAAACCACGCAACAAATCGGGCGTCGCGCCGAGCAGGGGTCGCGCCTTGCCCTCGCGCGCGCTGCCGCAACGGTCGGTGCCATGCTGCTGCCGCTCGTGGCCGCGGCCGACTGGAAGATGAACATGCAGACCCCGAACTCGGAGGTCGCGACGCTCGTCTACGATCTGCACACCCTGATCATGGTGATCTGCACGATCATCTTCGTCGGCGTGTTCGGCACGATGTTCTATTCGCTCTATGCGCACCGCAAGAGCAAGGGACACAAGGCGGCGCAGTTTCACGAAAGCGCGCTCGTCGAAACCATCTGGACGGTCGTACCGTTCCTCATCCTGCTCGCCATGGCCGTGCCTGCCACCAAGGTGCTGCTGAAGGCGCGCGACACCTCCGGCTCCGACATGACCGTCAAGGTGACGGGCTACCAGTGGAAATGGGGCTATGACTACCTGCACGACGGCTTCGGCTTCGTCTCCAACCTGTCCACTCCGTTTGCGCAGGTCGCCGGCGCCGAAGCGCGCGGCGATCACTATCTCCTCGAAGTGGACAACCCGATGGTCGTTCCCGTCGGGAAAAAAGTGCGTGTGCTGCTCACGGCCAACGACGTCGTGCATGCATGGTGGGTGCCTGCACTCGGCGTGAAGCAGGACGCCGTCCCCGGTTTCATCCGCGAGACGTGGTTCCGTGCCGATCGCCCCGGCATCTACCGTGGCAACTGCGCCGAACTTTGCGGCAAGGAACACGGCTTCATGCCGATCGTCGTGGACGTCAAGACGCAGGCGGACTACGACAAATGGCTTGGCGAACAGAAGGAAAAATACGGCGTCGGCAAGGCTGCCGCGGCCGCAACCGTGATCGACACCAAGACCTACCCCCGCGATGAACTCGTCGCCCTGGGCAAGTCCGTCTACGAAGGCGTCGGCGGTTGTCAGGGCTGTCACCAAGCCAACGGCAAGGGCGTGGCCGGCCAGTTCCCGGCGCTGGACGGCAGCAAGGTGGTCAGTGGCCCGATGGCGGGGCAGATCGACGTGCTGCTGCACGGCCGACCCGGCACCGCGATGGCCTCGTTCAAACACCTGAGCGACAAGGAACTGGCGGCGGTGATGGATTACACCCGCAGCAGTTGGTCGAACAAAGTCTCCGAGATCGCTCAACCCATCGATTTCGCGAAGGCGCGCAATGGCGGCAAACTGCCTGAGACGGCGGCGCCCGCCGCAAGCGCGGCGCCGGCGGCGGCCGGCGGCGACGCGCTCGCCGAGAAAATCTTCTTCGCGGCCGGCAAGAACGCGATGCCCGACGACGCCAAAAAATCGATCGACGCCGCGCTCGCCTACCTGAAAGGCAAGGCGGACGCCAAGGTCGAGATCACCGGCTACACCGACAAGACGGGCAACGCCGCCGCCAACCTCGAGCTCGCCAAGGAGCGCGCGAAGGCGGTGCGCGAGGCGCTCGTCGCCGCCGGCGCCGCACGTGAGCGGATTACGATGAAGCCCCCAGCGGAAGTCACCGGAGGCGCCGACAATCGCGAGGCGCGTCGTGTCGAAATCAACGCCGGCGGCTGAGCCGCTGTCGCCGATAGTTCAACGCACCCAGTATTCAGAGACCCAGGAGTAGTCGACCATGGCAAGCATTCCGCTCGACCCAGCGCATGGCGGGCACGCGCATGACGATCATCATGACCACCATCCGACCGGATTGAAGCGGTGGCTCACCACCACCAACCACAAGGACATCGGCACGATGTACCTGTGGTTCAGCTTCACGATGTTCATCGTCGGCGGCATCATGGCCATGATCATTCGTGCCGAACTGTTCCAGCCCGGCCTGCAGATCGTCAAGCCTGAATTCTTCAACCAGCTGACGTCGCTGCACGGACTCATCATGGTGTTCGGCGCCATCATGCCCGCCTTCGTCGGCTTCGCCAACTGGATGCTTCCGCTGCAACTCGGCGCGCCCGACATGGCCTTTGCGCGGATGAACAACTGGTCGTTCTGGATGTTGCCGCCGGCGGCCATTTTGCTGATCTCGTCGATGTTCGTGCCTGGGGGGTCCGTCGCCGCGGGCTGGACGATGTATCCACCGCTCACCGTGCAGCAAGGCTACGGCATGGACCTCACGATCTTCGCCGTGCACATTCTTGGCGCCTCGTCGATCATGGGTTCGATCAACATCATCACGACGATCCTGAACTTGCGCGCCCCCGGCATGACGCTGATGAAGATGCCGATGTTCGCGTGGACCTGGCTCATCACGGCGTTCCTGCTGATTGCCACGATGCCGGTGCTGGCCGGCGCGATCACGATGATCCTCACCGATCGCCATTTCGGCACGACCTTCTTCAACGCCGCGGGTGGCGGTGACCCGGTCATGTACCAGCACATCTTCTGGTTCTTCGGCCACCCCGAGGTCTACATCATCGCGCTGCCCGCGTTCGGTGTCGTCTCGCAGGTCATCCCGGCGTTCTCGCGCAAGAAGCTCTTCGGATACCCCTCGATGGTGTATGCCACCGCGTCGATCGCGATCCTCTCGCTGATCGTGTGGGCGCACCACATGTTCACCGTGGGCATGCCGGTCGCCGGTCAGCTCTACTTCATGTTCGCGACGATGTTGATCGCCGTGCCGACAGGGGTCAAGGTGTTCAACTGGGTCGCCACGATGTGGCGCGGTTCGATCACGCTCGAGACGCCAATGCTGTTCGCGCTGGGCTTCCTCTTCCTGTTCACGCTGGGCGGGTTCACCGGCATCGTCGTGGCGCTGTCGCCGGTCGACGTGCAAATCCACGATACCTATTACGTCGTCGCGCACTTCCACTACGTCATGGTGGCGGGGGCGCTGTTCTCGGCGTTCGCCGCCGTGTACTACTGGGGGCCGAAATGGACGGGCTGGATGTACGAGGAGAAGCTCGGCAAGATCCACTTCTGGTGGTCGCTCATCGCGTTCAACATCGCCTTCTTCCCGCAGCATTTCCTTGGGCTTGCGGGCATGCCGCGTCGTATTCCCGACTACAACCAGCAGTTCACCGAGTGGAATCAGGTCTCCTCGATCGGCGCTTTCCTGTTCGGCACGGCGCAGATCTTCTTCCTGATCATCGTCATCCGCATGATCAAAGGCAAGAGCGGCGTGCGCGCACCCGCCAAGCCGTGGGATGGCGCCGAAGGCCTCGAGTGGACGGTGCCGTCGCCGGCTCCGTACCATACGTTCGAAACGCCTCCGGTAGTGAAGTAACCATGACCGGGCCGCGCGAGCCGTTGACGTCCGCATCGCACCCGGTGCGGACGCAGCGACGGCGCAATCGGCTGACCGCGTGGCTCCTCGTCGTGGTTGCACTGCTCATCACCCTGCCGATCCTTTACCTTCGTACGCGCTGACCGGCCTTTCGGTTTCACGCCATGCCACTGCCCAACAACCGCACCACGCTACGCAAACTGACGGTGATCGTTGCCGTCATGTTCGCGTTCGGCTTCGCGCTGGTGCCGATCTACAAGCGCATCTGCGAGGTCACCGGCATCAATGACTTCATGCG
Organism: Pseudomonadota bacterium; assembly: GCA_018241765.1. Lineage (GTDB taxonomy): Bacteria > Pseudomonadota > Gammaproteobacteria > Burkholderiales > Casimicrobiaceae > Casimicrobium. The sequence continues at coordinate 24,106 of JAFEDD010000004.1, read as the reverse complement.
TCCTGACCAGGTAAAGAACACGCAGGTCGATTTGTCGCGGACGATACGCGTCGAGTTCGACGCCAACATCCGCAACCTTCCCTGGTCGTTCAAGCCCGAGGTCACCGTGCTCGATGTGCACCCCGGAGAGCTGACGACCGTCGTCTACGAAGTGCGCAACCAAACCGATCGCGCGATGACCGGGCAGGCAGTCCCAAGCTATGGTCCGGCGCTCGCGGGGCTCTACTTCCGCAAGCTCGAGTGCTTCTGCTTTGCCAAGCAGACCTTCGCCGCGACCGAGACACGGCAGATGCCCGTCGTGTTCGTCATCGATCCCGAGTTGCCGAAAGACGTCCACACGATTACGCTCTCCTACACGTTTTTTGAGTTGCCGGGCGCGGCGCCGGCCGAAGTCGCCGCTGACCGTGCAGGCAAGCCGGTGCCTGCCGCGCCGGGCTGATCTCCCATCTTTCGTTCGATCCATCACCTAGCGAGTTAACGATGAGTGCCCCTTCCACCGCCGATTCCGGCAAATACTTCGTACCCGCGCCGTCGCATTGGCCTCTGGTTGGCAGCGCTGCACTGCTGACGCTCGCGTTTGGGGCGACCGGGACATTCAACGATCTGTCATGGGGCTGGCCGGTGTTGATCGCTGGTTTCGTGATCCTGCTGATCATGCTGTTTGGCTGGTTCGGCGCCGTCATCCGTGAAAGCGAAGGGCGTCTGTATGGCAAGAACGTCGACACCTCGTTCCGCTGGAGCATGAGTTGGTTCATCTTCTCCGAGGTGATGTTCTTCGCTGCATTCTTCGGTGCCCTGGGTTATGCGCGGTTGCATGCCGTCCCCGACCTTGGCAGCGTCGATTCGAAACTTCTGTGGCCCGATTTTGCGGCGACTTGGCCGACCGCCGGGCCGTACTTCAAGGACATGTTCTCGCCCATGGGGGCGTGGGGCATCCCGGCGATCAACACGGCGCTGCTGCTCTCGTCCGGGGTGACGCTGACCATTGCGCACCACGCATTGCTCGATGGGCAACGCGGAAAGCTCAAGCTTTGGCTCGCGGCGACGATTCTGCTGGGCGCCACGTTCCTCGCGCTGCAGATTTACGAATACGCGCACGCCTACAGCGAACTCAACCTGAAGCTATCGAGCGGTATCTTCGGCTCCACCTTCTTCATGCTGACCGGCTTCCACGGGTTCCACGTCACGATCGGCGCGATCATGCTGGCGGTGATGCTGGTTCGAGTCTTGCGCGGTCATTTCGACGCGAAGCATCACTTCGCATTCGAAGCCGCGGCATGGTATTGGCACTTCGTCGACGTCGTCTGGCTCATTCTGTTCGTCGTCGTCTACATGCTGTAATCGATACGGCGAACGGCCCGGTGCCGAGGCGGCCGCAAGGCCGCTTCGCATTTGTGGGTTCGATGCGGGTGTCGCCTCGATGCAAGCGGGCCTGGGATGCGCTCAGGAGGCGATGCCGTTGGGGCCGATCCAACCTAGCCGATAGCTCAGCATCAAGAAGATGAACAGCCCCACCGACAGCGCCACACGAAGCGTCAGCGCGCGCACCATGCGGCGCGACGGTGTGCCGCGGTCGCGGAACAGAAACACCAGGGCGGAGGCCATGGACGCGACGATCGCGAAAAGGCAGACAATGACCAACCAGCGCATCGCGCCATTTTAGAGAGATAGCGACCATGGCGGCCGACGACAGGTCCGGCGCGAGAGCGTCGATCGGGCGAGCTCCGCGCGCGTTTCGGCCGCGCGGATGGGCCGTCTTGTTGACGCTTGTGATCGTCGCGGCGACCATCCGGCTGGGGAACTGGCAGGGCACGAGGGCGGCTGCACGCGAACAGCAACAGGCGGCGCAGCAGCGGGCGCTGCAGCTGCCATCGCTTGCGCCGGCGGAGCTGTTGGCGATGACGGAACTCGACGACAACGTGCGTTACCGCACGGCGAAACTCGATGTGCGCTTCGTCGCCGATGCCGTGCTGTTTGCCGACAATCGCATGCACGACGGGCGGGTCGGCTACGGTGTGCTGCAATTGGTCGTCACCGCCTTGCCGACCGGTGGGGTGCGCTACTTTTTGCTCGATCGTGGCTGGGTCGAGGCGTCGCCGTTTCGCGACCAACTCCCGAACGTCAGCACTCCCGATGGCGTGGTCAGCATCGAGGCGCGCGTCGATCGCCCGCCGTCGCGCAACCGCGGCTCGGCGGACAACGACGGTGCGAAGGTCCTCAATTACGTCGACATCGGCGAAATCGCGCGCCGCTGGCAACGCCCGCTCGCCCCGTTCGAACTCGACCAGATCGGAGGCGCAGGATTCACCGGTGTCAGCCGCCCGCTGGGAGGCACGAACGCCATGTTCAATCGGATACTGCAGGCACAGTGGTATCTCTTCGCGGCGTTGGCCGTGGTGCTGTTCGTCGTGCTGAATTTTCGAAAGCGCGCATCGTCTTGAAATCCGCCGGCAAAACCATTTTCCTGATTGCGTTGGTCTGCGCCGCGCCGCTCGTCTCGGCGCTCCTGGCCTACTACTTCATGCAGCCAAGCGGCGGCAAAAGCTACGGCGCGTTGTTGCCAACCGCGAAGCTGCCTTCGCTGCCCGAGGGCACCATCGCACCCGGCGACATGGCGCTCTGGGATGGCAAATGGCGCGTCGTGTTCACGCTGTCAGGCCCGTGCGACACGCCATGCCGTGATGTTCTGTACGCCACGCGACAGGCGCGAACGCTGCTCGCGCGCGAGCGCAACCGCGTGACCCGCGTTGCGCTCGTCACCGAACGGCCCACCGCCGAGATGACGGAGGCGCATCCCGACGTGCTCTTCGTCATGCGGCCGCCGGCGCTACCCGAAGCCTGGGCGCGCGCGCTCGATCAGGGCATTCTGCTCGTCGATCCGCTCGACAACCAAGTGTTGCTCTGGCCGCGCCAACCGGATATCAAGAAGTTGCATCAGGATCTCGCGCGACTGCTGCGCGTGTCCGCGATCGGCTGACGACATGGCCATGAACGACGGGGAACCGACCGCTGCCACCTGGCGCGACTACTGGGCGGTGACCAAACCGCGCGTGACGACGCTCGCCGTGTTCACGGCCTTCATCGGCATGCTGCTGGTCGACCCGGTGCTGCCACCGCTCGGCGCGGTCGTCGGCGGCTGTCTGGGCATCTGGCTCCTTGCAGCCGCGAGCTTTGCGATGAATTGCCTGCTCGAAGCGGCGATCGATGCGCGCATGAAACGCACGCATTGGCGACCGTCGGCGCAGGGTCGGCTGAGCACCGCGCAAATCGTCATCTTCGCGTTCGTGCTGGGCGCGCTGGGCAGCGCCGTGCTCATCGTGACGACCAACGTACTCACCTGGGCGCTGACGCTCGGGACCTTCTTTGGCTACGCCTTCGTCTACACGCTCTACCTGAAGCCGAACTCGCCGCAAAACATCGTGATCGGCGGCGCGGCCGGAGCCATGCCGCCGGTGCTCGGTTGGGCCGCGGTGGCGAACGACGTGACGGCACCGCCGCTCCTGCTCTTCCTGATCATCTTCGCGTGGACGCCGCCGCACTTCTGGGCGCTGGCGCTCTACCGCCAGCAGGACTACGAGCGCTCCGGTCTGCCGATGCTGCCCGTCACCCACGGTCGCGACTACACGACGCTGCACATGTTGCTGTACGCATGGCTGTTGCTCGCCGTGTCGCTGTTGCCGGTTGCCATACGCATGAGCGGGCTGCTCTACGGCGTCGCCGCGCTCGTGCTCGGGCTGCGATTCATCTGGCTCATCTGGCGTTTGCGTCACGCCTACAGCGACGCCGCAGCGAAGGGCGTATTCCGCTACTCGCTCACCTACCTCGCCGCAGTCTTCGCAGCGCTTCTGGCCGACCACTATCTCGTTTGGCTGAGCTAGCGTGTGGTGCAGCGTTTCGCGTAGATTGGTNNAAAAATGCGATGGATTTTGGTTCGCATCGAGGCGCACGGCGCAGCCATGGCAAGCCGTTGCGAGCATCGGAGCCGCGATTCGCTGCACCGGCCATGCACCCCCTCGGGAGTCGCTTCAGCGCCTCGGCTTTTGAAAGAGCTCGCATCTGCGATACGCAACTCCCCCGCGTGACGCCAAGTATGCGCGGGCAGGTGCAGCGCGATCCCGCCGCCGCGTGAGCGACCCAATCGCCCGATCGGCAGGCCGGTCAGCGCACCTGGAAGTCTCCTTGATTGGCGCGGCTTGTAGGGCAACTTTCACGTCCCGACGCCATCGGCACGTCGCCGGCTTGCTCGCAATGTGATAAGGAGCTAATGCAACCCATTGATTCAAAAGCAAAACTTGCCTTTGATCACGATACATGGGATTTTTGCTGTTTTCAAGTCGACTTTGGCCGTTTTTCGGGTCGCAAGCCTGCTATGGATGCGCCTTCCAGTGTCAAGCTGTATCGCGTAAGGATGCTCCGTGGAGCGCCAGCTCGCGCGAGCTCGCCGGCGCCGCCGCAGCACGGAACCTCGATTCCACTTCGTTGCATCGAGGCTACGCTGGCTGGCTCAGCAGCGAGTCACAAACTGACGCGACCGCCGTAACCACGGTAGCCGCGATGCAGCGCAGCGCAATCGAGGCATTGGTGGGTCGCAAGTGCACGGAACCTCGATTCCACTTCGTTGCATCGAGGCTACGCTGGCTGGCTCAGCGGCGAGTCGCAAACTGACGCGACCGCCGTGACCACGGTAGCCGCGATGCAGCACAGCGCAATCGCATTTGCGGCTAGCAAGCGCCCGGAACCTCGATTCCACTTCGTTGCATCGAGGCTACGCTGGCTCAGGAGCGAGTCGCAAACCGACGCGACCGCCGTAACCACGGTAGCCGCGATGCAGCGCAGCGCAATCGAGGCATTGGTGGGTCGCAAGCGCACGGAACCTCGATTCCACTTCGTTGCATCGAGGCTACGCTTCGAACCGGCGGGCTCGCAAATCGTCGATTCAGAATTCGACCATCTCGAAATCGTCCTTGCGGGCGCCGCATTCGGGGCAAGTCCAATTCATCGGGATGTCGTCCCACTTGGTGCCCGGCGCGATGCCATCGTCGGGACAACCGACGGCCTCGTCGTAGATCCAACCGCAGATCAGGCACATGTACTTCTTCATGAGGCTTGCGCGCGCCGGCGCATTCGATCGACAAAGCCGGTCATTCTACGGTGGCGAGGGCTCGACCTCGCTGAGGACTCGATCCTCCGGAAGCGTCACCGAGCGCGAACAGGCGGGCTCGCACCCACGCCAGAGGCGCCGACGGCTGGACCAGACCTTGGGGACGATTCGTCTCGGCTGCGTTCGACTTCGAATGAGAATTAAAATGGGCCGCGCCGATACCGGTTCCCCGGCGGCGACATGGGTTCCCTAACCCCATCCAGCAAAAAGGCTCGACATGAACGACTCCCACACGGCGCCAGCGGCGCCGCTAGCCCCCCGCGCGCTCCCTCGGCTGGTCGCGTTGCACATCGCCCTGGTCATCGCCAGCAACTATCTCGTGCAACTGCCGATCGAGGTGTTCGGTCTGCACAGTACCTGGGGCGCGTTCAGCTTCCCGCTGATTTTCGTCGTGACCGACCTCACCGTGCGCTTGATCGGGCGTGACGCGGCACGCCGCGTGATCGCGCGGGCGATGCTGCCCGCGTTGCTTGCCTCCTACATCGTCGGCGTGCTGTTCCAACAGGGCAGCTTCAAGGGCGTTGCCGCTCTCGCGACGTTCAATGCGTTCGTGTTTCGCATTGCGCTGGCGAGCGCGGCCGCCTATGTGCTCGGGCAACTGCTGGATATTCAGGTGTTCGACCGCGTGCGCCGACGCGCTCGTGCGTGGTGGCCCGCGCCGACGCTGTCGTCCATCGTCGGCCAAGCGCTCGACACGGCGGTGTTCTTTTCCGTCGCGTTCTGGCGAAGTCCGGATGCGTTCATGGCCGAGCATTGGGTCGAGATCGCCTGGGTCGACTACGCAACCAAGCTCGGCGTGAGCCTGCTGCTCTTCGTTCCGGCCTATGGCGTGGCGCTGGCGGCGATCCTCAAGCGACTGCAGCGGGGCGCCATCACGCCGGCGCCGGCCGAGGGCGTCTGAACCACGATTGCGAGTTTCGGCCCCCGCGCGAACCATTTGCCGCCGTTAAAATCAAAGGTTGACCACAACGACGACGGGGTGAGGCTGGTGGAGACCGCCGAACGCGAAGCCACGACTGCTGCCGAAGGCGCACCGCCACCGCCGGTCGCCGCGCGCAAACTCGGCGCCATTTTGCTCGCGCGCGGCAAGCTCGACGAGGCCGAACTCGACCGCGTGTTGCGCCTGCAGGCCGCCGCGACTCGACCCGAAAAACTGGGCAGCCTGCTGACGACTCTCGGCATCGTGTCGGCGCGTGACGTTGCGATGGCGATTGCCGAGCAAGCCGCGCTGCCCTATGTCGAAGCCTCGGCCTTTCCGGAAATCCCGATCCTCGAAGAGCGCGCTTCGGCGCGTTTCCTGCGTGATGCACGTGCGCTGCCGATCGAGGAGGACGAGGCGGCGCTGACCATTGCGGTGGCCGACCCGTTCGATGCGTTCACGCCGCATGCCTTCGAGCTGATCAGCAACCGCACGGTGCACCGCGTGGTCGCGATCGGCAGCGAAATCGACAGCGCCATCGAGCGGCTCTACGGCAGCGGCCGCACCGCCGTGGCTCAGCTCTCCGAGGGGGATATCGAAGCGCGCCTCGATGCCGACGTGCTCGGCGACGACGTGCAGCAACTGAAGGACCTCGCCTCCGAAGCGCCGGTCATTCGTCTGGTGAGTCTGCTCATCACCAATGCGCTCGAAGCGCGCGCCTCCGACATTCACGTCGAGCCGTTCGAGAATCGGCTGATCGTGCGCTATCGCATCGACGGGGTGCTGCACGAAATCGAATCGCCGCCACGGCGGCTCGCGGCCGCCGTGATCTCGCGCATCAAGATCATGGCGCATCTGGACATCGCCGAGCGGCGCCTGCCGCAAGACGGCCGCATCCGGCTGCGCATCCAGGGCAAGGACATCGACCTGCGCGTCTCGACGGTGCCGACGATGCATGGCGAAAGCGTCGTCATGCGGATTCTCGACAAGGGCGGCGTGGCGCTCAACTTCGAGCGCCTCGGTTTCGCGCCCGACATCCTCGCGCGTTTCAAGGGCGCGCTGGCGCAACCGAATGGCATCCTGCTGGTCACCGGGCCCACCGGCTCGGGCAAGACCACGACGCTCTACACCGCGCTCGACGGACTGAATCAGCCGGAGGTCAAGATCCTCACCGTGGAAGACCCGGTCGAGTACCAGATGGCCGGCATCAACCAGATCCAGGTCAAACCGCAGATCGATCTCACCTTCGCCAACGCGCTGCGCTCGATCGTGCGACAGGATCCCGACGTCATCATGATCGGCGAGATCCGCGACCTCGAAACGGCGGAGATCGCCGTGCAGGCCGCGCTCACCGGTCACCTCGTGCTGTCGACGTTGCACACCAACGATGCTCCGGCCACCGTGAGCCGTCTGCTGGACATGGGGGTCGATGACTACCTGCTGACCAGCACCTTGATCGGCGTGCTTGCGCAGCGCCTCGTGCGTACGCTGTGCCCGAACTGCCGCGAGGCGCACACGCTCGACGAGGCGACCGCTCGCGACATCGGGCTTGCGCGCGTCACCGCCGAGCGCACGCCGGTCGTCTACAAGGCCGTGGGTTGCGCGCAGTGCGGCAACACCGGCTTCACGGGCCGCGTCTGCATCGCCGAGATGATGCCGCTGTCGGAGCCGCTGCGCCGACTCATCATGCAAAAGGCCAATGCCAGCGAACTGCGCCGCGCGGCCATCGACGAAGGCATGTTGCCGATGTACGACGACGGATTGCGCAAGGTGGCCGCCGGCATCACCACGGTCGAGGAAGTGTTGCGTGCGACACGCGAAGGGTAGCGGCGTGCGATCTCTGGCTCACCGTTTGCCGTCACGCTGAAAGGACGAACCGATGGCGCTGTATGCCTTCGAAGCGGTGCGCTCCTCGGGCGAGGCCGTTCGCGCCCAGATCGAAGCGGCGAGCGAAGCCGACGCCGTCGAGCGCGTGCGCGAGCAGGGGCTGATCCTGCTCGGCATCCAGACGGCAGCCTCGGCCGCGATGGCCGCCCACGAGCGCAAGACGAGCACGCTCGGCCGGCTCCTGGCGCGGCGACGCATCACGCGCGAGCAGATCGTCAGCGTCACACGCGACCTCGCCAACCTGATCGGCGCTGGCCTGCCGCTCGACCGCGCCTTCGAACTGCTGGTCGGGCTCGCCGACACCGGGCCGTTGGCGAGCCTGCTGCAAGACCTGCGCGACCGCGTGCGCGGCGGCAAGGCGCTGTCGCAGGCGCTGGCCGAGCATCCCCGGCACTTCGATCGACTCTACGTGAACATGGTCCGCGCCGGCGAGGCCAGTGGCACGCTCGGCCCCGTGCTTGCGCGCATCTCCGAGTTCCAGGAGCGCAGCGCGGAGCTGCGCTCGAGCGTGCAGTCGGCGCTGCTCTATCCGATCGTGCTGGTTGCGGTTGCCGTGGTGGCGGTGTTGACGATGCTCTTCTTCGTGGTGCCGAAGTTCGAGGCCACGTTTCGCCAGTTCGGTCGTGCGCTGCCGCCGGCGACCGAGAATCTGCTCGCGCTGTCGCACGCGCTGCGCGACGATGGCTGGATGCTGCTGGTCGCCGCCGCCGCCGTGATCATTCTGGTGCGCGGCCGCATGCGCACGCCGCAGGGGCAACTGAACTGGCACCGCCGAAAGCTCACGCTGCCCGTGCTTGGCGATCTCTTCAGCAAGATCGAGGTGGCGCGCTTTGCGCGTACGCTCGGCACCTTGCTCGGCAATGGCGTGAGCCTGCTGCCGGCGCTCACCATCGTCAAGGACACGGTGGACAACCGCGCGCTCGCCGGTTCGCTCGACGGCGTCGTCGCTCGGCTGAAGGCGGGGCAGGGCTTTGCGCGGCCGCTGATGGAGACGGGGCTCTACCCGAAGCTCGCCGTCCACATGGTCGCCGTGGGCGAGGAGACCGGGCGCCTCGACAGCATGCTGATCAAGGTCGCCGACATCTACGACCAGGAAGTGAACACGTCGCTGAAACGCGCCCTTGGCTTGCTGGAACCGATCCTGATCCTCACGCTGGCGGTCGTCGTCGGAGGCATCATCTTCGCGCTGATGAGCGCGCTGCTCGGATTGACGGAATTTAACGTCTGAACGACGGTCGAACCCTCCTTCGTCACGACGACGATTACGATACAACTTTTTGCGGGAAACCGCATCCACAACGGGCTTAGCGCCGAAAAACAGCGAAACTCGACTTTATGCACAACTCGCCCCCAAGCCCTTTGCCAACGCCATTTCCTGCAAAAGTTGATGGCGCGTTTCGCGCTCAACCAGCGCCCGGGCACGACGTTTCGGTCGTATTTCACTCACCCATCGCCACCAAGGCTCAGGAGCCGACCATGACCCCACAACGACGCGAGCGTGGCTTCACGCTGATGGAACTGCTTGCCGTCATCGTCATCATCGGTGTGCTCGCCGCCACCATCGGCAGCCGCTTCCTTGGCCAGACCGAGAAGGCCAAGGTCGGCGCCGCGAAGACCGAAATGGGGCAGATGGTGCAGGCGCTCGATCTGTTCAAGCTCGAAAACGGTCGCTACCCCAACGCGCAGGAGGGGCTCGAGGCGCTGATCAAGAACCCTGGCAACCTGCCGAACTGGAGCGGGCCGTACTTGCGCAAGGACAACATCAAGGACCCGTGGAACAACGACTACAAATACACCGTTCCCGGCCCCAACAACACCCCCTTCGAACTCAAGTCCCTCGGCGCTGACGGCAAGGAAGGCGGCGAGGGCGAGAACGCCGACATCGTCAAGAACTGAGGCTGAGCCGCAGTCCCGCGCGGACCGCGCCCGCCCGATGTCGGCAAACGCGCGCACAGGTGACGCCGCGGGCGAAGGTCGACGCCGCGCGCGCGGCTTCACGCTGCTCGAACTGCTCGTCGTCATCGGGCTCATCGTGCTGCTCGCGGCCGTCTCGCCGCCGCTCTTCTCGAACGGCGTCAGCGCCGCGCAGCAGCGCTCGCTCGCCCGCAACGTCGCGCAGACACTGCGCATCGCGCGCAGCGAGGCCATCATCACCCGCAAGGATGTCGGCGTCGAATTCAACCTGCTCGATCGCACCTTCCAGCTGCCCGATGGCAAGCATCGCGGCCAATGGCCTGCCGACGTCGCGCTCGAACTCACCACCACGGCCGCCGAAACGCTCGATGACAACCACGCCTTCGTCCGCTTCTACCCCGACGGCGGGTCGACCGGCGGTCGCGTCGCGCTCAAGGTCAAGGATCGCACGCTGAACATCGACATCAACTGGCTGACCGGCCACATCAGCATCGACGACGGAGCATGAAACGCACCCTTGACATCGCCTGCGTCGGGCGGCGGCGCGCGCGTGGCTTCACGCTGCTCGAAGTGATTGTCGCCGTCGTCATCGCGGCGCTGTGCATCGCGGCGCTCTCGCAAGTGTTCGCCACGGGCGTGCGCGCCGCCACCGTCGCCTCGGACTACACGCACGCGACGACGCTCGCCCAATCGCTGCTCGCCGGTGCCGGAGTCGATGGCGCGCTCGAAGATGGCACGACCAGCGGCAACAGCCGCGACGGCAAACTCGCCTGGACGCTGACCGTCAGCGCCGAGACGAGCGACGACGCTGATTCGCCGATCCGCCCGCCTTATGATCTGAAACGCGTCGTCGCTCGCGTCAGCACGGCCAACGCCGAAGGCAGCGGCGCACGCCCGCGCGTCGTCGAACTGAGCACGCTGGTCGCCACCCCGAGGCCGACGCCATGAGCGCCCCCGTCCGGCACCGCGTCGGTGGCTTCACGCTGATCGAATTGCTGGCCGCCATCACGCTGCTCGCCGTTCTCACCGCCGTCCTGATGGGCAGCGTGCGCGGCGCCGAACGCTCCACTGCCGCGGCGGCGGCGCTCGGCGAACGCACCGAGCAGTACGCGCGCACCTATGGCTTTCTGCGCGAGCATTTGGCCGGGGCGCTCCCGCTGCGCTGGCGGCGCGAAGTCGGGCAGCCGCTCAAGTTCGCCGGTCGCAGCGACAGCGTCACCTACCTCGCGCCGATCACCTCGCAAATCGCCACGGGCGGCGTCAATTGGTGGCAACTCATCGTCGCCCCCGCCGCCAACCACCCCGAACGCAAACAACTCGTGCTGCGCCGCGCCGCGCCCGACCCCGAGGAGAAATCGGTGCCGGACATTCCCGCGGCCGACCCGATCGTGCTCGCCGACCACATCGAATCGCTGACGCTCGCCTATTTCGACCCCGGTGACGACCCTCTGAACAACCCCGACGCCGGGACCTGGCGCGACGCCTGGGACGAAAACGCGCGCATGCCGGCGATGATCCGCATCCAAATCACCGAACAGGGCGGCGCCGTCTGGCCCGAACTGCGCATTCCGCTCAAGCTCACGCAGGCGCTCGGTTGCAACTTCGACTTTCAGCGCCAGCGCTGCATCATCCAGGCGGGGCCGCGCGGATGAACGCACGGTCCATTCCGCGCCGGCGCCGGCAACGCGGCATCGCCCTGATTCTCGTGATCGGCCTCGTCGTCTTCCTGTCGGTCATCGCGTTGTCGTTCAGCGACAACCAGCGCCTGACCACCCAGCTTGCTCGCAACACGGTGCAGACGGCGCTCGCCCAAGCGGCGGCCGACGGCGCCGTCAACCGCATGGTCTACGAACTCGCGCGCCCCCGCCCGCCCGACGCGCAGGCGGCCGCCGAGCGCTGGAAGGCCGACGGCGTGCCGCACCAATGGACGGAAAGCGGCATCCAGATGGCCGTTTCCGCCCGCAGCGAGGCTGCTAAAATCGATTTGAACTTTGCCGCGGAACCGCTGCTCAAACAGCTTTTCGTCTCCGCTGGCGCAAGCGAGGAAGAGGCCGACGCCATCGTCGCCGCCGTCAAGGACTGGACGGACGCCGACAACCTGAAACGGCCCAACGGTGCGGAGGCCGATGACTACCGCGCCGCCGGCAAGAAAGTGCTGCCGGCGAACGATTTTTTCGTCGCTGTCGAGGAATTGCAAAACGTGATGGGCGTGACCCCGAAGATCTACAACGCGGTAGCCCCGTTGCTCACGGTCAATTCGCGCTCGCCCGGCATCGACCCGCAGGCGGCCACGCTTGCCGTCATGCGCCTGATTCCCGGCATCGACGCCGCCCAGGCCGGTGACTGGATCGCCCAGCGTGACGCCGCGTTGCGTGACGGCCTGACCCCGCCGCCGCTCCCGTTCAGCAGCCCCTACTTCGCCGGTGGGCAGCAGGCCATCCGCATCCGCGCCGACGTCATGACGGCCGACGGCATCCGCGCATCGCGCGAAGCGAGCGTCCGGCTGCAGGGCAACCAACGCGGCCGCCCTCAGTTCTACCTGTGGCAGCGCGGCCTGGCGGCCGACGCCTTGTCATTCGACAACGCGACCTCCACCGCCGGAGGCGCGCGTGACTGACCTCGTGGGCAGCGCATCGGGTGGTGCGCCATCGGCGGCGCAGGCGCTGAACGAATTCGGTCGCTGGTGGCGGCGACATCTCTACGAGTGCATACCCGCAGCGATCCGCGCCCGCATCGCGCGCGGCAAGCGTCCGGCCCTGTGGTCGCCCGTCGACGACCGCGTGTGGCCCGCTGCGGCCGAACTCGACGCCGGCAAACCCTTCGCCCATTCCGCGCTCGCGCAGCGCGGCGGCGACGTCGCGCTGGTGGTGGGCGAGGCGGGCGGCTTTCGGCGCACCATCGAACTGCCGCTGGCGGTCGAGCCACGCCTCGGACAAGTGCTTGGTTTCGAAATCGACCGTCTGACCCCGCTCAAGCCGAGCGACCTCCATTACGACTTCCGCGTGATCGAGCGCAACGCCGCCAGCCGCAGCTGCCGCGTCGAAGTGGTCGCCGTGCCCCGCGCGCGCGTCGCCACCTTCATCGAAGAGGCGCAGCGCCGCAACCTTCAGGTGAAACGGCTGCTGCTCGCTCCGAGCGACGTCGACACCTCGCTCGACCTGTTCGCGAGCAGCCGCGACGACGACGCCCCGGGCGATCGTCATGGCTGGATCAACCCCGCGTTGATGCTGCTCTGCGTGCTGCTCGCGCTCGCCTTGGTCATCTTCCCGCTGTGGCAACTGCGCGAGCAGGTCATCGCGCTGCAACCGATCGAAGCGAAGGCACGTGCCGACGCCGAGGTCGCCAGCGTGTTGCAGCGACAACTCGAAAAGCAGGTCAGCGAATACAACCTGCCACTGCAACGCAAGCACGCCTCGCCGCTCGTGGTCCAGGTGCTCGATGACCTGAGCAAGCGGCTGCCCGACGACACCTGGGTGCAAACGCTCGAAATCCGGCCGGTCGCGAACCAAAAGACGCGCGAGGTCATCATTCAGGGTGAAACCGGCAGCGGTGGATCGCTGCTGCAAACCATCCAGCAGTCCCCGCTCATCAAGGACCCGACGTTCAAGGCCACGATGACTCGCGTCACCCCGACCGCCGAACGCTTCCATATCGCGGGCGAACTGGTCGCGGCCGAATTGCCCAAGCAGATTCAGCTCTCCGACGCCGCCGCCGTCACCACCGTGCAGGTCGCCCCGGCGGCTCCTGCCGGCGCACCCACGGCGGCGAAGCCAGCGCTCGCCACGACGCCCCCGCCAGGCGCGCCGGTCGGCGCCTCGACGCCGGGCAACCCTGCCGCGCCATCCGCCGCCGGCGCGCCGACCACGTCAACACCGGCTGAGCCGCGTCGGCCCGTCGCCGCGCCCTCCGCAGCGCCCTCGACGGAGAAAAAACCATGATCGCGCTGCCCACCGGCCCGCGCGGTCGAGCGCTCGCCGCCACCTTGGCCGTGCTGCTGCTCGCACTCGTCGTGGCCGCCGTCGCCGTCCCCGCCTGGCTCATCGCGCGGCACTACGAGGCCGCACGCAGCGGCGCCGAAGAACGCATCGCGCGCTTCCAGCGCGTGGCCGAGCAGCGCAACGAACATCAGCGCGCGCTCGAAGTCATCAAGGCTCGCGATTCGGCCCGCTTCTTCCTCAAAAACACCGCGCCCAACCTCGGTGGCGCCGAACTGACCGACCTCGTGCGCCCGCTGCTCGAAAGCAACGGCTCGCGGCTCACCTCACTGCAACCGGTCACCGTCAAGGACGACGGCAATTTCCGCCTCTACTCGCTCAACGTCGGCTTCAACGCCACGCCCGCCGCGCTGCAAAAAACCCTCTACGCGCTCGACACCGCCGTACCGTACCTGTTCCTCGACACCGTCACGCTGCGCGCCACCGTCCCACGCGGCTACAAGCCCCCACCCAACCAGGAACCCGAAGTCACCGCCCAAATCGAAATTCAGGCCTGGGGCCCGAAGGACAGCGCGCGCGCGGGGCGGGTGGGTGGTGTCTCCTCGGGGACTGGAAAATCGTGATGCGGGAGGTCTGATTGCGCTCGTTCCTAATCACGTTGGCCCTCGCATTGGCTGCCGCGCTCGGCGTCGAGTTGTATCTTGCCAGCGGTTCGGGTGTTCCCGCGACCAGCACGGGAGCCGGTCGCGCGAAGTCGGACATGGCGGGCGTACTGCCCGATTTTCGCCTGGGCTCGGATGCGGTGGCATACAACCAGATCACGGAACGACCGCTGCTCAATCCGACTCGGCGGACGGCACCGACGCAAGCTGTGGCAGCAGCGACGGAGCCACCGAAACCCCAGATCCGTCGCGGGCTCTATCAGCTCGTGGGCGTGACGGACCTTGGTCGTGAAAAGATCGCCCAAGTGCGCGAAGTATCGAACAATCGTGTGCGCAGCGTTCGAGCGGGCGATGTGCTTCAGGAATTGACCGTCAGCGCCGTGGAACCCGATCGCATCGTGCTTGCTTTTCAGGGCGAAACGGATGTCGTTCAGATGCCAAAATTCACGGCGTCCGGGCGACTGCCGCCACCACCTCCCCCGCCACCAGCGCCCGTGCCACCGGCAGTGATGGCGGCTACGGGAGCGAATGCACCCGCGACCGTGCCTGGTGCGCCGTCGGCGGCGGTGCAACCACCACCCGCGACGACCGCCGTTCAATTGCCCGGCAACGGGCCAAGGGTGTACCCGAACGGCCTCGTTGAAGTCGTTCCCAGGTCGGACCGGCCTCGGGAAGTGATGAACGCCGTCGAGTTTATCGAGCGCCGACGACTGGCTCGGCAACAAAGCGGCAATCCGTAGGAAACGAAATGACACCCACACCGAATTGGCCGGCAGCATGGCGCGTTTGCCTCACCGTGAGCGTGACGGCCTTGTTGGCCGCGTGTGCGCATGAGGGAGCGGGCACCCTGCAATCGTCGGCCGATGGGAATCTGGCGCCTCGGCGCGCCGCAAGCGCCCCCACGCTCGCGCCACGAAGCGGCGAATCGATTTCCTTTTCGTCGACGAATCCAAGCGCAGATCGCGCGAAGATCTTCCTCGGCACGGATCGGACGTTCCGCATACCGAATGCGTCGCCCGCGAACGCCGACGCGGCGGGGCCCATCCTGCTCAACGTCGAGAACGGCGATATCCGCGAGGTCGTTCGCAATCTGCTCGGTGATGGGCTGGGTGAAAGCTTCATCATCGATCCGGCGGTGACGGGCACGGTCACCGTGCGGACGGCCAAGGGCATCAAGCCGACCGACATCATTCCAACACTCGAGATGCTGCTGCGCTCGGTGCGCGCCGTCCTCGTCCGCGATGGCACCTACTGGCGCGTCCTGCCGGAGGCTGCGGGCAACGTTGGGGTGACGACCCCGCGCCTGCAGTTGCGCGCGGGCGCCGGCAACGGCGTCGTGATTCTGCCGGTGCGGCATATCGGCGCCAAGGAACTCGAGCGCGTTTTGCTCCCGTTTGCCAAAGCGGGCACTCCTCCGGCGATACGCGTGGATGAACTGCGCAATCTGCTCTTCCTCACCGGCACCGAGGCGGAGGTTCGCAACTTGCTCGAGATCGCCGAAATGTTCGACGTCGATCTCATGACCGGCATGTCGTTCCTGCTCTACACGCTTGACTCGGCCGACGTCAAAACCGTGGCAGCCGACTGGGAAAAGATCTTTCCGACCGGAAGCAATCCGTTTGCCGGTTTGTTGCGCGTGGTGCCGATCGAGCGCATGAACGCACTACTGCTGATTTCGCCGCAGCGCGACGTGATTCGGGATGCGCGGCAATGGCTCGAGCGCCTGGACAAGGGCGGCGACGCGGGTGGTGGCGCGCGTCTCTACGTGTACTACGTGCAGTATGGCCAGGCCGAGAAACTGCAGGCCACGCTGCAACAAGCCATCTCCGGGCGCGTTGGAGGCGCAACGCAGGCAACGGTGGCGCCGGGCCAAACGGCCTCGACGCTTACTGCGCCCGTTTCGCCCATACCCGGACAGTCCCTGGTGACGCCCGGCAATTCCCTCGCGCGGCCCGCTCCCGTGACCAGCACGACTGCCGCGCGTCCCGTGTCTGGCGTGACCGGGGCGGCAAATCAGGCCATCGGCCTGGCCCGAAACGCAACCGTGATCGCCGACAAGGACCGAAACGCGTTGCTCATCGTGGCGACGCCATCCGAATACAGCGCCATCGAGGCGGCCGTCAAAAAGCTCGATACCCCACCGAAAATGCTCGCCATCGAGGTGCAGATCGCGCAGATCGCCTTGACAGGGGACCTGCAGTTCGGACTTTCCAGCCTGTTCGCCGGCAAACCCGAGTCCTCGATCAACCGACTGACTTCGGATGGCGGCATCGGCAGCATCAACAGTACCCCTGTCGCCGGAGGGCCGGTGGTCTCGGGCTTCAGCTATACATGGCAGGGGGCAGCCGCCAAGGTCGTGCTCAACACGCTGCAAACCAAGGGACAGTCACGGGTCGTCGCCTCTCCGACGTTGCTGACGCTCGACAACCAGAAGGCAACCTTCTCGAACGGCACCCAGATTTCGGTTCAGACGCAGTCTACGGTGGCCAGCACCACGACGTCGGCAACCAATTCCTACCAGTACATCAACACCGGCCTTTCGCTCGATATCACGCCGCGGGTCAGCGGTGACAACGTGTTCCTCGAGATCCAGTATCAGAGCAGCAATGCCGGACAGACTCGTGCCGACAACCCGAACCCGGATATCACCCAAAACTCGCAGCAAACCACCGTGATGGTGGCCAATGGCGACACCATGTTGCTCGGGGGGCTGTTTCTCGACAACTCGAGCTTCGGGACGAGCGGCGTGCCGCTGGTGTCGACGGTACCCGTCATCGGGGGGTTGTTTGGCAACCAGAACTGGAAGTCCAACCGATCCGAACTTGTCCTGCTCGTGACGCCGCGCATTCTCGCGAGCGTCGAAGAGGCCCGTGGGGTCGTGGACGAACTGCGTCAAAAAATGAGCGCAATCGAATCCTTGGCGCCGAGCGCCAGCACGAAAGCGTTGCCAACGGCGGCGGCAAACCGCCCCAAAGCCGGTCGCGACCAGAGCATTCCGAACGAGTTCAATCAGTCCCTCAAAGTTTCTCCAACCCCGTCCGAGTGACCTTTGTTGCGTTCATACAACATGCCACCTACACTTCACCCTACCGCCAACAAGCGTAAGCCCAACTCCGCGTCACTGCTCGCGGTGGCATCCGTGTTGGTAACGTTCCTGAGCGGCTGTGCATCCCCGCCCGGCTCGCCCGCAACCGCGTCGTCGACATCGCTCGAAGCGGTGCAGGCACGGGCCGTGCAACGATCCACCGATCGCTGGAAAGCCTTGCTGGACAAGCGTTACGACGACGCATTCGCCTTCTATTCGCCAGCGTCACGGCGAGGGCAATCTGCGTCCGACTTCTCGGCGGCGATGCAGCGGATGGGCTACCTCAGTGCACGCGTCGAAGGCGCGACCTGCAAGGACGAGGTCTGCACGGTGCACACCGCCGTCACGCTCTCCGTGACCATCCCTCGCGTTGGCTCCCGGCCGCAGATTGTCCCCGTGGAGGAGACCTGGGTAGTCAATGACGGCGAGGTGTGGTTGATTCGCCGCTGATTTCTGATATACACTCCTCGCCAAGGAGCACCGCTCTACACAAAGACCTATTGCTGTTGGTTCTAAAGTGATCACTCAAAACTCAATACAGGAGTCAAGACAAAATATGAATACGTTCAAGCAAAAAGCGCTGTTCTCCGCTCTGGCGGGTGCTGGCGCTCTCGCTATGGCGGGCGCGGCGAATGCTGTCTACGTCAATCCGGATGGCCTTGGCCAAGCCTTGGTTTATCCGTACTACACGGTTCGTGCCGGCAACGTAACGCTGTTGTCCGTCGTCAACACGACGGATCAGGCCAAAGCCGTCAAGGTGCGCTTCCTCGAGGGCAAGAACTCGCAAGAGGTCCTTGACTTCAACCTGTTCCTGTCGGCGAAAGACGTGTGGGTCGGTGCGATTGCCCCGACCAGCGATGGCGCCGCCATCGCCACGAGCGACCGCAGCTGCACGAACCCGAAGATCCCGGCGTCCGGCCAGCCTTTCCGTAACTACCTGTTCGCGAATGACGCTGCCGCACTGCAGACACTCGACCGCACCCGTGAGGGCTATGTCGAGATCATCGAAATGGCGACGATCCCGAACGCCACCGCGCTGGGCAAGGACGTGACGCACAACAACGGCGTTCCGGCCTGCAAGCTGACGAGCGACGCGAGCTTCCTCGCGGCGACGGGCCTGCTCGATCCGAGCGGTGGCATCTTCGGTAACGGCACCATCATGAACCCGTTGGGTGGCATGAGCACCGGCTATGACGCCGTTGCGGTCGACGGTCTTGGTTTGGTGCTCGCAACGTCGCGCACGTCTTCGGGCGACACGCTCCCGAACCTCAGCAGCGGTACGAGCAAGGTCAGCGTTGTCACCAACGCCGGTTCGCTGTACGTCACGCAGTGGGGCTCGGCGATTGATGCCGTCTCCGCCACGATGATGCACAACCAAGTTTTTGGCGAGTACGCGTACACCGGCGACGGCATCATCGGTACCGACTGGGTCATCACGATGCCCACGAAGAACCAGTACGTCAACGCGTCTTCGGTGCGCCGTCCGTTCCAGCGCGTCTGGAATACCAAGACAGGCGTTTCTTGCGATGACGTCTCTCTGACGTCCACAGATCGCGAAGAGTACGTTGGAACGACCAGCGACGACTTCTCGCCGCGTCCGCCGGATGCCCCGGGCAACGCGTTGTGCTGGGAAGCCAACGTCATCTCGTTCGGTGGCGTGACCTCGGCCGGCGCAAGCTTCACGCTCGGCTCGACCAACGCGGTTGGCATCACCCCGGTTCAGAACCAAGGTGCTGCGGTCGCCACGGCTGGCAAAGAGGGTGGTTGGCTGACGCTTCAGTTCACCAACCCGCTCGCGAACATGGTCGGACTCGGCACCGTGACGTCTGTGTCTGGTTCTACGGCATCGACCGGTGCCACGGCCGCGCAAACGTACTTCGGTCTGCCGGTCGTTGGTTTCGTGATGTCGGCGGCTTCGTACAAAACGGGCAACCCGCAACAGAACTACTCCAACAGCTACAGCCTGAAATACTCGCGTAGCATCCGATAAGAAGCGCTTCCGCTTCGTTGAAAGGAGCCCCACGGGGCTCCTTTTTTCGTCCTTCACGACCGCATAGTCTGCTGGTCATGGCGTACAATGCACGCGTTCCGGGGGTAGTCGGAAACCAAAGGTAGCTCATGAACCTCAACCTTATTCGTCTCTTCAGTTGTTGCGCCGGGCTCATGGTCGCCGTAGCCGCCAACGCGCAATCGGCGAACGGTCAGTCCTCCACCAATTGCCAACAGACAGGCGCGCAACTGGTCTGCACCACGACCACGACACTGACATTGCCGACCGGCACCAATCTCTCGGGGATGGCTCTTCCGGCGCTGACCGGCGGCCCTTGCTCGTCCGTCATGGGCGTGGCACCGCCGACGATTGCCTACGACACCCTCACCACAGTCACGCTTAGTCTGACCGGTTGCCCCTCGACCGGCTATACCTACAACTGGGCACCACCGCTGGCCAGCAATACGGTCACCGCCTCGATGCCAATAACTCTGACCGCGAACAAGCCGTCCCAGACTTTCCGCGTCGACGTCTGCTCTGTCAGCAACCCGACGCAATGCCAGGTTATTCAAGGCTCCGTAGGTGGCACACAAGGCGGCGCAGTGATCCCGGCATTGACCGGTTGCGCGGTTTCCCCCTCCGCACCGACCGTCCCGGTCGGAGGCACGCTGACGCTATCTGCGTCATGCGCCACCGGCACCGGAGCCGGTGCGGGCGCGACCTACCAATGGACGCGGAACGGAAACAGCATTGCAGGTGCCACCAGTTCGAGCTACGCACTAAGCGCCAACGACGTCGCGACTGCGGGCACGTACAGCTACGGCGTCACCATCAGCAACGCCGCGCCTAGCTCGCAATCTCCAGGCGCGACGGTGACCGTCGCCACGCCGACCGGCAACGCCAACGACGCATGCCCCGCGTACCCCGTGCGCGCAATCATCAACGCGTCGGAGGCGTTCCGGAAGCTCTATACATCCTCGTTGGTCTCCAATTTCACCGCCGGCGACGACTTCGTGCTCCAAATCAACGTCTCCGCGAACGACAGTACCGTCGGCGTCGGCTTTGCGGGAATCTCCTTCTCCGACTTTGGTGCGAACCGCGGCGGGCGCTGGGCGACCGTCTCCCAAAACAAATGCGACTACACCAATGCCGCGCAGTGGATCACGACGAACTTCATGGGCGAGAGGTACGCGGAAAATGCGGGCTCGGCCACCGTTACCTTAGGCCCCGACCAGCGGAGCGCTCCCGTACATCTGACACCGGGCGTTTGGTACCTGAACATCAGGAACGTTGTCGGTTCTTGCCCGTCCAATCAAGCCTGTCACGCCGTCATTCAGTGGTCTAACAACAACTGACTTCCGACAGCCAACACGATCCGCGCCCGCTTCGGCGGGCGCTTTCATTTCCGAAAGCGAATCCCATGAAAGCGCTATTGCTCCTGTTCTTCTCCGTCCTCGCCAATCAGGCATTTGCGCAAACCCTCGCGACCCGCGGCCCGCTCAAAGCCACCGTGGAAGACTTCTATACGCACAACTTCATGAGTGCTCCGGCCAAGATCGACGCGTTGCGCGCGAGCGCAAGAGAAATCGACAACACGATCACGGACATTCTCGCTCCACGAGCTTACGCCCTGAAAGGCGCAGCGATGCGCGCCGACTACTCACCGGACGAGCAACGCTATTTTGCGATGCAACTGGAGCGGGCGCCACTCAGCGCGGCCTTGAACATCGCAGAAAGACGCGCTCGAGCCAGCTTCTCGGCAAAGGAGTCCGACGGCACAGCACGCGCACGCGAACTCTGGCTATTGGACACGAAGGCCTACTACATCGACGAGCACGTAGACATCACGCAAGTCTTTTTCGACCCAGCGATGCATCCATTCGATGAACTCGTTCGCCGTATCGAGGCGGCACAGGCCGAGCTACGCAACGGCGCCAAATTCGACGACGTCGTGCTCAAGTACAGCGATGACAAACAGGCGAAGGAAAACAAAGGGCGTCTCACGGGCATCAACTTTGCCGGCGCCGATGCGCGCATGGGGGCGTTGTTGTTCAAACAACTCAAGGAAGGCGAGGTTTCGACGCCCACGGTTACGCGAGCGGGGCTGCATTTGATCCGGCTCGACAAAAAGCACCCCCGCGCAAAGCGGTCGTTCGAAGAGGTGAGGATGACGATCGTCTCCGACCTGCTCGAACAAGCTGCGAAGGAGGCGAGGCTGAGTCTGCTCGACAGCATCACCGAGGGCACGCTGACGATCAACGAGGAGGGCTTAAAGACCTTGATGCCTGTAGTCGACCCAAAACTCGGCGAAAAAATGCGAGATATCTCGCGGCTACAGAATCAAGCGCAGTCGGAGAAAGGGCAGGGCACAAAAAACTGAGCCCTCGCCGAGGGAGACCCGAGGCGTCAGGGCATCAGCACCACCTCCGCCCCCACCCGTCCCGCCCGATCATGGGCGGCGTGCAGTTGCACCTTCGTGCCTCGCTTGGCGCGCACGATCCAGGTGAAGCGGGCGCGGTCTTGTGTGGCGTTGGCGCCGGGAAAGAAGCTGACCAGCGTGGCGGTGTTGTTGCGGCCTTCGAGTTGGGTGCCCTCGATGCGCGCCTTGCCTTCGACCAGCGTGGCGCCGTCAGGTAGCGTGATCTCGGCGATGACGCCGCGGACGTGCTTTTTCTTGCGCGTGAGCTTGCTGACATCGGTGGCGAGATAGCCGGTGTTGTGCACCCCGAAGTCGATGCGCCAGAGGTCCTCGCCGAGCGGCGTCACCTTGGTCGAATGATGTTCGAGCTTGGGTGACATCAGCGCCTGATAGATGATCCAGTCGGGGAATTTCTCGACTTCCTTCTCCATCAGGTGCGGTGGTGGATTGCTGAACGCGTAGAAGCGATTCCAACCCCCCAGCTCGACCGGGCCGAGCTCCGGGTGCTCATAGGCGTACCAATCGACATAGCCCAGCCCCTTGTGCGTCGCGTCGGTCCACTTCAGCATCTTGAGGTCATCCTCGGCGGAGTGATCGCGGAACCAGTCGATGTACTTGTAGCCGGTGATGCCCGCCTCGCGCATGGGGCACCAGATCTCGACCACCCAGGCATACGAGCCCAGCTCGGTATACAGCCAATCTTGGGTGCCGGTGATGACTTCCTTCGGGTGATACTTGAATTCGTGGAACACGCTGATGGCGGGGTAGCCGGTCAGCTCTTCGCCCTTCTTGCCCTGCGTCTGGAAGACCCAGAGATCTTCCGGCGGCATCTCGTCGTCGGGCTTGGTGCCGAATGGCCGCAGCAGCACGCCGCTCCAGGTGTGAAAGAAGAGGCCACCGCAGATGTTGCGATGGCGATTGATGAACTCCACGCAGGCGCGAACTTCCGGCTCGCTGGTCGGGAAGTCGCCGGCACCGACCTGCTCGCCCTCGGGCCGCCACTCCTCGGGGAAATTGCGGTTGAGGTCGAGCCCGGTCTTCACGCGAGCCACGGGCAGATTGAAACCGTCGTAGTTCTTGATGCGACCTTCGCTGACGATGCGGTAATACTCGCCGCCGCTCTCGGTCGGGTCGCGCCGAATCATCAGCCGCGGTTCGTCGGCGTGCTTTTTCCACGGGCCGTTGTCGTCCCGGAAGCGCATCATGAGGATTCGTCCGTCGCCGTCGATGTCCTCGGCTTCGAGCCCTTCGATGGCGTCTTCGTCCCACGGATAAGGGCGCGTCGAGGAGCGGATGAACTTCGGCTTGTCGGCCATCGCCCACTCGGCGCCATCGGGGTTCACGCGCGGCAAAACGTAGACGACGCGCGTGTCGAGCAGCCGCGTGACGTCGGCGCGTTTGCCGTAGCCGGAGAGCAGCGTGTCGATCAGCTTCAGCGCCGCGACGGAGCCGGAAATTTCGGTCGCGTGAATGTTGGCGTCGACGTAGAACGCCGGCTTCGTCAACGCCTCGCCGGTTGCGAAGTGGGTGAGCGTCATGCACCAGATCGGCCGCCCCTCATGGCTGTTGCCGATGGGGTTCAGGCGGGCGAGGTTGGGGTGCGCATCGGCTGCCTTGCGCAGCAGCGTGGTGAGTTCTTCGAATTTGACGAAGCGGTCGTAGGGAAACATGTTCGAACCCGAAAAGTGCGACCGTCAATTGTGCCAAATGGGCGGGCCCGGACGGCGGCGGTCGGCCGCTGCTCGTGCCCAAGCCGGCCGCGCGAACGCCGCGTGACCGCCGATCGAGCCGCCGTCAGTGTCCGGCGCGCGCTTCCAACGCAGCCACCGCGGGCAGCGTCTTGCCCTCCAGAAATTCGAGGAACGCGCCCCCCGCCGTGGAGATGTAGCTAACACGGTCGTGAATGCCGAACTGATGGATGGCCGCGATGGTGTCGCCGCCACCGGCAATCGAAAACGCGGGTGACGCCGCGACGGCGGCCGCGAGCGTGCGCGTGCCGCCGGCGAACTGAGGAAACTCGAACACGCCGACCGGCCCGTTCCAGACGATGGTGCCGGCGTCGGCAAGCAGCGCCGCGAGCCCCTGGGCGCTTTGCGGCCCGATGTCGAGGATCATGTCGTCGTCGGCCACGTCG
>JAFEDD010000049.1 GCA_018241765.1 Pseudomonadota bacterium | reverse complement strand
GCACAACTTGACACACACAACTGCTTTGGCGCGCAGCCTCGGCACGCCACGTGTGCCAGTGCCGTCGCCCGGATGCTCGCATCCGGGTTTCATGGGTCTCATCGCGCAGCGATCGCCGATCCGGTACGACCGGGTTTGCGTGAGGGGGCCGTTGGAGGGAGCGCAACCACCCTCACCCCCGCCCTCTCCCCGAGGGAGAGGGGGCTGGCGGCGCGCGTCGTCGGGACTGGCCGTTGCCTTTCTTCGAGGGAGAGGGGGCCGACGGTTTTGGCGCGCAGCCTCAGCACTCCACCTGCGCCAACGCCAACCCGCCCTGCGACGTCTCTTTGTACTTCGCCTGCATGTCGGCGCCGGTGCGGCGCATGGTGTCGATGACTTGATCGAGCGAGATGCGGTGCGTGCCGTCGCCGCGCATGGCGAGCGAGGTGGCGCTGATCGCTTTCACGGCGCCCATGGCGTTGCGTTCGATGCACGGAATTTGCACGAGGCCGCCGATCGGGTCGCAGGTCATGCCGAGATGATGCTCAAGGGCGATCTCCGCCGCGTTTTCGATCTGCTCGTTGCTGGCGCCCAGCGCGGCCGCAAGCCCGGCGGCTGCCATCGCGGCGGCGGAGCCGACTTCGCCCTGGCAGCCCACTTCGGCGCCGGAGATGGAGGCGTTCATCTTGCACAGCGCGCCCACGGCGGTGGCGACCAGCAGAAACTCATGCAGGCCCTCGCGCGTGACGTCGCAGAAGTCGTGTGCGTAGCGCAACACGGCAGGCACGACGCCGGCGGCGCCGTTGGTGGGTGCGGTGACCACGCGGCCACCCGCCGCGTTTTCTTCGTTCACGGCGATGGCGTAGACGCTGACCCAGTCGAGCGCCTTGTGCGGCGCGACGCGGCGCTGACCTCGCTCGACGGTGAGCTGGTGATGAATGTCGGGGGCGCGTCGCTTGACCCGCAACCCGCCCGGCAATTCGCCGCGCGTGGCGATGCCTCGCTCGATGCACGCGAAGAAGGTGTCGATCAGGCGGTCGAGAAAGGCCAGCGTGGCCTGCTCGCCGCGAAGCTGGTATTCGTTGCGGCGCAGCAGCTCGGCCAGTGTCGCGCCTTCGGTGCGAGCGGATTCGAGCAGGGCCTGCATGCTGCTGAAGGCGAAGCGCACGTCGACTTCGCCTCCGCGCGGGCTGCCGACGAAGGCTTCGTCCTCGTCGACGATGAAGCCACCACCGATCGAATAGAGCGAGCGCTGGGCGATCGGCTCCCCCTTGCCGGCGGTGTCCGCATACGCTCGAAAGGTCATCGCGTTCGAGTGCAGAGGCAGCAAATCCTTGAAGTTGAAGCGGATGTCCGTCATCGGCTGAAAGCGCACGGGTTTGCGGCCCAAGAGCGACAGCGACTGTTCGTTGGTGATCGCCGCGATGCGCGAAGGAATCGCTGCGGTATCCACCTCATCGGGCAGCTCGCCGCAAAGTCCCAGTTGCAGCGCGACATCGGTAGCGTGCCCTTTGCCGGTATGCGCGAGCGAACCGAAGAGCTCGACGCGCACTCGCTCGATGCGCTCCAGCGTTCCCTCCGGCAGTTCCATCAGAAAGCGCCGCGCCGCGCGCATCGGCCCCACCGTATGCGACGACGACGGTCCGATGCCGATCTTGAAGAGGTCGGTCAGTGCGATGTACATCAGGCTTTGTGTTGCAACTTGGCGACCGCAGCTGCGCGCGCCGAGAGTGAAGCGGCGAAGTGCCGGAAAGACAGTTCGGCGTTGGGCTCTACGAACTTGCCACGCACACCATCCGCACTGGACGAGAGAAAGAAGCACGCAGCGTCGTACATGCGCTCACGAACCAATCGCAAGCACGTCTCCTCATAACGTTGCGCATAGGACATTCGCTGGAAGGTGGGATCCATCGGGAAAGGATCGAGATGTACCTCGCGCTTTTCGGTTCGACTACCCGGAGCATCTTCGAGCATGAACAAGTATCCGAGCCAGGGTTGCGGCGAAGGCGCATAGAGCCCTTTGGCGTATGCTTTCCAAAAATCAGTCGCGTTTCCGACTGCTTCTTCGATTCGATTGTTGTAGTTGTTTCCAAAACTGCCAACTTGGCTTTTTACCTCGACGACCGCGACGAGCGCGCCGCCGCTGGTGACGACCAAGTCCCAATCCTTGGCCGGGCGAAAGTATCCCGGTAGCGTACGCCCTTTACGACCAACATGACGGATGTTGGTTTCAGCGAGCCCGGCGTGCTTCACGAGTTCGGCGATCATGGTGACAAACCCGTCTGCATGTTTGCCGCCAGTCACCGCGCCGCGCATGCCAACATCTTTGCTGCCGAAGGCATGGCCCTGTGAGGCGTGCTGTTTGGCTCGCGTTTTCCAGAAGTGCTCGACCGCACGGGCCAATGCCACGTCAGGGTTGAAGGCTTGTTTGCGAGTCACTTGACTTCCTGGGTGGCAATCACGCGGCTTGCGAACAGTGACGCCGCGCCGTTGCTCAGGCGTTCAAATGACATCTCGAAGTACTCGGGATCCACTTCGACGCCGATACTGTTTCGCCCCCACTTTGCGGCCGCGAGATTGGTGGTGCCTGTTCCCATGAACGGTTCCAGTACCGTATCGCCAACGAAACTGAACATGCGGACGAGCCGTTCCGCGAGCTCAAGCGGGTACGGTGCCGGGTGCAACCGGGTTGAGGCGCCTGTCAGACCCGTCCAGATCTGCGCGAACCATTCGCGGTGCTGTTCTCCCGGAATGATGCTCAGCAACCGGGCTTCGTGAGACGGCTTGCGGTATCCCCCGGGCTTGCGTTCCATGAGAATGAATTCAATGTCGTTTTTGATCACTGAATTCGGTTCGTAAGGTTTACCCAAAAAACCACCACCATTTCCCGAAGCTTCGTAGGCGGCGTTTGCGATCTTGTGCCAGATTATCGGCGCCAAATTGGTGTAGCCAAGCCGGCGGCAGTGCTCCTGAATCGAAGCATGCAAAGGCACGACTGTGTGTTCGCCACCGTTTTTTCGCCGACTGAGACAAACGTCTCCAACAACGCAAACCAACCGGCCACCAGGCACAAGCGCTCGGTAGCAATGCGCCCAAACGCGATCCAGTTCGACCAGGAATGATTCGTAGTCTGCGATGTCCCCCATCTGGTTGTCGCTTGGGTTGTATCGCTTCAGCGTCCAGTATGGGGGTGACGTGACGACGAGATGCACCGAACCGTCCGGTATGAAATCCATCGCCCTGGAGTCCGCTCGCCACAAGTCGTGCCGCGTCGGAACATTTGCAACGGCCGCCTCGATTTGACGAATCATCGCCGCGTCTTTGGCCAATTTCGGGATAAGCGTCTGCTCGTCAGCGATATCAACCAGCGACGGCGGGAGCAAATCCTTCAACGTAGGAGGCAGAAATTCGGGCGAATTCATTTGGTTATGTTTTCACACCAGCGTGACGCGCGCAAACTTCCGCTTGCCCGCCTGGATCACGTAGGTCTTGCCTTTCGCCAGCTTGACGTGGCGGTCTTCGATGAGCTCGCCGTCGACCTTGAAGCCGCGACCTTCGATCAGGCGAGCGGCTTCGCTGGTGCTGCCGACGAGGTCGGCTTGCTTGGCAACCTGGGTGGCGAGCATCGTGTCCTCGGCGCAATGCAGGGTCAGTTCCGGCATCTGCTCGGGCGCGGCGCCGCTCTTGCGCGCCTCGAATTCGGCGTGTGCCCGCTCGGCGTCGGCCTGCGAGGAGAAGCGTGCGGCGATCTCGACGGCGAGCGCGACTTTGGCGTCGCGCGGGTTCATCTGCTTGCCGTCGCAGCGCGCTTTCATGGCCGTGATTTCGGCCTGCGGCTTGAACGACACCAGCTCGTAGTAGTTCCACATCAGTTCGTCGCTGATCGACATGACCTTGCCGAAGATCTCGCTCGCCGGCTCGGTGAGGCCGATGTAGTTGTCCTTCGACTTGCTCATCTTCTCGACGCCGTCGAGCCCGACCAGAAGCGGCATGGTCAGGATGCACTGCGGCTCCTGCCCGTACTGCGATTGCAGTGTGCGGCCCATCAGCAGGTTGAATTTCTGGTCGGTGCCGCCGAGTTCGATGTCGGCATGCAGTGCGACGGAGTCGTAGCCCTGCATCAACGGGTAGAGAAACTCATGGATGGCGATCGGCACGCCCTTCTTGAAGCGCTGCGTGAAGTCTTCGCGCTCCATCATGCGCGCGACCGTGTAGCGCGACGCGAGCTTGATCATGCCGGCGGCGCCGAGCGGGTCGCTCCATTCGCTGTTGTAGCGAATCTCGGTTTTTGCCGGGTCGAGGACTTTGCTGGCCTGCGCGTGATAAGTCTTGGCGTTCTCGATGATCTGCTCGCGATCGAGCGGCGGGCGCGTGTCGTTGCGCCCGGACGGATCGCCGATGAGCGAGGTGAAGTCGCCGACCAGAAAGATCACCGTGTGCCCCATGTCCTGAAACTGGCGCAGCTTGTTCAGCACCACGCTGTGCCCGAGATGCAGGTCCGGTCGCGTCGGGTCGAGCCCGAGCTTGGCGCGCAGCGGTTTGCCGCTGGCCATGCTTTTCTTGATCTTGGCGAGCATTTCGGCTTCGACGAGCAATTCATCGCAGCCGCGCTTCATGACGTCGAGTTGCTGCTGGGCGGAGAGAGTGGCGAGGGACATGATCGACGGGGTGATGCTGATGCCTGCGGGCACCGCCTTGATACGATTGCCAGCATTTTCTCATTGTGCGGACGCGGCCCATGCTGCTGAACGAGCGATACATCGGCCTGATGAGCGGCACCAGCGTGGATGGCGTCGATGCGGTGCTGGCCGATTTCGCCGATGGACGGGTGCAGACGCTCGGCCATGTGCACGTGCCGTTCGCCCCGGCGTTGCGCGCGGCGCTGCAGGGGTTGATGCAATCGGGTGCCGACGAGATCGAGCGCGCGGGCGATGCGTCGGTGGCGCTGGCGCGCGTCTACGCGGATGCCGTGCAGGCGCTGCTCGCGAAGGCCGGCCTCGGGGCGCATGACGTCGCCGCGATCGGTGCGCATGGACAGACGATCCGTCACCGCCCCGAGCGCGGCTTTACGTGGCAGCTCAACCAGCCGGCGCTGCTGGCCGAACTGACGGGCATTGCCGTGGTGGCTGACTCTCGCAGCCGCGACGTTGCCGCCGGCGGACAGGGCGCGCCGCTGGTGCCGGCCTTCCATGCCGCCGTGTTTCAGGGTGACGAAGCACGCGCGGTGGTGAATATCGGCGGCATCGCCAACGTCACGCTGCTGCCGGCCAAGGGGGCGCCAGAGCCGGTGCGTGGTTTCGATACCGGACCGGGCAACACGTTGCTCGATGCGTGGTGCGAACGACAGACGGGGTGCGCCTACGACGAAGGCGGGCGCTGGGCGGCGAGCGGCCGTGTCGACGCCTCCTTGCTCGAAACACTGCTTGCCGACCCGTATTTCCATCAGCCAGCACCGAAAAGCACCGGCCGCGAGCGCTTCCATCTGGCGTGGCTGGACGCCGCGCTTGCCCGGCAACGCACGGCGATGGCACCGGAGGATGTGCAGGCGACCCTGACCGCGCTGACGGCACGAACGATTGCGCAGGCGGTGGGGGACTGGCCGCTCTTCGTGTGTGGCGGCGGGGTGTTCAACGCGGCGCTGATGCGACAGTTGCCGAAGGCGCGATCGACGGCCGTGCTCGGCGTCGATCCGATGCAGGTGGAGGCGCTCGCCTTCGCGTGGCTCGCGCGTCAGTGTTTTGCCAGCGAAGCGGGCAATCTTCCGGCCGTGACGGGGGCGGCCGGTCCGCGCGTGCTGGGTGCGGTCTACCCGGCCTGAACGGTACGAGATCGCCGCGCGGCGTGGCGGTGCGGCCGTCGGTTCACACCGACTCGTCGCTGCCGCGCGGTTGGTCCGATTCGATGATGCGCGCCATCGTGCGCAACCGGATGCGGTCGCAGCGCTCGCCGTCGAAGGAGAACGCGTCGTTGGTGGCGACATCGATGTCGCGGGCAAGCCCTTCACGCATGAGGCTGCGGGCGCGGAAGAAACGCGTGCGAACGGTGGCCTCGGGAATGTCGAGCATCTGTGCGACTTCCTCCACGCTCAGTTCTTCCACCGCACGCAGCATGAACACGGCGCGGAAGGCATCGGGCAGTCGGTCGATGCAGGCTTCGATCAGGCGCCGCGTTTCGGCGCGCATGGCAACCGCGTCGGGGCGCCGTTCAACGCTGTCGTCCATGACGTCCTCCAGAGGCGGGGCGAGCGAATCGATGGTGTCGTCGATATTGATGACCTTGGCGCTGGCGCGCTTTCGGATCCGGCCCAGCGCTTCGTTGATGACGATGCGCGTGAGCCAGGTCGTGAGTTTGGCGTCGGCGCGGAATCCGTGCAGCGCGTGCCAGGCGCGCACATAGGCATCCTGCAACGCGTCTTCTGCCTCGGCATCGTCCCTCAGGACGCTGCGTGCGGCGCGATAGAGCAATCGGTTGTGGCGGCGAATGATGGCATCGAATGCGCTGTTGTCGCCCTGCGCAGCGCGGCGCGCGAGTTCGTGGTCGGTCGTATCGGACGTGATCGCGGACGCGTTTGCCGCCGGTGAGTGTGCTGTGCTTGCCATGATGGCCCTCCTTGGCGTTGGATGCGTTGGCACGCGCTGGCGTTCCGCAGGCGCGCCGGGCGAGTGCCGCTGCGCGCCTGTCATCACCTCCGGCGAAGCAGTGTACGGAATCGCTGGATAACCCCCTGCGCCGCAGGCCTCGGCGGTATCGGGCGGTTTGCGGCGTTGCCGCGCCCGATCCGCAGCGCCTGCTCGATGGGAGAGGGCATGCCGAGGTTCCTTGGCGCCGAGTTCGGTGAAGCGGTGGCCACCGCAGCGCAACCGCCCCACCGGCCATGACGGATCAGGCTGCGAACTTCTTCGGGAAGGCCGCGATGAGCCCGGCGCTCAGCGCGTCGGCCATCTCCATCATGTGCGCCTCGGCCTTGCCGTAGGCTTCGATGCCCTCGGCGTAGCGGCCCTGCAACAGCGCGGTGGCGTAGACGAGTGTGGTGTCGATGTGGCCTTTCATCATGTCGCGAACCGTGGCTTGCGGCCAGTTCGGGTTCGCGCCAGCGAGGAAGTCGGCGATTTGGCGCGCGTTGTCGTAGGCAACCGCGATGGCTTTGTCGGTGGCGGCCTTGTCACCGGCCTTCGCGGCTTTGACGACCTCGACGGCGGCGGCGATGTGCTCTTTCAGCAGCTTCGTCAGCGCGTCACCCGCGGCGTCGCCGTAGTAGGGCTTGATCGCGTTGCCGATATCGGTCTGGTTTTGCAGCAGGCGCGCAGCCGTCGCGTCGAACGCGGCCGGGTTGGAGACGAATGCGGTGACGGCCGCATAGGTCCACTCCATGTGTTGCGCCCACAGCGTCTGCATGCCGGAGTAGAGGGCCGACATGCTCGCCGTGCGCACAGCGCTCTTGGCTGCGCTCACGTGTGGCTGGCCGTTGTGGGCGAGGGCGGAGCCGCTGGCGACGAGCGTGAAGCTGGCGAGCGACATGGCGGCGGCGACGCCGCGCAGCAGGTGGCGACGGGTGTTGGTGTTGCGCGTGGTGTTCATGGTGGACTCCTTGGATCGTTGGGCAAAAGGCGGCCCCGGACGGCCAAGCAGGCGTGGCTGTCCACGGGTTTCGCGGGGGTTGTTTCGAGGTTGCCATTGCAACCGTTCGCCGTCGTTGGATGTCGCTGCCGCCGGCTGCGTTCCCGCTGCGGTTCGATGCGCAGACGAAGGCATCGCGTCGCCGCATGCGTGCGTTCGGGGCAGGCCGGCGCGCACGAGGACGCGCCGGCCCGATCGGGCCGACGCAAAGGCAATGGTCGATGGGGGGCCGCTACGTGGCGGCCACGAAGGCTACTTGTTGGTGCCGGTCAGCCACGCGTTCAGCATGCGCAGGCGCGTCTCACCGCCCTCGGTAAATCCCGTGACGCCGAGCGCCTTGAGCGCCGGTTCGCCGGCAGCGGTCTCTTCGAGGCTGCCGAGGATGCGGCCGAGCGCTGCCCGGTCGGCCGCGGAGACGTTTGGATTGGCGACGACCGGGAGCGCCGGTTGCAGACGCCCCTCGTAGATGACCTTGATGCCCTTCTCGCCCATCGTTTCCCTCGCGCGCGCGGTGGCGGGAATGCAGCCGGCTTGCGCAAGGTTGTTCTCGACGGCGTAGATCACGGCGGCGTATTCTGTACTCGGACGCGCGCTGTATTGCTGGCCGATGAAGTCGCGCAGTTCGGCCGCGCAGACCTGGCCGAACATCGTGTCCGGGCGGGGCATGCCGATCGCCTGTCCGGCCAGCTTCTTCAGATTGTCGATGGGAGCACCTTTGCCGATGAAGATGGCAGCAACGTCGGGCCGCGCTGCCGCGACGTACTGGTATTTGAGCGTTGCGAGCGCCTTGGCCGCGAGGTCGGCGGCCGTGGTCATGAAGATGTCGGCCTGGTTGCGCTCCATCCACTCAAAGATTCGCTTGCGATCACGGGTGAGGGAGATTTCGACCGGGCGCCCGAGGCCGGTTTCGAGCACCTTTTTCAGCGGCGCGTAGCGAGAGAGCGGGGGGAGCGGTTCACCCTCGGCGCCGCCTTCGTCGTGAATGGCGACCTTGAGCGCGGGCAGCGCCGGAGCGGGCGCCGCAACGGCCGATGCGGCACCGAGTGCGAACACCGCGCCAAGCGCCATCAGGAGTGACTTCATCATGAGTTTTCTACCCTCGTCGAATCTTGGTCGGCCACACGATTGCCCAACCGGACGCTGCATTGAGAAACGCGGCGGCGGACCGTGGTCGCAGGTGGCAAGCATAAGCTGCGCCAGCAATGACCGCAACCGGATCTCGAAGCAGCGCGGCGGCGGAGCCGGGATGGCCGCTGCGCGAAGGATAGTCGCTCCCGTTTCGGCGGCAACGGGCAGGCTGCATCGTCTCCGATAAACAGAATTACCTGATGCCGTTGTGGTCGGGAGCCGCAGGAAACAGGGCGCCGAAGGGCACGCGACGGCGCTCCCGAACGGCTTTCTGCCGTCGCTCGTCAGGCACTGAACGAGTTGCCACATCCGCAGGAGGAATTGGCGTTCGGGTTCTTGATGACGAATTGAGCGCCTTCGAGGCCTTCCGTATAGTCGATTTCGGCGCCGACCAGATACTGATAGCTCATGGCGTCGATCAGCAGCTTGACTTCGTTCTTCTCCATGACCGTGTCGTCCTCATTGACGTCCTCGTCGAAGGTGAAGCCGTACTGAAACCCCGAGCAGCCTCCGCCGGTGACGAATACGCGCAGCTTGAGGTTGGGGTTCTGTTCGTCGAGGATCAGATCACGCACCTTGTTGGCGGCGGCATCGGTGAAGAGGATCGGTGCAGGCAATTCGGTCATGGCGTTCATGCGGGTACTCCAGTGGGTTCTGCGGTCGCGACGCGACTGACGGATGGTGGCTGAGGGCGACGCTGCGACGTTCGATCGCCTGTCATTATCGGGGCGCCTTCGGCGCGGCGCAACCCTGCGCGCGGCGAGGTCCTTGCGCGCCGCGTGGCGGCCTCGGCGTCAATCGTTCTTGCTGCCCGAGATGCGCTTCAGTTCGACGATGTCGGCCGAGCCTGCTTCGATGTGCAGCAGACGGCCATCGATGACGGCGCCGACCTGCATTTCGAGGGTTCGGTAGCTGACGTCGCCGGTGATGCGGGCATTGGGCAGCAATTCGAGGTATTCCGTTGCGATGACGGGGCCGGTGACGGTGCCATCGATGACGACGTGCGAGACACGGATTTCGCCTTCGACGCGTGCCTTTTCGCTGACCACCAGGGTCGACGGCTCGTCGCCGGCGCAGTGGATGTGTCCTTTCACGCAGCCATCGACGCGCAGCCCGCCGCTGAAGTTCACGTCACCCTCGATGGTCGTGGCGGCGCCGATCAGGCTGTCGATCTGCTTTTGCGGTACGTGAGGTTTCTTTTTGGTGAACATCGTCGGGTTCTCCTTGCTGCGGCGGCGCTCGGTGCATCCGCTCAGCGTTGCAGCGATTGCTGCGCTTTCGGGGTGTTGCTGCCCGTTGCAAAGACGCGGACGGCCAGGTTTTTCAGGTGGGCGTTGGGCGGTACTTTGATGACGCCTTCGACGCGCTGGTAGGTTTTGAAGTCCAGAGCCAGAGAGCCTAGCAGATCGGGCTGGTCGTCGGGCAGATTGAGCGTGACGGGCTTGTTGCCGTCGGTGACGAGGGATGCGGTCATGGTCAGGCGCCCCTTGAAGGCGGCCTCGGCGCTGCCCTGCACGACCAGGGCGCGGAAGCGGTAGCTGTCGGGGCTCTCACGCTCGGCTTGCAGGCGCTGCACGGCGAGGCCATTTTTGCTGGTGCTCGCGCTGCCCATCAGTTTTTCGAAAAAAGCGACTTCTTCCTTGAGCTGCGTGTTCTCGGTCTGCAACGAGAGAATTTGCTTGGAGAGAACATCACGCGCACCCACCGCCATTTTTTCGGCATTGGTGAGGTCGATGTTGTCGCGACGCAGGCGTTCGTTGTCGGCACGCAAGGTGAGGACTTCGGCGCTGAGGCGCTCCTGCTCGGCGCGCACCTTGCCGACGTTGAACCCGGCAAACAGCCTTCCGGCGTCGAAGCCGCCGTAGAAGAGGGCGGCCAGCACCAGCAGCGCGATCAGGGCGATGGCGCCCCTGATTCGCCACGACCAATGCGTGCGAACGGCAAGCTTCGGCGCTGAAATGCCGAACCGGCGGCGCAGGCCGGAGATGATGCGGTCGGAGCGGAGCAGCGCCATTGCCGCCGTTTGCCCGGTCGGTGGATCAGGGGGCGAGCGGCAGGGTGCCGAGGCCGCTGGTTTCGGGCAGACCGAACATGACGTTCATGCACTGCACGGCCTGACCGGCCGCGCCCTTCACCAGGTTGTCCTGCACGGCGAGCACGATGAGCGTGTCGCCGCCGTGCGGCCGGTGCAGCGCGAGGCGGATGACGTTGCTGCCGCGCGTCGAGCGGGTGTCGGGCGTGCTGCCGAATGGCATGACGTCGACGAACGCTTCGCCACGATACGCATCGCTGAAGAGCGCTTGCAATCCTTCGTTGCCGAGCGCCAGCCCTTTGCCGTTGAGGCGCGCGTAGAGCGTCGAATGCATGCCGCGAATCATCGGCACCAGGTGGGGCGTGAAGATCAGTCCGACGCGCTCGCTGGTCATCTCCTGCAGTCGCGCGAGCGTTTCCGGGTGATGGCGATGCGCCGAGACGTTGTAGGCCTTGAAGTTGTCGCTCGCCTCACTGAAGATGAGGTCCATGTCGGCCTTCTTGCCGGCACCGGATACGCCCGAGGCGCAGTCGGCGATCAGGTGACCGGCGTCGACGACGCCGGCCTTCAGCAGCGGATGAAAGCCAAGCTGCATCGTGGTCGGATAGCAGCCGGGGTTGCCGACGATGCGCGCCTTGCGGATGGCATCGCGGTTGAGTTCGACCAGGCCGTAGGCGGCTTCGGCGGCCAGATCGGGGCAGGCGTGCGGCAGCTTGTACCACTGCTCGAAGACGCCGAGGTCGCGAAAACGAAAATCGGCCGCGAGGTCGATGATGCGTACGCCCGCAGCCGTGAGCTTCGCGGCGTCGGCCATGGCAACGCCGTGCGGCGTCGCGTAGAAGACGACATCGCACGTCGTCAGGTCGGCGCTGGCGGTGTCGCCGAACACGAGATCGCATCGTCCGCGCAGGCTCGGGAACATGGCATCGAGCCGCGTGCCGGCTTCCTTGCGCGAGGTGATCGTGGTGACCTTGGCCGCCGGGTGCAGCGTCAGCATGCGCAGCAGTTCGACGCCGGTGTAGCCGGTGCCTCCGACGATGCCGACCTTGATCGGTTGGACGCTGCTCGGTGGTGCGGTCACGCGAAACTCCTTGTGGCGGTGAAGGGACGGGCTCGCTGCGTGGGTGCCCGTGCGGCACGGACGAACACGATGCCCCGTAACGGACAAAGGCCGCGAGGGTCGCTCGCAGCCTTTGTTGCTCGTAAGCGCTGAGAGGCGCCTGGGCGATCTGCGATCAGCGTTTCGAGAACTGCTTGCGACGGCGCGCCTTGCGCAGGCCAACCTTCTTGCGTTCGACTTCGCGGGCATCGCGTGTGACCAGACCCGCCTTCTTGAGTTCAGGTTTGTACGTCGCGTCGTACTCGATCAGGGCACGGGTGATGCCGTGGCGCACGGCGCCGGCCTGCCCGGATTCGCCTCCGCCCATCACGTTGACCATGATGTCGAGGCTTTCGAGATTGTTGGTGAGTGCGAGCGGCTGGCGCACGATCATGCGGCCGGTCTCGCGCGAGAAGAACTCGTCGACCGGTTTGCCGTTCACGGTGAACGCGCCTTTGCCGGATTTGATGAATACGCGGGCGACAGCGCTCTTGCGACGACCCGTACCGTAGTGGAAATTGCCGATCATGTTGGGGAATCCTCGGGTGGGTTGACGCTTACAGCGTGACGGACTTCGGTTGTTGCGCGGCGTGCGGATGGGCGCTGCCGGTGTAGCACTTGAGCTTGCGCAGCAGCGCGTAGCCGAGCGGGCCCTTCGGCAGCATGCCCTTGACGGCGTGCTTCAACACGCGATCGGGATACTTCGCCTGCATTTTTTCGAAGTTCGTCTCGTAGATGCCCCCCGGAAAGCCCGAGTGACGGAAGTAGGTTTTCTGCTGGGCCTTGTTGCCGGTGACGCGCAGTTTGTCGACGTTGGTCACGATGACGAAGTCGCCCGTGTCCATGTGCGGCGTGAAGGTCGGCTTGTGTTTGCCGCGAAGGCGCAGCGCGATTTGCGTGGCGAGGCGACCGAGGATCTGGTCGGTGCCGTCCACCACGATCCAGTCCTGCTTGATGTCGGACGGCTTGGCTGAGTAGGTTTTCATTGGCTTGACTCGTTTGCTGTTTTGCGCCGGGCGGTGAATTCGCGTTGCCGCGTGCTCTGTCGCCAGGTGCGTTATGAGTGCGTTTCGTGTGGCTTGGTTGGCCCGCCCGTCGCGCGAACGCGTGGGCGAGCCGGCAATTATAGCGCGACGGCGCGGTGCAGCAAAGCGGCGACGGAGCGGAAAAGAAAACGGCGGGCACGAGGCCCGCCGTAAAGATGTCTCACCAAAGGAGGAGGAAGGAGGACATCAATCACCTGGAAAGGAGGAGGAACCAGGCGATGGGCAAATTTGATCATGCTGCACCGCACAAGTCAAGCCGGTTTTTGTGCGTTGCAGCGATAATCCCTAGGTGATTTGCTCCAGGCGAGGCGCCTGGCGCGCAACCCAACGGAGGAGTCTGATGAAAACCAGCGTTCAGTGGACCGACGGCGTGCAGTTTGTCGCCGAAACCGGCTCCGGCCACGCCTTCGTGCTGGATGGGGCCCCGGAATACGGCGGCCGCAACACGGGGGCACGGCCGATGGAGCTCTTGCTGGCCGGCGCCGCCGGCTGCACGGCATTCGACATCGTCGGGATGTTGAAGAAGTCGCGGCAACCGGTCACCGGCGTCCGCGTGGAGGCCGAGGCCGAGCGCGCCGACACCGAACCCAAGGTGTTCACGACGATCAAGCTCACCTATCACGTGCGGGGCAAGGGCGTCGATCGCACCGCCGTCGAGCGCGCCGTCAAGCTCTCGAAGGAGAAATACTGCTCGGCGACGGCGATGCTGGGCAAAACGGCCGAGATCACGACGGAAATCGTGTTGAGCGACGACTGAAGTCGATGCAGCTTTCGGCTGAAAGCCGCATCCATAGCGGGCTTGGAGCGTAAAAACGCTGAAAGTCGGGTTTACGCAAAATGCGTTGCCAAGCCCGTTGTAGGCGTCATTCCCGCGAAAAGCTGATACCTCCGCTGGCGGGCTCGCGTCGCCAGCAGGAACGACGACGCCCCGCTCAAAACGGGATGTCGTCGGCGAGGTCGTTGGCGATGGCTTTGCCGGCGGGCGCCGGATTGCTGCGGCGCACTGATTCCGCGCTGTCATGAACCGAGTGGGTCGACGAA
Organism: Pseudomonadota bacterium; assembly: GCA_018241765.1. Taxonomy (GTDB): domain Bacteria; phylum Pseudomonadota; class Gammaproteobacteria; order Burkholderiales; family Casimicrobiaceae; genus Casimicrobium. The sequence goes on along the minus strand of JAFEDD010000049.1, from coordinate 4,941 downwards.
TCGTCGCGGCCGCCATCGAAAGCGGCGTCGGAGCCGCCCGAGGGGCGGCCGCCGAGCATCTGCATGCGGTCGCCGCGGATCTTCGTCATCGTGCGCTCCACGCCTTCCTTGTCGGTCCACTTGTCGTACTGGATGCGCCCCTCGATGTAGACCGGCGAGCCCTTTTTCAGGTATTCACCGCAGACTTCGGCCGTGCGCCCGATGAACTCGACGCGGTGCCAGTCGGTGCGTTCCTGCTTGTTGCCGTTCTTGTCCTTCCACTGTTCGCTGGTCGCGACCGAGAATGTGGCCACGGCGTCGCCGCCAGGCAGATAGCGCATTTCCGGATCGCGCCCGAGGTTGCCGATCAGAATGACCCTGTTGACGGACGCCATGTTCAGTTCTCCTTCTTTCTTGCCGGTGGCGGAGTCATGGAATAGGCCGCCACGAACCAAAACGCCGCCAGCGCAGCGCACACGTAAAACACCATGTTATCCCCAAAGCGCTTGGCAAACGCGCCCCCCACGATGCCGCCGAGGAAGAGGCCGAACGCCTGCGTCGTGTTGTAGACGCCCATCGCGAAGCCCTTGACGTGCGGCGGTGCAATGCGCGAGACGAGGGAAGGTTGCATCGCCTCGAGCAGGTTGAAGGCGATGAAGAAGAGCAGCAGAAACGTCACCAGGCCGGCCAGTGCGTGCAGTTTCAGCGCGGGCGCGCTGATCAATGCAACGAACAGCAGCGCGATGGCGGCCAGAAAGACGGCGCGCAACTGCCCGCGTTTCTCGGCTGCGATCATCGGGGGCAGCATCAGCAGGAACGAGGCGACGAGCACGGGCAGGTAGACCATCCAGTGTTCCGGCGCCGGCAGCGCACCGCGCGAGACGAGCAGCGTCGGCACCACGACGAAGAGCGCGGTCTGGCAGACGTGCAAGACAAAGACGCCGATGTTCAGCCGCAGCAGCTGCGGGTGAAACAGCACGTCGCCGTGGCGCAACGGTTCGGGCGTCTCCTCATGCAGCGGCGCGGCGGGCACGGCCCAAAGGATCACCGCGATGCAGGCGCAGCCCAGCGCGGCGGTCAGCCAAAAGAGCCCGGACAGACCGATCCATGCCGTCAGCGGCGGCGCTGCCACCAGCGAAAACGCGAACGTGACGCCGATCGAGGCGCCGACCATCGCCATGGCCTTGGTGCGCACCTCATCGCGCGTGGAATCGGCGACGAAGGCCGCCACCGCCGCGCTGATGGCCCCGGCGCCCTGGATCGCGCGGCCCACGATGATGCCCGGAATGGTCGTGGCCATCGCCGCGACCGCGCTGCCGAGCGAGAACACGATGAGCCCGGCGATGATGACCGGCTTGCGCCCGAAGCGATCGGAGGCCGCGCCGAACGGAATCTGGAACATCGCCTGCGTCAAACCGTGAATCGAGATGCCGAGTCCGATCAGGTACGCCTCCTGGCCCCCCGGCAGGTTGCGTCCGTAGATCGCGAACACGGGCAGGATCAGAAAAAGGCCGAGCATGCGCAGCGCATACACGGAGGCGAGCCACGCGCTCGCGCGGCGCTCGGTCGGGGTCATGGAGAAGGCGGAGGCGGCCACGGCAACAGCAAGTTCGGGGTGGGGAGGGGCGTCACGGCGGGCGCCGCGCGACACGAAGCGGCCTGAATCATAGCGAGCGAAAGGGGTGGCGCGCGGTGGCTGCTTCTTGCGTCGTGCTTTCGCTGTCGTCCGATTGACGGGATAATTGCCGGTTGCCCTCGCGACCCGCGGGGGCCCTCGCCGGGCAGTCGTGCATGGATTTTCTTCGGGTGCGCGGAGCGCGCACGCACAATCTCAAGAACCTCAATCTCGACCTGCCGAAGCATCGGCTGGTCGTCATCACCGGCCTCTCCGGCTCGGGCAAGAGCTCGCTCGCCTTCGATACGCTCTATGCCGAAGGGCAGCGCCGCTACGTCGAATCGCTGTCGGCCTACGCGCGGCAGTTCCTGCAGATGATGGACAAGCCCGACGTCGACCTGATCGAAGGTTTGGCGCCCGCGATCGCCATCGAGCAGAAGGCAACCAGCCACAACCCGCGATCGACCGTGGGCACCGTCACGGAAGTGCACGACTATCTGCGCCTGCTCTACGCCCGCGTGGGTGACCCGTACTGCCCCGAGCACCCCGAGATCATGCTCAGCGCGCAGAGCATCGCGCAGATGGTCGACACCGTGCTCGCGTGGCCCGAGGACACGCGCGTGATGCTGCTCGCGCCGCTCGTCAGCGGGCGCAAGGGCGAACACGCGGAACTGTTCGCCGAGCTGAAGGCAAAGGGCTTCACGCGCGTTCGCATCGATGGTCGCGTGCACGACATCGACCCGACACCGAAGCTCGGCAAGCAGCACAAGCACACCATCGAGGTCGTGGTCGATCGCCTGAAGGTGCGCGCCGACGCCAAACAGCGGCTGGCCGAATCCTTCGAGACCGCCTGCCGTCTCGGCAATGGCCGCGCCATCGTCATGACGCTCGACGGCGACAACGCCGCGCCGCAGCTCTTCTCCTCGCGCTTTGCCTGCCCGCTGTGCGACTACTCGCTCGCCGAGCTCGAGCCGCGGCTCTTCTCGTTCAATTCGCCCCAAGGTGCCTGCCCGACCTGCGACGGGCTGGGCGAGATCGACGAATTCGAGCCCGATCGCATCGTCGCGCACCCCGAGCTATCGCTGGCGAGCGGCGCCATCAAGGGCTGGGATCGGCGCACCATCTTCTACTTCCAGATGTTGCAGGGACTCGCCGCGCACTATGGCTTCGACCTCGAGACGCCGTTTGCGCAGTTGCCGGAAGAGGCGCGTCACGCCGTGCTCTACGGCAGCGGTGATGACATCATCGAATTCGATTACATCAGCGAGAAGGGCACGTTGCAAAAGCGCGCCCATGCCTTCGAGGGCGTGCTGCCCAACTTCCGACGGCGCTATCGCGAAACGGAATCGAGCGCCGTGCGTGAGGAACTTGGCCGCTACATGAGCCGACGCCTCTGCACCGAATGCCATGGCGCGCGGCTGCGTCGCGAGGCGCGCCACGTCAAGGTCGGCCGTGGCGCGCAGAGCCGTGCGATCTTCGAGATCAGCCATCTGCCGCTGCACGCGACGGCGGACTACTTCGCGACGCTCGAACTCGACGGCAACAAGCGCCAGATCGCTGCGCGCATCGTCGCCGAGATCCGCAACCGGGTGGGCTTTCTGAACGATGTCGGGCTCGACTACCTCACGCTCGAGCGCAGCGCCGAATCGTTGTCGGGCGGCGAGGCGCAGCGAATCCGGCTCGCCTCGCAGATCGGCTCCGGGCTCACCGGCGTCATGTATGTGCTTGACGAGCCCTCCATCGGCTTGCACCAGCGCGACAACGACCGCCTGCTGGCCACCCTCAAGCACCTGCGCGACCTCGGCAACACGGTGATCGTCGTCGAACACGACGAAGACGCCATCCGCAGTGCCGATCACGTCATCGACCTCGGCCCGGCCGCTGGCGTGCATGGCGGCGAGATCGTCGCCGAAGGCAGCCCCGAGGCGATCTGCGCGTCACCGGCGTCGCTGACCGGACAGTATCTGGCCGGCACGCGCTCGATTGCGGTGCCGCGGCGGCGCCACGCGCCCGATCCGCAGCGCATGATTCGCATTCGCGGGGCGCGCGGCAACAACCTGAAAGGCGTCGCCGCCGACATCCCGCTGGGGCTCTTTACCTGCGTGACCGGCGTCTCCGGATCGGGCAAATCGACGCTGATCAACGACACGCTGTATGCGGCCGCCGCGCGTCGCATCCAGGGCAGCGCGCTCGACGTCGCGCTGCATGACACGATCGAGGGGCTGGAGACGCTCGACCGCGTCATCAACGTCGATCAGGCGCCGATCGGGCGCACGCCGCGATCGAATCCGGCCACCTACACGGGGCTCTTCACGCCGATCCGCGACCTCTTCGCGCAGACGCCGCAGGCGCGTGAACGCGGCTACGAGGCGGGCCGCTTCTCGTTCAACGTGCGCGGCGGTCGCTGCGAGGCTTGCGAGGGCGACGGCGTCATCAAGGTTGAAATGCACTTCCTGCCGGATGTCTACGTCGCCTGCGACGTCTGCCACGGCCGTCGCTACAACCGCGAAACGCTCGACGTCCACTATCGCGGCAAGAGCATCGCCGATGTGCTCGACATGACGGTCGAGGAAGCCTGTGCGTTCTTTGCGCCGGTGCCCGCCATCGCCGCCAAGCTGAAGCTGCTCGACGAGGTTGGCCTGGGCTACATCCGGCTCGGGCAGGCCGCCACCACGCTATCGGGCGGCGAGGCGCAACGCGTGAAACTCGCGCTCGAACTGGCCAAACGCGACACCGGCAACACGCTCTACATCCTCGACGAACCGACGACCGGCCTGCATTTCGCCGACATCGACCTGCTGCTGCGCGTGCTCTATCGGCTGCGCGATCACGGCAACACGGTCATCGTCATCGAACACAACCTCGACGTCATCAAGACGGCGGATTGGCTGATCGACCTCGGGCCCGAAGGCGGCGATGGCGGCGGCCGTGTGGTGGCGACGGGAACGCCCGAGACGCTGGTACAGGAGGCCGCCGTGTCGGGGTCGTACACCGCCCGCTTTCTGGCGCCCTTGCTGCAACGGCAGCAGGCGAAGCGCGGCAGGCCGCGTTGATCGCGGCGCCGGCAACGGTCAGCCGCGCGCCACCGGGCGCGAAGGGTCGGCGCACCACTCGCTCCAGCTGCCGGTGTAGAGACGGCTGCCGTGGAGGCCGGCGTGCTCCATCGCCAGCAGATTGGCGCATGCCGACACGCCGCTGCCGCATTGGTGGATCAGTTGGCTGGGGGCGCGGCCGGCGAGCAGCACCTCGAACTCGCGGCGCAGTTCGTCGGCCGGTTTGAATACACCGCCGTCCTGGTTCAGCGCGAACGGACGGTTCAGCGCGCCGGGAATGTGGCCCGCCACGGG
>JAFEDD010000048.1 GCA_018241765.1 Pseudomonadota bacterium | reverse complement strand
TCAGTTCCTGCGGCACTAGCCCGATCGCACGCCGCGCGGCGCGATAGCTGCTGATGATATCGTTGCCGTCGACCGTCACCGTGCCGGAGGTGCTCCGGACGATACCGCAGACAATACTGATCAGCGTCGTCTTGCCCGCCCCGTTCGGCCCCAGCAGCGCGAAAATCTCTCCGCGCCGGATATCGAGATCAACGGATTTGAGCGCCTGATGCCCGGACTCATAGGTCTTGGTGAGCCCGGCAATGCGGATGATGGAATCCATGGCCAAGACCTAGCGGCACCCCCGCCCTCCCCGCAAGCACGGGCTTGACCCGGCCGCCCGCGCCCCCGATCAAGCGCGCAACGCGGATGTGGCGAAACCGGTAGACGCAGCGGACTTAAAATCCGCTTCCCATGGGAGTGCGGGTTCGAGTCCCGCCATCCGCACCAATCCTTTCCGATCAGGCCAGCCGGAATGAAAGCGGGGGCAGGCCTTCAATGCTGGCCTCGATATTATCGCCCGGAAGCAGGCGGCCGACGCCGGAGGGCGTGCCTGTAAAGATCAGATCGCCGGGCGCCAGCGTCACGTAGCTGGACAGGGCGGCGATGATTTCGGCGGGCGACCAGATCATGTCCGAAAGCTTGCCTGCCTGCCGCGCGGCTCCGTTGACCGAAAGGCTGATCGCGGCAGAGGCCGGCGGTTGCCCGCGCGCCAGCGCACCGATCGGCGCGGAACGGTCGAAGCCCTTGGCCATGTCCCAGGGCCGGCCTGCCGCCTTGGCTTCAGCCTGCAGATCGCGGCGAGTGAGGTCGACGCCCACCGCGCAACCGAAGATCAGCCGGCCTGCGTCGTCCACGCCGACATCCGATCCTCCCGCCCCCAATGCCAGCACCAACTCGACTTCGTGATGAAGATCGTTCGTGCGCGGCGGGAACGGCAGCACGCCCCCGCCCGGCACGACCGCGTCCGCCGGCTTTGAGAAGAAGAACGGCGCCTGCCGGTCCGGGTTCGCGCCCATCTCGCGGGCGTGCGCGGCGTAGTTCTGGCCCACGCAATAGATGCGGCGGACCGGAAAGCGATCGGTGCTCCCCTCGATCGCGATCGTCGGGACAGTGACGGCGGGAAGGTCCATGAACGCCTCTATTTCCTGGCTGCGATCCAGGCATCGACCTGCCGCTCGAGAATCGAGAGCGGCAGCGAGCCTGAGCCGATTAGCAGATCGTGGAAGCCCTTGATGTCGAACTTCGGGCCCAGCGCGCTTTCCGCTTTCCGGCGCAGCTCCATGATCTTGAGCATGCCGATCTTGTAGCCGGTCGCCTGGCCCGGCAGCGTGATGTAGCGACGCACCTCCGCGCGGGCCTGATCCGGCGAGGCGCGGCCGGACTTGACCATATAATCGACCGCCTGATCCTCGGTCCAACCCTTGGCATGGATGCCGGTATCGACCACCAGCCGCGCGGCGCGGAACAGCTCGGCTTCCAATCGCATGAAATCGCTGGCGAGATCGGGGAAGGCACCCATTTCCTTGCACAGGGCCTCGGAATAGAGGCCCCAGCCTTCGCTGAACGCGACATAGCCCGTGGTCTTGCGGAACTTCGGGCCCGCGGTCTGGCGAACCTGAATATCGCCCTGCATCACATGGCCCGGCACACCTTCGTGGCACATCAGATCGACCAGTGCGTCGGGCGCCGGATCGCTGGTGTCGCCCAGCAGGTGGACATAGACCCTGCCCGGCCGCGCGCCGTCCGGGCTGGGTCCGGCGGCGTGGGCGGCGCCACCTGCCACTTCGCTGAACGACGGCTCGCGCACCACCTCCATCTTGTGTTCGGGCAGCACGCCGAAGAATTTGGGCAGCAGCGTGCGGTTGCGGGCGATCGCCGCATTGGCGTTGCGCAGATATTCGGCGCGCAGCTCGTCGGTCCACGGCCTGGGCGGGTTCCGCCGCTCCCGGTCCGCATAATAAGCGATCCGGTCCTTAAAGCCCGCCTGTTTGGCAAGCGCATCCTGCTCGCCCTCGATCCGCCCGACTTCCTTCAGCCCGATCTGGTGGATCTGCTCGGCCGTCAGGTCGGTGGTGGTGTTGAGCTTCAGCGCCGCCGCGTACCAGGCCGCACCATTGGGCAGGGTCAGCGCGCCGACCTTGCCGCCCGGCGCGGTCGGCAATGCAGCTTCTGCCCAGCTGATCACGCGCTCATAGGCCGGCTTGATCGTCAGCAGCGCCGCGCGCGTGTCCGCCAGCAGCGTTTCGGCCTCGGCCGGCGTGATCTTGCCCGCGGCCTTGAGCTTGCCGGTCTTGGCTTCGGCATCCGCCCACAGCGGCGAGGCCGGGCCATTATCGAACGGCGCGCCGGTGATGATCGCGCGGCTGCCCGCGATCACGCGCTCCACCTGGAATTTGGGCGCGCGCACCCCGAACGCTTCCGAAGCGCGGGTCTGCGCGATCGCTTCGTCCAGCACGGCCGGCATCGCGCGCAGGCGGGCCGAATAGGCCTGCATGTCGGATGCATCCTGCACATTGTGCGTGTTGATCATGAAATCAGGCAGGCGCGCGTGCACCGAATACAGGAAGGAATAGAAGGGCGGCGAATATTGGCGATATTTGTAGCTGAGCTCGGCGCGGTCGAGCTGCAGCGCCCAGATATCGTAATTGACCTGGGCATCGGCCGAGAGCTTGGCGCGGTCGAACTGCGCCTTCATCCGCGCGACGCTGCCGCGGCGCCATTCCAGCCGGCGCAGCTCGGCGGCGTCGCTGATATCGTCGAGTTTGTCCTTGCCTTCCTTCATGCCAAGGCGGGTCGCGAGTTGCGGCCGGTCGGCGACTTCCTGCGCATATTCCTGATCCAGAAAAGCGTAGAGCCGCGCATCCTCCGTCGCCGCTGGCGCGGCGGCGGGCGCCGCCTGCATCGCGATGGCCGGGACCGGCGAGACGAACGCGAAGGCGGCGGCGGCACACAGCCATGATGATTTCAGCATGATGATCCCCTCTTTTGACTATTCGATTTGGCGCTGTGGGCAGGGCGCTCGAACGCCCTGCCCGCCTCTTTTAGTCAGCCCGCGCGGGGCCGTAATAAATGCCGTTGAAAAGCAGTTTGAACGTCGCATAGGGCTGCGCACGCGACGTCACTTCCGGCCCGATCAGGAAGACATGGCCCTTGCCGAGCGAGGCGTCGACGATCGCGGTGGTGCCCTTCAGCGCCTTCTGCCCCCACGCCCAGCCGGAGCGGAGCGGCGTCTCGCTGTCGAACCAGGCGACTTTTTTCGCCGTGTCGCCGGTCAGGGTGAAGACCGGACTGTTGTAGAAGAACACATCCGCCCTTTCCGCCATGCCGTAAGCGAGCGGGTCGGTCACATCGAATCTGGCGCTGAGGATCGAGCCCGGGATGTAATAATCGGTCGCCGGGATCGGCTTGCGTTTCCCATCTTTCCCCACAACCGTCAGCGGATCGCTGACGGGCAGGCCGAGGGCCTCACCCAAATCGTCGCCGGCATTGCCGACGGTGACGACGGTGCCGCCAGCCTTTGCGAAGGCGGCGATCTGCGGGTAGCTTTTCTCCTTGGTGACGGCGCCCAGCATCGGCCGGTTCTCGGCCGGGATGTCGGCGGCGGCGGGCTGGCGGCGGACGCTGCTCTCGCGGCCCAGCACATCGGTCTGGAAGACGAGCACGTCGTATTTCTTGTTGAGGCCGCCCTTGTCGATCTCCTGCGGAAAGACCTTGGTGTAGGGGAATTCGAATTGCTCGAAGATCCAGCGCGTCCAGCCGGACGCCATCGAGCCGCCATAGACATCGACCAGGCCGATGCGGACCGGCTTCAGCGCGATGGTCTCGCCGGCAGGCTTCGGCGCCGCATAGGCGTCGATGCCGAGCGGGCCGACGCTCGCTTCCACGATCGCGCGCGCCTTGGGCGAGGCCGGGATCCAGAGCGTGCCGGGGCCGAAGCTCTGGCCGCCCGCCGTCACCGGCGCCTTCAGCCAGAAGACCGGCTGCTTCGCCTTCATCAGCCGGTTGGTGAGGATGAAGCTGTTGTTGGTTGCGTGGCTGACCAGAAAGCCCTCCCCGTCCTGCCCGACGACATGGCCTGGCGGCGGCGTCAGCTCGTCGGCGACCGCCGGAAATTGTTCGGGGAACGCATCGAGCACGCGGTCGAATGTCACGTTCATCTGATAGGACAGG
>JAFEDD010000047.1 GCA_018241765.1 Pseudomonadota bacterium | reverse complement strand
ACGCGCTCGCTCGCGACCGCCTGGATCAACGCCTGGATATGGTCTGCGTCGTCGGGCCCGGGGTCGATCACCGCGACCTCGCCATGACCGACGATATAGGTCTGGGTACCGGTATAGGTGAACGGGCCGGGATTGCCGGCCAGCACGCGGCGGACCAGTGGCTCCAGCTCAACGACACGACCGACGGGCGGCTTTTCCATCCTTCCCGAATGGGTGGCGAGAGGCGGTTTAGCAAGAGCTCCCTATTCGTCATTCCCGCGAAAGCGGGAACCCAGCAAACAATTCCAGCTGCCCACTGGGTTCCCGCTTTCGCGGGAATGACGAGACGAAGTCTAGCGCTGCTCCGCCTTCAGCCGTGCGATTTCGCGGTCGAGCCCGGACAGCGCGGCCTCGCGCGTGCGGCGCCCCACATCCTCCTCATTCAGCGACGCGGCCACCGAAGCCCGCGCCTGTTCCAGCGAGGAAATGATCTGGGCGCGCAGCTTGGCCTGGTCGATCGGCTGGAAGTTGGTGCATTTGATCATGACCTGGCCATTGTCGCTGGCCTTCATCATGACCGGCACATTCTGCGAACAGGCGCGGCTTACGACGACCGGCCGGGCGCGCATCGCTTCGCGCTGGGCAGCGCGGATTTCAGCGGCATGCTCGCGCATCGCGGCCTGCGCTTCACGAGCGGCCTCCGCCGCGTCAGCCTGCGCTTCGCGCGCTGCCTCGCGGGCTTCGTCCTGAGCTTCGCGGGCGACCTGCCGGGCCTCTTCCTGCGCCTGACGGATCTCGGCCTGCGTCTCGGGGCTGATATAGCCGCTGTAGCGCGGCATCGCGGGCATCGGCCGTATCGGATGGACCCGCGCCACCGGCGGAACAGGGGGCACAGGAGGGACCGGCGCGACACCATCCAGATAGGCGAGATGCATCACAGGCGCGGGAGCGGCGGGCGCTGGCGGGGGCAACGGCGCATCGGGCGCCGGCGGCGCATCGGGTGCCTCCGGCGGCGCGATCACCGGCATCACCGGCGCCAGCGCGGTCCGCACCCGGGCCTCGACCTTTTTGGTCGTTTCCGCCGCGAAGCCATTGGACGCGGTCAGCAACAGTCCGCCGCCGACCAGCGCGGCCGCGACCAGGCTGCCGGCCCGGGTGCGCGTCGCATCCCAGCGATACATCTTCATCATCGTCAGTCTCCTCTTGAGGTCATCCCCGGCCCCAAGAGCGCAAGCGGCCACCGGCAGGCGGTCGCAGGCGGATTTCAGCAAGGCGGTGCCATAGGCATGGCGTTCGGCGGGCGTGGCGCGCGCCAGCACCAGCGCGTCGCACGCCAATTCCTGATCGGCGCGAAAGGCGCGGTGCGCCAGGTGCGCAATCGGGTTCCACCAATGCAGCGCCAGCACGACAAGCGCGGCGAAATTGGCGGACATATCGCAGCGCCGGTGATGCTGCAGTTCATGCTCGATCGCGAGGCGCAGTTCGTCGCGCGCGTAGCGGCGGCGATAATCCTCGGGCAGCACGACCGTCTTCAGAAAGATGCCGGCGGCGAACGGTCCGGAAGCTGCAGGGCTCGAACAGACCTCGACGCCGTCGCGATCCAGTTTCGGCAGCTGCGTCGCTTCGCCGGTCACGTTGTGCACGAAGCGGCGATACGACCAAAGATGCCAGGCAAGGAACAGCACGGACCCCGCGCACCACAAAGCGCCGATGGTCAGCGGCCAGTTGATCGCATTCTCGACCGGTGCGGCAGCGGCCGGCATCGGCATCGCCAGCAGCGCTTCGATCTCGGCCATGCTCATCTTCGGCAGCATCTTCACCGGCACCGGCGTCATCTGCTCCGGCAGCGGCGGCAGCAGCATGCGAAGTGCCGGCAGCAACCACAGTCCATAGGCCACGTGCGGGCCGAAATGGCGCGAGACCGGTCCCCGCACCGCCAACACCACCAGCATCAGCAGCGTGCTGGCGATCAACGTCTCCACGGCCCAGCTGATCATGGCTTCAGCTCCCTCAGAAGCGCTTCGAGTTCAGCAATGTCTTCAGGAGAAAGCGCGCGGCGTTCGGCCAGCTGCGCGATCAACGGCGTCACCCGGCCGCCGAACAGGCGGTCGACGAGCTTTTCCGATTCGCGGCCCACATAGGCTTCACGCTCGATCACGGTTGAGTAGAGGAACCGGCGGCCATCCGCCTCGTGGCTGATCGCACCCTTGGCGAGCAGACGCGAAAGAAGCGTCTTCACCGTATGGACGCTCCAGCCCCGCACGGGCCCGGCACGCTCGGCGACTTCCTGCGCGGTCAAGGGCTGCTCCTCCCAGAGCACTTCCATCACCGCATGCTCGGCCTCGCTGATCCGTTCAGCCATCCCCAGACCCTTTTCGTCGTTGTTACGACTACAGGTGTCATCGTTTCGCTGAACAGTCAATGAATAAAGGGCGCCTGATCGTCGCCCGCAGGCCCGGAATCAGCGCAGCGCGGCCAACATCCGCTGCTTCAATTGGCGCTGAATGGTCATGCCCGAAAGATGGGCGTCCACAGCGTCGTGCCGCTCCTGCTTCAGTTGGGCGCGGATGTCCGCCACGCTTCTGCAGCGGCCGCCATCCGCCAGGTCGAAGGCGCGCTCGATCGTTGATTGGTTACGCAAGATGAAATCCTTCCGCTATCGAAACGCTCGACAGGCAAGAAGTGTCCGTGACGCGCGGCGGCTGGCGCTCAGCCGACCTTGGCGACGCCCTTGTCCGCCAGCAGCTCGGCCAGCTCGCCGCTTTCGTACATCTCCATCATGATGTCCGATCCGCCGACGAATTCGCCCTTCACATAAAGCTGCGGGATGGTCGGCCAGTCGCTGAACGCCTTGATGCCCTGGCGGATCGCCTGATCCTGCAGCACATCGACGCTTTCATAGTCGATGCCCAGATGGTCGAGAATCGCGATCGCGCGGCTGGAAAAGCCGCACTGGGGAAAGAGCGGCGTGCCTTTCATGAACAGCAGCACGTCGTTGGCGGAGACCAGCTCCTGGATGCGGGCATGGGATTCGTCGGTCATCACACTACTCCTGCCGGAACGGCGGTGGTCAGTTGCAGCGCATGGAGCTCCCCGCCCATGCGCCCGCCTAGCGCCGCATAGACGCGCCGGGTCCGCTCGACGCGCGAAATGCCGCGAAAGCTCTCCGCGACCACGCGCGCAGCATAATGGTCGCCGTCGCCGGCAAGATCAGTGATCTCGACTTGAGCATCCGGGATCGCGTCCCGTATCATCGTCTCGATCTCGGTGGCGGCCATCGGCATGTTATTGCTGCGCCTCGATCAGCTGGCGGCGTGCCTCGACGGTCTGCTCTTCCAGTGCCTTGCGCACCGCGGCTTCGTCGACATCGACGTCGGCCGCCGTCAGATCGCCGAGCAGCTTCCTGATCACATCCTCGTCGCCCGCTTCCTCGAACTCCGCCTGCACAACGGCCTTCGAATAGGCGTCGGTCTCAGCGGCGTTCAGGCCCATCTTGGCCGCCGCCCACTGGCCCAGCAGCTTGTTGCGGCGGGCAGTGATGCGGAACAGCATTTCCTCGTCGCGAGCGAATTTGGTTTCGAAAGCGCGCTCGCGATCATCGAACGTGGTCATGCAAACCCCTCTTGTTGCAACCCTTGAGATAAGTGGGCGATGGCCGGGGCGCAACGGCGCTCAGCCAATCTCCACGACAAGCTTGCCGACCGCACCCCGGCTGGCGAGCTTCGCGATCGCCTCGCCGCCCCGTTCCAGCGGATAGACCTCGGAAACGCGCGGCCCGATCTTGCCTTCCCGCCAGAGCCGAAAGAGCGTCGCGACATGTTCCTGATGCCGCTTCGGATCGCGCATCGTGAAAGCGCCCCAGAACACCCCGCACACGTCGCAGCTTTTGAGGAGGGTGAGGTTCAGCGGCAGCTTCGGGATGCCGGCGGGAAAACCGACGACCAGATAACGCCCTTCCCAGGCGATCGCGCGTAGCGCCGGCTCGGCATAATCGCCGCCGACCGGATCGTAGATCACATGCGCGCCGTCCGGCCCGAGCTTGGCCTTGAACGCATCGGCGAGCGCTTTCGACTGCTCCTTGTCGAACGGCGCACGATCATAGATCAGCACATCATCGGCACCGCATGCCTTGGCGACATGCGCCTTTTCCGCCGACGACACGGCCGCGATCACGCGCGCGCCGAAGGCCTTGCCCAGTTCCACCGCCGACAGGCCGACACCGCCCGCCGCGCCCAGGACCAGCAAGGTCTGTCCTTCCTTCAGATGCCCGCGATCGAGCAAGCCGTGGATCGTCGTCGCATAGGTCATCAGCAGCGCCGACGCTTCCTTCAGCGGCAGATCGTCCGGCACCTTGAAAGCGCGATTGGCCGAAAGCGCCACTTTCTCCGCGAGCCCGCCTGACGACGCCGTCAGCGCCAGCAGCCGGTCGCCGACCGCCCAGCCCTCGACGCCCTCGCCCACCGCCTCGACCGTGCCGGAAACTTCGCTGCCCGGCGCGAACGGGCGCGGCGGCTTGAACTGATATTTATCCTCGATCACCAGCACGTCGGGGTAGTTGATCGAGCAATATTGGATACGGACAAGCAGCTCGCCCTTCCCCGCCACGGGCTCGGGAACCTCGGCCAGCTCAAGCGTCTCAGGGCCGCCAGGCGCGCGCGACAACAGGGCTTTCATCAATCTCTTCTCCCTTCGCCTTCCTTGTCATTGCGAGCGGAGCGAAGCAATCCAGTCCGGCGCACGATGGATTGCTTCGTTGCTGCGCTCCTCGCAATGACGGCTTCAATAAACAGGGACACCATATATGCATGTGGTAGCGAGGATCGGTGCGGCGTTCGTTGGACTCTTCGGGATCGCGCTCGGGTTCTGGTTCTACACGGACACCACCGCCGCGGCGGCGTCCTTCTTCGTCGAGCCGCTCGGCAATGCCGGCCTCGCGACGCTCCGCGCCGACATGTCGGCCTTCTTTCTGGTGAGCGGCCTCTGGGCGTTCTATGCCGCCTGGAAGGGATATGGCACCGCGCTGCTGGTACCTGCTGCGCTCTACGGCATCGCGATCTCCGGACGCGCGGTGAACCTGGTCACGGCCGGACCATATGAGGGGGCGGTCATGCCGATGACGATAGAGGCCCTGCTCGTCGCGCTGTGCCTGTTCGGCTATTTCAAGCTGCGGCCCAGCGCCTGAGTGAATTCCTGTTCCCCGGCGAAGGCCGGGGTCCAGCGCATCATGCAATCGCAAGGCCTTGAAGAATGTGGACCCCGGCCTTCGCCGGGGAACAGGAGTGCATGCCCGAAGGCAATGGTCTCCCGTCAACCATCCTACAGCCAGGGCGTTTCCAGCTCGCGCTTCTGCTCGAACCCGGCGATCTGCTTTTCCATCGCCAGCGTCAGCCCCACTTCGTCGAGGCCGTTCAGCAGGCAATGCTTGCGGAACGGGTCGATCTCGAAGGTGAAGCGGTCCTGGAAGCGGGTCGTCACCGTCTGATGCTCCAGGTCGATGCTGATCGGATCGGTTTTCGCCACTTCCATCAACCGGTCGATCGCCGCGCGCGGCAGTTCGATCGCGAGCAGCCCGTTCTTGAAGGCATTGCCTGAAAAAATGTCCGAATAGCTCGGCGCGATCACCGCCTTGATGCCGAGATCGGCGAGCGCCCAGGCGGCGTGCTCACGGCTGGAGCCGCAGCCGAAATTCTCGCCCGCTATCAGGATCGGCGCGCCTACATAGGCCGGGTCGTCGAACACATTGCCGGGCTCCGCCCGCACCGTTTCGAACGCGCCCCGGCCCAGCCCTTCGCGGCTGATCGTCTTCAGCCATTTGGCGGGAATGATGATGTCGGTATCGACATTGGCGCGCCCGAACGGGATCGCCTTGCCTTCGACGGCACGGACGGGCGTCATGGCGTGCGCATCTTCACGGGCTCCGGCTTGGCGCTGACCGCGAACGCCGCGATGCCGCTCAGCAAGGCGCCTGCCACCAGAAGAATGATTGCCCGTTTCATGTCCCTGCTCCCCGTTTTTATCATTTAGCGCATCAGCTCACGCACATCGGTCAGCTTGCCCGTCACCGCCGCCGCCGCCGCCATTGCCGGCGAGACGAGATGGGTGCGCGCGCCCGGCCCCTGCCGACCCACGAAATTGCGGTTGGATGTGGAGGCGCAGCGCTCGCCGGCAGGCACCTTGTCCGGGTTCATGCCCAGGCAGGCCGAGCAACCCGGCTCGCGCCATTCGAACCCGGCCTCGATGAAGATGCGGTCCAGCCCTTCGGCTTCGGCCTGACGCTTGACCAGGCCGGAGCCCGGCACGACCAGCGCCTGCTTCACATTGGCGGCGCGCTTGCGGCCTTTCAGCACGGCTGCGGCGGCGCGCAGATCCTCGATCCGGCTGTTGGTGCAGCTGCCGATGAAAATGTTTTCGACGCCCACCTCCCGCAGCTTCTGTCCCGGCGTCAGCCCCATATAGTCCAGCGACTTGCGCGCCGCGTCGCGCTTGGCCTGTTCCGCGAAGCTGTCCGGGTCCGGCACCGCGCCCAGGATCGGCACCACGTCCTCCGGGCTGGTCCCCCAGGTCACGGTCGGCGCGACGCTGGCCGCGTCGATCTCGACGATGGCGTCGAAGCTGGCACCCGGGTCGCTCGGCAAAGTCCGCCAATAAGCGACGGCCTTGTCCCAATCCGCGCCTTTGGGCGCCATCGGCCGGCCTTTGAGATAGTCGAACGTCTTGTCGTCCGGCGCGATCAGGCCGGCGCGCGCGCCGGCCTCGATCGACATGTTGGAGACGGTCAGCCGCCCCTCGACCGACATATCGCGGATCGTCGAGCCGGAATATTCGATCACATAGCCGGTGCCGCCCGCCGCGCCGATCCGGCCGATGATATGCAGGATCAGATCCTTGGGCGTGACACCGAAGCCGAGTTCGCCTTCGACGCGGATATTCATCGACTTCGACTGCTTCAGAAGGAGGGTCTGCGTGGCGAGCACATGCTCGACTTCGCTGGTGCCGATGCCGAAGGCCAGCGCGCCCAGCGCGCCATGCGCGGCGGTGTGGCTGTCGCCGCAGACCAAAGTGGCGCCCGGCAGCGTGAAGCCCTGCTCGGGCCCGACGACATGCACGATACCCTGCTCGGCGTCAGTCGGCCCGATATAGCGAATGCCGAAGGCAGGCGCGTTACGCTCCAGCGCCGCGAGCTGCTGCGCGCTCTCCGGATCGGCGATCGGCAGCCGCCGCCCTTGGGCGTCCAGACGTGCGGTGGTCGGAAGATTGTGATCGGGCACGGCCAGCGTCAGGTCCGGCCGTCGCACCTTGCGCCCGCTCATCCGCAATGCCTCGAATGCCTGCGGGCTCGTCACTTCATGGACGAGGTGGCGGTCGATATAGACCAGGCAGGTGCCGTCCTCACGCCGCTCGACGACATGAGCATCCCAGATTTTCTCGTAGAGTGTGCGCGGGCCAGAAGTCATGCCGCTCCACTATCACTAAATTGCGTCAGAGCAATGGACTCGCGCAATTATTGGGCAGCAATATCGTCGGGCGAGGCGGCACTGCCGCCACCCGGACCGTCGATCTTCAGCCAATCGGTGCGCGGTTGGCCATAGAGCATTTCGAGAACCTCAAGCTGCACGCCGGACGGGCGCCCGCTCTGCGAATTCCACAGCACCGCGACGCCCGACTTGGTTTCGGGATCGAACAGGATGGTTGAGCGATAGCCCATCACCGCGCCCTGATGGCCGACCAGCCAGTGCCCCTGATAAGTGTAGTCGCGCCAGCCGAGCGCATATTGCGACGGCCCCATCGCCCGCGCGAACATCGTGCCGCGCCGTTCGGTATTCACGCGCGCCTGGTGAATCGTGTCGAGCACCCGCTCCGGCACGACCTGCGGGGCGAGGCCCATCTGCGCGCGCATCCACAGCGCCATATCCATGATCGACGAATTGACGCCGCCGGCGGCCGGCACGCGGTAATAATTGTCGTTCACTTCAACCGTGCGGCGGCCGACATGCGGGCGCGCCCAGCTGCGCGCGGACATCAACCCGGCGCGGGTCAGGCTCGCATTCTGCATGCCCAAAGGTGCGAACAGGCGGCGGCGCACTTCGTTCTGATAGCTCTGTCCGGTCACGCGCTCGACGATCTCACTGGCCGTGTCGAACGCGACGTTCTGATAGCTGTGGCAGGTATTGGGCGCGCAGGCCGCGCTCAGCTTCGCCAGCGACATGCGCAGCGCCTTGGGGTCGGCGCCCGATTCCAGCAGATTGTCGTTGGAGTTGTGCGGCAGGCCGACGCGGTGCGACAGGATATCGGCGACGGTCGCCAATTGCTCGCCGCCCGCGGGAAGCTTCAGTGTCGTGTTGAACTTGGCGACCGGCTCGTCGAGCGAGAGCTTGCCTTCATCGGCGAGCAGTCCGACCATCGTCGCCGCCACGCCCTTGGAGAGCGAAGCCCAGCGGAACACCGTATTGGGCGTTACCGGTTCCGAGCCGCCGGCGGTCGTGGTGCCATAGCCTTGGACGAAGGTGATCTCGCCATTCTCGATTACCGCCACGGCCATCCCGACCATATCCGGTTTCGACGCGGCGAGACGCAGCCGCTGATCCAGCCGCTCGTAATCGACCTTGTACGGTGCCCGGAACGCGGATGAAATGAGGCCGGATCGGGTGCCGGCATACACGCCGGGCTGTTGCGCCTGGGCAGGCGAACGCGCAGCGATCAAACCAGGCGCGACCGCCAGCGTCAGGAATATACCCGCGATACCGCCGCCGATCGCCGCCGCCTTCGGCTGGCGCTTGATCCCCGTTCCGATTTTCCTGACCAAAGCCTGCGACCCTATGCCTTTGCCCCGCTTATAGGACAAAGAATCAGAGTTTCACATTAACGACAAGCTTTTAGCGCCGATTTTCACGACGAAACGAAAGAAAGGCGCGGCTGATTCCGGAACTGCGCCTAGGGAATCGTCATCCCGAACTTGTTTCGGGATAAGCGCGATACGGCGCGACGGCTGCGATTGCTCTCGACTGCAACGCGCACCCCACCCTATCCCGAAACAAGTTCGGGATGACGTTGGCGCGCTACGATACGAAATGGGCCGTCGTCTTGGCCCTCACTTCGTCCGCACTCACGTCCGGTGCCAGCTCGATCAGCTTGAACGGGCTGTTGTGATCCGGCCGCTGGAATACCGCCAGATCGGTGATGATCATGTCGACGACATTCTTGCCGGTGAGCGGCAGAGTGCAGGCCGGGATGAATTTCGGGCTGCCGTCTTTCGCCGTATGCTCCATCACCACGATGATCTTCTTGACGCCCGCGACCAGGTCCATCGCGCCGCCCATACCCTTGATCATCTTGCCCGGGATCATCCAGTTGGCGATGTCGCCGCCTTCGCTAACTTCCATCGCGCCCAGCACGGTCAGGTCGATATGCCCGCCCCGGATCATGCCGAAGCTCTGCTCGGATCCGAAATAACTGGACGAGGGCAGCTCGGAGATCGTCTGCTTGCCGGCGTTGATCAGGTCCGGATCGACTTCGCCGTCATAGGGAAACGGCCCGATACCGAGCATCCCGTTCTCGCTCTGCAGGGTGACGGTCATG
>JAFEDD010000046.1 GCA_018241765.1 Pseudomonadota bacterium | reverse complement strand
CTATTGGCGGCATCTGCTCGCGCTGGACCGGCGTTTCGACCTGATCGTCAGCGCCAGCCAGGGCCTGTCGCGGCGGCTGAGCGATGGCGGGCTTGGCCATGTCACGACCATTCCGATGGGTGTCGAGCCGGGCCAGTTCTCCCCAACATTGCGGGATCCGGCATTGCGCGCCACGCTGCTGGCCGAGTGCGGCCTGTCGCCGGACGGGTTGTTGCTCATCGGCCTCGGCCGGCTCGCGGCGGAAAAGCGCTGGCCGCTGGTGATCGAAGCGGCGATGGCGGCGGGCTGCCGGGCCGAAATCGGCCTGATCCTGATCGGCGAAGGCAATGACGCGCCGCGCCTCGGCCGGCTGGTCGGCGAGAATCCGCACGTGAAACTCACCGGTGCCATCCGCGACCGCGCATTACTCGCGCGCATCCTTGCGAGCGGCGACGCGCTCATCCATGGCTGCGAGGCCGAGACATTCTGCATCGCCGCCGCCGAAGCCAGGGCCTCCGGCCTGCCGCTGATCGTACCGGATCAGGGCGGCGCTGCAGACCAGGCGACCGGGCCTTATGACCGCCGTTATCGCGCGGCGTCCGCGAAACATGCGGCGCAGTGCATCCTCGAGCTCAGCGCTTTGCCGCGCGGGGCGGCGTCCAGTGGACCGCAGCGCCTGATGGACAGTCATTTCGCCGAGCTGTTTGCCGCTTATGAGGCAGCAGCGCGGCGGCGGCTGGCGGCATGACCGCCGCCTCTATCGACCGGCCCCGCGGCAAAGCGCGGCCGCAGCAGCTGGCTCGGCCAGATGCGCCCCGGAAAACCCGCTATTCGCCCGGCCTGATCATCGCCGCGCGGTTCCTCTGCTGGGCAACGCGCAATAATCGCCAGCCTTAACTCGCCAAGGCCTTGTTGATGTCTGCGGCGCTATGGCGTTCTTCAAGATGGGGGTCACCGCTGGTGCGGTTGATGATCCGCCCGCGCTGCACCGCCGGCCGTGCCGCGATCGCTTCGGCCCAGCGCATTACATGCTTATAGTCGCGGGTCGAAAGGAACACGTCAGCGCCTTCATAAGCCTTGCCCATCGCGACGAGGCCGTACCATGGCCAAATCGCGATATCGGCAATGCTGTATTCGTCGCTGCCGACGAATTCGCTCTCGGCCAGCCGCCGGTCGAGCACGTCGAATTGGCGCTTGGCTTCCATCGCATAGCGGTCGATCGCATATTCGATCTTCACCGGCGCATAGGCGAAGAAATGGCCGAAGCCGCCGCCCAGGAACGGCGCGCTGCCCATCTGCCAGAACAGCCAGGATAGGACTTCGGTCCGCTCCTTGACGTCGCCGGGCAGGAAGGCGCCGAATTTCTCGGCGAGATAAAGCAGGATCGCGCCGGATTCGAAAATGCTGATCGGCTCCGCCCCGGACCGGTCGACAAGGGCGGGGATCTTGGAATTAGGATTGATCGCGACAAAGCCCGATCCGAACTGATCGCCATTGCCAATGTTGATCAGCCAGGCGTCATATTCGGCGTCCGTCCTGCCCAGGGCCAGCAGCTCTTCCAGCATCACCGTGACTTTGATGCCGTTGGGGGTGCCCTGCGAATAAAGCTGCAGCGGATGCGCGCCGACCGGCAGTTCCTTGTCATGCGTCGGCCCGGCGATGGGGCGATTGATCGAAGCGAACTGGCCTCCGCTCGGCTTGTTCCAGGTCCAGACCTTGGGCGGAGTGTATTGGGATTGGTCGGTCATGCGGCCTCCTTGGCTGAGACGCTGAGCTAGTGAGGCGCGCGCGTCGATTGAAGGCGCGCCGGCTGCAAGCTTTAGTTTGGCCGGCGCTAGCCCGGATTGTCCGCCAGCATATCGAGCGCCGCGCCCTCGATCCGCCACGGCTCCCAGCCCGTTTGCTTACGGCCGCCCAGCCGCTCGTAAAAGGCCATGGCATCGACATTCCAGTCCAGTACGGCCCAGTCCATGCGCGGGCAGCCGCGCGCTTTTGTCTCCTGCGCGAGCCGCCGGAACAACGCCCGGGCAATGCCACGGCCGCGCATATCCTCGTCGACGAACAGATCCTCTAGGTACAGGCTCGGCCGCCCGGTCCAGGTCGAGTAGGTCAAAAACCAGAGAGCAAGTCCCACCGGCCTGCCGTCGATCTCGGCCAGAAACGCGAAGACCTGCGGATTGTCGCCGAACAGGGTTGCGGCCAGCGTCTCTTCCGTGGCCTGCACGGCGTCAGGCGCGCGCTCATAGACGGCGAGGCCCTTGACGAGCCTCAATATGCTTGCCTCATCGCCCGGCCGGGCCCAGCGGATGTCGAGCGTCACAGACTTGCCTCCAATGCCAATTCCTGGGGTTTCCGGGGTGGCCGGACGGCGATGTAGCAGCCGGCCACGATCAAGCCAGTACCGGCCAGCACCCACCAGCCGACCGCTTCGCCGAAGATCAGCCATCCCCACAGCGCGCCCCAGCCGAAGCCGGTATATTCGACGACGACCAAAGATTGCGCTTCCGCCCGCGCATAGGCCCAGGACAGGCACATCAGCGAGAAGAGGGCGAGCGACGCGCTGAGCAGGATCGGCGGCGCGTGCGTGACTGCGGGAACGACGGCATAGAAAGGTGCGGCCAGCAGCAGGAACAGGCCGGTGGTCAGATTCTGGAAGAAGGCCACCTCGACAGGCGAGGCGACCAAGGCCTGTTTGCGCATCAGCACCAGGTTGAAGGCATAGAGCACGGCCGAACAGAGGATGGCGCCCATCCCGGTCAGCACCGCCGGCTCGTAGCGTCCGCTCGCGCGCGTGATCAGCATCAGCGCGACGCCCGACAGACCTAGCACGGAGCCGATGATCGCCTGCGGCCGGATACGCTCCCCAAGGATCAGGCTGGCGAGATAAAGCGCGATCAGTGGCGCGATGAAGGAGAGCGCGATCGCTTCGGCGAGCGGTACTCGCGCAATGCCCCAGAACCACAGCACTGCCATCACCGCGACGATGGCACCGCGCAGCAGATGCAGGCGGAAAGTGCTTTTCGCAGGCAGCGGCAGGCGCCTGGAAAAGAAAATGGCGCCGCCGATCAGCGACCCGGCGATCGTGCGCCACAGCGTCGCATTGTAGGCACCGATCGCGATTGACAGGCCTTTCATCGCCGCATCCATCGCCGTGAAGCTGGCGATGCCGAGACAAGCGACGGCGAAAGGAATAGCGATCGAGCGAGGCGCGGTCATTTGAGCGCCCTGATCGCGGCGCTGTCGAGGCAATCGCGGCCGAGTGGATGCGGCGCGGCGGGCTGCGCATAGGGCGGCACTTCATAGGTCTTGCCGATCGCGACTGTGCCGAACAGGCCCGGCGCATAGCCCGCGCACCGCATCACTTCGTGCAGCAGCCTGGGCGGGGTGTCCCAGGCTTCATAGCTCAGGCGGAACGTGCCCCAGTGAATGCCGATCGCGCGGGAGGCGCCCAGCCCGGCGAACACTTTCTCGGCGTCGATCGGCCCGATATGGCTGCCGACGCCCATCTGTCCCGGCTCAAAGCGGAACGCCCCGATCGGGATCAGGGCGAGTCGGACCGGCCCATGGGCGGCGGCCTCGGCCGGCCATTTGCCGTCGCCAAGGCCGGTGTCGCCCGCGAAGAAGATGTTGCCGCCCGGCAGCTTGATCACGAAGCTGGACCACAGCGCCCGGTTGCGATCGGTGAACCAGCGGCTGCCCCAATGGTGATTGCGGGTAACGATCACCTCTCCGCCGTTCCTTAGCGGCACGCGCGTGCCCCAATCGCGGCCCAGCACTTCGGCGCCCGTACTGCGAATGATCACGTCATTGCCAAGGCCGGTGACGATCAGCGGGCGGTCCCTATCCCACAGCCGCTTCAGCGTCGGCAGGTCCATATGGTCGTAGTGGTTGTGGCTGACGACGACGAGGTCGATCTTGGGCAGATCTTCGAAGCGCACGCCGGGCTCTGCCACGCGGCGCGGACCGAAACCGAGCGGCCCGGCGGTTTCGCTCCACACCGGATCGGTCAGGATGTTGAGGCCTGCCGTCTGCACCAGCACCGTCGCATGGCCGATCCAGGTAACGAGCATCCGGCCACCAGCAACCCGTGCGGGCGGCTTGCCGGGCGTCAGTGCGACCTTTGACGGCCAGGGCGGGCGGCCGTCGGAGCCGGTCACGTAGCGCACAAGGAAGCCGCCACGGCTCCGGCCGGCGGGCGGGCGTACTGTATCCTCGCCATCGGGATTGAAGAAGCGCTGGCCGTCGAAATGGGCGCTCACCGGTCCCCGATAGTAGATGCGATCGAGGAAGGACGGCACGAGCACCACGGCGAGGCACAGCCCGGCGATCGCGAACAACAGCGCCGCGCCAAGCCATTTCAAAACCTGTCCGATTGCGCCGCCCATGATCTGCCGTCATCCTCCGCCCGATGCACCGCATAAGGCTCCTGATCCTCGCCGCAACCGCTTTCCTCTCGGCCTGCGCGACGCTGCCCAGACCAAGCCCGCCCAGCGCCGCCGTGCGCGTAACGTTCGACAAGGACCGCATCCTGCACGTCGAAGCACGGAACGTCGGACCGGACGATCCGGTGCGCATCGCCTCGATCTCCAAGCTGATCACGACGCTGGGCGTGATGCGGCTGGTCGAAGCGGGCACACTGGATCTAGACAGCGACGTCTCGCGCTGGCTCGGCTGGCAGGTTCGCAATCCTGCTTTTCCGGACACGCCGATCACGCTGCGGCTGCTGCTGTCGCATCGCTCCAGCCTCACAGACAATGTCGACTATGCGATTCCACTCGGGAAGACGGTCAGGGAGACGCTGACCGATCCCAAGGCCTGGGATAGCGCGCATGCGCCCGGCACCTATTTCCGCTACACCAATCTGAATTTCCCCGTCGTCGCTTCGATCATGGAAGCGGCGACGGGGGAACGCTTCGACCGGCTGATGGCACGGCTGGTGTTCAGGCCGTTGAAGATCGACGCCTGCTTCAACTGGACGACATGCAGCGATGCCGATGTCGCCCGCGCGGTCACGCTGCGCGACCCCAAGGGCGCAATTGTCCGCGACGATCTGCACGGCGCGCGGCCTGCCTGCCCGGTCTTGTCACCCGATCCGGCCTGTAGCCTTTCCGCCTATGCGCCGGGCAGCAACGGCGCGCTGTTCAGCCCGCAAGGCGGCGCGCGCATCTCGGCGAACGGCCTCGCTCGCATCGGCCAGCTGCTGCTGAAGGACGGGGAGGATTTCCTGTCGCCGGCGTCGATCGCGGCCATGACCGGGCCGGTCTGGGTCTATGACGGCAGCAATGGCGAGACCGAGAACGGCTTCTGGTGCGCTTATGGCCTGGCGGTTCAGTCGCTCGCTGCCTCGTCCGCCTGCCGCAATGATCCGTTCGGCGACGGCCGCCACCGTATCGGCCATTCCGGCGACGCTTACGGTCTCAAGTCCGGCGTCTGGATCGATCGCGTCAAAGGGCGCGGCGTCGCCTATTTCGTCACCGCCGTTCCCGACGATGCACCGCGCGGCCGCTCCGGCTTCACTCGTGCCGAAGAGGGATTGGCCACACCCCCGTAACGGCTTGCTTTTATAGGCAAAGCCGCCGATGAAGCGCCGACAGGGGGATCGGCATGGGGCTTGCCGAAACAATCGCCGCAGGAGCGGTGCACGAACTCGCGCTGTTCGCGGCGGTGGGTATCGCGCTCGGCGGGATCGACGATCTGCTGGTCGATCTCATCTGGGTCGCGCGGACGCTCTGGCGGCGCTTTTTCATTTATTCTCGCCACGCCCGCGCCAACGCCGCCGATCTGACCGGCATGGGGCGCGTCGCGATCTTCGTGCCCGCCTGGCAGGAGGCCGGCGTGATCGGGGCGATGCTGAAGACGGCGCAAGCGCGTTGGGCCGATAGCGGCTATCGCATCTATGTCGGCTGCTACCCGAACGATTCTGAGACGCGAGCCGCGATACCGGACGCGCCGCATATCCGCCTTGTCATCAATCCGTGCCCCGGCCCCACCACCAAAGGCGACAATCTGAACGCGATGTGGCGCGCCATGCTGGCCGACGAGACGGCAGAGGGTCGCACGTTCGATGCCGTCGCGCTGCACGATGCAGAGGATGTCGTGCATCCGGCCGAGATCGGTATCTTTGGTGCGCTCTGCCCGCGCTTCGATTTGGTGCAATTGCCGGTGCTGCCGCTGATCGAAAAGGAACGCGGCATTTGGGCGCAGACGGTCTCCGCGACCTATGCCGATGAGTTCGCGGAGAGCCACGGGAAAATGTTGACGGTGCGGGAAGCGGTGGGCGCCGCTGTGCCGTCCGCCGGCGTCGGCTGCTGCATGTCCAGAAACATGCTTGGCCGTATCGCCGATCGCTTCGGGACACCGTTTGACGAAGGCAGCGTCACGGAGGATTACGAACTCGGCCTGCGCGTGGCCGAGATGGGCGGACAGGGCATTTTCGTGCGGCTGCCAGGCAAGGCAGGCGGCGCGGCCGTCGCCGTCCGCGCGCATTTTCCTGATACGATTGAGGCGGCCGTGCGGCAAAAGGCGCGCTGGCAGACCGGGATCGCGCTGTCCGGATGGAACCGCCTGGGCTGGCGCGGCGGATGGGCAGAATATTGGATGCGCTTCCGCGACCGCCGGGCTATTCTCGCCGCCCTGATCTTGCTGTGCGCCTATGTTTCGGGCGCGGCGCTGCTGGCCCTTCGCGCGACCGGCCGCGCGCCGCATTTCTCTGATGCGGAATTGTCGCTCTTCACCCTTTGCACCGCGTTGATGGCGTGGCGGCTCGCGGTCCGCGCCGCTTTCGTCCGGCATACCTATGGCTGGGCCGAAGCGGCCGCGTCCATTCCCCGCACACTGATTGGCAATTTCATCGCGATGGCAGCGGCGCGGCGGGCGTTGATTTCGTATCTCGGCATAGCGCGCGGCGCACCTTTGGTCTGGGACAAGACCGATCATGATTTTCCACGGACACTGCCCGCCGAATGAGGATCGGGCCAGTCGCCTTCCTGTTCGTCGCCGTCGGCGGTTGGGTTGCCGTTCGGGCCCTTATGTTCTGGCCGCAGCCCGAAGCCGACCTGCAGGAGCCGAACATTGCCTGGGCCGCCCCGTTTCGCGCGGCCAAACCTGCGGATGTTTTCCGGCAGGTTCTGGTCGTGCCAGATTGCCGGCCTGGGGCTGTGGAGCCCATCACCCTCCAGCCCCGCACGCGCGTTTCGCCCATCCTGCTCGCCTTCGCTCCGGAGGCTGAAGCACAGGATCGGGGCGAGGCAGGGCCGGCTCCGGGTCCGGCGACCGTCACGCCGATTCATGCGCCGCTACCGCCGGCGATACAGCTGCCGGCCGGCCGAAACAGGTTCAGCCTGTCGAGCTGGACGATCGTGCGCAGTTCTGGGACGCGCGGATTGGCGGCCGCAGGTCAGCTCGGCGGCAGCCAGGCCGGCGTGCGACTGCGCTATGATCTCGGCTTCGGACTTGCACTCGCCGCGCGCCTGTCGGGTTCCTTGCGGGAAAGACGCGGGAAAGAAGCGGCGGTCGCGCTGGACTGGCGGCCGCTTGGCGCGCTTCCGGTCACCTTCACGATCGAACGCCGTGCGGGGCTGGATCGCGGTGGACGCGATGCTTTCGCGGCGGGGGTATTTGGCGGCTTCGACCGCCTTACGCTGCCTCTCGGGTTCAGCACCGACGGTTACGCGCAGGCAGGCGTGGTCGGGTTGAAACGCCGCGATCTCTACGCTGACGGGGCGCTCCGGGTGGAACGCAAGCTGGCCGGAGCAGGCAGGGTCCGCATCGGCGTCGGTGCCGGGCTCTGGGGCGGCGCGCAGCCCGGCATGTCGCGGCTGGATGCGGGGCCGCAGGTCGTCGCGCATGCGCCGCTCGGCCGTGCTTCGATCCGCATCGGCGCCGAATGGCGGCAGCGGATCGCCGGCAATGCCCGGCCCGGTTCCGGCCCGACGCTGACGATCGGTGCGGATTTCTGACCGCGCGGCTTTCGCTTCGCGGCCGGTGCCGATAGGACAGGCAGCACTCGACCCTCGGGGAGCGCATGGACCTCTACCTGCCGATCGCGAACCTGTCCGTGAACGCGCTGGTGATCGTGGCGCTGGGGTTGGGCGTGGGCGTGCTCTCCGGCCTGTTCGGGGTCGGCGGTGGGTTCCTGACCACGCCGCTCCTCATCTTTTATGGCATTCCGCCGACGGTCGCCGCGGCGTCCTCCGCCAGTCAGGTCACGGGCGCCAGCGTGTCCGGCGTGTTCGCGCATTTCCGGCGCGGCGGTGTCGATGTGCATATGGGTGCGGTGCTGGTCGCGGGCGGCCTGATCGGGTCGATGCTGGGCGCGGTGCTGTTCCGCATCCTGCAGGCGACCGGGCAGATCGATACCGTCATCAATCTGCTCTATGTCGTATTGCTGGGCAGCATCGGCGCCTTGATGATGCGCGATGCGATCCGCACCCTGCAATGGTCCAGGCGCGAAGGTGGACCGCCGGCGAGCAAGCGCCGTCATCATCCTCTGGTTGCGGCGCTCCCGTTGCGCTGGCGCTTCTATGCTTCGGGCCTTTACATATCGCCGCTGGCACCCCTCATCCTCGGCATCGCCACCGGCATCCTGACCGTGCTGCTGGGCGTGGGCGGCGGCTTCATCATGGTGCCGGCGATGATCTATCTGCTCGGCATGGGCACGCGCGTGGTGGTCGGCACGTCGCTGTTCCAGATCCTGTTCGTGACCGCGGCGACGACGCTCATCCACTCGGTGACGACGCATGCCGTGGATATCGTGCTCGCTTCCCTGCTGCTGCTCGGCAGCGTTGTCGGGGCGCAATTGGGGGCCCGGCTGGCGCTGAAATTAAAGCCCGACTACCTTCGCCTGCTGCTGGCCGCGCTGGTGCTGATCGTGGCGATCCGGATGGCGATCGGGCTCGGCTGGCGGCCGGACGAAATCTATTCGGTGCAGATGTCATGAGACGGCTTCTCGCGCTCGCGGCTCTCGCGCCCTTCATGCTCGGCGCGGCCAAGCCGGTTCTCGTGCCCGACGTTTCCCAGCGCGATATCCAGATCGTCTATTCCTTCACCGGCGCGGAGCTGCTGCTGTTCGGCGCGATCCTGTATCCGGGTGGCCGTCAGCCGGACCGGCCGGTC
>JAFEDD010000045.1 GCA_018241765.1 Pseudomonadota bacterium | reverse complement strand
CGGCAATCAACGCCGTCTGCGCCCGTGAGCGTTCGATCCAGACTCTCAGCAATGCCAGCATCAGGTCAATATCGACCGGTTTGGCGATATAGTCCGACGCGCCGGCATCCAGGCATTTTTGCCGGTCGCCCTTCATCGCCTTGGCGGTAACGGCGATCAGCGGGACGTCCGCCAGCATCGGCCGCTGACGGATCTGCTGCATGGTTTCATAGCCGTCCATTTCCGGCATCATGATGTCGATCAAGGCGATATCGATACCCGGCGAATTCTCCAGGATGCGGATGCCATCGGCGCCGCGTTCGGCATGCTGGACCTCGACCCCATAACTTTCGAGCACGCTGGTCAGCGAGAAGATGTTCCGGATATCGTCGTCGACGATCAGGATTTTGGCGCCCTGCAGTTCGGTCACTTCGCGGGCGAGCGGTTCGTTCGCGGCAGGCAACCGCTTGCGCTTCTTTTTGCCGACCGAGGCTGCGAGCCGGCTGAACACGGCGGCGAGCGCATCATGACCGGCCGGCTTTTCGGTGATGCCGATCGCGCCGAGATGACGTGCGGATTCCGCCTGGTCGGCGCCGGAAATCACGTGCACCGGGATATGGCTGGTCTCGGGATCGTGCTTCAGCAGATCGAGCAGCACGAAGCCGTCAATATCGGCAAGGCCGAGATCGAGCGTGATCGCGTTCGGCTGGAGCTTGCGCGCCATCGCCAAAGTGCCGGCGCCCGCGGTGGAGATCACGCCTTTGAGCCCGCTCTCCCGCGCGAGATCGAGCAGGATCGAAGCAAAGGTCGGATCATCCTCGACGATCAGCACGAATGGAGACTGGCCGAGCGCTTCACGGTCGTCGCTGACGTCGAGCTGGGCAGGCAGGGCATTCGGCAGCATCGCGCCGCTATTGTCATAGCGGGCAGGGGTGCCCGGCGTGTTCGCGGTGACGGCGCCGGCTTCTGACGGCACGAACAGCGTGAAGGTCGATCCTTCGCCGGGCCTGGAGCTGACCTGCAGCTCGCCGCCCAGCAGCCGCGCGATCTCGCGGCTGATCGAGAGGCCGAGGCCGGTGCCGCCATATTTGCGGCTGGTGGTGCCGTCCGCCTGCTGGAACGCCTCGAAGATCAGCTTCTGCTTATCCTCGGGAATGCCGATGCCGGTGTCGGTCACGGCGATCGCGATCACCTTGTCAGCGCCTCGCAGCACCGAATGTGTCGGGCTCCAGCCGCTGGTCGCCGGGCTCACCGACAGCGTCACGCCGCCATGCGCAGTGAATTTGAAGGCATTGGAGAGAAGGTTGAGCACGACCTGTTGCAGTCGCTTTTCGTCGGTGCGCAGGGCGGCGGGAAGGGCAGGGTCGAAATCGACGTCGAAGCGCAGGCCCTTGTCGGCGGCAAGCTGGCGGAAAGTGCGCTCCATATGCTGCTTGAGCGTCGACATCGGCATGTCGCCGATCTCGATCGAGACAGTGCCCGATTCGATTTTCGACAGGTCGAGAATGTCGTTGATGAGGCTGAGCAGGTCCGAGCCGGCCGAATGGATCGTGCGGGCGAACTCGGTCTGCTTCTCGTTGAGATTGCCTTGTGGGTTGTCGGACAGCAGCTTCGACAGGATCAACAGAGAGTTGAGCGGCGTGCGCAGCTCATGGCTCATATTGGCCAGGAATTCGGATTTGTATTTGGAAGTGAGCGCGAGCTGCTCGGCCTTTTCCTCGACCGCGCGGCGCGCCATCTCGATCTCGATATTCTTCGCTTCGACCTGACGCTTTTCGTTCTCCAGCAGCTGCGCTTTTTCCTGCAGTTCCTCGTTGGTCGCGTGCAGCTCTTCCTGCTTGGTGGTGAGCTCGGTCTGGCGGGCCTGCAATTCCTGGGTCAGCAGCTGGGACTGTTTCAGCAGGCCCTCTGTGCGCATGGTCGCGGCGATCGTGTTCAACACGATGCCGACCGATTCCATCAGCTGGTCGAGGAAGGTCTGGTGGGTCTCATTGAACTCGCCGAACGAGGCGAGCTCGATCACGGCCTTCACATCGTCTTCGAACAAGGCCGGCAGCACCGCCACGGTCGCGGGCTTTGCATGGCCAAGGCCCGAGCCGATGCGGATGAAATCGCCGGGCACGTCCTTCAGCACGATCGCGCGCTTGTCGGCGGCGGCCTGGCCGATCAGGCCTTCGCGCAGGCCGAATTTCTCGCGCAGCTCCGATCGACTTTCGGCGCCATAGCTGGCGGCGAGCTCCAGCCGCGTCTCATTCTCCTCGCGCTGCGTGACGTAGAAAACGCCATATTGGGCGTTCACCAGCGGCGCGAGCTCCGACATGATGAGGTTGGAGACGGTCGTCAGGTCGCGCTCGCCCTGCAGCATCCGGCTGAATCGCGCGAGGTTGGTCTTCAGCCAATCCTGCTCCGCATTCTTGAGCGTCTGCTCCTTCAGGTTGCGGATCATCTCGTTGATCGTGTCCTTGAGCGCCGCCATCTCGCCCGACGCCTCGACGGCGATCGAGCGGGTGAGGTCGCCCTTGGTCACCGATGTCGCCACGTCGGCGATCGAGCGCACCTGATTGGTGAGGTTCGCCGCGAGCTGGTTCACGTTGTCGGTGAGGTCGCGCCACAGGCCCGCGGCGCCCGGCACGCGCGCCTGACCACCAAGCCGGCCTTCGATGCCGACTTCGCGGGCCATGTTGGTCACCTGGTCGCCGAAGGTGGAGAGCGTCTCGATCATGAAATTGATCGTCTCGGCGAGCGCGGCGATCTCGCCTTTGGCGTCCAGCGTCAGTTTGCGGCGCAGATTGCCCTGGGCCACCGCCGTCACGACGTCGGCAATGCCGCGCACCTGGTTGGTGAGGTTGTTCGCCATCAGGTTGACGTTGTCGGTCAAATCCTTCCAGGTGCCGCCGACGCCGGGCACATTGGCCTGACCGCCCAATTTGCCGTCGGTGCCGACCTCGCGCGCCACGCGCGTCACTTCGGAGGCGAAACCGTTCAGCTGATCCACCATCACGTTGATGGTGTTCTTGAGTTCGAGGATTTCGCCTTTCACATCGACCGTGATCTTCTTGGACAAGTCCCCGCGCGCCACGGCGGTCGTAACTTCGGCGATATTGCGGACCTGGCCAGTCAAATTCTCGGCCATCAGGTTGACGTTGTCGGTCAAATCTTTCCACGTGCCGGCGACGCCCCGCACCTGCGCCTGGCCGCCCAATTTGCCTTCGGACCCCACCTCACGCGCCACGCGCGTCACTTCGGAGGCGAAGGAGTTGAGCTGATCGACCATGACGTTGATGGTGTTTTTCAGCTCGAGGATTTCGCCCTTCACGTCGACGGTGATCTTTTTGGACAAGTCGCCGCGGGCGACGGCGGTGGTCACTTCGGCGATATTGCGGACCTGGCCGGTCAGATTGCCGGCCATCAGATTGACGTTGTCGGTCAAATCCTTCCACGTGCCGGCGACGCCTTCGACCTGCGCCTGACCGCCGAGCTTGCCCTCCGAACCCACTTCGCGGGCGACGCGCGTCACTTCGGAAGCGAAGCCGTTCAGCTGATCGACCATCACGTTGATGGTGTCCTTGAGCGCGAGGATTTCGCCGCGCACTTCGACAGTGATTTTCTTGGAGAGGTCGCCCCGGGCAACGGCGGTGGTGACTTCGGCGATGTTGCGGACCTGGCCGGTCAGGTTCGCCGCCATCAGGTTCACATTGTCGGTCAAGTCCGCCCAGGTTCCCGCGATGCCCGGCACCTGCGCCTGGCCGCCGAGCTTCCCTTCGGTGCCGACCTCGCGGGCGACGCGCGTCACTTCGGAAGCGAAACCGTTCAGCTGGTCCACCATCGTATTGATGGTGTCCTTCAGCTCGAGGATCTCGCCCTTCACATCGACGGTGATCTTCTTGGACAAGTCGCCCGAAGCGACGGCGGTGGTCACTTCGGCGATGTTGCGGACCTGACCGGTGAGATTATCGGCCATCAGATTGACGTTATCGGTCAAATCCTTCCAGGTGCCGCCGACGCCGGGCACCTGCGCCTGGCCGCCAAGCTTGCCCTCGGTGCCGACCTCGCGCGCCACGCGCGTCACTTCCGAAGCGAAGGCGTTCAGCTGGTCGACCAT
>JAFEDD010000044.1 GCA_018241765.1 Pseudomonadota bacterium | reverse complement strand
TGCCATTGACGACGAACGCGCCGCTCACCGCCGCCGCCGCGTTGGCCGCGGAGAGCCCGAGCAAATCAGCGTTGCCATCCCACGCCTCGCGATGGCGCAACGCGAATTCACGCGCAGTAGCCGCGCTCTGAGCCATGATGACCGCGCAGCAGGAGAGCGCCACCGGCATCATCGCAAGCAACTCGTCGCGCCCGATTTCCGTCCAACGGGGCCAGAGTACGGCCCCTCCAAGCTCCCCGAGCACGGCGAAACCTCGCGTCGCGAGGTCAAAGGCGACGCTCACCGCGAGCGAAGCGACAACGGACAAGAGCGCCATCGGGACGCGCGGCACCCAGCGATTGCCGGCCATGACGAGGAGTACCACCAGCACGGACAACACCAGCGTCGGCGCATGAAGCTGCGGCAACTGCTCGCCCAACGCCACGAGTTGCGCGAGCGTGTTGGCCGACCCGACCGCTACATTGAGCATATCCGGCAGCATCGTGATCGCAACCTGGATGCCGACCCCGGTGAGAAAGCCGATGAGCACCGTACGCGACAAAAAATCGGCGAGAAAGCCAAGTCGGAAGAGGCGCGCGAGCAGAAGGAGGCCAGCAGTCAGCAAAGCGACAAGCCCAACCAGAGTCACATAGCGCGCGCTGCCGGGTTCCGCGAAGACAGACACCGAACCTTGAAGAATCGCCGCCGTCGCGGAGTCGGCCGCCACCACCAGATGGCGCGAAGAACCGAACAGCGCGAACGCGATCAGCGGCAACAGCAGCGTGTGCAAGCCGCAGAGCGGCGGCATGCCGGCGATGCGCGCATAACCGAGCACTTGCGGCACATTGACGGCCGCAAGGCTGAAGCCGGCCACGATGTCGCGCCCCGCCGCCACGCCACGCCACGGCCGCATTCCCTGCAACAGCTTCACGCGCATTCCGGCTCCGTCGTCCCGCCTCCGCGGCTCACTGAATCATAATGGCCCGCCATTGCCCGTACCGCGGCGCTGCGCCTCGACGCCGATGCTGTCTGCCCCGTTCTCCTTCGATGCCTGCCCCGCCGATGCGGTGTTCACGATCGGACACTCGACGCTCGACATCGCAGCATTCATCACGCGCCTTCAGCACTACGGCATCCGGCAACTCGCCGACATACGCAGCGTGCGCCGCTCGCGGCACAACCCTCAATTCGCGGCCGACGCACTCGCGGCCTCGCTCGCCGCCGCCGGCATCCACTACCTCGCGGCCCCCGCCCTCGGCGGCTTTCGCCGCACGCACGCCGGCTCGATCAACGACGGCTGGCACAACGCAAGCTTTCGCGGGTACGCCGATTACATGCAGACCGATGCCTTTGCAACGGCGATCGACGCGCTCATCGCATCCTCGCGGCAAATGCGCACGGCCATCATGTGCGCTGAAGCGGTGCCATGGCGCTGCCACCGCTCGTTGGTCGCCGATGCGCTGAACGTTCGCGGCATCGCGGTGTTCGACATCGTCTCCGAGCACAGTTGCCGCGCCCACTCGTTGACCGCGTTCGCCCGCGTCGACGGCACCACGCTGACCTATCCGGCGCCAACGCCCGCCGCCTGACCCCACGGACCGCGTCGGACGTTGCCGATACGAGACAGCATGACAAGAGCATACTCACCTCGTATACTTGCGCGGCATCATCTTCTTCGTCGCCCCGTGCCGGAGCCGTCTCATGTCCACCACGCCGCGATCCTCCACACCAGCGCCCGTCGGCCGCGCACTGATGGCTGTCCTCGTCGGCGGCCTCGCGACCGTGCTCACCACGACGCCTGCCTCGGCTCAGCCGGTAGCCTGCACCTACGACGTCTCCCGCGACGTGTTGCTGCTGCCGACCCCGCGACAGGCGCAATTCACGCTCGACGGCCTGCTCGCCACCCGATTTGCGCTCGGACTGCGCGGCCCTGCACTCTATGAGCGACTGAGCACCGAGAGCAACCGCTTCGTTGCCGAGGCGAACCTCGGCAGCTCCATCGCGCAGCTCGACGCCGATGGCGACGGCGTGTTCACCAGCACCGATGCCATCGTCGTCGCCCGTTATCTGGCCGGCATGCGCGGCAACGCGCTGGTCGCCAACCTGAGCTTCAACCCGGCGGCTACGCGCCGAACCGGCGCCGACATCGCGGCATGGATCAACAGTGGCTGCCAATCCACGCCACCGACAGCCTCTCCCGCCAAACACGCGGCACGCCTGCTGCAACAGGGCACCTGGGGCGCAACGCTCGCGGAAATCAACCGGGTCGCATCGTTCGGCAGCGACGCCGCGACCATCAGCAACGCCTGGCTCAACGAGCAGTTCGCGAAGCCCCAATCGCTCTACGCGCCATATTCGCAGCAGATCATCGACGAAAACAAGACCGCCACCTTCGACTGGCGCTGCACGGGCGCCAACAAGAGCGGGGGATGCGCCTACGCCGCCAACACGCCCGCCTTCTACAAACGGGCGATGGAGGCCGACGATCAGTTGCGCCAGCGCGTAACCAACGCGCTGTGGCAGACGCTGGTCGTCTCGATCGCCAACAACAGCGTACTCGACGCCGGCGTAGGCCTTTCGAGCTACTGGGACATGCTGAGCGGCAACCTGTTCGCCAATCACACGACGAACGCCGCAGGCCAGACAGTCGGCAATTTTCGCAAGACGCTGCGTGACATGACGCTGCATCCGGCAATGGGCATCTACCTCGACATGCTGGGCAGCACGCAGCAAGCGCCCAACGAGAACTACGCGCGCGAACTGCTGCAGCTCTTCTCGGTCGGCACGGTGATGCTGAACCTCGACGGCACCCCGACGCTCGATGGCAACGGCAAAACGATCCCGACCTACGGCGAGGACACGGTTCGCGGTTTCGCCCGCGCACTCACCGGCTGGCACTGGGCGGGGTCGAGCGGGGACGCGATGCGCGACCCGAACAACAATCAGAGCTGGCGCTCGTGGTGGTTCTACTACTACCCGAACCGGGACTGGACGCAGCCGATGGAGCCGTGGCAGATGCGGCTGTGCCCGCAAAACGGACGCTGGCCACCGGGCACGCCGAGCGATGCACCCACCCAAGGCCAACCCGGCCCATGCTGGGGCTGGTGCAACATTCGGTTCGATGCCTGCTCGCTGCCCGCACCGCATGAACGCGGCGCGAAGACGCTGCTGCAGTACGCGAACGCACCCTACGCAACACTCGCGGCGAATCCCGCGCCGGTGTATCCGTCGGGCACAGACTACACCACCCCATCGATCCGCAATGAGGTCATCTCGGCTGCACAATTCGATCTCGAACGCACGGTCGACAACGTGTTCTACCACCCGAACGTCGGGCCGTTTCTGGCGAGGCAACTCATCCAGCGGCTCATCACCAGCAACCCGACGCCCGGTTACGTCCAGCGCGTCGCCGCACGTTTCAATGACAACGGCTCCGGCGTTCGCGGCGACATGCGCGCCGTCGTCCGTGCCATTTTCACGGACAGCGAAGCGCGCGACCTGAGCAGCGCCGCAAAACCCTGGTTCGGCAAGTTGCGTGAACCGGTCGTCAAGTTCCTGCAAATGCACCGCGCGTTCAACGCCCGGGAAACGCAGGAGGGTTTCTACGACACATGGGACCTGAGCGGCGCCGACACGCTGGGCCAGGGTGCGATGCGTCCGCCCTCGGTGTTCAACTACTACGCACCCGACTTCAGCCCCTCGGGGCCCCTCGCCTATCCTCTGATGCGACCGCTGGCCACGGGCGAGGGTTTCGGCTCGCGCTCGGCGGAGCCCTTGTTTGGCCCTGAATTCGAGATCACCAACACGTCCACCATCGCCGGCTTTTCCGATTTCTGGGGCTGGGGCGTCTACGGCGGCTTCGGCGGCAGCTACAGCGGCAACGGACAGACCCGCTCGCTGCGTTGGACCCCCGACTACAGCCGCTACCTCAGCGGCGGCGCACCGCTCGCGGACAACCCGCAGGCCATGGTCGACGAGCTCGATCTGCTGCTGACGGCCGGGAACCTGAAGCCGGCATTCAAGGCCAACCTCGTGGCGATGGCCAACGGCATCGTCCGCACGGGCAATCTCAACGATCAACGCGAACAACGTTTCCGCGCGGTGTTTTGGCAGATCGTGAATTCCGCCGACTACGCGATTCAGCGCTGAGGGATAGCCGCCATGAAACGTCGTGATTTCCTGCAACGCGCCGCGGCACTCTCTGCGCTGCCGACGCTGCCCTTCTCGGTGTCGGTCGCCGACGCCGCGCCGAGCGCCGACGAAACGGGCTATCGCGCCCTCGTCTGCGTCTTTCTGTTCGGCGGCAACGACTCGCACAACATGATCGTGCCCTACCAGGGCGCTGAATACACGGCCTACAGCGCGCTGCGTGGCGGCCCGGCGTCGAACAACGGCCTCGCGCTCCCACAAAACGCGCTCGCCGTGTCCTCGCAAACACTCGGCAGCACCGGGCTCGCGCTGCACCCGGCCATGACGCGACTCGGTGACGTCTATCGCGCCGGCAAGCTCGCGGTCATCGCCAACTGCGCGCCGCTGGTCCGCGACACGGCTCTTGCCCAGTATCAGCAGCCGGGCCACGCCCTGCCTCCGCAACTGTTTTCGCACTCCGACATGCAGATGCACTGGCAGACGATGCACCCCGACGCGCCGGCCGATACCGGCTGGGGCGGCCGCATGGCCGATGTGTTCCGATTGGCCTCGAGCGGGCGACTGCCGGTATCGATCGGGTTCGGCAGCGGCGGCATCTTCGTCAAGGGCGACGTCAGCACGCCCTACAACGTGATGCCGATGCGCTACCGCAATGGCGTGATCGACACGACGCAGTCGATCGCCCGCTCGCCAAACGCGGCTGTCTCGTGGAACTGGACGGGCTCGCTGCCACAGGATGTGTTCGTTCAAAACTACATGGCGACACGCGCCAACCTGCACGAGCAGCAATTCGCGAACGTGGTGCGCGACTCGCTCGAGATGGGCGACTTCGTCCGCACCGCGATGTACGACATCGGCAGCAACCCGACGAGCTACGCGTTGAAGACGCCTCCGCCCGGCACCTGGCCCGCGACCAACCCGCTCGCCGCGCAACTGCATTCGGTTGCCGCCATGATCGCCGCACGCAGCGCGCTGGGTACGTCACGCCAGGTCTTCTTCGTGTCGCTCGGCGGGTTCGACAACCACGGCGACCAGTTCGGCAACGATGCGGGTGGCAAGACTTTGCTGTCCGGACGTCACTTCACGCTGCTCGCGCAACTCGACGAGGCGCTGCGAACGTTCTACGACGCGACGGTGGCCATGAGCGTCGCCGATCGGGTCACCACGATGACGATGAGCGACTTCGGACGAACCATCCGCTCCAACGGCCAAGGCTCCGATCACGGATGGGGAGGGCATCATCTCGTGCTTGGCGGCTCCGTCAAGGGCGGTCGAATATTCGGCGCGCAGAGCGCCGGCGCAGCCGACACCGGCTACTTCCCGATGCCCTCTCAAATCGGTGCCGTCGATGTCGGTCAGGGCCGACTGCTGCCTACCCTCGCTGCCGACACCTACACGGCGAGCGTCGCGCGCTGGTTTGGTGCAACGGGCTCGGCAACGACGGGCGAAATCGCGCAGATTTTCCCGAACCTGAAAAACTTCAACGTTCCGTTTCTCGATCTGCTTCAGGTGTAGTCGAGGCGCCACCGATGCCGCCGTGCGCGGCAACGACAGCCGTGCCTCACGCGATCGTCGCGCACTTCAAGGTGTACGCACCCGCGCGTCGGCACGCGAAGTAGTGTTCCAGCGTCGTCTTCACCGTGCGAAACGCGATTTCACCCCACGGGACGTTCGCTTCGTCGCAGAGCATGATTTCGGTGCTCTCGGGCGTCGTGGCGAACACCGGTTCGCTCATGGTGCCGAGAAACATCACATGCACCTGCGAGATGTAGGGTACGGAGAGCATCGTGAGCAGCGGTCCGAGCGTGACGGTCGCCTTCGCCTCTTCATGGAGCTCGCGCTGGGCTCCCTCTTCGACCGCCTCTCCGTTTTCCATGAAACCGGCCGGCAAGGTCCACTTGCCGAAGCGCGGCTCGATGCCGCGTCGACACAAGAGCACGCGATCTTCGTAGACCGGCACGATGCCACAGACGATGAGTGGATTTTTGTAGTGCACCGTACCGCAGCGGGCGCAGACGTAGCGCTCGCGGTGGTCGCCGTCGGGAATGCGCAGCGCAACCTCGCCGCTTCCGCAGGCGGAGCAAAACTTCAATCGCCGCCTCCCGCGGTCAGCTCGTCGGATTCGCGCCCCCGCGCCGGCGCCACCTGCGGCAAGCGAATGAAGTGTTCGCGGTAATACTTCAACTCATCGATGCTTTCGTGGACATCGGCCAGCGCGGTGTGCAACGTGCGCTTCTGGAACCCCTTCTTGATCTCCGGCGCCCAGCGAGCCGCCAGCTCCTTCAGCGTGCTGACATCGAGATTTCGGTAATGGAAATACGCTTCCAGCGCCGGCATGTAACGCACCATGAAGCGACGATCCTGATGGACGCTGTTGCCGCACAGCGGGCTCGCGCCCTTCGGTACATACGCACTCAGAAAATCGATCAGGCGATGCGCCGCCTCGTCTTCGTGCATCGTCGAAGCACGCACCTTGGCGATCAACCCCGAGCGTCCATGCGTCGAACGATTCCATTCGTCCATGGCGTCGAGCACGGCGGGTTCCTGATGAATGACCAGCACCGGCGCTTCCGCCACGGTATTGAGGTTCTTGTCGGTCACGACGATCGCCACTTCCAGGATGCGGCACGTGTCCGGGTCGAGACCGGACATCTCCATGTCGAGCCAGATCAGATGATTTTGGTCTTGCGGCATTGGGCAGTGGCGAGCGAATTGGCGATGAACGTGGGCGGAAGCGGTACACGGGAGCGACGGCGCAGAAACGACGCGAAGGTGACGACGTTGCATTTCCGCCCTCCCTGCCCCATATACACGAAAATCGAGGCGCGCTCCCGCGAGCCTCGGCCATTTTCCCACAGCCCCATTTTCCGCGAGCCCCATGTCCGCTGCCGTCACCGCGAACGCCTTTTCCTGCATCGTCGCCGCCGCGCTCGTCTTGCATTACGTCGTCGAACAGTGGCTGCTTCGACGCCAGCTCAGGCACGTCGAGGCGAGCCGCGCCACCGTTCCGGCGCCGTTCACGTCAAAGATCCCGTTGTCGGACCATCAGCGCGCTGCCGACTACACCATGGTCAGAGGCCGCTTCGCCCGCGTCGAGGACTTCGTCGGGTTAGTGGTCACGGCGCTGTTCCTGTGGGGCGGGCTCGCGCTGCTGTGGCGTGCCACGGACGCCCTCGCAGCCACGCCGATTGCGCGCGAAGTTGCTTTGCTTGCCTGCTTCGGCGCAATCAGCAGCCTCATCAGTATCCCCTTCAACTACTACAGCACGTTCCACATCGAGGAGCGCTTCGGCTTCAACAAGACGACGCGGGCGACGTTCTGGCTCGATCTGGCGAAGGGAAGCGCGCTGGCCGTGGCGTTGCTGCTCCCGCTCGCGGCGCTCGTGTTCTGGTTGATGCGCTCGGCGGGTAGCCTCTGGTGGCTCTACGCCTGGATTGCATTTGCCGCCTTTCAGATGCTGATGCTCCTTATCTATCCAAGCCTCATTGCACCGCTCTTCAACAAGTTCGAACCTCTGGCGCAAGGCGAGGTCCGCGACGCCATTGAAGCGCTGCTCGCGCGGGCGGGCTTTGCCAGCAACGGCCTCTTCGTCATGGATGGTTCACGTCGTTCAGCCCACGGCAACGCCTACTTCACCGGCTTCGGCCGCAGCAAGCGCATCGTCTTCTTCGACACGCTGCTCGCTCGTCTCGACACTGGCGAAATTGTCGCCGTGCTGGCCCATGAGTTGGGTCATTTCCGGCGCCGCCACATCGCCAAGCGACTCGCGCTGATGGCGCTGGCGAGTCTGTCGCTGTTTGCGCTGCTGGCCTGGACGCTGACGCAACCATGGTTCTTCACGGCGTTCGGCTTTGCTGGCGATACCGGACGAAGCGCGCCCGGCGTCGCCTTGCTGCTGTTTGCGCTGGTGTTGCCGCCGCTCTTGTTCTGGATGACGCCGCTTGGCGCTGCCTATTCGCGCAAGCACGAGTTTGAGGCAGATCGCTATGCCGCCGAGGTCGCCAACCGCGACCAACTGGTCTCGGCGCTCACCAAACTCTACCGTGACAACGCGAGCACCCTGACACCCGATCGACTCTATTCCGCGTATCATCACTCACACCCGCCGGCCATGATCCGCATCCGCGCGCTCGAAGCGCACTGATTGAACGCGCGAAATGACCGAACTGGCGTGCGACGGAGAAAGTTTTCGGAGAGGATTCGCCATGGATGCACCCAAACTCGATGCGCTGGCATACAGCAAAACCGAGCCTCAGCACGGTCACAGCGCCTTCACCCACGCCGACATCGAAGCCCATCTCGCCGTACTGCCCGACTGGCGCTTTGTCGCTGGCGATCACGGTTCGCCGCATGGCCGCATCGTCAAGCGGTTTCACTTCAAGAACTACTACGAAACGATCGCATTCGTGAACGTGGTCGCCTCCATCTCGCATGTGACCAACCACCATCCGGATCTGATCGTGCACTACAACCACTGCGAGGTGTCATACCACACGCACGACGTCGAGCACGGGCACGGCGGGCTGTCCAACAACGATTTCATCTGCGCCGCGCGCATCGAAGTCGCCCATCGCCTGCTCTGAATCGCCGCTCTATCTGCGCATGCTGAACGCCCTGGTCATCGAAACACAGCGCCGTCACAACACCGTCCGCCTCGACGATGGCACCGAACTCATCTGCGTCACCAAGGGACGACAGCTTCAGATCGCCTGCGGCGACCGCGTAGCGGTTTATCACAGCAACGAGCGCGAAGGCGTGATCGAGAGCGTTGCGCCGCGCGAGAGCCTGTTCTACCGCGCTGACGCCTTCAAGCAAAAACTCGTCGCCGCCAACGTCACGCAGATTGTGTGCATCGTCGCGCCGTTGCCGCCGTATTCCGACGAATTGTTGAATCGCTGGCTCGTGTGTGCCGAGGCGAGCGGCGTCAAGGCCATCATCGGGCTCAACAAGATCGATCTGGTCGAGGCATCGGCCACCGCCGATGCACTCGCGCGCTATCGCGATCTCGGCTACCCGGTCATTCCCTTTTCGGCTAAGTTCAACCATGCTCCGATGCGCGAGCGTCTGCTGAACGAACGCTCGCTGTTGATCGGGCAATCCGGCATGGGCAAGAGCAAGTTGCTCAACGCACTCGCCGGCGCCGACCTGCAACGCACGAACACCATCTCGCAAGCCCTGTCGTCAGGACGTCACACGACGACCTTCACCCGGCTCTTCACGCTCGACACCCCGAACGCCTGGGTCGTCGATTCACCCGGCATGCAGGTGTTCGGCCTCGCCCATTTCGCGCGTGGCGACATCGAGCGCGCGTTCCCCGAGTTTCGAGAGGCGCTCGGACGCTGCCGGTTTCGCGACTGCCGTCATCAGCGCGAACCCGACTGCGCACTACAGCAAGCCGTGGCGCAGGGCGTCGCGACGCGCGACCGGCTGAGCTACTTGCGCATGTTTTGCGAAGAGGGCGAAGCCGTTCCGCACTACGCCCGGCACTGACCACCGCCCCTGGCTACTGCGCGCCGTAGGGTCGTTGGTCGACCAGATACGCGCCGGCCAGTCCCGCCGCACTGCGGCCGCGAATATCCTTCGCCGCACGGATCGCCTGCACGAGTTCGAGCGCCGTGCTCTCGCATGGCGGCAATTCGACATCGGCGACATCCTTCGGGCTTGTGCGCTCACCCCATTCGGCATAGTGCGAGCACAACGTGAGCCCCGCTCCGAAGGCCGGCATCAGCAATTTGCCGCGCGGGCCGAGACGCCCCTCTTCCAGCGCCTCCACCAGCGCCACAGGAACGGTGGCGGCGCTCATGTTGCCGTACTTCTGCACCGTCAAGTGCACCTTGGCCATGGGAATGCCGGCGTACTTCGCAACCGCTTCGATGATGCGGGCATTGGCCTGATGGGGAACGACGAGATCGATGTCACTCGATGACACGCCCACCTTGTCGAGCGTCTTGGCGCTGGCGTCGGTCATGCCTTGCACCGCCTTCTTGAAGATCTGCGGCCCGTCGAATATCCACGACATGTCGCCAAACGTCACGTTGCTGTTGGCATATGCCGCACCGTAGCCACCGATGCGCAAGATGCCTCGCGCATCGGCATAGCAACCGAGCGTCTCCGCAAGCAATCCGGTGCGCTCCTCGGTGGCCTCGAGGACGATGGCGGCGGCCCCATCGCCGAAGAGCACGGCGACACCACGGTTATCCCAATCCATGTACCGCGAAATGAGCTCCACGCCCACCACCAGCGCGCGGCGCACGACGCCGCTGCGGATCATCGCATTCGCGGTCGACCAGCTATAGAGGAACGACGTGCACGCCGTATTGACGTCCATCGCGGCGGCGTTGCCCGCACCGAGCTTGTATTGCAGGGCCGAAGCCGTGTTGGGCACCATTTCGTCATTGCTGCACGAACCGTAGACGATCAAATCGATGTCGCTCGCAGCGAGCCCTGCGCAGGCCAGCGTCCGCATGGCGGCGACATAGGCCATTTCGATCGCGTTGACATGCGAAATGCGCCGCTCCTTCATGCCGGTCCGAGTGGTGATCCATTCATCGTCGGTGTCGAGGAATGTCGCCAGGTCGGCATTGCTCAAAATGGCTGGTGGCATGCATTTTCCCCAACCTGTAACAGCGGCGTAAGTCATCGCGTCTCCCTCGGAATCCATTTGATTTTGCGCAGTCCGGGCGCTATTGTGCCGCGCTTTGGTCGCTCACGCCGAACGCTGGGAAAACTCGATACGCGTCGGGGACGTCAACGTGGGCGGCCGAGGCACGAACCGCGCCAACGTTCCTGCGCAGCCTGCCCCGCGCCGCTCGCTGCCTACAATGGCAGCATGCCGTCCATCCTGAATGTCGCAACCTACCGGTTCGTCGCCATCGACGATCCAGGTGCCCTGAAAGCAGCGTGGCTGCCCTTCGCGCGAACGCTCGGCATCAAGGGATCGGTGTTGGTCGCCCCCGAAGGCATCAACGTCTTTCTTGCCGGCGCCGAAGCCGCCGTTCGCGCTTTCGTCGGCATGGTCGAGCATGACCCGCGTTTCGCGGCGCTCGACCTGAAGGAAAGCTGGAGCGAGCATGTCCCGTTTCGGCGGATGAAGATCAAGCTGAAACGCGAAATCGTCACCTTCCGCCAGCCAGACATCGATCCCGTGCGCGCGCCCGCCCCGTTCATGACGCCGCGCGAGCTGAAGCGTCGACTCGACGCCGGCGAGGACCTCGTACTGCTCGATACCCGCAACGATGTCGAAGTCGCGCGTGGCACCTTTACGCGGGCACTGTTCTGGGGTAACCGCAATTTCACCGAATTTGGCGCCATCGCGCGCGATCGGGCAGGAGATCTCGCCGGCAAAACCGTCGTGAGCTTCTGTACCGGCGGCATTCGCTGTGAAAAGGCCGCCCCACTGCTGCGCGCGCTCGGGGTAGCCGATGTCTATCAGCTCGAGGGTGGCATCCTTCGCTATTTTGAACAGATCGGCCGCTCGCACTTCGACGGAGATTGCTTCGTGTTCGATGAGCGTGCGGCGCTCGATCCCGCGCTTCGCGCGCACTCCGACGCCGCGCCGATCACCACGCCCACTTGACGACCGACAGCAGGTTGTTGAAGTCGTCGCTCCACAGCGGCGCGCCGGGCTGACGCGCCAGCGGCGTCGCGGCATCGCCGAGCGGTGCGAGCGACGTGTGCTCGCGCGCGAGCAGCACCCACGTGCTCGATGAGTGCAATGCGTTGTCCTTCTGCGATGGGTCGTTCACGACGACACCGGCGAGGCCTTGCCGGGCCGCGATTTCCGCGAGTACGGGTGGCAGATCGAGAAAGCGATTCGACACATGGTAAGCAAGGATGCCGCCATGTCGCACATGGGCCATGAAGGCTCGCACCGCCTCATCGGTGATCAGGTGCATGGGGATCGAATCCCCCGAAAAGGCATCGACGGCAAGCACGTTGAACTGGTTGTTCGCCTCGCGCTCGAGCGACAGTCTGGCGTCACCCAAGATCACCTCGATCTGCCCAAGGCTATCGGCCAGAAAGCTGAAATGTCGACGCGCAAGACGCTCGACTTCAGGATTGATTTCGTAGATGCGGCACCAGTCTCCGCGCCGGCACCATGCCGCCACCGTGCCCACGCCAAGACCGATCATCCCGATACGTTGCGCGTCGTGCGTTTTCGGGGCTTGCCTGCGTTCGAGCTCAACGGCACGACCAAACCCTGAGCTTGCC
The DNA here is from genome assembly GCA_018241765.1 of Pseudomonadota bacterium. GTDB lineage: Bacteria > Pseudomonadota > Gammaproteobacteria > Burkholderiales > Casimicrobiaceae > Casimicrobium. Next base: position 106,545 of record JAFEDD010000044.1, on the reverse strand, counting down.
GTGTAGTACGTGGTGGGTTCGCGCCGAAGCGAGCCGACCGGATACTGCTCGCCATGCAGGATTGCGCCGTGCACGAGACGCACGAGATAGTCGGGCGAATCCGGTTCGCCATAGGTCTTGACCTTGAGTACGCCGTAGAAATTTCGGCTGATGGCAACCGCGTTCTTGTACTCCTCACGAACGTAGCCGATCGTCGCGCCGATGACGACCAGCGTCAGCGCGAGCGAAGGCCAGAGCAGCCACCCGCGCAATGCTCGCGCGACCGGAACGAAGAGAAGCGTCGCCAACAACAACGCGAGCGCCGTCTCGACGTAGATATCGAACACGAAAGGCGCCAAAACGCTGACGATGAGCGCACCGAGGGCGCCACCTGCGGCAATCCGCAGGTAGAACAGCGTCAGATACGCGGGCTGCGGTTTCGCAAGAGCCAGTTCGCCATGACAAAACATGCACACGACGAACAAACCAAGGCAGAACGCCGTGGTCTGCACAATCAGGTCGAACTGGTAGTCCTTGCTGATGAGCAGAAAGCACATGCCCAGCACGCTCGGCACAAATGCGATCGCAAACACACCGCGCCGATACCAACCCGTACCATCGAAAACGAGGATGAAGGTGAGCAGATAGAGGGTCAGCGGCAGTATCCACAGAAGCGGCACGCTGGCGACGTTCTGTGTGATGTGGTTGGACACCGCGAGCAGCAGCATCGACCCCACCGCCGAGAGCGCAAGCCAGCGCAGGCGCGTCGACAGCGCCGGAGCCCCGGCGGACGCGCCGCGCGGCGAAGTGGCCGCCTGCGACGCGTCGTTGTCCGCCGTCGGCGTTCGGCTCACACGCCATGCGAGCGTTGAGAGCAGAAGCACGAACACCGCGAACAGCACCGACCACGCATACGCCTGCCACCGCGTGCCGACCCAGGGCTCGATGACCGATGGGTAGGCAACCAAAGCGCCCAGCGACGCGGCGTTCGATAGCGCAAACAAGCGGTACGGATCACGCCCCGGCCGCAGTCGAGCAAAGTAGCTCTGAATCAACGGGCTCGTAGTCGCCAGCAGCACATAGGGCAGACCGATGGTGACGGTGAGCAGCATCAGGATGCGTGAGATCGGCTCCTCGCTGCCTTCCGGCTTCCAGTGCGTCGCAGCGAGAATCGGCAGCGAGAGCGCGGCGAGCAAGGCGACGGCGATGTGCGCGAGCGGTTGCCGCTTTGCGCCGAAGTGTCGCGGCGTCCAGTCGGCGTAGGCATAACCGACGAGCAGCGCCGCCTGAAAGAACAGCATGCAGGTCGTCCACACGGCCGAACTCCCGCCGAACCAGGGCAGGATCTGCTTGGCGATCAGTGGCTGGACGAGAAAGAGCAGGAACGCCGACAGCGCGACGACGGCATGGAAGAGCATGCGCAATGGGTCTGGATGGAGAGAGAAAGCACGCAGCCCCGGCGGGGGCGGCGCATTATCCCATTGCCATGACCGCTCGCGCGATTCGGCGGCGACGGGGCTTCGTCGCCAACCGTCGGCGCTCAGGCGCGCTGCTGCAACGCGCGAATGCGATCCTCGATCGGCGGATGAGTGGCGAACAGTGAGCCAATGCCGCCGCTGATGCCCATACCCTTGACCGAGCCGGGCAGTTCGTTGGCCGGAAGGCCACCGAGCCGCGCCAGCGCGTTTTGCATCGGCTGTGAGTTCCCGATCAATTGGGCCGACCCGGCATCAGCACGAAACTCCCGCTGACGCGAAAACCAGGCCACGACGAGATGAGCGACGAATCCGAGCACGATGTCGAGGATGAACACGGAGATCATGTAGCCGACGCCGACGCCATCGCGATCGTTGCGCAGCACGACGCGGTCGACGAAGTAGCCAATGACGCGCGAGAAGAAAATCACGAAGGTGTTCATCACACCCTGAATCAACGTCATCGTCACCATGTCACCATTGGTGACGTGGGCGATCTCGTGCCCGATCACCGCTTCGACTTCCTCCCGATTCATGCTTTGCAGGAGTCCGGTCGACACCGCCACCAACGACGAATTCTTGAACGCTCCGGTCGCGAATGCGTTCGCTTCACCCTCGTAGATGCCGACCTCCGGCATCGCGATACCGGCCTTGTCGGCAAATCGTTTGACCGTCTGCACCAACCACTGGTGCGTGCCATCGGGCGAATCATTGATGATCTGGACGCCCATGGACCATTTGGCCACCAATTTGCTCATCAGCAGCGAGATGATGGCTCCGGTGAAGCCCATCACGAGCGCGAACCCAAGTAGCGTGCCAAGGTTCAGGCCGTTCGCGGTAAGGAAGCGATTGATGCCGAACAAACTCGACATCAGTCCAAGCACAGCCACGACGGCGACGTTGGTGAGCGCGAACAGGATGATGCGTTTCATGAAAGATTCCTCGCGGTGAGCAAGTTGAACAGGGCGATGGCGACGCGCCCGCGGATTATGCCGATCACGTGCACCGTCCGAGGCGACGCCTGCGGCTCGGCCGCGCGCTTTCCACCCCAAGTTCGGTGCGCCGGCGTCGAGTTCAACCCCGCAGGGCGCCGGGCGTCGTTGCGTGACTCGTTGATGCCATGTACAATGCCAGATTCTTCAATATCAATTGGGCGCCGTCATTGCTGATGCGGCCCCGTGCCACGTATCCCGGCCACCGTTTGCCGTTGCGCCCTCGCGCATTCGCACACAGGCCCCCGGGGCGCCGTGGCTCAGCAAGGAACTCACATGAAAGCCGGCCTTCACCCTGAATACCGCGACGTCGTGTTCCACGACACCGCCGCCAACGTGAAATGGATCACCCGCTCCACGTTGCACACCAATCGCAAGATCACGATGGACGACGGCAAGGAATACCCGCTCGTCGTGCTGGAAATTTCAAGCGCCTCGCATCCGTTCTATACGGGCAAACAGCAGCGCATCCTCGACACGGCCGGCCGCGTCGAGCGCTTCAACAAGAAATACGCGAAGAAGGCTGCCTGAACCAGCGCGCGCCTGCGCCCGCGTCGCCGTCCGGTTCCGGCCGGGCCATTTCTCGAAAGGCAGCCGCGCGCTGCCTTTTTTGTTGCCCGCCGACCCCTCGTTGCCGCTCCTTCCCGCCGTCATGCCACCCCGCATCGCCCATCAACCCACCGACCGCGACAAAGCACGCTGGAAATCGTGGGCACTGCTCGCGCTGCTCGGCTTCTGGCTGGCCTCGGGCATTGTCGGTCGCGACCCCTGGAAACCCGATGAGCCGGTGTTCATCGGCATCCTTCAAAGCCTGCTCGATCCCGCCCTGCGCCAAAGCGTTTGGCAACCCATGGTGGCGGGCGTCGCCGTTGACCACGAGAGCATCCTGATCCACTGGCTCAACGCGCCGCTCGTCTGGGCGCTGCGCGATGCGCTACCGCTGCATGAGGCGGCGCGCCTGACCAGCGTGCTGTGGACGGCTCTCGGCATCGGCAGCCTGTTCGTGGCGACGCGGCGCTGGAGCGGCGAGCACATCTCCTATCTTGCCGCAATCATCGCGATCGGTTGCGTCGGTCTCTACGATCGCGCGCACACCTACGGCCCGGACATCGCTGTCTTCGCAGCGGTCGCCTTCGCGCTGTATGGCTGCTCGAGCCTCGCCGACGCACCGCGTCGCGCAACGCTCGTGCTCGCGGTGGCGCTGGTGCTCGCGTTCGCGGCGCGCTCGATGCTTGGCTTCATGCTGATCGCGCTGCCGCTGCTGTTGCTTTGTTTCGTGCCGGTGTATTCGATGCATCGCATCGCGCTGGTGCGCGCGCTGTTCTTCGCCAGCGTAGTGACCGCCTTGTGGCTTGCAACCTTCTGGCTGCGTGATGGCGACGGTTTCGACGCTTGGCTGCGCGCTGGCGCCGGCCTGCGACTCTTCGACCACGATCGCTTCGGCCCAAGCTTCTACGCCGGGACGCTGCTTTGGTTTGCCTGGCCCGCCTGGCCGGTGGCGATCTGGTTGCTGGTGCTTCGCATGCGTGGGTTCGCCGGTGGCTGGCAGCACGGCGAGGTCATCGCTCCGCTGGCGTTCCTGCTCTGCGCGTTTGCGACGCTGTCGACGTTCACCGACCCGCGCGCCGTGTACACCGTCGCCATGCTGCCACCCCTCGTGGTGCTTGCTGCATTCGGCGTCGACACGCTGCGGCGCACCTGGTATGCCCTGATCGACTGGTTCGGCATCCTCGTTCTCGGGCTGACCGCGATCGCCGTCGTGCTGGTTGCCAGCGCCATCTATTTCGGATGGCCGCCGATGATCGCCGAACGCATCACGGCGTATGTGCCTGGCTTCACCGGCCGTCCGCCATGGCTTGGCTACGGCGTCGTGCTGCTTGCCTTCATCATCTGGCTCGCGCTGATTCAACCCGCCCACCAGCACGCCCGACGGGCGATGATCAACTGGGCCGGTTGCGTCACCTTTTTGTGGGTGGTGGCGCAGGCGCTGCTGCTCGCGCCGGCGAACCACATCATGTCGTATCGCGGCGTCTTTGACGCGCTCGACGCGCACTGGCCGGCTTCGGGCTGTGTCGAGTCCGTCGACCTGTCGACGTCGCAGGCGGCCATGCTGCAATACCTGGTCGGGCGTCGAACGGCAGCGATCGACGACATCGGCGATGCGCGATGCCGCTACGTTCTTTTGCAACGCTATCGTGATGATCCGCCGGCACCGGACGCCGCCCAGTACGCCTTGCGCTTTCGCGGCAACCGGCCGGGGGATAATGCCGAGGCCTTCGAACTCTACGAGCAACTCTCGTCGCCCCCGGCGGACGCGCAACCTGATCCAGCCAAACCGGACACCCCATGAAATTTGTCGACGAAGCGTTCATCGATGTCATCGCCGGTGACGGCGGCAACGGCATGGCGTCGTTCAGACGCGAAAAATTCATCCCCCACGGCGGACCGGACGGCGGTGACGGCGGCCGTGGCGGCAGCATTTACGCGGAAGCGGACGAGAACATCAATACGCTGATCGACTACCGCTACGCGCGCATCCATCGTGCCCAGAAAGGCGAGAACGGCCGCGGCGCGGATTGCTATGGCAAAGGCGGTGACGATCTGGTGCTGAAGATGCCTGTCGGCACCGTCATCACCGATGCCGAGACGGGCGAAGCCGTGGCCGACCTTGCGCGCCACGGCGCTCGCGCGCTCGTCGCCAAGGGCGGCACGGGTGGCCTTGGCAACCTCCATTTCAAATCGAGCGTCAACCGTGCGCCACGCCAGCGCACGCTGGGTGAGGCCGGTGAAAAGCGCCGCGTTCGGCTGGAACTGCGCGTGCTCGCCGACGTCGGTCTGCTCGGCTATCCGAATGCCGGAAAATCGACGCTCGTGCGGGCCATCAGCGCCGCCAAGCCGAAGGTTGCCGACTATCCGTTCACGACGCTGGCACCGACACTCGGCGTCGTGCGCATCGACTACGGGCGCAGCTTCGTCATTGCCGACATCCCGGGGCTCATCGAGGGGGCCGCCGATGGCGCGGGGCTTGGGCATCAGTTCCTTCGACACCTGCAGCGGACGCGACTGATCCTGCACCTGATCGACATCGCGCCGCTCGACGACACGATCGACCCGGTCAGGGAGGCCCGCGCGCTGGTGGCAGAACTGAAGCGATACGACCCCGCACTGCACGCCAAGCCGCGCTGGCTGGTGTTCAACAAGATCGATCTGCTCGCGCGCGAGGAAGCCGATGCCCGCATCCGCGATGCGCTACGCCGTCTGCGTTGGAACAAGCCCTGGTACGCCATCAGCGGCATCGCGGGCGCGGGTACCGACACGCTGGTCCGCGCCATCGGCGACCATCTGGCCGCACAGCATGACTGACTTCCTCGTCTTGCGGTCTGCACGCCGCATCGTCGCCAAGGTAGGGAGCGCCCTGGTCACCAACGGTGGCTCCGGCATCGACCGCGATGCCATCGCACGTTGGGCGGCCGATGTCGCACACCTGCACGCCAAGGGCGTCGAAGTGCTCTTCGTGTCCTCCGGCGCCGTGGCAGAGGGCATGTCACGTCTCGGTTGGCACACGCGGCCGAAAGCGATCTCGGAACTTCAAGCCGCTGCGGCCGTCGGCCAGATGGGGTTGGTGAACGTCTACGAGCAGGCGTTTGCCGCGCATGGACTGCGCACCGCTCAAATCCTCTTGACGCACGAAGACCTTGCCGATCGCAAGCGCTATCTGAACGCGCGCTCGACGTTGACCGCGCTGCTCGCGCACGGAGTCATTCCGATCATCAACGAGAACGACACCGTGACCACCGATGAGATCAAGTTTGGCGACAACGATACGCTGGGCGCGCTGGTCGCCAACCTGATCGATGCCGATGCGCTCGTGTTGCTCACCGATCAGCGTGGGCTGTACAGTGCCGATCCGCGCCACGATCCGAACGCGCGATTCATTGCCATCGGCCGCGCGGATGACCCGAGTCATGAGGCGATGGCCGGAGGCACCGGCAGCGCCATCTCACGCGGCGGCATGCTGACCAAGGTGCTTGCGGCACGACGCGCGGCCCGCAGCGGTGTGCACACGGTCATCGCCAGTGGCCACGAGCGAGACGTTCTGCAGCGCTTGCTGGCGGGGGAAGCCATCGGCACCCTGCTCTACGCGACCGAATCGAACCGTGGCAAGCGCAAAGGGTGGCTGGCCGACCACCTGCAATTGCGTGGCCGTGTGCAGCTCGATGCCGGCGCCGCGCGCGCATTGCTGCTCGGCGGCAAGAGTCTGCTGCCGATCGGTGTCACGGCGGTCAGCGGCGAGTTCGAACGCGGCGAAGTCATTGGCTGCATCGACGAACAGGGTCGGGAGATCGCGCGCGGTCTGACCAATTACTCGGCGAGCGAGGCGCAGAGGATCATGCGCCATGCGTCATCCGAGATCGAGTCATTGCTCGGCTATGTCGATGACGACGAATTGATTCATCGCGACAATCTGGTCATTCTGACGACGTGACGACGCCGCCATGAACACCCTTCGCCTCGCACTCTGTGTCCTCGTGGCGACATGCCTCGGCGGACTCGTCGCTGCGCAAGGCGTGCCCGTCACCCGGGCGGCGCCCGGACTCGGTGGCGCACTGCCGACGCTGGCGCCGATCGTCAATCAGACGGCGGCGGGCGTAGTCAACATCTCGACGCTGACCCGTAGCGTGGAGAGCGACAACCCGCTCTTCAACGACCCCTTCTTCCGGCGCTTCTTTGGCACCCCCGAGCGCTCCCGCGAAGCGCAGGCGTCGGGGTCGGGCGTCATCGTCGATGCCGCCCGCGGCTACGTGTTGACCAACCACCATGTCATCAAGGGCGCAACGAAAATCGTCGTCACGCTGCGCGACCGCCGCGAGTTCACCGCGAAACTGATCGGCACCGATCCGGCCACCGACGTCGCGCTGCTTCAGATTCCCGCCGAGCGGCTGACCGCTGTTCGGGTCGGTGAATCCGACGCGCTGCAAGTCGGCGACTATGTGCTCGCGATCGGCAACCCGTTTGGTGTGGGGCAAACCGTCACCAGCGGCATCGTCTCTGCGCTTGGTCGCGCCGGGCTCAACATCGAGGGCTACGAGGATTTCATCCAGACCGACGCCTCGATCAACCCCGGCAACTCGGGCGGCGCCTTGATCAATCTGCGCGGGGAACTGGTCGGCATCAACACCGCGATCATCGGCCCGACCGGCGGCAACGTGGGCATCGGGTTCGCCGTGCCAACCAACATGGCGATGCGCGTCATGGACCAACTCGCCCGCTTTGGCGAAGTCAAGCGCGGTGGCATCGGTATCGCCAGCGTCGGCGAGGTGACCCAGGAGATCGCCCGCACCCACCGTCTACCGGCGATCGAAGGCGCATTGATCGAGTCGGTCATCAGCGGCAGCCCGGCCGAGCGCGCCGGACTGCGCAAGGGTGACGTCGTGGTGACAGCGAACGGCCGCGGCGTGCGCAGCGCGCATGACTTGCGCAATGTGCAGGGGCTGACGCCGATCGGCAGCCCGCTCGAACTGGGCATCCTGCGCCAGGGCGAGCGGCGCACGCTGCGCATCATGGTCGAGACGCCCGCTCGCGCCCAAGGGTTGCGCGCCGAGAAGATCACCGAGTTGCCCGGAGTCGATCTGGCGTCGCTGCCGAAGGAGCTGAACCGACGCGGGGTGTACGTACTCGCCGTCGACCCCGCCAGCGAAGCGCAGCAGATCGGATTGCGTGACGATGATCTGCTGCTCGGCATCAACGGCAATTTCGTCAACTCGCCGCAGGATGTGCGCCGCGCGATTCGCGAGTCGGGACGCTATGTGGTCTTCAATCTGCTGCGCGGCGATAATCGCATCGATCTGCGTGCACGCAAAGGCTCGGCGGCGGGGACCTGAGTCGCCCGCCGCATCGGCCGCACGCTGCCGCTGGCGACACGCGCCGCGTCGCACGCCCCTCCTCCAACCTCTCGCCCGTCATCATGCAATATCGTCGTCTCGGCCGCTCCGGCCTCAAAGTCTCCGCCCTGTCGCTCGGTTCCTGGGTCACCTATGGCAACCAGATGGACACGGCTTGCGCCATCGAATGCATGGCCGCGGCGTGGGACGCTGGCGTCAACTTCTTCGACAACGCGGAATCCTATGCCCAGGGTCGCGCCGAGACGATCATGGGCACGGCGCTCAAGCAACTCGGCTGGCGGCGCTCGCAGGTCATCGTGTCGACCAAGTTCTTCTGGGGACTGAACGATGGCCCGAACGAGAAAAACACGCTGAACCGCAAGTACCTTCGACAGGCGATCGAGGGCTCGCTGCGGCGGTTGCAGCTCGATTACGTCGATCTCGTGTTCTGCCACCGCCCCGACCCGAACACGCCGATCGAGGAGACGGTCTACGCGATGCACGACATGATCGAGCACGGCCACGCGCTCTACTGGGGCACCAGCGAATGGTCGGCCGACGAGATTCGCGCGGCGTGGGAGATTGCCGAGCGGCACCACCTGCGAAAACCGGTCACCGAGCAGCCGGAATACAACCTCTTTGCGCGTCGCCGCGTCGAGCAGGAATACGCACGTCTCTACACCGATCTCGGACTCGGCACCACCGTCTGGAGCCCGCTTGCCTCCGGCCTGCTGAGCGGGAAATACCGCGACGGCGTTCCGCCCGACAGCCGCGCGACGGTGAAGGGCTACGAATGGATGGCGGCGCGCGTCACCGAGGCGGCGCGCGTCGCCGCGGTCGAACGGCTGCGCCCCATCGCCGACGGCCTTGGCTGCACGGTGGCGCAACTTGCGCTCGCGTGGTGCCTGAACAACCCGAACGTCTCCACCGTCATCACCGGTGCCAGCCGCGTCGCGCAAGTGCAGGAAAACCTGAAGGCGATGGAGGTGCTGGGCCGCCTGACACCGGAACTGATGCAGGCGGTGGAGTCGGCCACCGCGCTTTAGCGATGCTTCATCCACGAGCGATCGGCGCCGAACCACCCGCCGAATCGCCGAAAATCACGCGGCGCAACAAGGGGACGGGAAATGGTTTTCCACCCGGCAACGGCGGCGTTTGCACATCGTGGACACCGGCGCATCATTGCATCATTGCAACCTGCGGTCGATCCTGAAAACAGCCCATTCCGGCGCTTTCAATGACGTTGATTTGCCAAGTTCAAACGGCATGTTTACAATCCGCCGTGTCAATCACACGGAGAGACGTTTGGAATGGCAACCTATCAAGAAATTCAGGATCAGATCAAACACCTGCAGCAGCAAGCGGAAAAGATCCGCGCCGCCGAATTGCATCACATCATTGCCGAGGTCAAGGCAAAGATTCGTGAACACAATCTGACGGCTGCACAATTGGGTTTCGGCGCGGCGGGATCACGCGGCGCTAAAAAGAAGAGCGCCGTCGTGCAGTACCGCAAGGGCGATCTGACGTGGTCGGGTGCCGGCCGTGGCCGCAAGCCAAAGTGGGTCGTGGCAGCAATGGCCGCCGGAGAAGACCTCGAGAAATACCGCGTCAAGCACTGACCGAGGACACCGGTCGCGCCGCGCACAATCGCCCGCGACACGGTCAGCTCGCACCCTCGACGCCGCCCCGGCAATTGCCCGGGCGGCGTTTGACTTTCTGCGATGCTCAATGCAGCGCCTGATAGATCCGGTCGGCCAATTCAGCGGAAATTCCGGCGACGCGCCGGATGTCTTCCACACTCGCTGCGGCGAGCCCCTTCACGCTTCCGAATTGCTTCAGCAGCGCCGCACGTTTGCGCGGCCCGATGCCGCTGATGTCGTCCAGCATGCTGCCCTCGCGCGCCTTGGCCCGTTTGGCACGGTGACCTTGAATGGCAAAGCGGTGCGCTTCATCCTGCATCTGTTGAATCAGATGCAATCCCGGATGATCGGCGGCGAGGCGAATCGTTTCGCTGCGGTCGGGAAATACGATCTGCTCCTGCCCCTTGCGCCGCTCCACCCCCTTGGCCGAGCCAAACAGCACGATATCGTGCAGCCCGGCCTCCGCCAGCACCTGAGCGGCGATGGCGACCTGCCCGCGTCCGCCGTCGATGATCCAGGCGTCGGGGCGCGGCAATTCCTCGCGCGCGATGCGCGCCGCCCGCCGCGTCAGCGCCTCGCGCATCGCGGCATAGTCGTCGCCATCGGCCACCGTCATGATGTTGAAGCGCCGATACTGGTTGCTTTGCATCGCATCGTGATCGAACACGACGCAACTGGCGACCGTCGCCTCGCCCATCGTATGCGAGATGTCGAAGCATTCGAGCCGTTGCGTTGCCTCGGGCAGCCCGAGTGCGCTGATCAGCGCCTGCAAGCGTTCATGCCCGGTGTCGCTCTGGCGCAGGCGGGCCGCAATCGCCAGACGGGCATTCTCCTCGGCCATGCGCAGCCACACGCGCCGCTCGCCGATCGGGTTGCATTGCACTTCGACGCGCGCCTTGACCTGGGTCGACAGCGCCTCCGCCAGCGCGGCGACGTCGAATTCGAGCGTCGACAGCAGCGTCGGCGGCACTTCGCGCCCGATGTAGTGCTGCGCGATGAAGCTCTCGAGCACTTCGGTCAGCTCGGCTTCCGTCAGCGGCTCCGCGCTCGCATTCTTCACCGGAAAGTGCGTGCGATCGCCCACGTGCTGCCCGCCCCGGATCACGACCACGTTGACGGCAATCATGCCGCTTGCCTGCACCAGCGCGAGCACATCGACGTCGCGGTCGCTGACACTCGAGACGAACTGTCGGCTGGCCAGTTGCTTCAGACGCACGATCTTGTCGCGGATGCGCGCCGCCCGCTCGAACTGCAGCGCCGCCGCCGCAGCCTCCATCTGCGCCGTCAGTTCCACCGTCACTTCGTCACGCTGACCGCGCAGGAACATCGCCGCGCTCTTCACGTCCGCGGCGTAGTCCGCTTCGCTGATGTGGCCGACGCAGGGCGCCGTGCAACGCCCGATCTGCGCGAGCATGCAGGGCCGCGAGCGGTGCGCGAACACCGTGTTCTCGCAGGTGCGCAGTTGGAAGACCTTCTGCAGCGTGTTGATGCCCTCGCGCACCGCCCATGAACTGGGAAACGGCCCGAAGTATTGATGCCGGCGGTCCGGCTTGCCGCGGAAGAAGCGCAACTGCGGGAACGGGTCGCCGCTCAGGCACAGATAGGGGTAGCTCTTGTCATCGCGGAAGACGACGTTGTACTTCGGATCGAGCGTCTTGATCAGGTTGTTTTCGAGGAGCAGCGCCTCCGCTTCGCTGCGGGTGACGGTCGTCTCGATGCGCCGGATCTGCGCGATCATCAACTGGATGCGCGCGCTGTGCCCGCTCTTGACGAAGTAGCTCGAGACGCGCGCCTTCAGGTTCTTCGCCTTGCCGACGTAGAGCACGGACTCGGTGCCGTCCGCCGCCGCGCCGATCATGCGATAGACGCCTGGCCGCTGTGGCAGGGATTGCAGCGTCTCCTGAATGCTCTCGCTCATGTCGCCATCATGCCATCAGGTGAAGCAGCTTTTCTTTCAAATGACGTACATAACAGGCTTGGCGCCCGATTATCAATGATGTCGACTTTTGCGAAAATTGCGCTGCAAGCCCGTTATGGACGCCATTGCAACGAAAAGTTGATGCCATGCTGTTCCGGTTTCTTCAGGCGCGCGGCGCCCCTCCCGCTCACTCACGATGCCCCGGCATCCGGCGGCGCATGCGCTCCCATTTGCGCGCGAGCGTCGACTCGGGAGTCGGCTTCCAGCGATCGAGCAGATCGATGAGACCCGGCCGATCGTTGCAGGGCAGCACGATGTCGGCGCCGCCGTCATGCGCCGCCTCGGCACGCGCGACGAGATCGCCCGCCGCGTGGGCGGCGACCATGCCGAGGTCGTCGGTGAAGATGACACCGCGAAAATGCAACTGGTTGCGCAGCACCTGTTGCAGCCAGAACGGGGAGAAACCGGCCAACTGCGCGTCGATGTTCGGAAAGATGAGATGCGCGGCCATGATGCCGTCGAGCCCCGCGCCAATCAGCTCACGAAAGGGCACCAGATCGGCGGCCATGATCTGCTCGAGGCTGCGCGCGTCGGTCGGGCGCTCCCAGTGCGTGTCGCCGGCCACGAAACCGTGGCCGGGAAAGTGCTTGCCCACCGACGCCATACCCTCGGCGCGCAGGCCCTGCACCAGCGCCGTCGCCAGCGCCGCCACGGCGATCGGATCGCGGTGGAACGCGCGGTGACCGATCACGGTGGATTCGCCGTAGTCGAGATCGAGCACCGGTGCGAAACTGAAATCGACGCCGACGTCGCCGAGTTCGCGGGCGATGACCAGCCCGAGCTCGAAGGCGCGCGCCCGCGCCGAAGGCGGATGCACGCTCCAGAGATCTCCGAGCGAGCGCATCGGCGGGATTTCCGTGAACCCCTCGCGAAAACGCTGCACGCGGCCGCCCTCCTGATCGACGGCGATCAAGAGCGCCGGTTCGCGCAGCGCCTTGATCGACGCCGACAGCGCGGCGAGTTGCGCGCGATCGACGAAGTTGCGCGCAAAGTAGATGACACCGCCGATCAGCGGGTGGCGCAGCACCTCGCGGTCCTCGGCCGACAGTTCCGTGCCCTCGATCGAGGTCATGATCGGGCCGAGCGACAGGGCTGGCAACGGAGAGTGGGTTCGGCGTGGCATCAGCGGACAATCAACGAAGCGGCGGACGGAAAGGCGGTGTTGGCGAAGGCACGGGCGCGGCGACGTCACGCTCGAACAGCACGAAGGCGACAGCATAGTCGCGCTCGTCGGAAAGCGACAACTGCATGCGCTGCACGCCACGCGCTGCGACGAAGTCGGCAATGAGCGCGCTCAGCTCGAAGCACGGTCGACCCTCGCCGTCGTGCCCGACGCCGATGCCGTCGAGCGTCAGCGGCGCGCGCACGCCCGTGCCGCAGGCTTTGGCGAAAGCCTCCTTGGCGGCCCACCGCCGCGCAAGCCACGCGCTGCCGTCGCGTCCCGATGTCGCAAACCGCTCGCGCCACTGCTGCCACTCGGCGGGCGCGAGGACATGGCGGACGAAGCGTTCGCCGTGACGATCGAGCGCGGCCCGGATTCGGGCGAGCGCGACGATGTCGGTGCCGATGCCGACGATCACGACGTCACCTCGCCACCATCGGCGTGCGGCGGTGCGGCGTGCGTCGACGCCCGCGCCGGTCGGCTGCGTGCTGCGGCGCGCGTGTCCAGGCGCAACGCGAGTTCGTGCAGGTCATGCAGAACGCCGCTCGAGCGCACCTTGCGCCGTTCGAGATGAAAGGCGATGATGTCACGCACGAAGTCGCGCGCCTCACCGGCGATGGCGGCCGTCTCGAAGCGCCCGCACGCCAGCGCCAGGAGCGCCGCCCCGCTGACGGCGTGCCCGCCACCGCGCTCGCTCGGCCCGGCCAGCGGGTCGTAGTAGTAGCGCCGCTGCGCGCGCAGCGGCTCGCCGCTGCGGACGTCGCGGCCAAGCTCGAGGCCGTATCCCAACTCGGTCAGCAGATGGACCTCGAACTCGCGCAGGATCGCGCCGTGTTCGTCGTCGTCGTTGCCCGCCAACGTCAACAGTGTCGCGGCGTACGCCTCGAAGAGCTGCGGATGCGGGTCTTCGCGCGGCAACAGCTTGATCAGCAGTTCGTTCAGATACATGCCGCACAGCAAGGCACGACCGGTGAGCCACGCCTGCCCCGGCAGCCACTGCGCCTGGATCAGTGTTTTCACCTCGCCGCGCCCGCTGAAGACGATCTCGAGCGGTTGCAGCGAAAGCAGCGCGGCGCGCAAATTCGAGGCCGGCCGCTTCGCCCCCTTGGCCATGGCCGCCATGCGCCCGTGCTCCACCGTGAACAGGTCGAGCACGGCGCTCGACTCCGAATAGGCATAGGCATGCAGCACGAAAGCGCGCTGCGGCGGGGAGCGTTTCGCCTGAACCGCCACCGTGCAACGTCCCGCTGATCAGGTGATGCCGAGGTCGCGCAGCACCGCCGCGTTCTCCGACCAGCCGCTCTTCACCTTCACGAAGAGCTCGAGGTAGACCGGCCCGCCAAACAGCCGCTGCATGTCGAGCCGCGCCTCGGTACCGATGCGCTTGAGCACTTCGCCGCCGGCGCCCACCAGGATCGGACGCTGCGACGCCTTGTCGACGAGGATGGCCGCAAAGATGCGGCGCAGATTGCCCTCCTGCTCGTACTTGTCGATCATCACCGCGACGCGGTAGGGAAGCTCATCGCCGGTCAAGCGGAAGATCTTCTCGCGAATGATCTCGGCGGCCAGAAAGCGCTCGGGTTTGTCGGTCAGGTCGTCGGCGGCGAACATGGGCTCGCCCTCGGGCAACAGCGTCTCGATTTCGCGCAGCAGCGCCTCGCTCTGCGTGCCGCGACTCGCCGACACCGGCACCACGGCGGCAAACGCCCGCACGGCGCTCAATTCACTCACGCTCGCCATCAACGCGGCGCGGTCGCGCACCAGATCGACCTTGTTCGGCACCGCGATCACCGGCACCGACGCCGGAATGAGATCGAGCACGGCGCGATCGGCCACCGTGAGCCGCGTCGCGTCCCACACCCAAAGCACGACGTCGACCGATTCGAGCGTGCGCCGCACGCTCAGGTTCAAGCGCCGGTTCATTTCGCCGCCATGGCGCGTCTGAAAGCCCGGGGTATCGACGAACACGAACTGCGCGCTCGCCGTGGTCAGGATGCCGCGCAGCGGCAGCCGCGTCGTCTGCGCCTTGCGTGAGGTGATCGACACTTTCTCGCCCACCAACCGATTGAGCAGCGTGGACTTGCCCACGTTCGGCCGTCCCACCACGGCAATCTGGCCGCAACGCATCGCCTTCGCCGCCGTGTCGTCCGTCGCGCCGTCACGTCGCGGAGAGGTGGAGCCGCTCACGCCAGCCTCAAGCGCCGAGTTTGTTCAGCACGGCGTGCGCCGCCTGCTGTTCGGCGGCACGGCGCGACGGGCCGCGACCGGTGCCATCCTGCCCCAGCGCCGGCACGCTGCAACGCACGGTGAACACCTGGGCGTGCGCCTCGCCCTCGACGCGGTCGACGACGTAGACCGGCAGCGGAAAGTGCTTCGCCTGCATCAATTCCTGAAGCCGCGTCTTGGCATCCTTGCCACCTTCGCGCGGATTGACCTGCGCGATGCGATGCGCATAGAGCCGATCGATGACCGCCTGCGCGGCATCGAAACCGCCATCGAGCAGGATCGCGCCAAACACCGCCTCCATGGCGTCGGCAAGCATCGACGGGCGCTCGCGTCCCCCGCTTTTCTCTTCGCCCTCACCGATGCGCAGATGCAGCGACACATCGAGCCGCTGGGCGAGCGAATGCAACGCCGGCTGGCTGACCAGATTGGCCCGCATGCGCGAGAGCTGCCCTTCGCTCAGTTCGGGAAAGCGATTGAACAACGCCAACGCCACGACGCAGTTGAGCACGCCGTCGCCGATGAATTCGAGCCGCTCGTTGTGCGGCATGCCAAAACTGCGATGCGTCAACGCCTCACGCAGCAGGCGCGGTTCGACGAAGGTGTAGCCGAGAGACGCTTCGAGGCTCAACTAGCGATTACCCATTGCCGTGGCGTCGAAATCGAACACCAGACTCATGTTGCCGGCGACCGGAACGCGACGCTCGTATTGCACGGCCAGCGTGATGCGCCCGTTTTCCTTGCGGATCTCGATCTGCTTGGCATTCACCGGCAGATCGTCGATGACCGAGCGCCGCTCATAGGCCGCGCGAATGGCCGGCGCCTGCGCGTCGACGCCGAATTCGTTGGCCGTTTGCTGCAGCACTTTTTTCAGCGAAAAGTATTCGGTCCACGCCGGCACGCAGCGAAACGCCGTAAACATCACAAAGGCGACGACTGCGGCCAGGAAGATGAAACCAATGAGGCTCAAACCCCGTTGCTGCCTGTAGATCACGGTATCCATCCTTGATCAATCCCCGTTCGGGTCATTGTATGCCGCGAAACACGCGCTTGAAAGCGAACGACGAAATGTCGTCCCAGTTGAACCAGATGAAAAACGCCCGACCGCGCAAATGGCTGTCCGGCACGAACCCCCAATACCGGCCATCGAGACTGTTGTCGCGGTTGTCTCCCATGGCGAGGTAATGTCCGGCCGGCACATTGCAGGTGACGGTGTTGCCATCATCACTGCACGTCGGAACCGGCGTGCCGGGGTACTTCTGGTTCGGCATGAACGACGGGAATTGCGGGAATTCGAGGATCGAGTATTGCCGATCGCCCAGCGTTTCCTTGAAGCGGATCGCCGTCAGGAATTGTCCGAATTCGACATAGCTGTAGGTGCCATCCTCCACCTGCGGCACCGGCTCGCCATTGATGGTCAGCTTCTTGTCCTTGTAGACGACGACATCGCCCGGCAAGCCGATGACACGCTTGATGTAGTCCTTCTCCGGTTCATGCGGCGCCTTGAACACGATCACGTCGCCGCGTTTGGGCGAACCGAGGTCGAGCACCTTGGTGTCGAGCACCGGCAGCCGCAACCCGTAGGAAAACTTGTTGACCAGGATGAAGTCGCCGGTGACGAGACCGGGGCGCATCGAGCTCGAGGGAATGCGAAACGGCTCGGCCACGAAGGAGCGCAGCACGAACACCACCAGCAGCACGGTGAAGATCGACGCCGGCACCTCGATGCCCCAGTGCGCGATCTCGCCCGGTGCGCGCCGCCGCGCGAGCACGAAGCGATCGATCGCCCAGGCGACGCCGCAGACGAGCACCGCCAACAGCAGCAGCAGAGGGAAATTGACCGGCTCGCCGGTGAACACGCCGCGCAACGCGGTCACGACGAGCACGGCAAGGGCGATCGAAGGAAGGTACTTCATGGCGATGTCACCGATCTGAGCGCTGCGCGGCTCATGCGTGGAAGAGAATGGATTCGGGTTGTAGCGTCGACGCGGGGCGCGGTCCGCCGCATGCGACGAAACGCACACAGCGAGCGCCAGCCGCCGGCGCCAGGAGTGGCCGGCTCAAGCGTGGCGCCGCGAGCGATGCGGTCGAGCTCGGCCAAGACTACTTGTCTCCGGTCTGCAGGATCGCCAGAAACGCCTCCTGCGGGATCTCGACCGAGCCCACGGATTTCATGCGCTTCTTGCCTTCCTTCTGCTTTTCGAGCAGCTTTTTCTTGCGCGTGATGTCGCCGCCGTAGCACTTGGCGAGCACGTCCTTGCGCATCGCCTTGACGTTCTCGCGGGCGATGATCTGGGCGCCGATCGCCGCCTGCACGGCGACGTCATACATCTGCCTGGGGATCAGTTCGCGCATCTTCGCGGCCACCTGACGGCCGCGATAGGCCGCCTGCGCACGGTGCACCATGACCGACAGCGCATCGACGCGATCGCCGTTGATCAGGATGTCCAGCTTCACGACATCGGCCGAGCGGAATTCCTTGAACTCGTAGTCGAGCGAGGCGTATCCGCGCGACACGCTCTTCAGCTTGTCGAAGAAGTCCATCACCACCTCGGCCATCGGCAAGTCGTAGGTCAGCATGACCTGCCGCCCGAGGTACTGCATGTTGACCTGACTGCCGCGCTTCTCGTTGCACAGCGTCATCACCGGGCCGACGTACTCCTGCGGCATCAGGATGGTGGCGGTGATGATCGGTTCGCGGATCTCCTCGACACGAGAGAGGTCGGGCAGCTTGGCCGGGTTTTCGACGTTGGTGACCGTGCCGTCGCGTTGCACCACCTGATAGACGACCGTCGGCGCGGTGGTCACCAGATCCATGTCGTACTCGCGCTCGAGCCGCTCCTGGATCACATCCATGTGCAGCAATCCGAGGAAGCCGCAGCGGAAGCCGAAGCCCAGCGCCTGCGAGACTTCCGGCTCGAAGTGCAGCGAAGCGTCGTTCAGCTTCAGCTTCTCCAGCGCCTCGCGCAACGCCTCGTACTGGTTCGCTTCGACCGGATAGAGCCCGGCGAACACCTGCGGCTTGACTTCCTTGAAGCCCGGCAACGGTTCAGCGGCGGGCTTCTGCGTGTGGGTGATGGTGTCGCCCACCTTGGCCGAATCGAGCTCCTTGATGCCGGCGATGACGAAACCCACCTGCCCGGCGGCGAGCGACTCGCGCTGCGTCGAGCGCGGCGCAAACACACCCACCTGCTCGCACAGATGCGAGCGTCCGCTGGCCATGAAGGTGATCTTCTCCTTGGGGCGCAGCGTGCCGTCGAACACCCGCACCAGCATCACCACGCCGACGTAGTTGTCAAACCAACTGTCGATGATCAACGCCTTCAGCGGCGCCTCGGGGTCGCCCTTGGGCGGCGGAATCCTGGCCACGACGGCTTCGAGGATGTCGTCGATGCCCTGGCCCGTCTTGGCCGAGCAGGCCACGGCATCGGAGGCATCGACGCCGACGACGTCTTCGATTTCTTCCTTGACGCGGTCGGGGTCGGCGCTCGGCAGGTCGATCTTGTTCAACACCGGCACCACTTCGACGCCGAGCTCGATCGCGGTGTAGCAGTTGGCCACCGTCTGCGCTTCGACGCCCTGCGAGGCATCGACCACGAGGAGCGCGCCTTCGCAGGCCGACAGCGAACGCGACACCTCATAGGAGAAGTCGACGTGCCCCGGCGTGTCGATCAGGTTCAGGTTGTACACCTGGCCGTCACGCGCCGTGTAGGTGAGCGCGGCCGTCTGCGCCTTGATGGTGATGCCGCGCTCCTTTTCGAGATCCATCGAATCGAGCACCTGCTCGGACATCTCACGCTCCGACAGGCCGCCGCAGCGCTGGATGAAGCGATCGGCCAGCGTCGATTTGCCGTGGTCGATGTGCGCGATGATCGAAAAATTGCGGATGTTCTGCATGCGGGCGAAATGGAAAAGGCCATCGGGCGCCGACATAGCGGTCGACTCCGCTGGCCTTTTCTTGGCTAACCGCAAATTCTAGCGTTCCGGCAGCGCTCGACGCCGCGCCGGAACGCGCACGCCGTCACTCGGGCACTTTCTCCGGCACGAAGAGCTCGGCGTATTCGCCGCCGGCGCGATCGGTCGGCCGCTTCACGCGGAAGGCGATGGTGGAACCTTTGTCGGCGCCCTTGATCAGTTCGGCCAGCTGGCCCGGGCCATTGACCGCGCTCGATTTGCCCTTGCGCATCACGCTGATGACGATGTCGCCCGGGGTCAGCGCCTCCACCGTCGAGCGTTCGCTCAGATCCGCGATGACGGCGCCACCGTGCGCCACCTTCGCGGCCGCACGCTCCTTCGCGTTGAGCGGCCGCAACTTGAGCCCAAGTCGCGTGTCGCTTGCCGCTTCGGCCTTGGCCGGCGCATCCTTGTCGCCACTCGCATCGTCGGCAGCAGCCACGCGTGTCGTGTCCTTGAATTCGTCGAGCTTCACGCTCAGATCGATCGTCTTGCCATCGCGCCACACCTGTACCTTGGCCGGTGTGCCGGGTCGCACGGACGTCACGTAGCGGGGGAGATCGCGCGAATCCTCGACGACACGGTCGTTGAACTTCAGCACGACGTCACCCTCCTTGATGCCGGCCTTCTCGGCCGCGCTGCCCTTGGTGACCGAGGCGACCAGCGCGCCCTCGGGTTTCGCCAGGCCGAAGGCATCGGCGAGCTCGCGCGTCACCGGCCCGATGCTGACCCCGAGCATGCCCCGCTTGATGGCGCCACCGGCACGCAGTTGACCCACGACGTCCATCGCCAGATCGATCGGGATGGCGAACGAGATGCCCTGGAAGCCGCCGCTGACAGTGGCGATCATCGAGTTGATGGCAACGACCTCGCCGCGCGAATTGAACAGCGGTCCGCCCGAATTGCCAGGGTTCACCGCCGCGTCGTGCTGGATGAACGGCACCAGATCGCCCGTGGCGTCGTTGCCACGGCTCGCGCGGCCCTTGGCGCTGACGATTCCGGCCGTCAACGTGCTCTCGAAGCCGAGCGGCTGCCCGATGGCGGCGACCCATTCGCCAACCTTCAAGGCGGCCGGATTGCCGATCTTCACGGCGGGCAGGCCGGTGGCGTTGATCTTGATGACGGCGACGTCGGTGCGCTTGTCGGAGCCGAGCACCTTGGCCTTGAATTCGCGCTTGTCGGTGAGTTTCACGACGACCTCGTCGGCGTCATCGACGACGTGGCTGTTGGTGACGATGAGTCCATCGGCCGAGATGATGAAGCCCGAGCCACCGCCCTGACGACGGAAGTTGCGCGGCAGCGAGCGGCCCGGCCCCTGGCCTTGACCAAAGTAGCGACGGAAGAATTCGTTGATGTCGCCGGGGTCCGGCGCGGAATCATCGTCGCTGGCGCGCGGGCGGTTGCGCCCGATCGTGCTGCTGACGCTGATCGACACGACGGAGGGGCTGTTTCGTTCGTACAGCGCCACGAAGTCGGGCACGCTGCCGGCCGGCAGCGGCGCCACGCTCTGCGCGGCGAGCGACGACTGCGCGACGGCAGAGAGGTTGGGCGTGGTGAAGGCGGCCACGGTGACGCCGAGAGCGCCGACCGCCAACAGGGAGGCGATGATCGATTTCTTCACAGAGAACTCCGGATTATTGTCGGATGGCATTGTGACGTGCACAAGAATGAATTGGTTTCGTGCCCCGCCGCCGAACGGTCGTTCGCGAGCGACGGAGCTGACCTCAGCGATGCTCGAGCGTGGTTGCGATCGCCTTCACGGTGGCCGGTCGGGCGTCGCCAAAGGCGGTGATGAGTTGATCGCCAGTCTGGCGCGTGAAGACCTGATGCGAGCCCTGAACGCTCGCGCCCATCCCGGACGCCGCGCCACCACCGAACGGCGCGGCGAAGACCGAGACCGAGGTCAGGCCGTCGGAGAACACCAACTGCGCGACCGGCCCGGATCGTCCAGGCAACGCGCGGCGAAAGCCCTCTGACACCTTGACGAAACCGGGCGGCAGCCCCTTGGCGCTCCAGCCGGTGTCGATGAGTTTCGGGGCGCCGACCGCCACGTGCCGCTCGACGCGCCAGTTGGCGAGGCGACCGGCGAGCGTCGCCTTGACCTGATCGCGATCGATGTGACCGCCCAGTTGGATGTCGGTGAAGGTGATTTCCTCGATGACGTGCCCGCGCTCGTCGAGCACCCGGCCGCGCAGCCAAAGCCCCGTCTTCAGCTCCGTCCAGAGCTTCTGCCAGAAACGGAATTCATCGTTCGGCTCGAACATCCAGACCTGGGCATCGAGTCCGGCGACACGCTCGATTTCGAGCTTCTTGACGGTGAAATGCTGGCTCAGCGTGCTCATCTGACGCGGCAGCAGAAACGGAAAGCCCTGGCGCCCGGTCCGCGGCTCGATGCGGATCAACTGCGCCTGTGGCATGTAGCAGGTCAGCTCGTCGTTGACGCGGATCACTTCGTAGGGCGGGCCGTCGAGCGTCGTGATGCGTTCGGTTTCAACGCCGTTGTCGAACAGATGCACGATGCGTGACGTCTCGGCCGCGCCGCGGCGCTGATAGACGATGGTGCCGGAGTAATTCAGCGAGGCGGCGGCGCTCGCTGCCTGTTGCAGGATTTGCCCCGCGTTCGCGCTCACGGTGCCCGGCGCCGGGTTGGCCGATGGCGGCGCGGCGGGGCCGAACTGCGCCGCTGCGAGTGGCGCCCACAGCACGGCCGTGGCGCCAACCAGCGCACAGACCAGGCGAGAACGCAGCGTGGGGTCGTTGCAGGGGTTCCCTGAAGCGGAAGTCATGACCGTAACAGCTTTCACCAGGCGTCGCTCCGTCGGGCTACTGCGTACTGACCACCGGCCGCAGGTACTGCCGGATGGGCGAGAGACTGGCTGCGCTCTCGTCGTGCGCACGCACGAAGTCGGCCGGCAACGGCTCCGTTTGCGTGGCGGCCAGGCGAGACTCCGCCGGGGCGAGCGCGACCGGAGCGGTGGCCGTCTGGTCATGGTAGACGACCGTGCCGACGAAGCCGACGGCCGCCACCGCCGCGGCCGTGGCCCACAGGCGACCGCCGCGTCCCATCGCGGTCATGGCGGCGGCAAGCCCGCGCGGCGTGTGCCGCGCCTGCTCGATGCGCAAGCGCTTGCCGGCCGGCGCCACGATGGCGGGCTCGGACGCGAGGGCCGCGCGGATGCGCTCGGCGCAACCGGCTGGCGTGTCATCGAGACCGCGAATGCAGTCGCCGATCAGGTGCATCTCCGCCCAGCAGTAGCGCCCCTCTTCCTGCGTCAGCGTGGTCATCGCCAACTCGATCTCGTGTGCCTCGATGTCGCCGTCGAGCCAGCGCGAAATCTGCTCGCGCGTCGCGGGCGTCGGTGCCGCGCGAGCGCTGTCGATCTTCCGGTTCATGTCTACCATCTCCTGTCTTCCCGCGTTCCCAGCAGCGGTCGCAGTTCGGCTGCAATGGCTTCGCGCGCCCGGAAGATGCGGCTGCGCACCGTTCCGATCGGGCAATCCATGGCCTCTGCGATCTCGTCGTAACTCATGCCTTCGATCTCGCGCAGCGTGATGGCCACGCGCAGTTCTTCGGGCAGTGCCGCCATCGCCCGGTTGACCGTTTCCGCGATTTCCTTGCTCGCGTACTCGGCGTCGGGGGTGGCAACGTCGTGTAGACCGGACTGGCGCTCAAAAGATTCCGCATCGTCGTCGTCATCGTTGACGAGATCGCTTTGCGCGATGATGCGGCGTCCGGGGCTGGCGAGGTAGTTCTTCGCGCAGTTGATCGCGATGCGGTAAATCCATGTGTAGAACGCGGCCTCGCCGCGAAACCCGGGCAGCGCGCGGTAGGCCTTGATGAACGCTTCCTGCACGACGTCATCGACCTCGCCGCTGTCGCGGACATAGCGGGCGACCAGGCGCTGCACCTTGCGCTGATATTTGAGGACGAGCAGATCGAAGGCACGCTTGTCGCCAGCCTGTACGCGTTCAACGAGTTCCTGATCGACCACCCGGTCGCTCATCGGCGATGTCCCTTTATCCTTTGTTATCGTGTCGTCGGTGGCTGCCGGGCCGGCCCGGGAGCACGCTCCCGAACCGGCGGTCGCATCGATTGACCGTCGCGACGTGCGGAAAGTTCACCGCCGACGTCGGCGAGCGTCGGTTCAGCCGGTCCGCGCCATCGATACATAGGGTTCGATGCGCCCGACTTCAACGCCGCGAATGGACTTGATCGGCACCACGGCCCAGTCGGCCAGCGCGGCGCGAGCTTCGTCGTCGAGCCAGCCGAGTTGATCGAGCACGGCGCAGAAGGCGACCATCAACGCACGCAGGTTGCCGTCGCTGACCTTGGCCGCGAGGGCGATGCCGCGCGAGCGGCTGACCAGCGTCTGCACCCCCTCGGCGCCGACCTTGTTCGCCCAGTCGCCACGGCCGGCGCGGGCGAGTGCGAGATCGTTGCGCCCGAAGCCCGACACCATCTCGGGGTGCGCCGCCATCGCATCGATGATCGTGCGCGGCGCGCTGCCGTAGCGCGGATCGGGGTCGGTTCGGGCCATCCACGCGAAGGCGCGGGCGAGCGCGCGCAGCGACACGGCGTAGTTGGGCGCGCTGCAACCGTCGGTGCCCCAGGGCATCGTGGCCGCGTCGGCGATGCCGCAGCCGTAGGCGACGGCCTCGCGGATCGCCCGCTGCACCGGGTGCCCGGGCTCGAGGTACGTCTCGGTCGGCGCCGCCAGCAGGTGCGCTTCGAGCAACATGCCCGAGTGCTTGCCCGAACAGTTGTGATAGAGCGCGCTCCAGCGGCGGTCCGGGTCGGGCCGCTCGCCGCTCCACTGATACCAGTACGGCACGTGGCAGCCGCATTGGAGCGCGGTGTCGGTGAGGCCGATCTTCGCCAGGAGCCGCGCGGCCGTCTCGGCGTGGATCGGCTCGCCGTTGTGGCTCGCGCACAAGAGCGCGATCTCGGCGGCGCTCAAGCCATAGTCGGCGAACCGCGGGTTGCTCACCAGCGGCAGCGCCTGCAACGGTTTCAGTGCCGAGCGCGTGAAGATCGGGAATTCGACGTCGCCCACCGAGGCGAGCAGACGACCGTCATGATCGACGACGGCGATCGAGCCGAAGTAGACGTTTTCGATATGCCCGCCGCGCGTACTGACGGCGATCGGGACGTGTCGGGGCAAGGGGGTATCGCGTTGCATCGGTCTATTCTTTCACGCGCCGTGCGACGAGGCTGTCCGGCGACGCGACGCACCCACAGCGCGACGCCCCACGGTGACGCCCACACGGGTCTTCATCATGCAACAACTTTTTTCTGCAATGGCGTCCATAACGGGCTTGCAGCACGAAATCGCCCCAAGTCGACTATTCAGCGTTCTCGGCTCCAAGCCTGTCATGGACGTCATTTCATGAAAAAGTTGTATCGCCTGGATCACGCGCCGCACGGGCCCGCGGCCTCGCGCCGGGCACTGCGGCCAGCGACGGCGTCAGCGTTTTCTCATGCGCGCCCGTTCGAGGCCGCGCACGCGATCGCCGGCGGCGATGCCGTGTTCGCGAAACCAGCCCTGCTTCATCTCGAGCGCGTAGAGCGCCGGGCCCCTCGACGGATAGGTCGACTCGTCGTGCGGCTTCATGTCGAGGATGTTCAGGATCACGCCGTCGGCATCGAGGTACGCGATCGACAGCGCGACGTAGGTGTTCTTCATCCAGAACGCGAGCGGTTGCGGCTGATCGAACACGAAGAGCATGCCGTGATCGGGTTGCAGCGAGAAGCGATTCATCAGCCCGATCGTGCGCGAGCGGTCGTCGGCAGCGATTTCCGCCTTCAGGGTCGCCTTGCCGATCGTCAGATCGATGACCGGCAAGCCTTGATTCACGACGTTGGTCACCGCCTGTGCCGGCGCAAACGCCAGCAGCAGCAAGGACAGTACCCACGATGCGGCTAAGCGCAACGACTTCGACTTCATGCAACCTCTCTTCCTGCGCGCCGTGAAGCATGGCGCGTACACCCGCGATTGTCCATGACACGCGCCGTACACACGAGCGGCCGCATCCGCCCCACGAAACGCGCGAGCGGCGCGCAGCGATGACCGCGACGCGATCAGCCCGGCGCGAAGATCGCCTCTTCGATTTCCGAGCGCTTCAGCGACGGCGCGAAGAGCACCATGAAGTCGTAGGCGAAGCGGCGCAGGAACGCCTTGCGGCGCAAGCCGACGCGGGTGATCGATGGGGCAAAGAGATGCGAGGCGTCGATGCGCTTGAGATCGGCATCGAGCTTCGGCTCATAGGCCATTTCGGCCAGGATGCCCACCCCGACATTCAGCCGCACGTAGGTTTTGATGACGTCGGAATCGAGCGCCGTCAGCGCCACGTTGGGCGTGAACCCGGCGCTGGCGAAGGCGCGGTCGACCTGCGAGCGGCCGGTGAAGGCGCTGTCGTAGGTGATCAGCGGGAATTTCGCCAGTGACTCGATCGAGAGCACCTTGTCCTTGGCCAGCGGATGCCGTGGCGGCGCGATGACGCAGCGGTTCCAGCGATAGCACGGCAGCGTGACCAGAAGCGGGTCGAGCGCCAGCGCCTCGGTGGCGATGGCGAGGTCGGCCTCGCTGCTGGCCACCCAGTCGGCGCACTGCTTGGGGTTGCCCTGCTTGAGCTTGAGCTTGACATCGGGGTACTTCGCTCCGAACTGCGTGACCACGCGCGGCAGCACGTAGCGCGCCTGAGTGTGGGTGGTGGCAATGGTGAGCACCCCCTCACGGGCGTTGCTGATGTCGGAGGCCAGCGCCTTCAGGCTCGCGGCGTCTCCCTGCAGTCGTTTGGCAATGGCGTAGGCCTCGACACCCGCCTGCGTGAGCCCGACGAAGCGCTTGCCGCGCCGCTCGAAAATGGTCAGCCCGAGTTCATCCTCGAGCGTCTTGATGTGCTTGCTGACCACGGGTTGCGCGGTGTAGCAGGCGACGGCGGCCTCCGAGACGCTGAAGCCGCTGTCGACGACGGCGCAGAGGTATTTGATCTGTTGCAGATTCATGTCGGTTGTCGGCAATGGGCGGCGAAGATCGGGACGGCAGCATCCCGCCGGCGCCCGATGCGACGCGAAACGGAAAGCCTCCAGCGTGGCGACGACGCCGGGCGGGTGACCCGCGTGCGCCACATATTCAATATTACAATACGCATATTATGACCCAACGGTTTTCGATCCATCCCGTCAATCCGCAACCCCGACTGATCCGCCAGGCCGCGCAGATGCTGCGCGACGGCGCCGTCATCGCCTACCCGACCGACAGCTCCTACGCGCTGGGCTGCCATCTCGGCGACATCGACGCGCTGCGCCTGTTGCGTCAGCTGCGCGGCGTCGATGACAAGCACCACCTGACGCTGGTCTGCGCCGATCTCTCGGAGCTCGGCAAATACGCTCGCGTCGACAACCGCGCGTTTCGGCTGCTCAAGGTCGGCACGCCGGGGCCCTACACCTTCATCCTCGAAGGCACGCGCGAAGTGCCCAAGCGCCTGCTGCATCCGCGCCGCGCCACGCTCGGCCTGCGCGTGCCGACGCACCCGGTGGCGCGAGCGTTGCTGACGGAGCTGGGCGAGCCGATCCTGTCGGCCACCCTCATCCCGCCCGGTGAAAGCGCGCCGTTGAACGACCCGGACGTCATCGAAGCGACGATGCCCTCGACGCTCGGGCTGCTGCTCGATGCCGGCCAAAGCGCCGAGCACGCGACGACCGTCATCGATCTCACGGGCGACACGCCGGAAGTGTTGCGCGTCGGCAACGGTGCGCTCGCGCGGCTCGGGCTCGAGTAAAGCTTGATGCGGTTCATATTGACGCATCGAAAAAGCCGCCTAAACTACCCCCTCCATTAGTCTGATGGGGCAGCGCCCGCACGCGACGCCAGCCCCCACCCCGGAGGCTACCCGCATGCACGCTCGTTCCGCCCTCGTCATGTCGCGTTCGCGCTGGCCACAGCGCGGCCTCGCGGCGCTCGCTCTCGCCGCGCTCGCCGGCCTCGCCCCGCTCGCCTCGGCGCTCGACGTCGCCGGCGTCAAGGTCGACGAAAAGACGCGCGTCGCCAATCAGGAGCTCGTGCTGAACGGCGCCGGCATCCGCTATGCCGCGGCCGGGCTGGTTCGCGTCTACGTCGCCGCGCTCTATCTGCCGCAGAAGAAGCACACCGCCGCCGAGATCGCGGCGCTGAAGGGCCCCAAGC
This sequence comes from Pseudomonadota bacterium, assembly GCA_018241765.1. Classification (GTDB taxonomy): domain Bacteria; phylum Pseudomonadota; class Gammaproteobacteria; order Burkholderiales; family Casimicrobiaceae; genus Casimicrobium. Next base: position 79,074 of record JAFEDD010000044.1, on the reverse strand, counting down.
GCATGCACCTGTCGCTGCTGCGCGAAATCAACTCGAACGACTTCTCGAAGGGGTTGCTGGGCGGCATGCGGGCCAACCTCTCGCAGACCGAGCAGCAGAAGCACTTCGAAAACCTGATGCGTCTGGGCAGCATCTTCGGCGCCGTGCCCGCGTTGAAGAAGGGCGAGTCGATCACCATCGATCTGGTGCCCGGCACCGGCATGCTGATCTTCGTCAACGGCAAGCGCATCGGCGACGTGTTCACCGACGAATCGTTCTTCCCCGCGCTGCTGCAAATCTGGCTCGGCCCGAAACCGATCGACGACAGCCTGAAACCGGTGCTGCTCGGCACCACGCCGAGCAACGACAACACGGCCAGCAGCAACCGCAGCGAACGCTTCTGAGCGGCCCTCAGGCCACGACCTCGACACGGTTGCGGCCACCCTCCTTCGCGTCGTAGAGTGCGCGATCGGCGCGGCGCAACACGCCGTCGACGGTGGTCTCACCCGGCGCGACCTCGGCCACGCCGATGCTCACCGTGACCGAGATCGCCTCGCCGCGCACCATGAAGGGCTGCCCGGCCACGGCTGCCCGCAGCCGCTCGCCCAACGCCCGCGCCTGCGCCTGATCGGCGCCCGGCATCAAGATGGCGAACTCCTCGCCGCCGAGCCGCGCGAAGCAATCGTAACTGCGAAGGCCAAGCAGCACGCGCCGCGCGAACTCGGTCAACAGCAGGTCGCCCGCCTCGTGCCCGAAACGATCGTTGACGTGCTTGAAATGATCGATGTCCAACATCAACGCCGCCGCCGGAGAGGCGACGCGATCGCCGCTCGACAGTTCCCTCGTCGCGATGTCGAGAAACGCCCGCCGGTTGGCGATGCCGGTCAGCGCATCGGTGCGCGCCTGCTCTTCGAGCAACAGGCGCGCCCCCAGCGCATCGATGCGCAACCCGCGGATGCGCCGCGCAATCAGGTAACCGCTGAACACGGTAAGGCACATGACCATCGCGGTGTTGATGGTGTAGATCGCGGTCGGCGGCTTCTTGTAGAAAAACAGGATCGGCATCGCCATCGCCAGGTAGATCAGCCCGACGATGCCCTGCATGGTGAGCGGCATCGGCATCGCCGAATAGAAGAGCATCAGCGCGAACACCTCGAGCACGTAGTGCCCGAAGAAATCCGGCGGACGCCCGAGCGCGTTGAAGGCGAGCACCGCCACGCCCCACAGCGTCCACAGAAACAGCAGCCGCTCGACCAGACGCCGGTCCTGCAACCGTCGCAACGAAAACGCCAGCCACAGCGAATAGATGGTGAACGTCACACGCACCACCGTGAAGCCGAAGAACGCGTCGCTCACGCCATAGAGGCGCAAGTCGAACCACGCGAAAACCACCGTCGGCGGCACGAACAGCAGCAACGCGAAGCGCCACTGCTCGACGTCCGCCGACCAGTAGTACGCGCGATACTGCTCCGGCGTGACCGCCGCGTCTGCCATGGCCCGGTCCGTGTTGTTATCTTTCTTGATTATCCGGCAACGCGCACGAATCCCTGCCGATATGTCGGCTTTGGGCGGTTACTGCGTTGCATCAGCGCGACAGCGGCGGACGCCGCTCGGCGAGCGGCAATTCCACCGCGTGCACCAGTTGCAACACTTCCCGTTCGGCGCCGTAGTGACCGATGATCTGCATGCCCACCGGGAGCCCGTCCTCGCTGAAAGCCACCGGCGCGCTTGCCGCGGGGTGCGAGGTCATCGTGATGCGGTAGGCCGAGCGCATCCATTCAAGGTAATGGCCAAGCGGCACGCCGTCGATGGCCGTCGGATATTCCGTCGTCACCGCGAACGGCGCGACCTGACTGACGGGGCAGAGCAGAAAGTCGTAGCGGTCGAGGAAGCGCCGCATGCGCTCGAAGCACTTCGACTGCGCGAGCTGCGCCGCAGCGATGCGCTCGCCGGTGAGCGCGAGGCCCTGCTCGATGTTCCACACCGCCGTTGCCTTCAAGAGCGCGCGCTGGTCGCGGTCACGATAGTGCGGCCCGAGCGACTTCAAGAGATGCAGCGCCCGCAGCGTCTCGAACGCAAGATCGGCGATCGAGAGATCGGGTTCCGCCTCCTCGATGATGGCGCCGATCGCCTCGAAGCGCGCAAGCGAGCGCTCCAGCGCCACGCGCACCGCGCGCTCGACCGGCAGACCCCCCAGGGTCGGGCTCCAGGCGATGCGCACGCCCTTGAAATCGCGGTCGAGCGACTCGCGAAAGAGCGTCGGATCGCCGCAGCGACCGAGCGTCACGCGCGGGTCGTCGCCCGCCTGCGCCGAGAGCAGCCACGCCGCGTCCTCGGCCGTGCGCGCGATCGGGCCGAGCACGCCGATCGTGCTCCAGAGGTCGAGCGCGGGGTACGCCGGCACCCGTCCGGGCGACGGCCGCAGACCCACCACGCCGCAAAAGCTCGCCGGGTTGCGCAGACTGCCGCCCATGTCGGAGCCATCGGCGAAGGGCAGCATGCCGCAGGCGACGGCAACCGCCGCGCCGCCGGAGGAGCCACCGCAGGTGCGCTCCGTCTGCCACGGGTTGCGGGTGACGCCGAACACGGCGTTGAAGGTCTGGCTGCCGAGCCCGAACTCCGGCGTGTTGGTCTTGCCGAGGATCGTCAGCCCATGCTGGCGAAAGCGCTCGACCATCAACGAATCGTGCGCCGGACGCCAGTCCGCGAAGATCGGCGAGCCCATCGTCGTACGCATGCCGCGCACCGGCTCCAGATCCTTCACGGCGATCGGCAGCCCCGCCAGCGGCGACGTCGGCAAGCCCTGCGCACGGCGCGCGTCGATGGCGTCGGCGTTGGCATAGGCGCCGTCGCGGTCGAGCGTGACGATCGCGTTGAGCGTCGGATTCGCGCGATCGATGACTTTGAAGTGCGCATCGAGCAGTTCGCGAGCGGACAGCGAGCGCGAACGCAATTGCGCCGACAGCGCGCGCACCGACTGAAAGACCAGAGAATCCATATCAACTTTCTTCGTCAAGCCGCATCCACGATGGGCTCGGCGGCCGAAAATGCCTGTTATCGACTTTGACGCAAAGCGCGCTCCAAGCCCGTCATGGATGCGGCTTCCAGCAAAAAGTTGTTGCTGGAAAACCGCCATGCCGAGGCGACATTGGCCGCATCTCGGCGATGGCCGCAGCGCAACCGGCCGCGCAGCCGTTCGCTCGCCGGCGCAGCGCAAGCCTGCCGCTGCGCCGCGCCATCACGACGCGCTCAGTTCTTCTGGATGTTCCACAGCGCGAGCGCCGGGCTGCGCAACACGCCGCTGATGTTCTTGCGCACGGCCGCCGGGTTCTTGTATTCGCCGAGGATCGCGTGGGTGCCGACCTCGGTGGCACGCACCTGCACGGCTTCGGCCAGGCGCTTCTTGTCGGCATCCGTCGTCGCCCGCGCGAACTGGTCGCGCAGCCGCTCCAGTTCGGCGTCGCTGGCCCAGCCCACCCAGCCCTTCTCCCCATTGCCGGTCAGCGTCGCGTTGACCAGCGGGTTGATGAGGTCAGCGCCGACCCACGCCGTCAGAAAGATATTCCAGCCGCCCTGATCGGCCGGTTCCTTCTTCGCGCGGCGAGCGACCAGCGAACCCCAGTCCATCGACACCAGATCGACCTTGAAGCCGGCTTGGCGCAAGAGTTGCGCGGCCACCAGCGGCAGCTTGTGGATCGATTGCAGGTCGGTCGGCCGCAGGATGACGATCGGGCGGCCATCGTAGCCCGATTCCTTCAGCAACTGCTGCGCCTTCGCCATGTTGCCCTTGACCATGAAACCGCTGCCCTTCGGGCTCGAGTACGGCGTGCCGCAGGGGTACATGCTCGGGCAGGTGAAGTACATCCCCTCGTTGTCGGGGCCGACCTGCGCGCGCAGGAAGGCCTCCTGATTGACGGCCCACATGGCCGCCTCGCGCACCTTCGGGTTGTTGAACGGCGGCACCAGATGGTTGAAGCGCATGACGAACTGGTAGTTGATGGTGCCGGTGTCCACGACACTCACCCGCGGATCCTTGCGCAACTGCGGATATTGCTCGAACGCCGGCTGCTCGATCATGTCGATCTCGCCGGCGAGGAGCGCGTTCAGCTGCGTCTGCGCGTCCTTCAGCGCCAGCCATTCGACGCGATCGACGAAGACCTTCTTGCCACCAGCGAGACCGGAGGGCGGCTCGTTGCGCGGCACGTAGTTCCGGTTTTTCACGTACACCGACTGCACGCCGGGCTTGTATTCATCCTTCTTGAAGATGTAGGGGCCGGAGCCGGTGTTGTCGTCGATGACCTTGAAGGGGTCGGTCGCCGCCACCCGCGCCGGCATGATGAAGGGCACGTTCGACGAGGGTTTGCCGAGCGCCTCGATGACGATGCCGGTCGGCTCCTTCAGCACGATGCGGAACTGCTTCGCGTCGATCGCCTCGATGCGATCGACGAAGCTCATCAGCTTCTGGCCGAAGGTGTCGCGCGCGCCCCAGCGCTTGAGCGAGGCCACGCAGTCTTCGCCGGTCACCGGTTTGCCGTCATGGAACTGCAAGCGATCGCGCAACGTGAAGGTGTAGGTCTTGCCATCGGGGCTGACCACCCATTTGTCCACCATCTGCGGCTTGATCGCGCCCTTCTCGTCGGTGGCGAACAGCGTGTCGTAGATCATGTAGCCATGATTGCGCGTGATGTACGCCGTCACGTTGATCGGGTCGAGATTGGCCGGGAACGCATGCGGCGCGATCTTCAGCACCTTCTGCTGGGCCATGCCCGGCATCGCGGCAAGCGCACAGGCGCCGGCGACGACCATCGCGGTGAGTGCTCGGGGGAACTTCATGAAACCTCCGGGATTGAAGGGTTGGGAAAACGTGCCGCAAGCCTCGGCAAGGAATCGGCGCGCCGCCGCGCGGCGCCTCACACCAGCGTGACCGGCCATGCGCGCTGCGGCGGCCGCAGCTGCTCGATGACCCGGCACAGTTGCAGCACCCCGAGATCATCGAAGCGCCTGCCCGCCACCTGCACACCAATGGGCAGCCCGTTGGTATGGCGCTGGCTGGAATAGGCCCAATTGATCGACGCGGCGGGCTGCTCGCTCATGTTGTAGGGCACCGTGAACGCGATGTGTTCGAGCGCGTGCTCCGGGTCGTTGCCGGGGCAGCAGTGCGCGGCCGGGAACGCCGGCACCGGTGAGGTCGGCGACAGCACGAAGTCGAAGCCGTGGGTGGCGGCGACGGTCGCGGCGCGCATCGCCATCACCTGCGCGTAAAACGCCATCACGGTGTCGCCCGTGAAGCGCTTGGCGCGCCAGGTCGCCCACTGCACGATGAACGGCAGAATGCGCGCGCGGCGCACGGCGGGCAGCGCCCCAATGTCGAGATGGCTGCGTGCCTCGAAGAACCCGCCGATGGCGTCGAGCATGTCGGCATCGATGAATGGCGCAATCGGCTCGACCACGGCGCCGTGCTGCTCGATCACCTGCGCGCAGTCCCACACCGCCGCGGCGACATCGGCCTGCACCGCGAGGCCGACCTTCATGTCGGTCAGCACGCCGATGCGTTTGCCCTTCAGCGTGAAGCGTTCGAGCTCGGCCGCGAAATCGATGCGCTGCGGCGGCAGGTTCATGAAGTCCCGATGCAGCGGGTCGGGGCGGCTGATGATGTTCATCAGGAGCGCCGCATCGAGCACCGTGCGCGTCATCGGGCCGGCCACCCGCCCCATGTACGGCGGATCGATCGGCACCCGGCCGAGGGACGGCTTCAGCCCGAAAATGCCGCAAAAGCTCGCCGGCAGGCGGATCGAACCGCCGATGTCGGTGCCCACGTGCAGCGGCCCGTAGCCCGCCGCGCACGCCGCGCCGGCGCCCGAACTCGACCCGCCCGGGTTGCGGTCGAGGCGCCAGGGGTTGCGCGTGACGCCGTGCAGGCTCGACTGGCCGCTGGAGAGCATGCCAAAGTCCGGCATCGTCGTCTTGCCGATCAGCACGAGCCCGGCTTCGGCGACCCGCGCCGCAATCGGCGCATCGACCGCCTTCGGCTCCGGCGAGCCGGCCGCGGTGCCGATGGGCGCCGGGTCGCCCGCGGTGTAGAGGTTCTCTTTCAGCGTGATCGGCACGCCGTCGAGCGGCGACAGCGCGCCTTGTTTCGCCCAGCGAGCGTCGCTTGCGGCCGCCGCGGCGCGTGCGCTATCCCACTTGGTCAGATAGAACGCATTGAGGTGCGGCTCGCACTGGGCGACGCGCGCTTCGAGCGCCGTCACCACGTCGACGGCCGTCACGCCGCCGACGTCGAGTTGACGCGAGAGGTCGGACGCCGAGAGCCAGCCAAGCGGATTCATGGTGTGCAGTGTATCGCCGTCGGTACGACTTTCACGCACGCTTGGCCCCAGTCGTCGGCGTTCGGATTGCCGAAAAAACAAAACCCGCCGAAGCGGGTTTTGTTGTCGTGGTGTCAGCGGCTGGCCGTGCGGCCAGCCGTGTCACCGGGCGAACAGCGATCAGCCGCGACGGCGACGCTGCAGGGCAGCCAGACCGGCGAGCATCAGGCTCATCAGGCCAAGGCCAGCCGCACCCATCGTCGGCACGACCAGCGGCTGGTCGTTGTCCTGCACCAGCACCTGCGCGCTGGCGTTGCCGACCACCACGCCCGTCGAGTTGCCCGACAGGGAGATCGTCACCGAGTAGACGCGGCTGTTGCCGATCACGGTGTCGTCGATCGTCTGCACGGTCGTCGGGATCGGAACCAGGCTCGCGGCGGCAGCCGGGCAAGTCACGGTACCCGTCGCGCCACCACCGACGAAGGTATCGCCAGTCGCCGGCGTCGCCGGGGTGATCGAGTAGTTCACCGTTTGCGCTGCCGTCAGCGTCGGGCAGGCAACGCTGAAGCTGGCAATGCCGCCTTCGGTGATCGTCATCGACGTCGCCGAGCCGGTGCTGCCGGCGACGGCGTTGACTGCCACGGTCGAATCGAGCACCGTGATCGTGCCTGACGTTGTGGCGCCGAGCGTCCCACCAACCGGCGTCGAGATCGTCACGTTGCCGGTGCGCGTGCCTTGAAGCACCGCGTCATTCGGACGTGCCGTCACCGTCAACGTCTGCGTGGCCCCGCCGCACGCGGCGAAGTTCAACGTGCCCGTCAGCGCCGGCGTCGTGATGTCGCCAGGGTTGGTCAACGTAGCGATGTTGTAGGCCACGGAGCCGGAGGTGGCGGGCGCCACGAACGCGCCGTTGCAGGTAACGACGATGGTGTCGGTCGTCGCGCTGCCCTCGGTCACCGTCGCGGTCGATTTGGTGATCGTGTACGTTGCTGGTGCCTGATTATCGGTCACCGTCACGGCGACAGAAGCCGGTGCCGTCACCGTGCCGCCGGTCGTGGTGTTGGTGAAGTTGACCGTTCCCGTTTGAGTCGGGTTCGATCCAGCATCCGCCGCACGCGGAGTCACCGTCACGTTCTGAGGCGTCGAGCAGTCGGTGAATGACAACGATGCCGGGCTTACCGTGAAGTAGGCAGTGTTGCTGCTGGCAACGCCCAGCGTCACCGGCGTTGGCGTACCAATCGTACCCGTGCAGCTGACTGCCACCGTCTGCGCGGCGCCACCCTCCGCGAAGGTCAGCGATGCGGGGTTACGGGAGAAGGTGACGTTGGTGGGCGGCAGGGATTTGTTGAACGTGAATGTTGCCGTCGTAGCCGGAACCTCCACTGCGGCGATGCAACTTCCCGTGGTGGTACTAACGCTCGACAAGCCACCCAAGGAAATTGTGTATGAATTCGCCGTTGCCGAAACGGACGGCGACACCGTAAACGTGGCAATCGGAATTCCTGTCGGCGTAGCGGGCGGCGCAGTCAGCGTATTTGCTCCGTAATCCACGGGCGCCGTCGGGTTTGTAATCGCGGCCGGAAGAGTAATCGTCGCTGCGTTATCCGTGTCAAACGCGGCACCACGGGTACGCGTGGCAAGCGTAAACAATCCACTCTCGCTGGGTGTTGCCGCTAAGAATTGGATAGTTCCTTGGCATACCGGATTCGGTGCGACACCGCAAACGGTAATCGTAACGGCCGCCCCTCCAGGCGTAAACGATGCCGAATTAGCGCCCGAGCACGTAGAACCGGAAACAATCGTTAACGACTGCGCGTTCCCCGCAGCACTCAGCGCAAACGCTGCCAAAAAGGCAGCAACGTTAAAAATAGATTTAATCATAAAGATAAATACCTTGATTACGTCGGAAACAGATTACATCGGAAACAGATTACATCGGAAACAGTTGACGCTAAGGGAGCGAGGTTCCCGACTGCCCACGCACGATCAGCACGTCTTGTCCCGTCACCCCGCCCGATACGTTCACATCCTGAAGGTAAGTGGTTGAAGTTGCACTTTGTCCCGAGGTGGCCCGTACTGTTAGTACGTCTTGACCCGTAACACCGCGTGAATTATTCACATCCCCCAACAAGAACCCCACCACCACACTAGGATTCAACCCGGCAGCGCTGCCTGCGCCGGTGGCGGTGACGACCACGCGCGAGGCGTTGGGTACCGGCGTGCCGGCGCTGCCGATGGTGACCGTCATTTCATTGCCGCTGAACGCCGTGCTGACGGGCAGGTTGGTTGCGCCGGCGACCGCCGTGACCGTCGGGAATTGCGCGCCGGTGACGCTGGTGTTGAACGCAATGACGATCTGATGCGAGCCCGATTGCGCCTGGCGCGGTTCCACCGTGACGGGTTGCCCCGCGGTGGCCGACCCAGCGGGATCAAGGGAAAGGTCAAACGTACCGGCCGCGCCGTGCGTCTTGCGCGATACGAACGGGTTGGATGACGCGAGCGCAATGGAAGGCGCCGCCGCCCCCTGAATGGTGAACGACTTGTTGGCGAAGCCGCTGCTGCCACCGTTGGCGTAGGAGTAGTTGCCGTCGCTGGTGAGCGTGACGCTGGAGGTGCACGCACCGGCCGAGGTGCAGCCGGCGGCCATCGTGCCGGTGATCTTGAAGAGTTTCAGCGGCGACGCGGCCGTTGCAGCGGGGGTTCCTGCGTTGTCACCCGCATTGGCGGCACCGTTGATGCTGCCGGGGTTCAGGCAGCCGCCGCTGGTGAGGTCCGCGAGGTTGGGCCAGCCGACGGCGCCGGTTGCCGAGGCGACGACGCCGCTCGGACGGATCGAGGTGTCGATCCAGCCCATGACGGCCTGGGCGGTGGCCGTGGCGGGGTTCTGCACGTCGGCCGCAGCGATGCGGCACTTGGTGTATTCCTCGCTCACGGTGACGTTGGTGAGGTGCGTGCCGTTGTACTTGACCTTGAGGCCGAGCCCGCTCTCCGGCGAGGCGACGTCGTCGCTGTACATGCCGTAGAACGTGAACGTCGAGCCGGCCGGCACATTTTGGGTGCTGCCGTTGATGCTGGCGCCACCGGCCGCCAGAGTCGGCTCGACCGTTTGGGTAGCAAGCGCTGACGTCGCCGCGAGCGTGGCGGCGCACAGCACCGCGCCGCGCGTCACCGAAAGCAATTTCTTCAAATGCATGGCGAAACCCCTGTGAATGGATGTGATGTTACGCAAATTGTCATGAATAACCAAGCATTGCCTTCGGTTTGTCATCGTGCTGCGCCCTTCATGGTGCCCAAACGCTACATCCCCCGTCGGCGATTCGTCGCGTGGACGCCCCGCCATCCTGCCCACCCGATCGACCGCGGCGCGGCGCTCGCTCGCCCCGCCGACACAGAAACGGATTCGATGGCTGAAACACGACATCGCATCCGACCACTGCGGCGCCGGCGAACCGGCATCGAGGGTGACGGGTTCGATTATGCACTCGTCATAACGATGTCGCAAGCCCCTTGCCTGCACAAGCGTAGCAACGTCAAACTGGCTCATGAATCGCCAACGGCTTTTGACGCGAAGGCGCATCCACAACGGGCTTGGCGCCTCGAATGGCTTGCTGTCGACTCAAGCGAAAATTCGCCGCGAAGCCCTTCATGGATGCGGGTTTTCACGAAAAGCTGTTGATATCCTGCAAGGGAAATCATGGCACTGCGTGCGCTCATGGCGCGAAGCTGGTGCCGCAGTTGGCATTGAGGTTGTTGCGCGCGGCGTCCCACTGCCCCTGACTGATGCCGGTGCCGTTGACCACCGCTGCGCCCGTGAAGCCGAGCATCGCGCGCAGCAGCACCAAACCCTCCTTGTTGGCATGCACCTGATTGTCGCCGTCCATGTCGAGCTTGCAGGGGAACACGCCGGCAAGCAGGGGCGACTCGAAGGCGCCGATGTCGACCGTGCCGTTGATGACACGCACAAAACCGCTGCCGCGTTGATCGGTGGTCAGGCCAAACGCCGTCGCCGTCGCGTTGTCGCCAGCGTCGAGCGCGGGGCTGCCGGGGCGCAGCGCGTGCGTCGGGGTCGCGCCACCGTTGCCGGCAAGGCCCTCGAGGCGGGCGTCGACGTTGCACCAGACGCCGTTGACGCCGCAAATACCGGAGGGCATGTTGGGTGCGTAATAGCCCTCGATGAGGGAGTTGGCGACGGTGTAGGTGACGCCCGACATGGCGGGGAAATAGCCCGGTGCGCCATTGCCCGGTTGGAAGGTTCCGAAAATCGTGTTGCGAATGGCGATGTTGGCCGCCGGCGCGGGGGTGGGGCCGCCGTTCGGATCCCACGCGTTGACGCCGATAGGGTCGGTGGTCGCGCCGTTGCGCGCCGAGGTGACGTTGACGATGCTCACCGCATTGGTGCCCGACGCCGCATGCGCATTGACGGCCAGCGCACCCATGCCCGCCGTTGCCTGGTTGCCGGAGAACGTGCTGTTGGCGACGACGTAGTTCCCGGTGGCATCGAGGAAGAGGCCAGGAAGCCCCTGAGCACGGTTGCCGACCACGGCCGCGCCGCGCACGACGTAATTGCGCCCGGCGCCGTTGGGCCGCAGCGTCATGCCGCCCTCGTTTTTTTCGGCCCAGTTGTCCTTGATCAGCAGGCCGGTCGCGGTGAGGCTGTGTGGGAGCGGCCACACGGACGGGAACACCGACGCGGACGGGCCTCCCACGACGGTGAACACACCGTAGCCACCCGCAGTGGCGCCGGCATAGGTGCGATTGCCGACGACGCTGACGTTGGTCATCGTCAGGTTGGCGACGTCGTGAATGACGCCCGCGCTGTTGCCGCCACTGCTGGCCGTGGCGTTGCCGCTGACCTCGTTGGACAGGAAGTCGACGCCGGTCAGCGTCACGTCGGCGCTGCAGCCGATGCGCAAACCGCCTCGCGACTGCGACGCGGTGTTGCCCTCGAACGAGACGTTGGTGAGCCGGACCTCGCGCAGTTGCGTGAACGTACAGTTGCCGCTGCCATCGAACGTGTCGGTCATGATGCTCAAGCCACCAATGTCCTGGCTTCGGGCCGCGTTGCCGACGAACGACCAGTCGCTGATTTGCACCACCGGCCCGGATGATACGGCGGCGCCCACGGTGGCGATCTGGCCCGCGCCACGGCGCTGCGCCGAGTTGCCCAGGGCGCCGCCACCGGTCAGCGTGACCGAGCCTTTCATGTCAGCGATGAGAAACGCACCATCGTTGCCGGTCGACGCCAGATTGGACACGAATTTGACGTTTTGCAGCGTCGCGTTGTTGCCGTTGGCGATGCGAAGCGCCCCGATCGATTCCGCACTGTTGCCGCTGAATTCCACGTTCTTCAGCGTCACGTTACCTACGAAGAGCCCCGAGCCGCCACCCAACGCCGCGGCGCCGGCGGCCGAGGTGAAGCCGGACGCGGCCGTGCCATGCGCCGTGCGGTTGCCAGTGAAGCGCACATCGGTGAAGCTGAAATTGGGAAGCACGTCTGTCGCAGCGGCGGCGCCACCGGCGAAGGCTCCGCCAACCGTGGCGAAGTTGCTCACCCCGTTGCCGACGCCCGCCGCCTCGCAGTCGACGAATGCGACTGACGAAAGCGTCAGCGACTCGCGGCTGAACAGGCAGCCGCCGGCCGAGCCTCCGGTGGCCGCAATGGAGCCCACGGAACGCCCCTCGCGGAAGCTGAGGTTGCTGATGGTCGCCGGCGCATCGGTCATCGCAGCGTTGTCACTGACCACCAATGCACGCAACCCCGCAGCGCCAGCCGACAAACCGCCGCCATTGATGGTCAGTCGATCGATGCCGGGGCCGTTGATGACGACGTTGCCGGTGGAGTACAGCAGCCAGGTTTTCGTGCCCGAGAAGGCCCCCACCGGCTCCATGGACACCTGCGACAGCAGGATCGTGCCCGTCTGCGTGATGGTGATGGTGTCGGTGCCGCTGCCCGCCAAACAACCCCCCACCGCGACATCGAGATTCGCCGCCGCCAACGCCATGCGCAGCGTGCAATACGTCGGGCTGACCGGCATCGTGTAGGCGGCGTCGGAGAACGTGGCGCCGCTGACGTTGACGAACACATCATCAGCCAGCGAATTGACCGTGATGGTGGCGGCACTGGCGAGCGTTGCCACGCACAGCGCGCCGAAACCCGAGACGACGGCCAGCGCGCGAGACCGGCCCGAGCCGTCAGTCCTGTTCCTGTTCATGTTGCCCCCTTGCTTGAACGAGAAGTTATCGGTCGTTGCAGACAATATATCGGTTAAACCTGAACCATTGAAATATCCGGTTTCACCCGCGCTTTGCGGCGCGCGAGCGTCAGCGTGTTCATCCGCGCCACGTGCCGCGACGGGCACACCCGGCCCGCGTACACCGCGCCGTCGTTCAATCGCCGAGCACGATGCCTTCGCGGCGCGGGTCGGCGCCGCCGCGCCAAGGGCCACCGCGTGCGCCGTCGATGCGCTGCAGGATGTGCAAGCCGCTGGTGAAGTCGATCACGCTGACGGTGTGTCCGCGTTGCTCCAACTCGGGTTTCAGCGAAACGAGCGAGGTGCCGCGCTCGAGCTCGGTCGGCCCGTTGCGCGAGCCAAAGTTCGGCAGGTCAGCCGCCTGCTGCGGCGTGAGCCCCCAGTCGACCAGCGCCACGATGCTCTTGGCAACGTAGTTGATGATGGCGCTGCCGCCGGGCGAACCGGTGACGATGATGGGCTTGCCACGACGGTCGTAGACGAGGGTCGGCGCGATCGATGAGCGTGGCCGTTTGCCCGCTTCGATGCGGTTCGCCACCGGCCGCCCGCCCTCCTCCGGCACGAAGGAAAAGTCGGTCAGCTCGTTGTTCAGCAGAAAGCCGCGCACCATGACGCGGGCGCCGAACTGATCTTCGATGGTGGTGGTCATCGCCACCGCGTTGCCGTAGCGGTCGACCACCGAAAGGTGCGATGTGCCCGAGACTTCGACGGTGGCATCGGGAGCGAACGCGACCTGGGCGCCGGGAGGTGTGCCCGGTTCGGCGCGCCCCATGCTTCGCGCGAGATCGATCTGAGCGGCGCGGCGCTCGAGGTAGTCGTGATCGAGCAGCCCGCGTGGAACCGCGACGAAATCCGGATCGGCCACGTAGCGGTTGCGATCAGCGAAGGCAAGGCGCCCGGCCTCGGCAAACACGTGCACGGCGTCGAGCGAGCCCGGCCCCCACGCCGCCATCGGGAAGCGCTCGAGGAAGGCGAGCATCTGCGCCACGGCGATGCCGCCGGAGGATGGCGGCGGCATGCCACACACGCGAAGCCCGCGGTAGCGGGTACAGACGGGCGTGCGCTCGATGACGCGGTAGGCGGCGAAATCCGCTTCGGTCAGATCACTCGCATGACTTTGCGCACGCGCCACGCGCACGATGTCGGAGGCGATGTCGCCCGTGTAGAAAGCCGCAGCGCCACCATCGCGAATCGCGATGAGCGTCTTCGCGTAGTCCGGGTTTTTCAGGGCGTGACCGACCGGCCACGGTGCACCCTCCGGCGTGTAGAAATAGGCGCGCGACACCGGGTCGTTCTTCAAGAAGCGCTCGCCTGCCAATTGCATGTGCAGCCGCGGGCTCACCGGAAAACCCTGCCGCGCAAGCGCAATGGCCGGCCCAAATAGCGTGCGCCAGGGCAGGCGGCCATGCTTGCGGTGCACCTCGGCGAGCAGCGCCACCGTCCCCGGCACGCCGACGGCACGCCCGCCGACGACGGCGTCGTGAAACTTCATCGGCAGGCCGTCGGGCGCGATGAAGCGCGTCGGCTTTGCCGCGGCCGGGGCCGTCTCGCGGCCATCGTAGCTGCGGGCGCGACCGGTTCTGGCGTCATGCATGACGATGAAGGCTCCGCCGCCCAGGCCGGAACTCTGCGGCTCGACGAGACCGAGCACGAGTTGCGCGGCAATGGCGGCGTCGATCGCGCTGCCGCCCTGCCGCAGCATGGCGTAACCCGCCTCCACCGCCAGCGGATTGGCCGCGGCAACGCCTTGCCGGGCAAAGCGCACGCCCTGCTTCGCTACGCTTCCGCTGGGCAATTCGGGGGCCTGATCCTGCGCCTGCACGGCGCACGACAGCACCAGTACGCACGCGGCGAGCCGCACGCACCACCGCTGCGCGCGGGCGACGTATGCGCAACGGCCCTCGCGCGTCACGGTGCGCTCACCGTTGGCGGGCTGCGATCGGCGCGACCGAGCGCTCGCTGCATCAGCACCACATCGAGCCAGCGCTCGAACTTCCAGCCCACCGCCTGCAACGTTCCCGCGTGCTGGAACCCGAGCGAGCGGTGCAGCGCAATGGAGGGCGCGTTGCCGGAGTCCCCGATCACCGCGATCATCTGCCGCGCCCCGGCGAGTTCGCAGCGCGTCATCAACTCCACCATCAGCAACCGCGCGATGCCACCGCGCTGCATGCCCGGCGCCACATAGACCGAGCTTTCGAGCGCGAAACGGTATGCGGGACGCGGGCGAAACCAGTTCGCGTAGGCGTAGCCGAGCACGCGCCCACCCTGCTCGGCCACGAGCCAGGGCAGGCCGCGGGCGCCCACTTCGGCGTGGCGACGCGCGATCTCGTCGCGCGCCGGCGCCACCAGTTCGAAGCTGGCGCTGCCATGATCGACCCAATGAGCGTAGATGGCTTCGATCGCGCCGAAATCGGCTTCCGTGGCATCGCGCAACAACATGGCAGTCAAGAGCACTTCCGCATAACGACGACAATGGAATAGTATCCATAACCCGCCCCACCGCGCGGCGTGCCCGCGCGCGAAGTGCGACACCGTGATGCACCGGACCACGCGATGCTGCGACTTCTTCTGCTCTCCGACAACCCCGTCACGCTGGCGCTGATGCGCGCGAGCATGGATGCCCTGAAAGGGACGCTCGACGCCTTCGACGATGCCGCCGATCTGCAACGCAAACTGAACAAGGACACCGGCGGCATGCCGCTCGGCGTGGTGCTCGACCTCGCGCGCCTCGGCGCACGCGGTGTCCGCCTCGCCAACGCCTGCACGCGGGTGCGGCAAACCACGCCAGCGGCATCGATTGCGGTGATTGCCTCGGCATGCGAGTGGCTGCATCCCGTGGTTGCCACGTGGGCGCGCGAGGCGGGTGCCGCGCATGCCTTTGCACGCATCACGCCATGGCGTTGGGCGGCGACTGGCGAAGCGCTGCTCGCTGCGCTGACCGGCTCCACCGAGGGCGCCAGCGCGATGAGCCGGCGCATTGCGCCGTACCTGCGTGCCGCAGCACAGACCGGCGGTGGCCGCGCGGCGCAGCGCATCGCGGCCGCCGAAGCCGCGGGCATCGACCTTGGCGCGCTTGCCTTTCGCATGCAGCGTTCGGGCGGCGTGGCCATCGCCGATCGCAGCCAACTCCTGCGCTCGCATCCGGAATGCTTCGAGGCCGATGAGGCGATCGTGTGGCTCGAACGGGCGTTGCGCGTCGACCGGGAACGCGCGATCGCGATCGGGCAGGCGCTGCAGGCGGCCGATCTCATCTATCACATCGATCGCGCGGCAGAGTTTGGTCCGGGCGGCGGTTACTTTCGGGTGGCGCAACTCCCGCCGGCGTGGTCGCTGGAGGATTTCTACGCAGTGATCCGCAGCGAAGCGGGGTTCAGGGTTGCCGATCGCAGTGTGCGCGGCACCCGTCACGAACGCTGCTTCCTCGGCAACGAGGCGGTCGACTGGATGCTCGCACAGCATTACACGTTGAATCACGCCTTGACGGCGGGCCAGCGCCTGCTCGACGCTTCACTCGCGCACCACGTGCGCGACGAGCATCCATTCCGCAATGAAAAGATCCCCTATCGCTTCTATCGCGAGTAGGAACCCGATCGTGACCCGCGCGATCGGCAACGCTGCCGAAACGCCGAACGAGCCGGCGGCGCTCAGCGGATCGCGGAATTGAGTGTGACGATCGGCAGCATGACGGCAAGCACGAGCAGCAAGACGATTCCACCGAGCACGAGAATCAGAAGCGGTTCGACCAGTGTCGCAAACCATTGCAATCGTCGCTCCAGGCTCTGCCGCTTCAGTTGCGCCGCCTTGGCAAACGCGGCCGCCACGCCGCCCACGGCCTCGCCGTGCCGCAGCAGTTCAAGCGACATGCCGTCGAGCGCCTGGGCATCGGCGAACGCCTCGGTGACGGCGCTGCCGCGCTCGATCAGCGTCCGCGCCGCATGCAGGCGGCGCGCGTTGTCGGGGATACGCGCGGTCAGCGCCGCTGCCTGCATCGCTCGTGGCAACGGCACCGCGCTCTCGACCAACATCGCGAGCGTACTCAGAAGGCGCACTTCATCGGCACTTTGCAGCAACGGCCCGATCAGTGCAAGGCGTCGCAGCACGGCGATGCCGCGGCGACGAAACCAGGCGACAGCCACGACGATGACGACCGCCAGGGCCGCGAGCGTCAGCCATGCCCCGCCGCCGCGCAGCAGATCGGCGAGCGCGATCAGGCTGCGCGTGAGCCACGGCAGTTGCTGCCGGGTCTGCGCGAAGGCGGCGACGATCTGCGGCATCACGAACACCAACAGCGCGATGATGACGCCGAGCGCGACGACGCCGACCAGCGCCGGATAGATCATGGCGCCAAGCAGGCGGCCGCGCAGCGCATCTCGCTCTTCGAGGTGATCGGCGAGGCGGCTCAGCACCCGCGCGAGGTCACCCGCCTCGGCGCCCGCGACCACCACTTGCCGCTCGACGGCCGGCCAGAGTCTCGGGGCCCGCGCGAACGCGCGATCGAGCGGTTCGCCGGCATCGAGCGCCGCGTGCACTGCTGTCAGCTCCCGCGTCACGGCGGCATGGGTGCCGCTCTGCGCCACCGAACGCAGCGCATCGGGCAGGGTGACGCCGCCTTCGATCAACCCGGCGAGTTGGCGGACGGTGAGGGCACGGTCAGCGCCGCCGATGCGGCGATGCGCATTCGTTGCCAGCGGTTCGGACTGCTCGGCGAGACTGAGCGCCGTCAAACCACGCGCGGCGAGCGCTCGCAATGCCGCGCGCTCATCAGCGGCTTGCAGTTGACCGCGTGCGCGCTGGCCGTCGGCATCGACGGCTTCATAGGCAAAGCGCATCAGGGCCTCACCACGGCATACGGCGGCATCACAGCGTCACCACGCGCAACACTTCGGCGAGTGTGGTGGTGCCATCCGCAAGCACCGGTCCGGCACCGCCCGCAAGCGTCGACCAGCCAGCGCCTTCGGCGAGCGCTTCGAGCTCCGTGTCCGTCTGCCCCGAGTGGATGGCGTAGGCCATGTCCGGCCCACTGGGCAGCCAGCGATAGAGCCCTGTGCGACCGCGGTAACCGCTGCCGCCGCAGGCATCGCAGCCGATCGCGTCGAAGAGTGTCGCCACGCCGTGAATGCCATGAGCGGTCAGCCGCGCCGCATCCACGGCATCGACCGGATGCGGCTTGCGGCAGCGCGGACACAGCCGGCGCACCAACCGCTGCGCCAGCACGCCGCGCAGCGACGAGGCGATCAGGTAGCGCTCGATGCCCATGTCGGCCAGTCGCGTGATGGCCGCCCCGGCCGTGTTGGTGTGCAGAGACGCCAGCACCAGATGCCCCGTGAGGCTCGCCTGAATCGCGATTTCCGCGGTTTCACGGTCACGGATCTCACCGACGATGATGACGTCAGGGTCGTGACGGAGGATCGAGCGCAGGGCGCGCGCGAAGCTGAGTTCGATGCGCGGGTTGACCTGTGTCTGCGCTACGCGGTCCAACGCATATTCGACGGGGTCTTCCACGCTGACCACGTTGAGCCGTTCACGATCGATCTCGCTGACCGCGGCATAGAGCGTCGTCGTTTTGCCGGAGCCGGTGGGGCCGGTCACCAACACGAGGCCATGCGGCAGGCGCACGGCGTCGCGCAACGCCGCGAGCGTCTTCGCATCGAGCCCGAGGGCGGCGAGATCGAGCCTTGCCGCCGAGGTGTCGAGCAAGCGCAGCACGGCACGCTCGCCGTGCTGCGTGGGCAGCGTGGCGACACGGACGTCGACCCGATGACCTCCGAGGTTGACCGCGAGCCGGCCATCCTGTGGCAGGCGACGCTCGGCAATGTCGAGCGTCGCCATCACCTTGCAGCGCGCGATCAGCGCCGCGTGTGTGGCCGCGTCGGTTTCGCGAACGTCACCGAGCACGCCGTCGATGCGAAAGCGGACACGTCCACCGCGCTCGGTCGCGTCGAGATGAATGTCGGAGGCCCCCGCCGCCAGCGCGTCACGCATCAGCTCGCTGACCAGACGAACGGCCGGCGCATCGTCATCGCCGGTGGCAGTGGACAGCAGATCGGGACCATGCGCCGGCAACGATGACGTCGTCGGGCTGCTGGTGCCGGCAGGCATCGGTGCGGCACGGCGGGCATAGTGTTCGGTCAACAGCGCACGAAACGCTTCCGCCGTGACCGGCTGCGTTCGCAACGCACGTCCAAGGCGCTGCCGCGCGGCGGCCAGCGTGGCCACACTCATGTGCGGTGCGGCGGCGACGACGAGCGCGCCAGCCTCGTCGGCGATCGGCAGCACGCCGTACTCCTGCGCAAGCTCAAAGGGCAGCGCAGCCAATGATGACGCGGTCACGTTCACCTCCGACGATCGCGCTTCTCAGCGCGTCGGCGCGGTGCTCTGACCACCCGACGGCGCCACGCCCGACGACAGCGGCAGACGCGGGTTGCTCATCTCCGGCAGCACCGGGCGCGGTTCCGGCGCGACGGACTCCTGATCGAGCCCAAGCACACGATAGCGTTCGTTGCTCAGCACATTCGCCTGCGCCGCGCTACGCAAAACGGTCGGCCGCAGGAACACCATCAGGTTGGTCTTCTTGCGGCTGCGCGTGTCGTAACGGAAGAGGTTACCCACGATCGGCGCGTCACCGAGCACCGGCACCTTCTCCTGGTCGGTCGCCAGGCTCTCTTGAAGCAGCCCGCCGAGCACGACGATCTGCCCGTCGTCGGCCAGCACCGATGTCTCCAGCACGCGCTTGTTGAACGTGGCGAGGCCTGCCGCCTCGATGCCGCTGCCGGTGGACGGAGCGACGCTCGAGACTTCCTGATAGAGCTGCAGGCGAATGGCGCCGCCCTCGGTGATGAGCGGTTTGACGCGCAGGATCAACCCGACGTCCTTGCGATCGAACGTGGCAAACGGCGTGACCGAGTTGTTGGCGCCGCTCGAATTGGCGTACTGCCCGGTCAGGACGGGCACCGTCTGTCCACCGGAGAAGCGCGCCTCTTCATTGTCGAGCGCGAGCAGTGTGGGCATCGACAAGATGTTGGCCTGAACGTCACTTTGCAAAGCGCGGGCAAGCAAACCGAGGTTCAGGATCTGCTTGCCGGCGATGGTCACGGCGCCACGCACGAGGCCGACGTTGAAACCCTGCCCGACGGCGGCCGGATTCGCGGCGACGCCGAGGATGTTGGAGGTGGTTGCCCCGGTGTTCGCGCCGAAGTTGGTGCCGCCGAAGCCCTGCGTGTTGGTGCGATTGACGCCGTCGAGCGCCTGCCACTGGATGCCAAATTCTGCCGCACGGTCGGCCTGCACTTCCGCGATCAACGCTTCGATGAATACCTGCGCGCGGCGCACGTCCAACTGTTCAATGACGGTACGCAGGTTGTTGTAGATCGGCGTTGGCGCTGCGATGACCAGCGCGTTGATGGCGGTGTCCGCGTAGACGGTGGCGCCGCCCGCCGTGAAGGCGGTGCCGTTTTGTGGCGTCAGCGCCGGCAGCGCGCCACCCGGCGTGCCCGCCGTGGCGCCGGTGAGCGCGGCGGTTGCCGCGGCCAGCGGATTGCCGCTCGCACCGGGCAGCGCGGTCGTCGTGGGCAGCAGCGACGACAGCGCGCTCGCCGCGGCCCCCCCGCCCGTGCCACCGCTCGCGCTGGCCGTGGTGCCGCCTTCGGCACCCAGGACGCGACGCAACGTGGCCGCGACCTGGGCGGCATCGGCGTGTTTCAGATACACGATACGGATGTTGCCCGGCGCCGCCGTCGGTCGGTCGAGCTCCTGCACCAGCGCCTTCACGCGGGCGACGCGCCCGGCATCCTCGCTGCGCACGATGATGGAATTGCTGCGTGCGTCCGCCGTGATCAGCAATCGATCGCGCGCCTCGCTCGCCCCCGCCGCATCGGCGAACACGCGGCTCAGCGTCGCGGCGACGTCGAGCGCGTGGGCATTGTGCAAGGAGATCAGCTCGGGCTGCGCCACGGAGCCGACATCGAGCCTCGCGATGACGGCTTCAACCTTGCGGATGTTGTCGCCGTAGTCGGTGATGATGATGGCGTTGCCTGGCGGGTAGACGGTGAGCGCGTTGGCCGCAGCGACCAGCGGGCGCAGTGCATTGATGACCTGACCCGCGCTCTGGTGCGTGAGCGCAATGACCTTCGTCATGATGCTTCCGCCGCCGCTGCCACCGACGGGCGTCGGCTGCGCCTTGGCGTCGACTTCCGGCACGATGCGCACGACACCGCCCTGCCCCTCGACCGCGGCGAACCCCGCCATGCGCAGCGCCGCGAGGAAGGTTGGGTACGCGAGATCGGGCGCGACGCCGCGCGCGGACTGGATGTTGACCTTTCCCTTGACGCCGGGAGCGAGCACGAACGTCTTGCCGGTCAGTTCGCCCACCGCCTTCGCGACCACATCGATGTCGGCATCGACGAAATTGAGCGTGACCGGCGCCGCCGTCTGCGCAAAGCTCGTCGTCACGAACAGACCGAAGGCGACAACCGCCGAAGCGGCACAGCGGAGAGGGCAGCGAAAACGCATCATCCGGGCAGTGTAGCGCGACGGCGCCCACTCAGCCCAACGCCACGGCGTCGGGAAACGATGCGGCGTTCAACCGGCGTTGAAGCGAAAGCGCTGGACCTGTTTGTCGTATTCCTTTTCGATCTCGGGCGTGATTTCGACGCCATCGAAGCGGATCACCCGACCGCCGCGCGCCCGGCAGGCGGCGCGCTCATACTGACACGGGCCCATGGCGGGGAAACGTGAGCAGACGCGCCCGGAGCCTTCGGGGAAGCTGATGCCGTTGCGCATCTCGGCGCCCGGTGGCCCCTGCACGCACTCGTAGCGCACGCCGTTGACGGGCGTCAGCGCCATCGTGGTGGCCACCTCACGCGCCGAGGGTTGCGCACGGACCGGGGCGACCGAGCCGGCGGCGTTTTCGATCGCCGTCGCGTGGCCGTCGGTCGGTGGCACCGCAGGCGGCGCGGCGGGCGGTGCAACGCTGGTGGCGGCGGCCGGCGGCTCGGACGCGGGCGCCTTCGGCGTCTCGGCGCACCCGGCCAGGATTGACAAGGTCGCCGCGACGACGACCCCGGCAACGTCAAGCCGACGGAATGAAGTCATCATCGCCCTGATGCTTGCGTTCGAACTGGATGAAATTGAAATAGCCGCAGGTCGTCCCGTTGGGATAGTCGCGACACACCTGCGGCCGACCGGCATAGATCGTGCAGCGCCGTTCCTGCTGGTCGAAGAACATGCACATCGACTTGTAGATGTGATCCTTGCGATGGCGCAGCACGCGGATGGTTTCGCCCTCATGGGTCACCTCCTTGGTGAACCGCTCACGCGCGACGTCGACCGGCAAGCCGTGATGGCGCGCAAGTCGACTGACGTCCGTGGGCTTGGTCTCGATGTAGTCATAACTGCAGCAATACCCAGGGCAGCGGCTGCAGTCGAATGTGGGCTTCTTTTTCATGACAGCGTTTTCGAAAAGTCGATGCGGATGATAGAGGAGTCATCGCGCGACGTCATAATTCCGAATCCGTCTTTCCGATTCGTCGGCCCGTCGTTGGCCGCCTAGCAACGCCATGTCTGACGCGAACCAAGCCCCGCAGCACGTCGCCACGCCCAGAATCGAGCTGCGCGGCGTCGGCAAGCAATGGGGCGATGTCGTGGCGCTCCAGCCTTCGAACGTGTGCATCGAGGCCGGCAGCTTTGCCGTGCTGCTCGGCCCGTCGGGCTGCGGCAAGACGACGACGCTGCGACTCATGGCAGGGCTCGATGTCGCAAGCCGCGGGCAAATCCTGATCGATGGACGCGACGTGACTGCGGCACCACCGGCGGCGCGCGACGTCGCGATGGTGTTTCAGAACTATGCGCTGTTCCCCCACCTGAGTGTGGCCGACAACATCGTGTTCGGATTGCAGGTGCGGCGTGCCCCGCGCGCCGAGCGTGAAGAGCGGCTCGCCCGCGTGCTCGCGTTGCTCGGGCTCGAAGCGCTGCGCGAGCGCAAGCCGGCGCAACTCTCCGGTGGCCAGCAGCAGCGGGTGGCGCTTGCACGCGCACTCGTCGCCGGCAGGAACATCTGCCTGATGGATGAGCCGCTATCGAATCTCGATGCCCAACTGCGGCAGGAGATGCGCCAGGAGCTGCGCGCGTTGCAGCAACGACTCGGACTCACCGTCGTCTATGTGACGCATGACCAGACCGAAGCGATGAGCATGGCCGATCAGGTCGTGCTGCTGAATCATGGCCGCATCGAGCAGACCGGCACACCGCGCGACATCTACGCGCATCCGGCCAGCGTGTTCGCCGCGCGCTTCATCGGCACGCCGCCGATGAGCATCATCGCACTCGACGGTTCGCGGATTCGCGGCAGCACCCACTGCGTCGCCGTTCCCGATGGCACCACGCAAATTGGGCTCCGGCCCGAGGAGATCGCCATCGATGGCGATCTGGGCGCAAAGGTCATCGAGTGCGAGTATCTTGGCGCCGACTCGCTGCTGCGTTGCGAGGTCGGCAGCGAAACCGTGACGGTACGCACGCCACGTCAACGACGGGTGCAGGTGGGTGACACCGTGCGCCTTGGCTGGACTGCGGGCGCCGCGCACCCCTTCGACGCGGCTGGGCGTCGCTTGGGCTGAACGATTCACTGAACGCAACGAACCCGACCACGATTCACACGGAGGAAGACACCATGAAACACAAGCTCGCCGTCGCGACGGCAACGCTGGCAATGCTGTTCGGCGCAGGCACCGTGCCGGCGCAGACCACCGACGTCTCGTTCTATTTCCCGGTCGCCGTCGGCGGCCCGATCACCAAGATCATCGACCAGTTCGCCACGGAGTTCAACAAGGAAAACCCGGCCATCAAGGTCTCCCCGATTTACGCGGGCAGCTATCAGGACACGATCGTCAAGGCACTCACCGCCAACAAGGCGGGCACACCACCGGTCGCCTCCGTGTTGCTGTCGACCGACACCTTCACGCTGATCGACGAGGACGCGATCGTGCCGATCGACACCTTCGTCAAGACCCCCGAAGATCGCGCCTGGCTTGGCGGCTTCTACAAGGCATTCCTGCTGAACGGACAGATCGGCGGCAAAACCTGGGGCGTGCCGTTCCAGCGTTCGACCGTGGTGCTGTACTGGAACAAGGAGCTTTTCAAGGAGGCCGGACTCGATCCGAACAAACCGCCGCAGACGTGGGCCGAAATGACCGCGATGGCACAAAAGCTCACCAGGAAGGACGCGAGCGGCAAGGTCACGCAGTATGGCGTGCAGATTCCGTCCAGCGGCTTTCCGTACTGGCTGTTCCAGGGGCTGACGACCGAGAACGACGTGATCCTCGCCAACGAGGCCGGAACGCAGACCCGCTATGACGATCCGCGCGTCATCGAGGCACTGCAATACTGGGTCGACCTGTCGAAGAAGCACGGCGTGCATCCGCCCGGCATCGTCGAATGGGGCACCACGCCCAAGGATTTCATGGAGAAGAAGGTGGCCATGATCTGGACGACCACCGGCAATCTGACGAACATTCGCAACAACGCGAAGTTCGACTTCGGCGTGGCCATGCTGCCGGCCAACAAGAAGCGCGGTTCGCCCACCGGCGGCGGCAACTTCTTCATCTTCAAGAAGGCGACGCCTGCGCAACAGGAAGCGGCATTCAAATTCGCCAAATGGCTGACTCAGCCGGCGCGTGCCGCGCAGTGGGGCATCGACACCGGCTATGTCGCGGTATCGCCCGCCGCCTGGGAGACGCCCGCGCTGAAGAAATATGCGGCGGATTTTCCGCAGGCCGCCGTCGCGCGCGACCAGTTGCAATACGCCGTGGCCGAGCTTTCGACGCACGACAATCAACGCGTCACCAAGGCACTGAACGACGGGTTGCAGGCCGCATTGACGGGTAACAAGACGGCGGAGGCTGCGATGAAAGATGCGCAGAAGGAAGCCGAACGCCTGCTGCGCGGCTACAAGTAGCGGCGCCCACTCGTCACGGATCGAACCCAGTGAACGCCCGCCAGCAAGCCCATGCCTGGTTGCTGCTGCTGCCAGCCGTGGTGCTGCTGCTCGCGTTCACGCACTGGCCGGCACTGGCGACGCTGATCGACAGCTTTCTGTCGACGCCGAAACCCAATCGCCCTTCGGTCTTCGTCGGCCTCGAAAACTACGCGGTCATGGCCGACGATCCGATTTTCTGGCAGGCGGTACGCAACAACCTGTGGTTTGCCGCGGTGACGATTCCGTTCTCGGTCGGCACTGCGCTTGCCATGGCGCTGTGGATCAACGGGAAGATCGCCGGGCGGGGCTTTCTGCGTCTTGCGTACTTCACGCCCACCGTATTGCCGATGATCGCCGTGGCGAACATCTGGCTCTTCTTCTACACGCCGGACTATGGCCTGCTCGACCAAATTGGCGGCGCCTTCGGCCTGCCCGCCCACAACTGGCTCGGCAGCACCTCGACGGCGCTCGCCTGCGTCATGGTGGTCACGATCTGGAAGGAAGCGGGCTTCTTCATGATCTTCTATCTCGCGGCGCTGCAGGGCATCAACCCGAGCCTGCGCGAGGCGGCGGCCATCGAAGGCGCGAGCCGCTGGTTTTTCTTTCGCCGCGTGTTGTGGCCGCTCTTGATGCCGACCACGATCTTCGTGCTGGTCAATGCCGTCATCAACGCGTTTCGCATGGTCGATCATCTGTTCGTGATGACCCGTGGCGGCCCCGACAACGCGACCACGCTGCTGCTCTATCACCTCTACGAGGTCGGCTTCAAGTTCTGGGATCAGGGCTATGCCGCGGCCATCACGATGGTGCTGCTGTTCTCGCTGGCAACCGTGGCGCTGGTGCAGTTCTTCGTGCTCGACCGTCGCGCGCACTACTGAGAGCATGCGGGACCGTCGACACCCCCCATCGGCCAATTCTCCCTGGCTCGACACCGTCGCCGCCTGGGTGCTGGCGCTGCTTTGGTTGCTGCCGCTCATCTACGCCGTGTGGACG
Organism: Pseudomonadota bacterium; assembly: GCA_018241765.1. Classification (GTDB taxonomy): domain Bacteria; phylum Pseudomonadota; class Gammaproteobacteria; order Burkholderiales; family Casimicrobiaceae; genus Casimicrobium. The sequence goes on along the minus strand of JAFEDD010000044.1, from coordinate 53,575 downwards.
GCGTTTCACCCGTCCGAATACTCCGCGAAATTCACGCTGGCGGCACCGCTGACACTGGAGAACTTCCGACGCGCCTGGGAGGCGGCTCCCTTCGCGCGTTACTTTCTGAACACGACGCTGCTGGTTGCGCTGATCCTCGGCAGCCAACTCGTGCTGTGCACGCTGGCCGCCTACGCGTTCGTGCGCTTCGAATTTCGCGGCAAGAACGTGGTGTTCGCCCTGGTGCTGGTGCAATTGATGATCATGCCCGATGTGCTGCTCGTCGAGAACTACCGCACGATGAGTCGGCTGGGGCTCATCGATACGCTGTTTGGCATCGGCTTGCCTTACTTCGCCTCGGCGTTCGCCATTTTCCTGTTGCGCCAGACCTTCAAGGGCATCCCGAAAGAGCTGGTGGAAGCGGCCACGATGGAAGGGGCGAGCACGCTGCAGATTCTCCGCCACGTCTACGTGCCGCTTGCGAAACCCGTCTACGTGGCCTTTGCGCTGGTGTCGGTCAGCTACCACTGGAACAACTTCCTGTGGCCACTGGTGGTCACCAATTCCGTCGAATCGAGGCCGCTCACGGTGGGGTTGCAGGTGTTCTCGGCGGCCGATCAGGGCATCGACTGGTCCATCATCACGGCGGCGACGCTGCTCACGGCAGCGCCACTGCTCATCGCCTTCCTGCTGTTTCAGCGGCAGTTCGTGCAGTCCTTCATGCGCGCCGGCATCAAATGAAGATTCTCACCTGGAACGTGCAGTGGTTTTGCGGGCTCGATGGTGTGGTCGACGTCGCTCGCGTCGTCGCCCATGCGCGACAGATGGCGGATTTCGACGTCCTGTGCCTGCAGGAGGTTGCGTGCAACTACCCTCGTCTCGACGGCGACGCATCCGCCGATCAGGTCGGCCAGTTGCGTGCGCTGCTGCCCGAATTCAGCGTCTTCTTTGGCGCCGCGGTGGATGAACTGGCGCCCGATGGCCGTTCGCGACAGCGCTTCGGCAATGTGCTGGCAACGCGTCTGCCGGCCGCGCAGGTGCATCGCTACAGCCTGCCGTGGCCGGCCGACCCGACGACCGATGGCGTACGCAGCATGCCGCGCGTGTGTGTGGCGGCGACGCTGATGGCACCGTTCGGCGCGGTGAGGGTGATGACGACGCACCTCGAGTTCTATGCCCCCGCCATGCGCATGGCGCAGGCGCACGAACTGCTGCGCCTGCATGGCGAAGCTTGCGCGCGCGCGGCCTATCCGCCGCTCAACGACGACACCGGCTCACCCTTTCAAAGCAAGCCGCACACGCCGCATTGCCTGCTGACGGGCGACTTCAATCTCGAACCGCACGAACCCGAATACGCACTGTTGCAAAGCGCTCAGCCCGGCGCCTCACGGCTCGTCGATGCCTGGCGCGTGTGTCACGGCGAGCGAGCGCATCCGCCGACGTTTCGGCTGTTCGACCGCCGCTACGGGCCGGAGCCGATCTCCTGTGACTTCATCTTCGTCAGCGACACGCTGTCCGGGCGCGTGCGTGATGTGCGGGCCGACGTGCTGACGCGGCTCTCCGACCACCAACCGGTGCTGCTTGAGCTGGCCGACTGAACGCGGGCGGATGCGGGGCGGGTTGGCCGCGCTGCTCGCGGCGGCGGCGTGCTCGCACGCGGTCGCGACGGCGGTCATCGGCGACGCGCCTCGCGACGCGGCGGATGCGCGGGTCACGATGCTTTCGCGCGAACTGCTCGATCTGCGCTTCGTCGACGGCAACACCCTGACGCTTCTCGTCAGCGCACCGGGCGCGGCGATGCCGGGCATCTATCGCTGGCCTGCGAACGCGTCCGAGCCGAAGCGACTATGCGCGCTTGCCGGCCGCGCGACGTTCTCGTTCGATGGTCGCTACGTCATCGAACGCCGTGACGCGCCCGAAGCGGACGTCGGCGTGTTCGACGCCCATCGTTGTCGCCGCATCGCGCGCATCGCGGTCGATGGCCGAGTGCTCGATGCCGATGCGCACGGGCGCTGGCTCGCGCTCGCGACCGAGCGATCGGGCACGCGCCGCCTTGCCCTGCATGACCTGCGTGCGCGCCGAAGCGTGGCACGGCCGCTTGCCGAAACGTCGATCGGGCGCAATGTCGAACTCGGTTTCGCACCCGACGGCGAGCGCGTGATCAATTTCGATCGCAGCGACGACGAACGCGGCGCGCCGACATCCTGGTCGCTGCCGCGACTCGCGCCGATGACGCGTTCGCCATGGGGTTCGCGCGCTCCCGCAGCGACGGTGGACGATGCTGCCGAGCTCGCGTTCATCCCCGGCGCCACGAGCGTGGGCGTCTATCGCAACGGCGCGCTCGATCTCGTGCGCTGGCGCAGCGGCCACACGCTGTTCACGCAACCGTTCGCGCGAACCCAGCGCGTGCGCGCGCTCTCGGCCAACGCGCGCTTTGCGCTGGTGCACGAGCGGACGAGCGGCGGCGAGACGCTGCAATGGGCCGATTTCGTCAGCGGCCAGCGCATCACGCTGTTCGACGGCGCGCGACGGGGCACCGCGGCCACCGTGGATCACGCGGCGCTGGATGCAGGCGGCACGGCCGTGGCGTGGGTCGAGCGCGACGGGCCGGACGACCCACGCGTGCGTCTTCGACGCGCCAGTTTGGTGCGACCGACCGCCGCCGCAGCTTGGCGCATCGAAAACGATGGCGCATCTGGTCAAGCGCACCGGCGCGGCATACACTCGCGGCGCGACGCGCGTTGAGTGCGGCGCCGTTGCGTGAGCCGATCGATGCAGGCGGGAAGGCTGCCTGAGTCGGGCAACGCAATGACATCGTTGCGCGACGGTTTACGTCTGTACCGCTGCGGCGATTTCGCCAACAACAACCGGAAACTCACCATGGATCCAGCCAAATTGATCGAACGCGCCAAAGGCATCTGCCTGTCCCCCAAAACCGAGTGGGAGAAGATCGCCGCCGAACCGGCTACCGTTGGCTCGCTGTTCACCGGCTACGCGATGATTCTGGCCGCCATTCCGGCTATCGCCGGCGTCATCGGCAGCACGGTGTTCGGCATTCAGCTGCCGATCATCGGCACGGTGCGCACGCCGATCGGAAGCGCGCTCGCGCATGCCGTGGTCGCCTATGTGCTCGGCCTCGCGGCCGTCTATGTGATCAGCCTGATCGTCAATGCGCTCGCGCCAACCTTCGACGGGCAGAAGGACCCGATTGCCGCTCTGAAGGTGGTCATGTATTCGATGACGCCAGGATGGCTTGCCGGCATCCTGTCGATCATCCCGATGCTCGGCGTGCTCGCCGTCATCGCCGCGTTCTACGGGCTCTACCTGCTCTACATCGGGCTGCCGAAGACGATGAAGAATCCGGAGACGAAATCGCTCGGCTACACGGCGCTGATCGTCGTGTGCTACATCGTGCTGATGGTGATCATCGGCATCGTGATCGGCACGGTGGTCGGCGCCGGCATCGCGGCGCACCGCGCGTTCTGATCGGTGGTCGCGGCGCCGCAGCGCCGCAGTCGCCGCTCAGCCCTCGACGGCGGGCGGCGGCGCCAACGGTGCCGCCTGCCCCAACTGATAGTCGTCGGGCGGAGCGTGCAGCGCCGGCCCGTACAGACGCTCGCGCCGTGTGTGGGCACGGCCCTGATGCAGGTAGCGCTCGAGCTCGTTCAGCGCGCGTCGGTAGACGTCGCGCTTGAATTCGATGACGCCCTCGAGATCGACCCAATAGTCGGTCCATCGCCAGGCGTCGAATTCCGGCCGCGCGTCGGCGCGCAGGTTCAGGTCGCAATCGCGACCGACCAGACGCAGCAGATACCAGATCTGTTTTTGCCCACGGTAGTGCCCGCGCCATTCACGCTTGACCCACGTGACGGGCACCTCATAGCGCAACCAGTCCCGGGTACGCCCGAGAATCCTCACATGTTCCGGCCGTAAGCCAACCTCTTCCTGAAGTTCGCGGTACATGGCCTCCTCGGGGTTCTCGCCCGAGTTGATTCCGCCCTGCGGAAATTGCCACGAATGTTCACGTATCCGCTTTCCCCAAAAAACCTGGTTTCTGTGATTGGCAATCACAATGGCGACGTTCGGCCGGAAGCCGTCCTTGTCCAACATACGTCACCCAAACACTTCACTCTGACGTGATTGTCACACACGAGGGCGTCACCCTCTAGCGCCACGGTTCGGACAATGCCTTGATCCAGGATAGCGCGCCGCGCCAACATGCTTTCGGAACGAACGAAACCGATACAGCTTTGCAATGAAATGACGTTCATAACGGGCTTTCCGCTCGAAATCATGAAATGTCGACTTTTCGTGTTTTCGCGCTCCAAGCCTGTCATGGATGCGCCTTTCCACAAAAAGTTATACGTTCACCAAAGCGAGGGAACCACCGTCCGCGCGGGCTAACATCGCGCCATGTCGGCCGCCCCACTCGCGCCTGCCGCGCCTCGCCATCGCCCGCTGCTCACCGACGCCGCGCGGCCGGCAACCTTTGGCGTGTCGACTCGCGACGAGCGCGGCGAAGTCGGGCAGGTACGCATTGCCGGCGAGCACCCCTTGACGCTCTACGTCGACCGCCGTGAAATCCTGACGCTGATGACGCTCGGCGCGGCGCCGGAAGCATTGGTCATCGGCTACTTGCGCAACCAACGCCTGATCGGGAGCCTCGACGACATCCTCTCCGTGCAGGTCGACTGGTCGACGCAGGCGGCCGCCGTGCGCACGCGCGGCGGTCTGCTCGATCTCGACGCGAAGCTCGCACATCGAACCAAGACGACGGGCTGCGGCAGCGGCACCATGTTCGGCGACCTGATGGCCGACCTCGACACCCTCGGACTGCCCTTGCGCGACGACGGGCCGCGCCTGCGGCAAAGCACGCTCGGCGCGCTGGCCGAAGCGCTGCGCCATCACGAAACGATCTACCGCGAGGCAGGCGCCGTCCATGGCTGCGCGCTCTTCTCGCTCGATGGCAGGCTGCTCTACTTCGTCGAGGACGTCGGCCGCCACAACGCCGTCGACGCGATCGCCGGTCTCATGTGGCTCGATGGCGTCGACGGCAGCGACAAGATCTTCTACACGACCGGACGCCTGACCAGCGAAATGGTGATCAAGGCAGCGCAGATGGGGGTGCCGTTTCTGGTGTCGCGCTCGGGGCTCACGCAGATGGGTTACGAAATCGCGTGCCAGGTCGGCATGACGCTGATCGGCCGCGCCACCGCCCGTCGCTTCCTGCTCTTCAACGACCCCGGACGCTTCGTGTTCGATGCGATCGGCGCGCAAGACTCATGAGCGAGCCTGCGATGCCACCGATCACCGGCCTCGTGCTCGCGGGCGGCATGGGCCGGCGCATGGATTCGCGCGACAAGGGGCTGGTGCCGCTCCACGGCAAACCCCTCGTCGCCCACGTCATCGAGCGCCTGGCACCGCAGGTGGCGACCGTGCTGATCAACGCCAACCGCAACGCGGAGCGCTACGCGCAGTTCGGCTACCCGGTGTTCGGCGATGACATCGGCGGATTTGCCGGCCCGCTCGCTGGGTTGCACGCGGCGATGCGCCGCTGCCCGCATCCGTTGCTGGTCACCGCGCCCTGCGATTCACCGTTCCTGCCACTCGATCTCGTGGCGCGGCTCGCCGAGGCGCTGCACGCCGAAGACGCCGAAATCGCCGTGGCGACCAGCGACGGGTTCGCTCAGCCCGTGTTCGCGCTCTACCGCACCGCGCTGCTGCCGAGCCTTGCCGCGTTCGTCGAAGGTGGTGGCAGGAAGATCGACGCCTGGTACGCCTCGCACCGGCGCGTCGACGTTGCTTTCAGCGATGGTGGCGCCTTCGCCAACATCAACACGCTCGACGAACTGCGCGTCTTCGATGGCGGCACCGGCTCGGCCACCGATCCGCTATGAATGGCGTGTGTCCAGGAAGAAACTGACCTACATCCTGCGTCCCGCGCTGCCGCGTCGGGCGATCGCGTGGTTTCCCCAGTTCCCTAACCTCGCCACCATCGAGCGTTTTCGCCGCCTGCATGACCCGCGCGCCACCGTGCTGCCGGCGCATCTGATGCTCGTGTTTCCGTTTCACTCCCGGCTCACGCTCGATCAGCTCGCCGCCCATGCCCAGAAGGTGTTGCGCAACTGGCCGGGGTTTCCGGTGATCATGCACGGCCCCTGGTCGGCGCGCAACGAATTCATCGGCCTCGCAACGCAGGTCGGTGCCGACGCGGTGATCGAAATCCATGACCGGCTCTATCGCGGTCCGCTCGCCGAGCATCTGCGCCCGGAGTTCGACTACGAGCCGCACATCACGCTCGCGCAGAGCGCCGAGCCCGATCGCTACCACGCCCTGTCGGCGGCCGCGTGCCCCATCACGCGCGACTCCTTCCGCGATGTGCTGCGCACCGTGAGCATCATCCGCGACGACGGCGACGACACGTGGCAGCAGGAACGCGACGTGCACCTGAGCTGGTGACTACTGCGATCGCGCCACCAGCTCGAAATGCTCGACCCGTGGCGGCTCGGCAAAGAACGGACCGACGATGTCCCGCCATTGCGCAAAGAGCGGGCTTTGGCGAAAGCCCACCGTGTGCGCCTCCAGCGTGGCCCAGTAGATGAAGAGCAGATAGCGCTCGGGCGATTCGACGCCGCGATTGACCTTGTAACCACAAAAGCCCTCGGCGTGCGCGATGACGGTCTCCACCCCACGGCGAATCGCGGCATCGAAATCGGCCTGACGGCCCGGCACAATGCGAATGTCGGCAACTTCGAGAATCATGAGTACTCCGAGGCAGAAAAGGGTGGCGTGATCGAGCGCGCGTCGCTCGAGTGTGATGCGGGTATCTGGCTGCAATAGTCTGCGTTGCACCGAGACGCGTTGGGCGGGCGCTGAACGAGGCGCAAAGCGCAGCAATAGCGGTGCAAAGCGCAGCAATAGCGGTGCTATGGCGACGATTTGCAACGAAGTGCTGCGGGATACCCAGCGCGTCGAATGTAGCAAGACCATTGCAACCAGACACCAGAGCATTTCGATGCCGGAGCCGACGCCCGCGCGCCGCTGCCGGCAGGCATTGCCTATACTCGCGCGCCATGACTTCGGCATTGGTTCTGCTCAATCCCTTCGCCGGGGGCGGCCGCGCGGCGAAGCTCGAAGAGGCGATTCGCACCCGCATCCGCACCGATCATCCGGGCGCGCGTCTCGTTGCCACCGCGCACACCGAGGAAGCGCTGAGCTTGATCGAGGAGAGCGAGGAGCACGCACGCATCGTGCTGGTCGGCGGCGACGGCACAGTCAACCGCATGCTGCCCGCACTGGTGCGTCGTGAGCGCAGCGTGGGTCTGGTGCCGCTCGGCACCGGCAACGACGTCGCCCGCGCGATCGGCGTGCACGCGATGCCCTGGCCCGATGCCTTGGCCCACGCGATCAGCGCGCCGGCGGTAGCGATCGACGCGGGCGTCGTCACGCTGGGTGATCGTGAAGTGCCGTTTCTGTCGAGCTGCACCTGCGGCTTCGATTCTTCCGTGGCGCTTCGGGCTCTGCGCGGCCCGCGTTGGCTGCGTGGCCGCTCGCGCTACGTGCTGGCCACGTTGCGTGAGCTTGTCGCGCTGCGCCATTGGAGTCTCGTCGTGCACTGCGAAGGGCAGGCACTGCGGGCCGGTGCCGCGCTCTTTGCTTCGGCGCTCAACACGCCCACGTTCGGCAGCGGCATTCCGGCCCAGCCTGCGGCCCGCATCGACGATGGACAACTCGATCTGCTGATCGCCGGGCGGGTAGAACGCCTTGGGGCGATGGCACTGCTGCCGCGCCTGCTGCGTGGGCGCCATCTGGACGACGCCCGCGTGCACAGCCAGCGCGCCACGGCCATCGAAATCGACGCCGCGCCCGACGTTCCCGTGGCCGTCGATGGGGAATACCTCGGCTGCGCCGCCCATGTGCTGATCGACGTGTTGCCGGCTTCGCTTCACATCGTGCGCGGCCACGGCGCAGCATAAACTGCCCGCTTTGCCTGACGACTGCGTGCCATGACCACCACACCGCGCGAACTCTCCTGTGCCGATGACTACGACCCGAATTCGATGCCGGTCGAGCGCGCCCGCAACTTCATTGCCAGTCTGCTCGCGCCGATCGCGGGCAGCGAGCGCCTGCATCTGCGCGCCGCGCTCGGTCGCGTGCTCGCGACCGACCTCGTCTCGCCGATCGACGTGCCCGGTCACGACAATTCGGCGATGGACGGCTGGGCCTACCGTCATGCCGACACGCACGGAACCGAAGGCACGACCCCGATGCGGCGCGTGGGCGAGAGCTTCGCCGGCAAACCCTGGCTCGGCACGCCGGGACGCGGCGAATGCGTGCGCATCTTCACGGGCGCGGTGATGCCCGCCGGCTGCGACACCGTCGCCATGCAGGAACGTGTGAGCGTCGACGGCGACGCGATCCATATCCCGAATGGGCAACCGGCGGGTCAAAACCGGCGCTTTCGCGGCGAGGACCTGAAAGCCGGCGCGGTGGCCGTCACCGCCGGCACGCTGATCACGCCCGCCGTGCTCGGCCTGATTGCCAGTCTCGGCATCGGCGAGATCGACGTCTACCGCAAACTGCGCGTCGCGTTCTTCTCGACCGGCGACGAATTGCGCACCATCGGCAGCACGCTCGGGCCGGGCGAGATCTACGACAGCAACCGCTACACCCTCTACGGGCTGCTCGAACGGGCAGGCTGCCAACCGATCGACCTGGGCAACGTCGTCGATGATCCGGCCGCGATTCGCGCCGCCTTCACGGCCGCGGCCGCGCAGGCGGACGTCATCATCACCAGCGGCGGTGTCAGCGTCGGCGAAGCCGATTTCATCAAGCAGATGCTCGACGAGATGGGTGAAGTGCTGTTCTGGAAAATCGCGATGCGCCCGGGCCGCCCGCTGGCCGTCGGCCGCATCGGCAGCGCCATGTTCTTCGGACTGCCGGGCAACCCGGTCTCGGTCACCGTCACCTTCTATCAGTTCGTTCGCTCCGCCCTCGCCACGTTGCAGGGGCGGCGCGATCACCAGATGCCACCGACCGTGCGTGCGCGACTGAGTCATCCGCTGCGCAAGGTCGCCGGACGCACCGAATATCAGCGCGGCGTGCTGCGCCTCGGCGAGCACGGCTACGAAGTCCGCACGACCGGCGATCAGGGTTCGGGCATTCTCTCGTCGATGGTGCAGGCCAACGGCTTCGTCGTGCTCGCCGCGGAAACCGGCAATCTCGACGCCGGCAGCGAAGTCGATGTGCAGATGTTCGAAGGCGTGATCTAGCGAACTTCCGCAGAACCCCGTGCAGCCAAGCGCGGGCTCGTGCTCCGACACGTAGGCGCGGGCTCGTGCTCCGACACGTAGGCGCGGGCTTGACCGCGCTTCGTTGTGCTCAAAGCAGCGTCGCGACACGCAAGCGCGTGCTGGCGACGTCAAGCCGTCGCCTACGGCGCGCATCGGCGCACCTTCGCCGAGCCTTCGATCCCACCCGATGGCGCCATGCGGATACGCTTACGCCTTCCCCGAATTCCACGGAGCCACCATGAAGGCAAAACCGCTCACCGTCGAACATCTCTGGCAATGCGAGCGCATCGGCACACCGAGCGTCTCGCCCGACGGCCGGTGGGTGGTCGTTGATCAGACGACCTTCTCGATGGAGACCAACGAGAGCGCGACCCAGCTGTGGCTCTATTCGACCGACGGCAAGACGCGCCGCCAACTCACCAGTGCCGGCAAGAAGAACACCGCGCCGCAATGGTCGCCCGACGGCCGGCTCATCGCGTTCTGCGCGCGGCGCGGTGAAGGCAAGGATGCCGATGAGGAGGCGCAGCTCTACGTGATCGCCCCCGACGGTGGCGAAGCGAAGCGCGTGACGTCGCTCGCCACCGGGGTGAGCGGCATCCGGTGGTTTCCCGACAGCCGGCGCGTCGCCGCGATCAGCTGGGTCTGGCCCGATCTGAAGACGAACGCACAGCAGGCGCGGCGCAAGAAGGAGCTGAAGGAATCCAAGGTTCAGGCGAAGGTCATCGAGACCGACAACTACCGCTATTGGGACAGTTGGATCTGCAACGGCGCCCGCCCGCACCTGTTCGAGATCGGCATCGCGAACGGAGCCGCGAAAGACCTGTTCGCCGGCAAGCCGTGGACGCTCGGGCTGGGTGACCCGGGGGCGGCGGAGTACGCAATCTCACCCGATGGTTCGGAGATTGTCTGGTCGCAGCCCGAGGAGCCGACGCGCCTGATTTCGCGAAATACGCTGATCCACCTCCATCTGAAGACCCGCCGCACCCGCGTGACCGACCTCGGCGACATGTGGCTCGGCTCGCCGGCGTATTCGCACGATGGCACGCGCCTCGTCGTGCTGGCGACGCCCACGTCGGCACCGAGCCAGCACACCCGGCTGATGCTGGTCGAACCGAAGTCCGGCAAGGCGCGACGCCTCGCGCCGACCTGGCCGCGCTCGGTCGGAACCTACGGCAGCGCAAACCCGGTCTGGCGAGCCGATGATCAGGCGATCCTCTTCTGCGCCGAGGATGCCGGGCGACAACCTCTGTGGTCGCTGCCGCTGGAAGCGGAACAGCCGGAGCCACTGGTCGAGGGAGGGCACGTCATGGCCTTCGCCACCTCGGCCGATGGCGCAACGATGGCCTACACCCGCGCATCGATCGATCACCCGGCACGGCTCCATGTACGCGTGCCGCGCCACGCCGAGCCGCGTCGACTCGATCGCTGCAACGCGTTCCTCGATCGCATCACGCTGGGACAGTGGCAAAGCCGCACGCTGCCGGGCTGGAACGGCGAGCCGGTGCAGGCGTTCGTCTGCTTTCCGCCCGGCTACGACAAGCGCAAGAAGTACCCGCTATTGCACGACATCCATGGCGGGCCGCACGCCGCGCATCTGGACACCTGGCACTACCGCTGGAACATCCAGGCGTTCGCAGCCCAAGGCTATGTCGTCGCGGCCGTCAACTACCACGGCTCGTCGGGTTTCGACGAGGCCTTCCTCGGCTCGATCGACGGCGATCTCGGTCACCGCGAACTGGCGGACACCGAGGCCGTCACCGATGCCCTGATCCGCGAGGGCGTCGTCGACCCCAAGCGCCTGTACGCCGCTGGCGGCAGCTACGGCGGCTTCATGGTGGCGTGGATGAACGGGCACACGGATCGCTACCGCGCTTACGTCTGCCACGCCGGTGTCTACAACTGGCTGAGCCAGTTCGGGGACGATGGCTACCTGTGGCTCAACCACGAACTCGGGGTGTGGCCGTGGGAAGATCTCGCTCGCTACCAGAGCCAGTCGCCGCACGCGCATGCGGCCAGCTTCAAGACGCCGACCCTGGTCATCCACGGCGAACTCGACTACCGCGTGCCCTACTACGAAGGGCTCGAGTACTACAACACGCTGCGCGCGAAGGGCATTGCGGCGCGGCTCGTCGTATTCCCGGATGAGAACCACTGGATCCTGAAACCGCAGAACTCGCGCCTGTGGTATCAGGAATTTTTCGCCTGGCTGCGGCGCTTCTGAGGCCAGACCGGTAACGCGATCACACGGGCTCAGGCTTCATCGCGCACGCGGCGGAGCAGGCGCTCGAAAATCTTCTCGCCATCGGCCCGCAACCCGTTGTGCTCATGCTCGTTGGTCACCCACAGGCGCATGTTGGGCACGATCGCAGCCGTCTCCTCGGAGAATTCTCGGTGCACGTACATATCGTCGTAGTAGACGGCGGCGGCCACCGGCACACGATTGCGTCGCAGGCGCTGCACGTCATAGAGCGCCGGCCAGTCGGTTTTCGCGGCAAGCGCTTCGGCCGCGCCGCGCAAGGCGATCAATCCGGGGTACTGCTCGAACATCCACGGATAGATCATCTCGCCGGTGAAGAGTATGGGCTCGTCACTCGCAAGCGCTTGGGCTGCCGTGCGTGGCAGCGCAAACCCTGGCATCGAATCACGCAAGCGGCCGGCTGACCAGGCGCTTGCTTCGCCCTGCGTGTAGCAGGCTTCGTGCAGCAGGGCATAGATCGGATGGCTGTCGAACGCCTGCGCCTCCTCGATGCCGAGCAGGAAATTGGCGTTCAGGTGCCGGGCGCCACCGATGTCGACGAACGCCTCTTCGAGCAGGTAGTGCACCGCCTCGAAGCCATCGCTCGCGCCAAAGGCGATGCCGAGTTGCAGGAAGCGCTCCGGCGTCAGGCGGCCACCGCGCGGCATCGTGACCTCGTGGTCGAGCAGATGGGCGACGATGTCACGCACCCGTTGCCGATCCTCGGGGTAGCGCGCGTAGTAGCGGAGGTTCTTCGCGCGCACCCGGGGATAGGTGGCGCGATAGATGTCGTCGGTCGTGCGCGTGAGCGGCGGAATGCCGCCGGTGATCAGCACCTCGCGCAGTCCTTCCGGCGCCGACGAGAGATAGTTCATCGCGCAGAAGCCCCCGAAACTCTGGCCAAGCACGCTCCACGGTTCGTCGCCGATCAACTGACGACGGATCGCCTCGGCATCGCGCACGATGTTGTCGGCGCGGAAGTGGCTGAGCCACGCGGCCTGCCGCTGCGCGTCGCCCAACGCGGCAAGCGTCTGTGCCGTCATCGGGCTCGACAAGCCACAACCGCGCTGATCGAGCAGCAGGACGCGGAAGTCGCGGACGGCGCGGCCGATCCAGCCATTCGGCCCCATCGGGCGCGGGGCGCCAAAGCCCGGCCCGCCCTGAAAGAATACGAGCCACGGCAATTGCTGCCCTTCGCGATCGGGCGCCCAGACCTCGCGCGCAAAGACTTCGATCGTCTCGCCGTCGCTACGGGCGTAGTCGAGTGGAAGCTGGAAACGATGGCTGCGCAGGCGCAGCCCGGGAAGGATGTGAGCAGACTCGGCCAAGGGGTCTCCCGATCGGGTACACGATCTCGGTGCGTGCGGGAGCATCATTGTGCCGCAGCGGGCGGCGACGGCTCGAAATTCTCGCGACATCGTGCTTAAATGAGCTGCACGTAGCGTTGCGCGCCGCGAGCCGATCGCGCGCGAGGCACATGACACTTCACGACTGCAAAGGGGAGCACCATGGCGCAGAGCAAACTCATCCTCGATTACGTCTACGGCCACGAGGCGACGCGGCCACAACACCTGTGGCTGACGCAACCGACCGGTGGCGGCGCGGTCGCCGATTTCACCTGGCAACAGACGATGGATCAGGCGCGTCGAATCGCGGCCTATCTGCGCGCGCACAACTTCGAACCCGGCGCGCGCATCGCCATCCTGTCGAAGAACTGCGCGCACTTCTTCATTGCCGAACTCGGCATCTGGATGGCCGGCTGCACGACGGTGGCGATCTTTCCGACGGAAACGGCGGAGACGGTGCGCTTTGTGCTCGAACACAGCGGCGCGAGTGCGCTCTTCATCGGCAAGCTCGACACCTGGGAACATCAGGCTGCGGCGGTGCCTGCGGAGCTTCCCTGCGTGAGCTTCCCGCTGGCACCGGAGAGCGCGAAGAAGCGAGGCGAGGCGTGGGACACCGTGCTCGCACGTACCGCTCCCTTGACCGGGCAACCCGCCCGCGCCCCCGACGACATCGCGATCCTGATGTACACATCCGGTTCGACCGGGCAACCCAAGGGCGTCATGCATCGCTTCGACCGCATCACCCGTTGCGGCGAAGGCATGCTGGCAAGCATTCGCGAGGCGATCGGGCCCGACGAGGAAATCCGCATCCTCTCGTATTTGCCGCTCGCCCACGTGTTCGAACGATCGTGGGTGGAGTGCACGTCGATCGTCGAAGGGCGCGGGCACGTCTTCTTTGCCGAAACGCTCGAGACCTTCGTTGCCGATCTGCAACGGGCGCGGCCGACGGTGTTCATTTCGGTGCCGAGGCTGTGGCTCAAGTTCCAGCAGGGCGTGTTCCACAAGATGCCGGAGAAGAAGCTCAATTTCCTGCTCTCGCTGCCGATCATCGGCAGCATCATCGCCAGGAAGGTGCTGCGCGGCCTCGGCCTCGATTCGGTGAAGCACGCCGGCAGCGGGTCGGCGCCGATCCCGGCCGGGCTCATCGCGTGGTATCGCAAGCTCGGACTCAATCTGGTCGAAGGCTATGGCATGACCGAGGACTTCGCGTATTCGAACATTTCCTCGATCCGGCTCAATGCGCCGGGCTACGTCGGCTCGCCGCTGCCGGGAGTCGAAGTGCGCATCAGCGATGAAGGCGAAGTGCTGCTGAAGTCGCCCGGCCAGATGCAGGGTTACTACAAGCAGCCCGAACTCACCGCCGAGAGCTTCACGGACGACGGCTTCTTCCGCACCGGCGACCTCGGCGAGGTGCGCTCCGATGGCATGCTCAAGCTCACGGGCCGCAAGAAGGAGCTGTTCAAGACCGGCAAGGGCAAATACATCGCGCCCGCCCCGATCGAAAACCGCATCAACGCGAGCCCGCTGATCGAATTGTCGATGGTTTCGGGCGTCGGCCAGCAGGCAGCCTACGCCACCGTGGTGCTGGCCGAAGAGCAGCGGCCGAAGGCCGGCGACGCCGCCGGGCGCGCCGAACTCACGGCGCAGCTCGCGGCGCTGCTCCACGAGGTGAACACGGGGCTCGCGGACTATGAGCAGTTGCGCATGATCGTCGTCGCCTCCGAGCCGTGGACCATCGACAACGGTTGCCTGACGCCCACGATGAAGATCAAGCGCGCCCGCATCGAGGCCAACGTCGCCGCCAGCGTCGAGCGCTGGTATGGCCAGCCCGGCCCGGTGATCTGGGCCTGAGAGGCGCTTCGTCCACCGTGTCGACGACGATGATCACACCCGCGTATTGCCGCCTGATGGCCCGCTACAACCGCTGGCAGAACGAAGCCGTGTACGCCGCGGCGGCGGCGCTGCCCGACGGCACACGCAAGCGCAACATGGGCGCGTTCTTCAAGAGCATCCACGGGACGTTGAACCATCTGCTGGTCGCCGACTGGGTATGGCTCGCGCGTCTGCATGCCGAACCCCGCACCGTCGACGCGCTCGATCAGGAGCTCTACGCCGACTTCGATGAGCTGCGGCGCGTGCGCGTGGCGACCGACGATCGAATCGATCACACGGTCGCGACGCTGACCTCCGAGCGTCTTGCCACCGAGTTGCGCTACACCCGCCTGACCGGGGGTGACAGCACGAATCCGATCGCGGTCACGCTCAGCCACCTGTTCAACCATCAGACGCACCATCGCGCGCAGGCCGGAACGTTGCTCATGCAATGCGGCGTCGACCCCGGCGTGACCGACTTGATCGCGCTGCCGGCGACGTTCGCCTCACCGGTATTCGGCACATGAACATCGTCGTGCAGCCGACGGCAGCGGCGTTCTGGCAAAGCGCGGGCGACCTGCTGGCGCAGGACGTCGCGCACAACACGCTGGTGATCGGCGCGCAGGCGCACATGGCGGCGCGCGGTCTGCACGATGGCGAGCAACTGTTCACCATCGAGGATGGCGAGCGCACGATCGGATGCGCGACGTTGATGACGACGCGCACGGTGTTTTTGTCCGTGATGCCGGAGGTCGCGGCTGGCGGCTTCGCGGCGTGGCTGCGCGAACGGGGCATCGCACTTGCCGGCGTGGTGGGCCGCCGCGACCTGCTGCACGCCTTCACCGAGGTCTTTGATCGCAACTACACCGTGCATGACGATCTGCTGCTCTACCGGCTGATCGGCGAACCCGAGTTCGGGCCGGCACGCGGCGCGCCGCAACTCGCGACGGAGAACGATCTGCCGACACTGCTCACATGGTTTCACGCGTTCGAGCGCGAAACCGAGCGCATTCCCTCTCCCGAGCCGCTGGAAGCGCGCGTCATGCGCTTGGTCGATGCGGGAGAGCTGATGCTCTGGTATCACGAGGGGGCCGTGGTGTCGATGGCCACCTGCCGCACGCTGCCGCTGGAGTGCGCACGCATCGGCCCCGTCTACACGCCACCGCATCTGCGTGGGCGCGGTTTCGCGCAAGCGGCCACGGCTGCGGCATGCAGCCATGCGCAGCGCGAGCGTCGGCGCACGGTCTTCCTGTTCGCCGATGCCCAGTTCGCGCCCAGCAATCGCTGCTATCAACGGGTCGGCTTCGCTCGCATCGGTGAGCATGCCCATCTGTTGTTTCCTGACGGAAACGTTGGAGCAGTGCCGCGCGACGCACCGCGATAGGGCGACTTGGAGAGCGCGAAGCGAATCCGCCAGATCGGCTAGTGCAGTGTTTCGCGAAGATTGGTACAAAAAAATGCGATGGATTTTGGTTCGAATCGAGGCGCAAAGCGCAGCCATAGCGAGCTATGGCGAGCATTTGCAACGAAGAATCGGGCCAAAAGACGCGCATTTTTGTACCAAGAAGAGCGAAACACTGCACTAGGAATGCGGCGCCGATGGTGGGTTTTCGATCGGCCCGTGATCGGGCTTGCGATCGCGCGAGGCCGGTTTCGCGTCGTACAGCGCAACGTCGGCGCGGGCGAGGACGGTCGCGAAATCGGCGTCATCAGGCGTTGCCGTTGCAACACCGACACTGCAGGACCCGCCCACGAACCCGGCCGCCGCGAGACTGGCGGTGAGTTCCTGCCCGATGCGATCCCGAGCCTGCTGCGCGGCATTCGCATCGGACCTGTCGAGCAACACGACGAACTCGTCGCCCCCCCAGCGCCCGAGGCGATCGCCATCGCGCAGGCATCGGGCGATGGTCAGCGAGACCTCACGCAGCAAATCGTCGCCGCGCGCATGGCCAAAGCGGTCGTTGACCGGCTTCAGGCCATCGACGTCGAGCAGCAGCAGCGAATACGGCGTACCTTCGATCTGCGATGCCTGAAAGCGCGCCGTCGCTTCGGCCAGGATGGCGGTGCGCGACAGCGCGCCGGTCAAACCGTCGATCTCGGCGCGTCGCCGGAAGTGCCGGGCACGCTGCAGTTGCCACACGGCAACGACGGCGGTCAGCAAGGCCGCGAGCGCCACGACCGACACCAAGAGGCGCTGGTTGATCAGGCGCTGCTCGGCGGCCTCGAGCTGCGATGCCTTGAGCCGCGCTTCGTGCTGCAACTGTTGCTCGCGGTAGTCGCGCTCGTTGAGCCGATAGAGCTCGCTCTGCGCCGCGATGACGTTGCGCATCCCCTGCCGTTCGCTCTCGACGGTCAGGCGCAGCGCGTCGCGATAGGTCGCCACCGCCTCGACCGGACGCCCTTCCGCCGCCAGGAGTTCGGCCTCCGCCAGACGAAGCTGCGAGGTCAGCGCGGCCTCTCCCGGCTGCGCCGGAAGTTCGCTGCGTGCGCGCGACCACACCGAGCGGGCCTGCGCCGTGCGCCCCTGTCGCGCGGCAACGCGAGCGTCGACGACGTCGAAGGTGAAGCGCAGCACACCATCGTCGAGTTCGTCGCGCAACGGCTTGATGCGGTCGAGCCACTCGCGCGCAACGTCGAGTTGCTCGCCGTCGAGCGCCAGTCTGGCGCGCTCGAAGCCGACGAGAAAGCGGCCCAGCGTATCGTCGAAGCGCACCGCCTGCTGGTAGCTTGCTTCGAGCAACTGCGCCGCTCGCGATTTGATTCCGGCAGCGAGGCTCGCGCGTGCGAGCGCGAACTGCGCGAGACCGATCAATTCGGCGTTGCCCGACGTCGCGGCACGTTGCAGCAAGGTCTCGCCGGCAGCGACGGCAGCGCTGGCCTCACCAATGGCGCGCAGCAGTTCGACGCGCCCGTAGAGCACACCGAAGGTGACCGGCGTCACGGCCTTCTGCCCTTCGCCAAGCAACGACATCGCTTCGTTGTTCAAGCGCATCGCGGCCGCGAACTCGTCGACTTCCTGCAACAGCGATGAATACGCGCTCAATTGCCGCGCGAGCTCGAGCACATTGCCTGCGCGCCGCTGCTCGGCGAGGGCGTGCTCGATGCGCTCGCGCGCCGCCTGTCCGTGCGTCAGCGCGAATTGCATCTGTCCGGCCAGCGCTTCGAGCGCGGCCGTGCGCGAGGCATCATCGAGCTGCCTCGCCAGCCGCAGTCCGGCCTCCACGGCGGGCAGCGCGCTCGCGCTCGCGCCTTCGGCAAAGCGGACGTCGCCGAAGAGCCAGATGAGTTCGACGATGCGCGCGGGCGGATCGCTCGCTTCGAGCCGGTTGATGGCGGCGGCCAGATTGGCCCGCAGCTCGGCCGATCCCGTGTCACGCTGATCGCGCAGCGCCGCGAGCTCGGCCTCGGTGATCGCGGCGACGGCGGGCGATGCACCGAGCACGCAAGCGAACCCGAGCAAGGTCGCGCACAACGCCGCACGCGCGCGGCCGCGCCAGGCCTGTCGGCCGCGCGTCATGGGCGACCTACTTCCCGGCATCGGCCACCTCGCCGCGCCGGGCAGGCGGCAGCGCACGGGCCTGCGCGACGAGCTTGTTGTGGGCGTCGAGAAACGCGGCGGCGAGCACCTTGCCCTCGTTGGTGATGCCCCAGCCGGCTGCGCCTCCGAGGACACGACCGATGACCAGTCCGCCGACACCGAGGTCCGTCGCCCGCGCGGCGCCGGTGGCGGCCGCGAGCTGCTCCGTCGTCTCGTTGTCGGTCAACAGCAATACCACCTGCGCCTCCTTGAATTTCACGCCGCTCGCCACACCCGCCCAATCACGCAACGCAGGAATCATGCCGATCACCGCGGCGACGCCCCCTCCGGCGTTGTTCTCGCTGAAGGTCAGCGAGGGCGTCAGCGTCATGCGGGCGCCGATGCCTTCGCCCTTGCGCGGCACCGTATCGGGTTTGAGGATGCCCTGCTCCTTCAGTTCCTGCTCGCGAATCGTCCCCCGCAGGCCGGCGGCGCGATCGACGACGCGGAAGCATCCCGACTGCTGCATCAGCACGCGGATCAGCGGCAGCGGCGTCGGCGGCAACTGGTATTGCGTCAACACCGTGTAGCCATTCGGGCTTTCGGCCAGCGCGATCGTGGCGATCGGTCGGTCACAGGTCACGAGTTCGGGCGCTGCGCCCTGGGCGCCCGCCGGGCCGGCCGAACCCGACACCTTGCTGCCCCCTTCGCCCAGATCGGTCTGCCGACAGGAGGCGAGCGCAATGAGCGCGGCGACGCAGAGCGGGAGCAGATGACGCGGCATGGCAGTGCAAACGAATGAAGGAGGAGCGACATTTAACCCGAACGGCCACGCACTCGGAGCTCGGGAATGTCACTCGCCGTACGTGCCTTCGACCGCTACAGCTTTTTGTTGAAAGCCGCATCCACAACGGGCTTGGAGCTTGAAAGGCCATGAAGTCGACTATGCGCCATTTTTCGATCCAAGCCCTTCATGGACGTCATTTAGCGAGAAAGTTGTTGCGATCACTACACTGCCAGACATGTCGACGCCCGCCCTGTCTTCCCCTCCCACCGCCGCGCTGGAGCAACCCTACCTCGACCTGCTGCGCCACGTCCATGAGCACGGGCTGGCCAAGGGCGACCGCACCGGCACCGGCACCCGCTCGGTCTTCGGCGCGCAACTGCGCTTCGACCTGCAACGGGGCTTTCCGCTCGTCACGACGAAAAAGGTGTTCTGGAAGGCCATCGTCTACGAACTGCTCTGGTTTCTGCGCGGCGAGAGCAACGCCAGCTGGCTGCAACAGCACGGCGTCACCATCTGGGACGAATGGGCCGGAGCCGACGGCGAGCTCGGGCCGGTCTACGGCGTGCAGTGGCGGCAGTGGCCGGACGCCGACGGCAAACCGATCGACCAGATCGCGGAGGTCGTGCGCCTGCTGCGCCACGAACCCGACTCGCGCCGCATCATCGTCTCCGCATGGAACGTCGCCGCGCTGCCGAAGATGGCGCTGATGCCCTGCCATGCGTTCTTTCAGTTCTACGTTGCCGACCCGGTGTCCGCCAGCGACCGCGAGCGCGCCACGCAGGAGGGACTGGCCGACACGCTGCCGCGACCACGTCTGTCCTGCCAGCTCTACCAGCGCAGCGCCGACCTCTTTCTTGGCGTCCCCTTCAACATTGCAAGCTACGCGCTACTGACCCACATGCTCGCGCAGCAGTGCGATCTCGACGTCGGCGAATTCATCTGGACCGGCGGCGACTGTCACATCTACCAGAACCATCGCGAGCAGGTGCAACTTCAGCTCTCGCGCGAGCCGCTGCCGCCACCGACGCTCACGTTGCGTCGACGCCCGCCAAGCGTGTTCGATTACACCTTCGAAGACATCGAGCTCATCGGCTACCAAAGCCACGGCGCGATCAAGGCGCCGGTCGCCGTCTGACGGCGCGCTTCGATCAGAGCAGCGCCTCGAGTGCCGCGCGCAACGCCGGCGGAATGGCAACGCTGCGATTGGCCGCGCGATCGACGAACACATGCACGAAGAAGCCGCTCGCACGCGGCTCCTCGTCATCGGCGCCGAAGAGCCCGACCTCGTAGCGCACCGAACGCGTGCCCAGATGCGCCACGCGCAGCGCGGCGTGCACGGTCTCGGGAAAGCTGAAACTGCGCCGATACGTGCAGCCGGAATCGACGCAGTAACCGACGACCGGCGCCCGATGAATGTCGAGCCCACCGGCATCGATCAGGTAGGCGTTGATGACGGTGTCGAACCAGCTGTAATAGACGACGTTGTTGACGTGCCCGTAGACATCGTTGTCCATCCAGCGCGTCGGGATTTCGAGAAAGTGCTTGAACGAGGCGCGCGACATGAGGAACGATTCTAGGGCGGCGTCTCGCCCCTCCCGGGACATGCGATGCGAACGCAACGAAGCCGGCTCGGCTTCGGAGATGGAATTACTTCCAGCGCAACGTGAAGATGCCATCGATCGCGGTATCCTGCCCCGCCTGCGCGCGCAGCGTCAGCCGCGGTGACAGCCGGTAGATCAGCTCCACCGTGCCCAGCGTGCTCGCCATCCCCTGCTCATAGCCGACGTAGAGGCGCTCGGAGAGCTGCTTGCCGACACTGACGATGGTCTGCCGCACCCCTCCCGCGCTCGCATCCTGTCGCAACGACAAGGTGTCGAGCCCGAACTTGCGCGCCACGTTGCCATCCTCGCCCGCAAGCAGCGCGAGCGCCGCCTGCTGCACGAGCGCCGTCTCGTCGCGCCCCAGTTCATCGAAGGGATTGCCGAGCATCAGGAGCGCAAGCGCATCGGTGTCGCTGCGCGGCGGGTTCGAATACAGGCGCACACGGGGCGCCTGCGTGCTGCCGGAGATCGCCACCCCCACCTGGTCGCCGAAATTCGGTTTCAGCGCCAGGATGTCCAGTTGCGGTCGTTCGATCGGGCCGTCGAAGCTGACGATGCCGCGCTCGATCGTGAGCCATTGCCCGTAGGCGCGATAGCTGCCGCCCCCGGTACGAATCGCTCCACGCGCGGCGAGATCGCCACCGCTGCCGGTCAGCCGCAGTTCCCCCTCGAGGCGCGTCTCCAATCCCTGCCCGTAGAGCACGACGTCATTGCCGAGGCGCACGCGCAGGTCCAGCCGTGGCCCGGCCACACGAGGGCCGCGCTCGGCCGGCGGCGCCGAGCGTCGCACGACGATCACATCATCGGAGAGCCGCGGTGCATCGAGACGCGAAATGTCGATGCGGCCACGATCGACACGGACCTCGCCTGCGATCGCAACACTTTGCGGCGTCGCATCGAGATCGAGCTGACCGCTCAGCACGAACGATCGATCGGCACGGCGCACGGCGGCGAAGCGGTCGAGCGTCGCGCGGGCGTTCAGGCGCAACGGCGACGTCAACGTGCCGGTGCCGGTGACGCTGAGCGAACCCTCGCCTGCCTGCGCCACGAATTCCCGCAGTTCGACCCGGTCCTCGGCCAGCACCACGCGGGCGCGCCCCTGGCGGATGTCGACCCCTTCCAGCACGTTGGCCAAAGACACCTCGCTCGCTCGCAACTCGCCGCGAGCGGTCGGTGCGCCAAGCGTGCCCGCGATGCGCGCCGCGCCGGAGAGCGCGCCGCCCAGCCGCCAGGCGGTCGGCATCAGGCCGTTCCAGCTCGCCATGTTGCGCACATCGAGACGCAGTTGCCCGCCAATCGGCGTCTCCGGCGACGGCAGCCACGTGCCTGCCGCCGGCGTCGCCTCCAGTTCCACGGTCGAACGCCCCACGCGATCCCCATCGACGACGAGGTTCGCCCGCCACGCCGACGACGACCGCGAGAGCGTGAATTGCAGTTGCCGCAGACCGGCGCTTGGCGCCTCCTCCTCGGGGCCGCTGCGCACATCGCCATCGGTGCGCTCCAGCGTCAGCTCGCCCGCAGGCGTGCCGGCGAGCCGCAGCGTGAAACGTCCGCCAAGGCGCAAGTCACCATGGACATCGTCGCGACCGAAGCGACCGGCGAGCTCGCTCACGCGCGCCGGTCCGAGCGTCCCGGTCACCGCGGGCGCATCCGTTGCCCCAAGCACGATGCGCGACCACGCCACGGGCACATCGGCCACACTCGCGCGACCGGGTTCGATCGTCCACACGCCGTCGGCTCCCTGGCGCTGCCAGCGCCACGAGAGCGGCTCGATGCGCAGCCACGTGCTCTGCGCAGCGGTCGGGCCGAGTCGTTCGATCACACGCACGGCATCGCTATGCGCGAGCCATTGCGTCGGCGTGGTGCCCTGCATCGCGAGCGCTCCGCGAGTGGCGATCACCGTCTCGAAGCGACGCCCCTGATGCGCCGCGGCCAGGGTCGCTTCGATGTCGTGTCGAGCCAATGTCCCCCGCAGCGATGCCTTGGCGTCGATCTCCGTCTGCCGCGCTTGTGTTCCGTTCGCCCCTTCAGGCCGGCGCAGGCGCTCCACCGCCAGATCGACGCGCAGCGGCGCGTCCGCCCGCAGGCTCAGGTTGCCGCTGGCACGCGCGGCCGCCGCTCGCCAGCCGCCCAGGCTCGCCTCGTCGAGCCGAAGCGTGAACTGTGTCGCGAGCGCGCTCCAAGCGCCCGTGACGACACCCGAGCCGCTCGCGGCACCGGCGGCATCCGGCAGCAGCGCGCTCAACGCCGGCGCGGCGAGCGTCCATTCGAGCCGGTCACGTTCGTCGCCAAGCGCGCCCTGCCAGTTGAGCATCGCGGCGGACGTGTCCAGCCGCCCATCGCTTGCCATGCGCGGCAACGCGCCACCGGGCTGCCAGGGCGCGAGCAGCCGCGCATTGACGTGCCCGCGCAATGGGCCCGCGCGCCAGCGCCCGCCCGAGAGCGTGACGTCGGCATGGAGCGCGTCGATCGTTTCGCTCGTGCCGCGCCAGCGCCCGCCAAGCGCGGCCTGCCCGCTCAACGCGGTCGGAAGCGCGCTCGCGGCATCGCGCGCGGCAACCGACGGCGAAGGCAGCCACGGAGCCACGTCGAGCCCACTCCAGTCGACCTGCGCCGTTGCGTCCCAGCGATCACCCGCCCGCTCGAAGCTTGCCCTCGCCGTGGCACGCGCCGCGCCTGCCGTCAGCTTGAGGGGTTCGATCTGCACGCGATCGCCACCATAACGAGCGCGACCTTCGAGCGTTGCGCCGGAGGCGAGCGCGGGCAATACCGGCGCCGCGCCCGCGCGGCCCGCGGCGGGCGGATCAGCGCGAAGCTGCCAATCGATGTCGAGAGGCTCGCGACCGACACCGCCCTCGCCGCGCAGTCTCACCGTACCTCCGAGCGACGCGGAAGGAACGCCACTTCCCGCGAGCAGATCCGGCCGCACGGCAGACAACACGCCCTCGAGGCGCCACACACCGCGCTGCCATTCACCGCTCGCACGCATCTCGCCCGCCGCCTCGCTGCCCACGGCGAGCGCGGCGCTGATGTGCTCCAGACGCCAACGCGAGTCTTCGCCCACCGCGCGCGCCACGACGCGTACCAGTGGCACGCGCCCATCGGCCCAGCGACCGGGCAGCGCGTTGCTCAGGTCGACGTCGATGCGATAGGGCGCTTGCGCCGTCGCCACCCGAGCCGTCCCGCTGACGTCGGTGCGCGGCAGGCGCGCAAGCAGCGCCGCCGCGTTGAAGTGGGTGAGAGTGGCATCGAGCGCGCTCATCGGGGACGCCGCAAACGGCGTGACCACCGAGCGCAATCGGGCCGACTGCTCGCGCGCTTCCAGGCGGCCATCGACGTCGATCGCCGCCAAGGTGCCGCCGAGCATGAGCCGGACGCTGACCTCCGTCGCGTCACCCCCATCAACGAGCGACACGCGGCTCGCGGCCTGCCACTGGCCGCGCACCGGCATCGGCGCCGCCGCACCGACCTGCGCCTCGCCCGATACGGCGAGCCGTTCGAGCGCGGCGCGCTGCAACGCGAAGCGATGCTCCCTGGCGCCCAGATCGAGCGATGCGACGATGTCGCTCACCGCCGGCCACGCAGACTCGCCGCCCTTGTCGGTCACGCGCACTTCCAGACGGCCGATCTCGATGCGCTCGACGGCCAGCGTGAACGGCAGCGCAAGGTCGCGCGGCACCGGCGTCGGCGCCGCATCGGCTCGCGGATGCAGCGTCAAGACAACGGTATCGGCGTGCAATCGACCGACGCGAACGTCGCGTTGCCACCACCGGGTGCCGGCATCGACGCGACTCGCCACGCCAATCAGTTCGAGGCTCGCATCGTCGCCGGCGAGGAGGATGCGTTCGGCCGCAAACTCACGCTGCATCTGCCCGCTCGGCGCAACGACCACGATGCGACCACCCGAGGCCCAGGCCGCTTGCTGCCAGAGCCATCGCTGGCCCGCTTCGCTCATGACCACCACGGTGACGAGCAGCGCAAGCAGCATCGGCGACAGCAGCGACGCCGGCAACCACCACCAGGCGAAGTGCCGCGGCCGCGCCGGCGCCAGATCGGCCGTGGGTTGCTCCATCAGAACGTCACCCCCACGGCGAAATCGAGGCGCAACTTGCGCACCTCTTGGCCGTAGCTGAGATCGACGCGGACCGGCCCGATCGGGCTGCGCCAGCGCGCGCCGATGCCGTAGCCCACCGCGGCACGAAACTGACGCAACGAAGCCGCAGCGTCGCCCGCATCCACGAATGCGGCGGCAAACCAGTTGGGCCGCACTTCCCGCGCCACCTCCACGCTCGCCGTTGCCAGAAAGCTGCCACCCAGAATGAAGCTCGGCCGCGGCGCGACCGCGACGGGCGGCACGCTGCCGCCTTGCGGCACCCCGATCGATTGATAGCTGTAGCCACGCACACTATCGACGCCACCGGTTCGAAACAGCAGCGTTTGCGGAATACCCGCGGTATCGCGAGCGAGCACTCGCCCAAGTTCGATGCGCGCCTGACCATACCACGCGTCGCCGAGTGCCGTGAACCAAGACGCGCGCCCGTTCAGACGCCCAAAGAGTCGCCCACGCGCGTCAGGCCCGCCGGTGACACCAAGCGCCGCGGCACCGCTCAGCGCGTACCCGCGCGTCGGAAAGACCAGATCATCGACGCGCGACCAGCGCAACTCGACGTTGGCCGTCGCCGCGCTGCTGATGTCATGACCCAGCGGGGTCGTCAGCTGCTCCCGCTGCACCGCGGCGTAGTGGCGTTCCGACCAGGCTTCGCCGTCGCGCCGTCGCCCCGCAAGCGCCAGTTGCTGAACGATCTGCACGCCACCGACGTCGATACGCGCAAGCGACGCCGAGGCGATGGTGCGATAGAGATCCGGATGTGGGTAGGACATCACCTCCACCCGGAAGCTGCGATCGTCACGCGCGAGCTTTCCGCTGAACGTCCCCTGCCAGTCGGAGCCGAACAAACGAAGGTCGGTGTATTCGCCAGACAGCCGAGGCCCCACGACCGTGCTGTAACCCGCGCCGAGCCGCATCGCATGACGCAGCCGCTCACGAACCTGAACCTGAATGCTCGCCGCTTCCGGGGACGCGCCCGACGTGTCGATGGATACCGCCGCCGCATCGAAGAGCCCGCTCGCCAGCAGCCGATCCTGAAACCGCAGCAGATCCTGCTGTGCGTAGGGCGTGCCCCTCGCCATCGGGGCGAGATTCAACACGGCGGTGCGCGGCAGCGTGACGAGTCCGCTCACGGCGATGTCGCCGACGCGATAGAGCGGGCCGCTGTCGAGCACGAGCGTCACCGAAACGGTGTTCTGATCGGCATCGACGCGTGCCTCGCTGCGCGCGAACCGGGCTGCGGGGAAGCGGTCGCGCCAAAGCTCGGCGAGCGTGCTCGACTTGGCCTCGCTCCACGCCGACTCGGTGAAGTACGCACCGACCGGCAGCGACCAACCCTGGCGAAGCGCCCGGATGCGCGCCTCAGCGTCGGCCGTGCGCTCGATCGCGCCGTCGATCGACCAGGTTACCGCGTTGACTCTGGCACGCGGGCCGCTGCGCACCTCCAGGCGCACGTCAGGCACCCCATCGGCGGCATCGGTCACCGAGACATCGATCTCCGGGTTGAAATAGCCTTCGGTCGCGAGCAGTTGTCGCAATTGCTCCGGCGCCGTCGAGGCCAAGCGCCGTACCTCCGTCGCTGCAAGCCCTGCCTCGTCGCGGTAGCGCATCAGATCGGCGTGCGTCTCGATCATCGTCCGCAACGCATCCGGCGCCAGCAACTGAACTCGCCACGCGGCGTCGGCGCCCCCCAACCCCAACGCAAACGTCGCGGCAACGAGCACGGCCCGCGCGTACGATGAGCACACGACTGAGCGACAGGTTGGCGCAGTCAATTGGCCGCTCGCGATGACGAACAGGCAAGGCGGTCGCGATCTGGTTCGGTTCGAAAAGCGATCATCGTGGCGAAATTATCGTAGCCAAGCGTGGATTGCGGGCATCGTCACCGCCCGATCGATCCCTCACTCACGCGACTGCGACGGAAAAGGCGCCGCAACGGCTCCGGATCGTCACCGGCGAAGCCGCTCGTCGAGCAACTCGATCCAGTGACGCACGGGCAATTCGGTGCCGCTTTGCAGATGGGCAAGGCAACCGATGTTGGCCGTGGCGATCAGCCCTGGCTTCCCCGCGCCGAGGTTGACCAGCTTGCGCCGCTTGAGTTCACGGCTCAGCTCGGGTTGCAGCAACGAGTAGGTGCCTGCCGAGCCGCAGCACAGGTGCGCATCGGCCACCGGCAACAGCGTAAAACCGGCCTCACCCAGCATGCGTTCGACGTCGCCGCGCAATTGCATGCCGTGTTGCAGGCTGCACGGCGCGTGCCACGCGATCGCCGCCTTGGCAGGCGGCGCATTCACGAGTTCCGGCGCCAGCGCCTTCCAATGCGCGGCGACGACTTCGGAGACATCACGCGCGAGCGCGCCGATGCGCGCGGCGCGCTCGGCATAGGCCGGATCACCGCGCATGAAGTGCCCGTAGTCCTTCACCATTACCGAGCAGCCCGATGCGGTGATGACGATGGCTTCGGCACCGGCCTCGACATGCGGCCACCACGCGTCGATGTTCGCGCGAACGAGCGCGCCCGCGCGCGCCTCTTCGCTGAGATGGTGGCTCAGTGCACCACAGCACCCGCCAGCGGCCACCCGCCGCAACGTAATGCCGGCGCGATCGAGCACCCGAGCCGCCGCCGCATCGATGCGCGGTGCAAGCGCATCCTGCACGCAATGATCCAGCAACAGCATCGTGCGCCGGTGCACCGCGCTCGGCCACTCCCCCGGCTCGATCCGTGGCAGGACGGCGCTGCGAAGGGTCGGCGGCAGCCATGATCGAAGCGCTCGACCCAGTGCGAGCGCGCGCGCAAAGAGCCGCTTGCTGAGCAGCACCCGGTGCAACAGGTGTCTTCGCCAGGACGCCGGCCAAGAGCGACCAACTCGCGTCTCCGCGACGGCGCGTCCAATGTCGAGCAATCGCCCGTACTGCACGCCGCTCGGGCACGTCGTCTCGCAACTGCGACACGTCAGGCAACGGTCGAGATGATCGAGCGTGCGCATCGACGCCGCCTCGCCTTCGAGCATCTGCTTGATCAGATAGATGCGTCCGCGCGGGCCATCCAACTCATCGCCGAGCAACTGGTAGGTCGGACACGTTGCCGTGCAAAAACCGCAGTGCACGCAAGAGCGCAGGATCGCCTCGGCCTCCCGTCCTTCCGCCGTGTCCTTGATGAAGTCAGCAAGCCGTGTCTGCACGAGAACCCTCCCTCAGCGCCTCGGTCGCACGGCGGCGCCGATCGGCGGTCCGCTTACAGACTTGGAAATACCGCATACGGGTCAAAGCTCTGCTTCAGTCGCTGCGCGATGGCAACCAACGGCGCAGGAATTGCGGTGAACGCCTCTGCGCGGCTCGGTGCGCCACGAACGACGTGAGCGTGACCGCCGGCGTGGCGCGCCCATTGCGCGATCATGACCTGTGTCACCAAGGGAGCCCGCAACCAGCGCAACGCGCCCCCCCACTCGATCGCCTGATGCGCATGCCCCTGCGCAAGATCGGCGAACGGTGCGCTGGCGCGACAGGCCACCCGTTGCAATGGCAGGCCGTTCACCTCAGGCGAAAAAAACGGGTGGCGCTGTTCGCGCCAGTCCGCCCACCACTCGGACGCATTCGCCAGCACTTCGCCTCCGACGCGACCGACAGCCGCGCGCACGGCGGGATCCGCACCACCGAATCGCAGATGAAGCATGCCTCCAACCCAAGTGCTCGCGGTGATCGGCATCGCCTGCGCGTAGCATCGGTTCATCATCGCGATGGCGGCATCGGCGTCGAGTTCGAGCACGCGCGTTTGCTCCTGCTGCGGTCGTGGCAGGCACTTGAAGGCGACTTCCGTGATGATGCCCAGCGTACCGAACGAGCCCGCGAGCAACCGCGACACGTCGAAGCCAGCCACGTTCTTCATGACGCGGCCGCCGAAGGCGAGCAGATCCCCCTTGCCATCGATCAGCTTCGCACCGAGAACGAAATCACGCAGCGCGCCGGTGTAGGGGCGTCGTGGCCCCGACAGGCCGGCGGCGACGGCGCCTCCGATCGTCGCCCCTGGCCCAAAGTGCGGCGGCTCGAACGCAAGCATCTGCCCTTCACCCGCCATCGCGCTCTCGACCTCGGCCAGTGGCGTGCCGCAGCGCACGACGATCACCAGTTCCTCTGGCTCGTAGGTGACGATGCCGCGATGGTCCCGGGTGTCGATCACATCATGCGACAGTGGGGGCGCACAAAACGCCTTGCTCCCGCTGCCACGAATGCCGAGGCGTGCGCAACGAGCAGCCCCCGCCTTGATGCGTGCTTGCCACGAGTCGATCGTCATCGGAACAGCGGAGCCCGGCACCTATCGTGCACCATACAGAGTCTCGGGTTCTTCGTCGGCAACCACCATACGCTCGGCCTGGGCGTCGGCCGCCCACTGCTGCATGGCCGGATGCGCGAGCATCGTCGCCATGTACTGCGCGCCGATCGCGGAGGCGGCCACGCCATACGTTTGGAAGCGAAACACGACGGGCGCGAAGTAGGCGTCGGCAATGCTGAAGGCGCCGTACAAATACGGGCCGCCCGCGCCGAAGCGTTCGCGTGCTTCGGCCCACAACGACTGCACGCGCCCGACGTCTGCGGCAACGTCGGAGCGCAACGCGGCGAGGGGGTAGCGCCGCCTCACGTTCATCGGCAACCACTGCCGCATCGCGCCGAACCCTGAATGCATCTCCGCGCAGGCGCAGCGTGCATGTGCCCGCGCCGCTGCCGCGTCCGGCCAAAGCCCGGCATGTCGCTCGGCCAGATATTCGCAGATGGCGAGCGAATCCCACACCGTCGTTGCGCCGTCGATCAGCACCGGAACACGGCCGTTGGGCGAGCGCTTTCTTGATCGGATTTCGGCGTCGAACTCTTCGCTGTGGAGCGCGATGAGGGTTTCGTCGAACGCGATGCCAGCAGCGCGCAGCACCAGCCAAGGTCGGAGCGACCAGGATGAATAGTTCTTGTTGCCAATGATGAGCGTATAGGACATGGTGACTCCTGCAAGAGACGACGGGCCGGTGGACGCGGGTCGCGCCCTGCTCGTCACGTCATCGGGATGGTCTTTCCCGGGTTCATGATGTTGTTGGGGTCGAGCGCACGCTTGATCGAACGCATGACGTCGACCGCCTCACCGTGCTCGCTCTTCAACGCCTCCAACTTGTGGACGCCAATGCCGTGCTCGCCGGTACAGGTACCCCCCATCGCGATCGCGATATGCGCAATGCGATCGGCCGCCGTCTCGGCGCGCGCTCGTTCGCCAGCGTCGTTCGGATCGAAGGTGATCAGCACATGAAAATTGCCATCGCCAACATGACCGACGATCATGCAGACGAGGCCGCTGCGAGCGACTTCCGCCTTCGCTTCACGCACACAGTCCGCGAGGCGCGAAATCGGGACGCAGGTGTCGGTGGAAAACGCCTGCTTCCCTGGCAGGTAATTCATGCCCGCCCAATAGGCGTCATGTCGAGCCTTCCAGAGCCGCGTCCGGTCCTCGGGACGATCGGCGAAACGATAGTCGCTGCCGCCATGCTCGGAGGTAATGGTCTTCATCAAGGCAATCTGCTCGCTGACGTACGCGTCCGTGCCATGAAACTCCATGAAGAGCGTCGGCTTTGCGTCGACCCCCTCCAGCTTCGAGTACTTGATCGACGCATCCATTTGCGTCTCGTCGAGAAGTTCGATTCGCGCCATCGGCACCCCGAGCTGCATGGCGCTGATGACCGCCCTGACCGCCGCATGCAGGTCATCGAATTGCGTGACGGCGGCGCTGATCCGCTCGGGAATGCCGTAGAGTCGCAGCTGGATCTCGGTGATGATGCCGAGCGTGCCTTCGCTGCCGACGTAGAGCCGCGTCAGATCATAGCCAGCGCTCGACTTGCGCGCGCGCGTTCCTGTCTTGATGATGCGCCCATCGGGCGTGACGACCGTCAAGCCGAGCACGTTCTCGCGCATGGTTCCGTAGCGCACGGCGTTGGTTCCGCTCGCACGCGTCGCCGACATGCCGCCGAGGCTTGCGTTGGCACCCGGATCGATCGGGAAAAACAGCCCCGTGTGACGAATTTCCAGATTCAATTGCTCGCGTGTCACGCCGGCCTGTACACGGCAATCGAGATCATCGGTCTGGATTTCGAGGATGCGATTCATCCGCGTGAGATCGATGCACACGCCACCGTAGATTGCCTTCAGATGTCCTTCGAGCGACGTGCCCGTGCCATAGGCGATGACCGCGACTGCCGCCTCGTTGCACAAGCGAACGATGGACGCGACTTCTTCGTTCGACTCCGGGAACACGACGACGTCGGGCAACCCGGCGTCTTGCAGCCCTTCGCCGTGACTGTGGTGCTCGCGCACCGCATGCGCGACGACGGCGCGATCGCCAAAGCGGCGACACAACGCATCGACGACGGCAGCCGTCGCCTCCGCCGTGGGACGTTGAAACCTGAGTGGCGCTTTGGTATCGGTCGACGGGTGTTGCATCAGTATCGCTCCAGATCAGGGAAAGGTAGCGGCCTGCCAAGGCCAACGCGCATGCGTCCAAATTCAGCGCAGCGATGCAGTGTCGGCACGGCCTTGCCGGGGTTCAGCAACTCGGCAGGGTCGAATGCGCGCTTGATTTCGTGCATTCGTGTCAACTCCCTGGGCGAAAACTGCACGCACATCTGGTCGATTTTTTCGATGCCGACACCATGTTCACCGGTGATCGTGCCGCCCACCTCGACGCAAAGCTCGAGGATTTCGGCGCCGAACGCTTCGGCACGTTCGGTTTCACCGGCGACGTTGGCGTCGAACATGATGAGCGGATGCAGATTGCCATCGCCTGCATGAAACACATTGGCGCACCGAAGCCCGTAGTGCCGGGAGAGGCGCTGGATCTCACCGAGAACGCGCGGCAATTCACGGCGAGGAATCGTGCCATCCATGCAGTAATAGTCGGGCGAGATCCGCCCGGTTGCGGGAAACGCGTTCTTGCGCCCGCTCCAGTAACGAAGGCGCTCCTCCTCATTGCGCGACACACGGATGTCGGTGGCACCGCCGCGGCGCAGAATTTCGGCGATGCGCTTCATTTCGTCGGCGACTTCTTCCGTCGTGCCATCGCTTTCGCAAAGGAGGATTGCCTCGGCATCCAGGTCATAGCCCGCGTGCACGAAGTCCTCAACCGCCGCCGTCGCAATGCGATCCATCATTTCGAGGCCCGCCGGGATGATGCCCGCTGCAAGGATCGCGCCGACGGCCGCTCCAGCAGCCTCCGTGCTCGGAAAGGAGGCCATGGCCACCTGCGCAAGCGCGGGCCTGGGTGTCAACTTGACGGTGACTTCGGTGACGATGCCCAGCAGCCCCTCGGATCCCACCATCAAGGCAAGAAGGTCGTAGCCACCGGGCGTCGTGCCGTCCAGACTTTCAGTGCCGATTTCCACGATTTCACCCGTCATCAACGCGACGCGGAGCTTGCGAACATTGTGCACGGTGAGACCATATTTCAGGCAGTGCACGCCGCCGGAATTCTCTGCAACGTTGCCTCCGATCGTGCACGCGATCTGCGATGACGGATCGGGCGCATAGTAGAGATCATGCACAGCGGCGGCGGCGCTGATCGCAAGATTGCGCACGCCCGGATCGACCCGGGCCGTACACGCGTCGCGATCGATACCATGAATGCGCGTCAGTCGAGCGGTCGACAGCAGCAACGCGCGAGCATCGGGCAGCGCGCCGCCCGACAGCCCCGTTCCGGCGCCACGTGGCACCACGGGTACCCGATGCGCGTGACACAGCGCCAGCACCGCAGCGACCTGCGCTTCGCTCTCGGGTAGCGCAACACACATCGGAAGTGCGCGGTACATCGACAAGCCATCGCACTCGAAGGGCCGCATTTCCTCAACCGTGGTTTTCACGGCCGCAACCGGCAACAGTCGCACCAGCGCGTCGAGAAACGTCGACGGCGCCATCAGGCTCGCGCTCCCGACATCGGGGCTGACGCTCCAACGCGGGCCGACGCGGCCCGCGCGTGCGACGAACTCAATCGACCTTGGCGCCCGACGCCTTGACGACTTTGGCCCACTTTTCGATCTCCGAGCGGATATGCGCCGCGAATTGTTCAGGCGTACTGCCAATGGCTTCTGCCCCTTGCCCGGCGAGTCGCTCCTTCATTTCCGGCGTCTGCAGTGTCTTCGCGATTTGCGCGGACACGCGGTCGACGATGTCCTTGGGGGTCCCGGCGGGTGCCAGCAGCCCAAACCACGAGGTGGCCTCGAAACCAGGCAGGCCGCTCTCGGCGATGGTCGGAACATTCGGCAACGCGGGTGAGCGCTTGCTGCTGGTGACCGCGATGGCCCGCAATTTTCCTGCCTTGATCTGTGGCATCACCGAAGGCGCGTTGTCGAACATGATGTCGACCTGGCCGCTCATCACGTCGGGCAACGCGGCCGCCGACCCCTTGTAGGGAACATGGGTCATCTGCACGCCGGCAAGCAGCTTGAACAGTTCACCGGAGAGATGGATCGACGTTCCGGACCCGCTCGATGCGAACGTCAGTTTCCCGTCCTGCTTCTTCGCCAGATCGATCACCTCCCGCACGCTGTGCGCCGGGAACGCGGGGGCGGCAACGAGAATGTTCGGCACTCCGGCCACCAGCGACACCGGCGCGAAGTCCTTCACGGGGTCGTAAGGCATCTTCGCGTACAGCGCTACGTTGATCGCGTGGGTGCCAACGGTACCCATGACGAAGGTGTAACCGTCGGGCGGCGCCTTGGCGACAGCGTCGGCGCCGATGTTGCCCCCCGCGCCCGCCTTGTTGTCGACGATCACCGGTTGCCCGAACGCCCGTTGCAAATCGTTGGCCACGGCTCGCGCCATGATGTCCGTCGTCCCGCCGGGCGGAAACGGGACGACGATTCGGATCGGCTTGCTCGGATACTGCGCGAACGCGACAGACGCGAGCAATGCGCACAGCGCGCCGGAGAGGGTGACGAAAATGCGTCGGTTGTACCGGTTCATGGTGCCTCCTTGGTGCTTCGTTGGTGCCTTCGCTGGTGCGTATGATGCCATCGCGGCGCGGGTACGCGAACACGCCATGACCGCCCGCCAGGGAAGCACGGGCCAACCCCCGGACCATCGAACCGACGGGCACGGTAGGGAGATGGAACAGATCCGCGTCTCCGACGAAGGGCGGGAAGACGCCATCCCTGACAGCCAGGCCCGGGCGGCTTCCTCGGCATCGACTTGGGGCGCGACCTGCGCCGTGCAAAGCGCCACCTTGCCATTCCTTCGCGGGGCAGACTCGTGGCGCTTCGACCGCGGCAAGGGATCGAGGATGGTTCAGGGCGGATTCCATGCTCGATACAACTTGGCGCTGGAAGGCGCATCCATGACGGGCTCCGAGCGCAAAATGCGGCCAAAGTCGACTTCAAAATGTGGAAAAACTATTGCGCAGAGCCAAGGAGCTATTTTTTGCTTGTCAATCAAGGTGTTGCGTTCGCATCAACGGGCATCCTGAGCAAGCAGGCGACGGGCAAACGGCTTCGGGACGTGAAAGTTGCCCTGCAAGCCGCGCCCATCAAGGAAATTTCCAGTTCACCCATGGCGAGCACGATCCGGCACGGATGGCGGACGTGGTGCGAGCGTTCCCGGCCGGCGCAATCCACAGCCGATTAGATTCGTCGCGCGCTCTGCACCCCTTTCACTTGGGCAACTTGGGCGAGCGCGAGTCGCAGTTGGTCCAGACTGCGTACTTCGGCCGTGAACTTCATGCGTGCGACGAAATCCCGCGTCAGCGTGTTGACGGCGGTGACGTTGATCTTCTCCCGCGCCAACACATCCGAGACATCACGCAGCAACCCTTGTCGATCGCTGGCGATGACGACCACCTGCACGGTGAACACATCGCCCGTCGCGGTGTCTCCCCACTCGGCGTCGATGATTCGATCGGGCTCGTTTGCGGCCAAACGTCGCGCATTCGCGCAGTTTGCGCGATGGATCGTAACCCCCTTCAAACGCGACACGAAACCGACGATCGGATCCGGGGGCACCGGATTGCAGCATTTCGCGAGGCCGGTCAACAGTTTGTCGACGCCGACCACAAGAATGCCGCCACCGTCGGCCTTGGCGCGACTGCGCGCCGTCGCGACCGGACGCGCCGGCTCTTCGGTGGCCTCGGCCAGCCCACTGGCCTTGCGCACCGCCAGGTCGAGATCACGGCTGTTGACCTCAGCCCGGCCCACCGCGGCGTAGAGCTCATCGGGAGAGCGAAAGCCGGCCTCGTGCGCCAGCCGTTCCAGATTGATGCCGGTCTGCCCATGCCGTTGCAGCGCCTTGTCGATGACTGCACGGCCGTGCGTTGTCGTCTCCTGCAAGTCGAGCGCGTTGAACCACTGGCGAACCTTGCTGCGGGCACGGCTGCCGCGGATGTACCCGCTGTCCGGATTGAGCCAATCACGCGACGGGCCACCCTCCTTGACCGTGATGATCTCAACCCGCTGCCCCGTATGCAGCGAGGTTGTCAGCGGGACCATGACCCCGTCCACCTTGGCGCCACGACACCGATGCCCGAGACCGGTATGCACGGCATACGCAAAGTCGAGCGGAGTGGCGTCTCGCGGCAGGTCAATGATGCGCCCCTGAGGTGTGAGCACGAAGACCGTCTCATCGAAGAGCGCCGTATCAACGCCCGCGAGCGCGTCCCCCGTAGCGCTGAGCTCGCGCCCCCATGACAGCACCTGTCGCAGGTTGGCCAGCTTGCTTGCAAATGCAGCGTCACGCGCGCCGCCACCTTCCTTGTAGTTCCAATGGGCGGCGACGCCGTACTCGCTTGCCTGGTGCATCTCGCGCGTGCGAATCTGCACTTCAAGAGCCCGGCCCTGCGGTCCGATGACGCTGGTATGCAGGGACCGATAGTTGTTCGCCTTGGGCTTGGCGATGTAGTCATCGAATTCGCCGGGAATCGGCTGGAACATGCTGTGCACGATTCCGAGGGTGGCGTAGCAGTCCTTGACTTCAGCCACCATCACCCGCACCGCACGAATGTCGTAGAGCTGCTCGAGCGAGCAGCGCTTGCGCTTCTGCTTTTCGTAGATCGAATAAATGTGCTTCGAGCGACCGCTGATCTCACAGTCGATTCCGGCCTGGGAAAGCGCGTCGCGCAACAGGGCCTTCGTCGTGTCGATGTACGCTTCGCGCTCGATGCGTGTTTCATCGAGATAGCGCGCGATGGTGTGGTACTGATGCGGATCGAGAATCCGCAGCGACAGGTCTTCCAACTCCCACTTCAGCTGCCAGACGCCGAGTCGATTGGCCAGCGGCGCAAAGACCGCCAGCACCTCGCGCGCTTCACTCTGCGCGCTGTCATTTCGGCGCGCGTCGGTTGAGCGCGCCGCCTGTCGCAGCGAAACCAGCCGCTCGCCAAGCTTGATGAGCACGACACGAACGTCGTCGACCATGGCGAGCAACATCTTGCGCAGCGCTTCCGTCTGTTGCGCTCGATGCAGCGCCTGCGCCGCCCCAGCCACTCCTTCATCGACGCCGCCGATGACCCGGGCCAAACCTTGCATGCTCGCTAGACGCCACACGCCGAGCAGCAGCCGCACGACGTCGGCGCCGAACACCTCACCGACCTCCCGTTCAGTGGTCGCATTCGGTTGCAACGCGCAAAGCCATGCCGCCGCGATGCAATCGGGCCCGAGATGAAGCCGCTCCATCAGGGCGGCAGCGGCCTCGCCGCGCGCCGCCGTGGCTTCGTCCGCGCGCGCAAGCACCCAAGCCGCCGCGTCTCGGCCGTGCTGCCCATTCGTCGCCACTGGCATGACGGCACCGGGAAGAGAATCCGTAGCTTCGGTCATGGGCGAATTATCGCCTCAGTCAATCCAGATGAAGGCGGCCATGCGGCCGCTGCGCGCCTCGCGTCGATGCGAGAAGAACCGATGCGGATCACTGAAGGTGCACCGTCCGTCGATGGCAATCTGCCGTACGCCCTTGCGTTCGAGTCGCTGTCGCGCAAGGCCGACCAGATCACACAGGTACTTGGGCGCCGTCGCTGGCGAATGCGGGCGGCGCAAGAAATGCTCGCTCGAAGCATCATCGTGCTCGAGAAAGGCATCACGTACGTCTTCGCCAACCTCGAACGCCAAGCGCCCGACGCACGGACCAATCCAGACCGACAGCCCCGTCGTGGGGACATCCATCGCGTCGATCGTTCGCTCAAGGACACCCAATGCAAGCCCTCGCCATCCGGCATGCGCCGCTGCCACGACGCGGCCGCCGTCGCCCGACAGCAGGACGGGCATGCAGTCCGCCACTTTGATGCCACACACCAAGCCGCGCGTCCGACTGACGATGGCGTCGGCGCGAACGGAGGTCGCACCCAGCGGATCGTTGCGCGCAAGGGACTCCACCGCATGCACATCAGAGCCATGTACTTGATGCACCCAGCGAATCGCGTCGGTGGTCACCCCTAGCGCTCGCGCCGCGCGTCGTTCATTCTCCATGACATGCGAGCGGACATCCTCGGTCGAATAGCCGAGATTCAGGGACGCGAACGCGCCTTCGCTGACGCCACCGAGGCGCGTGGTCATTGCGGCATGCACACAAGCCGGCGCAGCCCATTCGGGATAGATCAGCATGCTTCAGTCACGAACGTAGATCGACTCGACGTCACCATCGAAGTCCTCGTCGCCGTCGCCCCATTGCGTCGACGGACGCGGCGCACAACGCTGCCGCAACGTACGCAGCAGCGCGCGAAGGTCCGGCGCCATCGGTGCCGTGAATTGCACCTTCGCTCCGCTGGCAGGGTGCGTGAGCGCAAGACGCCACGCATGCAGCGCCTGCCGAGGGAACAGACTGTCACCGCGACGACCGTAGGTCGGGTCGCCGACGAGGGGATGTCGAATGCTTGCCATGTGAACGCGAATCTGATGCGTGCGCCCCGTCTCGAGTCGACACTCGACGAGCGTCAGATTCTGCCCCCGCATCGCGGGGCCGGCGAATGTCTCGCGCGCTCTGAAGTGCGTCACTGCCGTCTTGCCCCCGGTCACCACGACAGCCATTCGCGTGCGGTGTCTGGGGTCGCGGCCGATCGCTCCCTCGACCGTTCCGGTCGGACGCACGACACCATGCACGAGCGCCAGATATTCGCGTGACGCAAGATGTCGTTGCAGCTGCCGTACGAGATGGGTCTGCGCCGCAACGGTACGCGCCACCATCATGACCCCGCTCGTATCCTTGTCGAGCCGGTGCACGATGCCTGCGCGCGCGACGCCGGCAAGCTCGGGGGCATGATGCAGCAACGCGTTGAGCAACGTCCCTTCGCGATTTCCGGCGCCGGGGTGGACGACGAGCCCGGCGGGCTTGTTCACGATGATCAGGTGTTCGTCCTCGAACAGGATGTCAAGCCCAATGTCCTGCGCGATCGCGCCAACCGCCGTTTCGTCCGCAGGAAAGCGGGCAGTGATTACCTCCCCGCCCTCCAGGCGCACCTTTCCCTCCACCCGCTCGCCGTCCACCTCGATGTGACCAGCGTCGAGCCAAGCCTTGAGGCGGTTTCTGGAGTGGGCCGGAAACACCTGCGCAAGAACGGCGTCGAGTCGCAGGCCGGCGAGATCCGCGGGTACGGTGATGCGTTCAGCGGTCATGAATGCTCCGTGGAGCGTACGCCGCAGCGTCCGGCACCCCGCTGCGTGCGCCACCTATAATCGCCCCGTTGCGCCCTGCGCCGCGAGGCGGCGCCTCGCCCGAATCAAGGATTGCCATGCGCCTCGTCGCGAAAGTACACGGTCTCGTTTTCATGCTTGTCACCGCAGTGATGCTGTCGGGTTGCGGCTGGTTTGGCGACATGTTCGCAAAGAGCGAAGATCCACAGAAAATGGCCGTTGAAGGATTGTATCGGCGGGCGAAGGATGCCCTGCAAGGCGGCAACTACTCCGATGCGATCAAGCTCTACGAGACGCTCGAGTCGCGTTTTCCGTACGGCGTGCAGGCGCAGCAGGCGATCCTCGACACGGCGTATGCGCAATACAAACTCGGAGAGCGCGCACAGGCCATCGCGGCGGCTGAACGCTTCATCAAACTCTATCCCAACCACGAGAACGTCGACTACGCGTACTACATCAAAGGGCTTTCGAACTTCATCGAGGACCTCGGCTTGCTTTCGATGTTTGCGACGCAAGACCTCTCCGAGCGCGACCAAAAGTCAGCGCGCGACGCCTACAACACGTTCAAACTACTCACCGAGAAGTTTCCTCAGAGTCGCTACGCCGCAGACGCTCAACTGCGCATGCGCTATCTGGTGAACGCACTCTCCCAGAACGAAGCGCATGTCGCTCGCTACTACTACACCCGTGGCGCGTATCAGGCGGCAATCAGCCGCGCACAGGCGTGCATCACCACCTATCCGAACACGCCCGCCAACGAAGAAGCCCTGATGATCATGATCGACAGCTACAAGGCGATGGGCAACGCGCAACTGGCTGCCGATACGGAGCGTGTCTACAAGGCGACCTACGCGAAGCCGGCGGTCGCGGAGGCGCGGCCGTGGTGGAAGTTCTGGTAGTCATTCATTGATCTGCGCCTCAGCGCCCGAACGTCGAAACCCGAAGAAGGATGCGATCTCCTCTCGATCACGCGTGATCGGCATCGGGGGCAGACCGGATCGCAGCACGCGACCGTAACCTTTGGTGACCAGACGCTCGTCGCAGATCGCCAGCACACCGCGATCGGTCTCCGAGCGAATCAAGCGCCCGGCACCCTGCCGTAGCGCGATCGCGGCTTGCGGCACCTGCCAATCCATGAAGGGGCTTCCACCCTGCTCCTCCAAATGCTTCATGCGTGCGGTGAGCACGGGATCGTCGGGCGGCGCAAACGGCAACTTGTCGATCACAACGAGAGACAGCGCATCCCCAGCCACGTCGACGCCTTCCCAAAAGCTCTGGGATCCGATCAGTACCGCATTCCCGAGCATGCGGAAGCGACGCAACAGTTCCGCCTTCGGCGCTTCGTTCTGCGCAAGCACGGGAAAGCTCAAGCCCCTCGCCTGGAGCCGGGACGGTAGCGCTTCGGCGCATTGCCGAAGCGCTCGCAAACTGGTAAACAGCAGAAATGCCCTGCCGCCGGAATATTCGAGCAAAGCCAGCGATTCTTCGATGACGGCCTCGGTGTGCGCGGGCGAATTGGGCGCGGGAATGCGGCGGGGAACGTAAATGCGACCGACGCTGGCGTAATCGAAGGGGCTGGACCAGCTTCTGGCGGGCGCCTCTTCCAGCCCAAGCTGCCGGGCAAAGAGGGAAAAGTCGCCGTTTACCGACAGCGTGGCACTGGTGAACACCCAACTTCGTGCAGCGGCGTCGATGACCTTGCGCACCAAGGGCGCCACCGACAGCGGCGTCGCGTGCATTTGCCAGCCAGCTGGCGTTACATCCAGCCAGCGCACGAGGTCACCGCGCGCGTCGTCACGCCACGCGGAAAGCCGATCGGCAATCATGATTGCCCGATCGTGGAGCGACGCAAACGCATCGCTTCGGTCACGCTGCGCATCGATCACATCGGCAAGCGCGGACAGTCGCTCAATCAGGTGATCGAGCGCGGACGAGAACTCGCGACGCGCCAACGCGTCACTGCGTGAGGCCCGTGAACCACCCGCATCAAAGCCGAGGCGAACGCCCCGCGCAGCCATGCCGGCGGCTTGCGCCGCATCGGCGAGGTCGACCGCATCAGCGGCACGTAGCCGCTGCTCCATCTCGGCATCGCGAGCCAGTTCGAGCACCTGCAACATGCCCGTCACATCGCCAAAAAATGCGGTCGCGACGTCAGGCGCACGGTGCGCTTCATCGATGATCACCGTATTGCACGCTGGCAGCAACTCACCGAGCCCGTCGTCCTTGAGGGCCATATCGGCGAACAGCAAATGATGATTGACCACCACGACGTCGGCCGCGAGTGCTTCGCGCCTGGCCTTCATGACAAAACAGACATCCGCAAACGCGCACTCGTTGCCCAGGCAGTTCTCGCGCGTGGACGTGACCAATGGCCAGACCGGCGACGTCTCGGGCACGACATCACAGTCGGCACGATCACCCGTGACGCTGCGTTCGCAGAACGCTGCGATACGTTGCAGATGAACGATGTGTTCACGCGCGGTGAATCTGCCCTCGTCGCGGGTTCGCGCGAGATGGTGGTGACACACGTAATTCGCCCGCCCCTTGAGCAAAGCGGCAGTTACCGGCAGTTTGAGTGCGGCGCGAACTTGCGGCAGATCGCGGCCATACAGTTGATCCTGTAACGTCTTCGTCCCGGTAGCGATGATGATTCGACCACCCGATGCAAGCGCGGGTACCAGGTACGCGAACGTCTTTCCGGTGCCGGTCCCGGCCTCGGCGAGCAACACCGTTTGGCTGGCAATCGCATCGGCGATCGCTTGCGCAAGCTGCATCTGTTGCTCTCGCGCCCGGAAGTTCGGAATTGCCCGCGCGAGCGGGCCGTCGTGCGCAAAAAGGGCTGCGATCTGGGAAGACACCCGTGGATTGTAGGTTGCACGATTTCCTCAACGCCTCTGCCGAATTTCGCGGCGCAACTAAAATCGGCACACCCTATTGCTTCTTTCGAGCATCTCCGTGCTGAAATCGCTTTTTGCGGGAACGCCAAAATGGCAAAGCCCGAATCTCGACGAACGACTGGCCGCCGTAGCGGAATTGGCTAGCGATGACTCCGCGCTCGCCACGATGGCCACGTCGGATATCAGCCCCAAAGTGCGCGCGGCAGCCATCGCACGGTGCGAAGATGTCGCGCTGTTGCGCAACGCGACCGACGACGTTGACAGCAGCGTGCGTGACGCAGCCAGTACGCGTTGGGCCACGCTGGCCGTTGGCACCGCGCCCGATGAGAATCTACCGCTCGCGGTACTCGCGGCGATCCTGCGGGACGATACTTCCGGGCCATGGCATGATGTCGCCATGCGCCGCGCCGCGAAGGATCTGCCGTCCTGGCTCACGACCGGCGCACCGCTTCCAAGCAAGCTCAACGCAATCGCGCAAGCGACGGACTTGGCGACACTGGAACACCTGCACCGTTATTGGCGCGATCATGATCGCAGGCTGGGCAAAGCATGCGGCGACCGCCTGGAGCAGCTGCGCGCCGAAGATCGCAATGCGCAAGAAGCCGACGTATTGCTTGCGCAGATGCAGAGTTGGCACGATGCGGACGAAGTGCCGCTCACGCGGTTGGTCGACGCGCAACGGTCATGGGCGAAACTCACGGTCGATGGCGATCGACAGGCGATCTTCGACCGCGTCATCGCTGGCTTGCAACACAGGATGCAGAACGAAGCGGCTTCGAGGCGGATGCATGAGGCCCTTGCGATGCAGATCGCGGGCCTATCCCTGAAGAGCAAACGCGCCGCCGAACTTGCGAGCGATGAGTTGATAACGTTGGCCGCAGACGCCACCCAGGCCCAGGGCTCCCCCGTACTCGATGCCGGACTGGCGCAGCAGTTGCAACAAGTACACGCTGCGGTTGCCAGAGAGCAACAAGCGCGCGAACGCAACGCAGTCGGCGAGGCTCTGCTCGCCACCATGCCCTCCTCCGCCGATGTGACCATCGACGCCGACAGCACCGAACCCATCGAATCTGCCGAGAAGGCCAAGATGGATTCGTCGGCGCCCGCGCACGAGGCCCCCG
This sequence comes from Pseudomonadota bacterium, assembly GCA_018241765.1. Taxonomy (GTDB): domain Bacteria; phylum Pseudomonadota; class Gammaproteobacteria; order Burkholderiales; family Casimicrobiaceae; genus Casimicrobium. The sequence goes on along the minus strand of JAFEDD010000044.1, from coordinate 11,190 downwards.
ATGCGAACGCGCCTGATCCCTCCGGAGCCGATTCGGTTGAGGCCATGCCGTCTGCAAGCGCTGTCGGCGCAAACACCGACAGTACTGGCGCGTCGCACGTTGACGCGCACGCCGAGTGGGTAGGCAAATGGAACGCATGGCTGGCCACTGTCGATGCCGAGACTCGCGAACGGTTCGAACAACGGCGCCACGCTTCACTGGGGGCTGCCCCCGCCACGAAGCCCGCCCGAACGCCCGTCGCTCGTGCGGACGACAGCGATCTTGCTACGGCCAAGGCAACATTGGACAAGCTTGCGGAACTCATCGCGGCGGGCGACGTTCGCGGCGCTCGTCATAATGCGACGAGGCTTTTTCAACAGTTCACGGCCAAACGCTTCCCCAAGCCCGAGGAGCAGCGACTGCATCAACTCGACGGCGAGGTCAAGCGCCTGGAAAGTTGGTTGCGATGGAGCGATGGGCAAGCGCGCGACGCGTTGACGGCAAAGGTCGAAGCACTCAAGGAGTCACCGCTCCCCCCCGACCAATTGGCGAAGGAAGTGCGTGCCATTCAAGAAGAATGGAAGGCGCTCGACAAAACCCATGGTGGGGCGCCGAAACCGAAATGGGACAAGTTCAATGCCCTTTGCAAGGTGGCGTATGCCCCCGCCAAGGCGCATTTTGACGCGCTGCGCAAGCAACGCGTGCAGAACGCGTCAGGACGAGAGAAGATCATCGAGGCGATGATTGCGCTGGCTAAAGATGCCGAATCGAAGGTTGCGGACGCCCTGTCGCAAGACTGGCATGCAATCGAGGCCCGCAAGAGCGATCTCTTCGAGCAATGGAGGAAGGCCGGTGGCGTCGCGAATGCGGCGTGGAAGACGCTGGACAAACAGTTCGATGATGCGTTGAAACAACTCGACACCGCGCTCGACGCGGCGCGCGAACCGGAAATCGCACGACGCAGACGGCTGATCATCGCTGCCGAGGAACTGGCGCGCGCCGAACCATCGCGGGAAACCACGGACGCAACAATCACGTTGCAGCGGCGATGGTCGAGCGAGCGCGCGCCCACTTTGCCTCACCTGCGACGCAAGGACGAGCAGCGACTCTGGGATGAATTCAAGAAACACACGGACGCCGTGTTCAAAGCGCGTGACTCGCAACGCGACCAAGTCAAGGCGCAGTTTTCAGAAGCCACCAAGGCGCGCTTCGCGATCATCGATGAGCTTAGAGCTTTGGTCAATGCCGAGGACGGCAAGCTGATTGATGCTGGCCTTGCTTCTGCCCGCACCCAATGGAGAGGCTTGCCGGCAGTGGAACGCGAGCGCTCTCGCGACATGGAGCGAAAATTCGACGATGCGGTCGCCCTGGTAAGGCGGCGAGCCGCGTTGCTCGCGCGGGGGACCGTAGTCGCAGCCATGCAGCAGACGCTCGGACGCATTGGAAGCGCGGATTCCTCGGACAAGGTGGTCGCCGCCTCGATCATCGATGCCGAGCTCATCGCTGGCGTCGATTCGCCGCCTGAAATCGCGGCGGCTCGGCGCATGCAGCAGCTGCGTTGGCTTTCGGAACGACGACAGTTGCCCGGTACGGCCGACGCTCGGATTTCCGCGCTGCGAACGCTACTCGAATCGCTTGGGGCTTCGGGTGCAAAAATCTCCAACGGCGAGCGCCAAAGACTCGATCGAGCGATCGCGGCGGCCGCAGCCTCCTGAGCAGGTCGGCGGCGTTGCCTGTGCCCCTTCTGCTGCAGGGCTCGTTCCCCTACGACGTGCGGACGCTGCGCGCGCTGTGCGCCGATCTGCCGACACATCGGGATGCCGCCGCGCTCCTGGAGGAAGCGAACGCATCCCCCGTGCAAGGCTCATGGAGCGACATCGAGCGTATCGTCGCCCGCTGTGATGGCGACCTGCCCGACGGCGTGAGGTTGGCCCGGACAGCACACGAAAGAGCCGAAATTCGGGATTGCACATCAAGGACGCAACCTGAGAACCGCATCGCGCTGGCGGGAGAGGTCGGCCCTCGCACCCCGATCGCTTCGTCGAGTGACTTCGTGCCGCCCTTCGGCGCGACGTTCGGGGTTGCGACGCCGTTGGCGGCACAGGTCGGAATGACAGATCTGACCCCATTGGAGAGCGATATCGCACGACTCGACCAGGATGAGTCACGCGCTCTTTGCGCTTCTTGTCATGATCATTTGGCCGATTCGGGGGTGACACTTACCTACGTCGACACAGAACGCTGGCTCGTCTGCGTCAATGAGTCGCTTGACGTCTTCACCGAACGGCCCAACGCGATCGTCGGAGAACTATTCCGGCCGAACCTGCCGAGGGGTCGGGATGGGCGCCGCGTGGAGCGTTGGATGAATGAGCTGCAAATGCTGCTGCATCAGCATCCGCTCAATGCTGCCCGCGCAACGCTCGGTCGTCCGCCGATCAACGCCGTTTGGCTGTGGGGGTTTGGGCGTGATACCGAAACCATGGTCAAGGTCCGCGACGATCACCTGCGAGCGTTGCGAGCGGGCGACCCAACGGCTTGGCACAGCGCGTGGTCGCGGTGCATCGGCGACATGCTCGATTCCGATGACATGATCCTTGGCGACACGCTGCCGCGGGTGCGCATTCAGCGCCGCGCCTCGGCGTCGCTACCTCGCCTGTTGCGCCGTTGGCGGAGCAAGCCGGCGCTGGCGCAAGCACTGCTGTCCCTGCATACCCGATTCACGGCATGAGTGAAACGCCACCGACAGGGCCGTCGCTCCGGCAACGTCCGTTCGATGCCGACGCCGCAAACACCTTGATTGCTTCCGGCGTTGCGCCGCTGTTCGCTCGCCTGTACGCAGCGCGGGGGATCGGGCGCGCCGTAGATGCCAATGCGCGGCTGGCGGATCTCCCATCGCCATGGAGCCTCAAAGGCATTTCGGCCAGTTGTGATCGCCTGATGCGTGCGATTGACGGTGGCGAGCGCATTGTGATCGTTGCCGATTACGATGCCGACGGTGCCACCGCGTGTGCCGTCGCCCTGCGGGGCTTGCGCGCGCTCGGTGCCGACGTGGGGTACATCGTACCCAATCGCTTCAAATTTGGTTATGGACTGACGCCAGAGATCGTAGCCGTCGCCGCTGAGCGCCACCCGGCTCTGATCGTCACCGTCGACAACGGGATCGCCAGCACCGACGGTGTGGCCTCCGCGCGCGCAAGAGGCATTGACGTCCTGATCACCGACCATCATCTGCCAGGGCCGGCTCTTCCTGAAACGGACACCATCGTCAACCCCAATCAACCGGGATGCGCATTTCCGAGCAAATCAATCGCAGGCGTCGGGGTACTTTTCTACGTGCTGCTTGCGCTTCGCGCCAAGATGCGTGAACGTGGAACGTACACGACGAGCAGCCAGCCCGATCTCACGGTGCTGCTCGACTTGGTTGCGCTCGGCACCGTGGCCGACGTCGTGCCACTCGACTCCGTCAATCGGACGTTGGTTGCGGCGGGGCTTCGCCGGATGCGGGACGGTTGCGCATCAGCCGGCATCAAGGCATTGTTCGACGTTTCGAAACGAGACCCTCACCGCGCGACCGCGAACGACCTCGGGTTCATGCTCGGCCCACGGCTCAACGCAGCGGGTCGCCTTGACGACATTGCCCAGGGCATCGAATGTCTGGTGACCGACGACGACGAGCGGGCGGCCAGCATCGCCCTCTCGCTTGATCGACTCAATCGTGATCGGCGAGAAATCGAGAGTGGCATGCGCGACGAAGCCGACCGAATGATCGCGGAGGGCTGGGACGGAAACAAGAAGAGCATCGTGGTCAGCGACACCTCATGGCATCAAGGCGTTGTCGGTATCGTCGCCGGTCGATTGCGCGAGCGCTACCACCGTCCGAGCATTGTGTTCGCGCCCGGCGATCGGGGCGAGCTGAAAGGCTCGGGTCGATCGATTCCCGGTTTCCACCTTCGCGACGCCATTGATCTCGTTGCCAAGCGTGCGCCCGGTGTCATTCGGCGATTCGGCGGTCACGCGATGGCAGCCGGCCTCACGGTCGACGCGCCTCGACTCGACGCGTTCGCAGCGGCGTTCGAGCAGGTCGCGTGCGAGTGGCTCACGCCGGAGCAATTGGAGCAGCAAATTGACAGCGACGGCTCATTGAATCTCGCCGAACTCGATTTCGAGACCGTCGAATCACTGCACCGCCATGTGTGGGGGCAGGCATTTCCGGCGCCGCTGTTCGACGACGTGTTTACCGTGATGGACGCCCGCGTCGTAGCGTTCAGGCACACCAAGCTTCGCCTCAAACGCGACGGGCGCACCTTCGACGCGATCCGATTTGGTTGCACCGAAACTCCGCCACAACCGATGCGGGCCGCGTATCGAGTGTCGCTGTCGGAGTATCAGGGGACACAACGCTTGGAGTTGCTCGTCGAGCACTGGTGGCCCACATAGCGAGTTTGGGGTTTGCGCAGATCAGCGGCGCCCGTATGCGATACAGCTTTGCGCTGGAAGGCGCATCCATAACGGGCTTTCGGCGCGAAATTGGCCAAAAGTCGACTTGAAAACGAGAAAAAATCCCATGGGAAGCGCATGAAGCCAATTTTCTCTTATTGATCAATGCGTTGCATGCGCCTCTGCGCGCACTGGGAGCAAACCAGCGGCGCGCTGATGGCGTCGGTACGTGAAAGTTGCCCTGCGAGCCGCGCCAATCAAGGAAACTCCGCGTTCGCCCATAACGAGCACGAACCCGACACGGATGGCCAGGGGCAGGTCACCGCTGCCTTCCGACTCGCGCACTTCATCACAACCGCCATCACGCCGTTGACAACAGCCGCTCCGCGCGCAGTTCGGTACGCGAAATCATTCTTGCCAGCCCAACAAACGCGGCGGACACCTCACGCGCGTCGTAGGCGCGAACCAACTCCGTAGCATCACCGGCATGATCGGCGGGCAGTGCTACCACTTTGCCGTTCCGCAGATCTGACGCGCGCACGCCGTCGAGCACGACGGCCGGCAAGTCGCTCAACAACGAATCCGTCGGTAGCAGCCATGATCCGCGCTGCTCCTCATTTGCACTGGTCCACATGTCAAGTGGATGTGCGTCCTCAACGCGAAATCCCGCGGTGCGGGTGCGACGAAGCGCGCACAGGTGACCGACAGCATCGACGGCCGCAGCAATATCGACGGCGAGGGATCGAATGTACGTACCTTTGCTGCACGCCACTTCAATCTCGGCGCGCTGATGTTCGACGTCGAATGCCCTTAGCTGCAACTCATGAATCTCGATTTCACGCAACGGCAGTTCGATCGCGACGCCGTCACGCGCGTACTGATAGGCCGGCCTGCCTGCGATCTTCAGCGCCGAGAACGCGGGTGGCCGCTGCAAGGTGCGTCCCAAAAATCGGCGCAAGGCTGCCGCGACCATCGATGCCGAAACGGCACACTCACTGCGTGCGGTGACCTCCCCCTCGGCGTCTCCCGTGGTGGTAGCGCTGCCAAATTGAATGGTCGCCAGATAGCCCTTGTCGGCATCCAGCAAGCGCTGGGCGAACTTGGTCGCCTCTCCAAGGCATATCGGCAACAAACCGCTCGCCAGCGGATCCAACGTCCCGGTGTGTCCTGCCTTGCTTATGCCCAAATCACGAAACGCCCTACGCATGCGGCTGACCACCGCAAACGATGACATGCCGATCGGTTTGTCGACGAGCGCAACGCCGTGGAGCGACATCGATCAGCGTTCGTCAGTGGGCGATTCGCCTGGTGCGACGGTGAGAACGCGCGCATCGTCCGCCCGGGCCTGATCGATCAATGCAGACAGGCGTACGCCTTCTTCGAAAGTTGCGTCATACTCAAAACGCAACTGTGGTGCCTTGTAGATCGACAGGCGCTCCGCGATTCCACGGCGCAAAAAGCCCTGGACACTCGCGAACCCGGCGTCGGCTTCCGCTTGTCCGGCGAGACCGGCATGCGTCACGTAACGCACACGCGCCACGCCCAAGTCCGGCGTAACCTCGACTTCCGTCACCGTCACCCCGTGCAGCCGCGGGTCCTTGACCTCGATCGCGAGCATTTGCGCCAACTCGCGCTGAATTTGCTCTGATACGCGCAGTGCGCGCGGAGAAAGACCCTGCTTCATTGGCGCTACAGGGAACGCGAAACTTCGACGATTTCGTAAATCTCCAGACGGTCACCTTCCTGAATGTCGTTGTAGTTTTTCAACGACAAACCGCACTCGTAACCTTCCTTGACTTCACGCACATCGTCCTTGAATCGCTTCAACGAGTCGAGTTCGCCACTCCAGACGACCACGTTGTCACGCAACAATCGTACGGACGCACCACGCTTCACCACGCCTTCAAGAACATAGCATCCAGCGACGGCTCCGACACGGGAGATGCGGAAGACCTGCCGAATCTCCACCAAGCCGAGCGTGTTTTCGCGCTGCTCGGGTGCGAGCATGCCGGACAATGCGTTTTTGACGTCATCGACCGCTTCGTAGATGATGTCGTAGTAGCGGACTTGAACGCCTTCGGCCTCAGCCAGTTTGCGGGCCGCGGCGTCGGCACGAACATTGAACCCGATGATGATTGCCTTGGATGCCACCGCAAGATTGATGTCACTCTCGGTGATGGCGCCAACCGCGCTGTGCACGATTTGAACGCGGACCTCATCCGTCGACAGTTTGCCCAACGCATGCGCCAAGCCCTCGTAGGACCCTTGGACATCCGCCTTGATGATGAGGGGCAGCGCCTTGGCGGCCGCCTCGCCCATGTTGGCAAAGGCATTTTCGAGTTTCGCGGCCTGCTGTTTGGCCAGTTTGACGTCACGGAACTTGCCTTGACGAAACAAGGCGATTTCACGCGCTTTACGCTCGTCTCCAAGCACCAGAATGTCGTCGCCCGCTGACGGAACGTCCGAGAGGCCCTGGATTTCCACCGGTCTCGCCGGCCCTGCGCTGGTGACGTTCTTCCCGTCCTCATCATTCATCGCGCGCACGCGACCAAAGACGGAACCCGCGAGCACCATGTCGCCCCGCTTCAACGTCCCACTCATGACCAGAACAGTCGCGACCGGGCCCCGTCCCTTATCGAGCCGTGCCTCGACGACCAAGCCTCGAGCCGGTGCATCCAACGCTGCCTTGAGTTCCAACACTTCCGCTTGCAACAGGATGCTGTCAAGCAATTGATCAATCCCTTGTCCGGTCAGCGCCGATACCGGGACGAAAATCGCTTCTCCGCCGTATTCCTCAGGAACGACGCCCTCGGCGACGAGCTCCTGCTTGACGCGCTCGGCATTGGCTCCGGGCTTGTCGATCTTGTTGATCGCGACGATGATCGGAACGCTGGCCGCCTTGGCGTGCGCAATCGCCTCCTTGGTTTGTGGCATCACGCCATCATCCGCTGCGACCACGAGAATCACGATGTCGGTGATCTTTGCGCCACGCGCGCGCATCGCGGTGAACGCCTCGTGTCCCGGCGTATCGAGGAACGTGATGCCCCCCTTCGGCGTGCTCACGTGGTAGGCGCCAATGTGCTGCGTGATGCCGCCAGCCTCGCCAACGGCCACGCGCGTCGCGCGGATGCGATCGAGCAGCGACGTCTTGCCGTGATCGACGTGCCCCATGATGGTCACCACGGGAGGGCGCGTCTCGAGCTTCGCGTCGCCGTGTTCCGTCTGCTCGCTGAGCGCGGCGTCGGGATCATCCGCCTTCGCGGGGATGGCTGTACGCCCCATTTCTTCCACGAGAATCATCGCGGTATCGCGGTCGAGCACTTGGTTGATCGTGACCATCTGCCCCATTTTCATCATGGTCTTGATGAGTTCGGCCGCCTTGATCGACATCTTGTGCGCGAGTTCGGCAACGGTAATCGTCTCAGGCACGATGATCTCGCGCGGGGTTGCGTCCGGTTGATCCTGCGCCGCAGCCCGTCCGATCCCTTCGGTGCCGCGCTTGCCGTGCGCTTTGCCACGGGCGCCGGCCTTCCATCCCTCCGCGGCCGCACCGTCCGGCGTCGCATCGCGCCCCTTCATGACTTTCTTTCGCGCCGCGTCTTCCTGCCACGCGCCCGATCGTTTGTCCCCAGGCTTGGTCCCGGGGCGCGCCGTCGTCGCAGTGGCGCCTTCTCGGGCGCCCGGTTTGACCGTGCCCGGTTTGGCCGGGCGGTGCAACGTCGTCAACGTTGGTTTGGGTTTTGGCGGCAGCGGCGTCAGATCGACCCGCTCACCGATACGTGGCCGCGTCGAATCGCGCTCCTGCGATGCCGCGGTCGAGGGCAGGGCCGTCGCGTCCGGTTTGTCGGGCGCCGTATCGGTCGCGACCACACCTTGCTCCGTCGCGACCGCCGGCGCATTCGTCGGCGCATCAGCGTGAGGCGATGCGTCGGCAATGACGGGGGGCGCCGGAACTTCCGTTGGCGCCTCGACTTCGGTGGCGCGGTTTTCTTTGGCTGACTTCGTGACTGACCGAGGCGTACCGCGTGCCTTCTTTTCGGCAACATCACGCTCCTGCGCGGCGCGCAGCGCAGCGTCTCTCGCGGCTTCGGCTTCGCGCGCGGCAACTTCCTCCGGCGACAACACCGGCGGCACAGGCGCTTCGGGTGCGGCCGCTGCCGGTTTGGTGGCCAACGGCTCCGGGGCGCGTGTAACCAGCACCCGCTTCTTTCGCACTTCCACTTGAACCGTGCGAGCCTTCCCTGTGGCGTCGGCCGTACGCAACTCGGTCGTCGACTTTCTGGTCAACGTGATGCGCTTTCCGGCATTCTCTTCGGCGGCGCCATGCTGCTTTCGCAGGTAATCCAGCAGCCGCGCCTTGTCGGCAGCGGACAGCGTGGACGTCGCGTCGTCCGCAGTCACTCCTGCGGACGTCAACTGTTTCCGCAGCGCGGATACGCTCAGACCAAGTTCGGCCGCGAATTCGGTGACGGTGGTTTTCGTGATACTCAAGCGCTCCCCCGTTCTTTACTGCGCGGACGCGAACCATGATTCGCGCGCGCGCGAAATCAACTGTGTCGCGGCTTTTGTATCCGCCCGTCCCATCAATTGACGCTCGTCATCCGTAACATCCGCGAAGTCAGAATCGATCAAGGCTCGTGCACGATCTTCCGGCAGGACGCGAATGGCACACAACTCATCGGCAGCAAGATCAGCCAGTGCATCGCGGGTCGTAACGCCGAAACGCGCGAGCTTCATCAGCAGTTCAGTGTCCACGCCTTCAAGCGACTTCAGATCATCGGAGGCGTTTTCAAGCACCTCCTCCCGCGCGATTTCCTCGGTTAGCGCGGCATTGCGCGCCCGTGTTCGCAACTCCTGCACCGTTTCCTCGTCAAAGGCGTCGATCGCCTGCAACTCCGCCAACGGGACATAGGCAACCTCCTCGACCGTGGAGAATCCCTCGTCGACGAGTATCTGTGCCACCTCTTCGTCGACGTCAAGCTTCACCATGAACGCCTGACGCAGGCGCGCGGCCTCGGCCTCGGACTTTGTCGCGGATTGCTCCTCGCTCATCAAGTTCAGCTGCCAGCCCGTCAGTTCAGATGCAAGGCGTACGTTCTGTCCACCCTTTCCGATCGCCAGTGCGAGGTTGTCCTCGTTGACAACGACATCCATCGCGTGACGTTCCTCATCGACCACGATCGAGGTAATTTGCGCCGGAGCCAGCGCGTTGATGACAAACTGCGCGGAATCTTCCGCAAAGAGAATGATGTCGATCCGTTCGCCCGCCAGTTCGTTGGTCACAGAGTTCACACGCGAGCCACGCATGCCGATACACGTGCCCTGTGGATCGAGTCGTGGATCATTCGATTTCACGGCAATCTTTGCGCGTAGGCCCGGATCGCGCGCGACCGCTTTGATTTCGATGACGCCCTCCTCGATCTCCGGAACCTCGAGCTCGAACAGGGCGGCGACAAACTGTGGCGCGGTGCGCGACAGGATCAACTGCGGCCCCCGCGCCTGGCGATCTACGCGCAGAACATAAGCGCGCACGCGATCACCAACACGAAAGTTCTCCTTCGCGATCAGCTGGTCACGCGGGATGACCCCTTCCACGCGCCCGGATTCGACGATCACATTGCCGCGATCGATTCGTCGCACCGTGCCGTTGATCAATTGATCGTTTCGGCCGAGGAACTCCTCGAGCACCTGCTCGCGCTCGGCATCGCGCACCCGTTGCAATATGACCTGCTTCGCTGCTTGGGCGCCGATGCGCCCGAATGGGATGGGTTCGAGCGGCTCTTCAACGAACTCACCCATCAGTTTCGACGTGTCGAACTCATGCGCTTCCCGCAGCATCATCTGGTTATCGGGGTCGACGAACTCATCATCGGGGACGATTAGCCACCGTCGAAACGATTGGTAGTCGCCAGTCTCTCGGTCAATCGCGACCCTCGCTTCGATGCGCTCTTTGTTTAGTCGCTTCGTGGCTGAAGCCAACGCCTGCTCGAGAGCCTGAAAGATGATCTCCTTCGGTACGCTCTTTTCGCGAGCGAGCGCATCGGCGAGCACGAGGATTTCGCGATTCATGTTTTCTCCACGGGAAACTGCGGAACGACGCGCGCGCGCGCGACGTTCGCGTAAGGAATGGGAAGCGGCGATGGGGATGCGTCGACGAGGACACAGTCGGACTGCACGCCGATGAGGGTTCCGACGACACTCCGAACTCCGTTAAAGGGTGGTGCGAGCGTCAACTTGACGGTCGCTCCTGCAAAGCGCCGAAAGTGATCCAGACGCGTCAGGGCCCGATCAAGCCCGGGTGAAGACACTTCAAGGTGCTCGTAATCGACGCCGGCCGCAATGAGCGCATCTTGGAGCGGTTCCGACATCGCCGCGCAAGCGTCCAGTCCAATCAAATCGACGCCGAAGCGGCTCCCGGGCAGGTCGATGAACACGCGCCACAATTTGCGCGCCCGAACGAACTCCGCGTCGATGAGTTCATACCCATGGGCGGCCAGAGTGTCGGCGAGCAGTGTGTGCGTGTCGGTCGTCACCAAAAAAAAATGGGCGTTAGCCCATTTCCGTGTTAGTGCCGTCGGGAACCGGGCGCAATCGTTCATGCGCGATACCGGTCGGACGGGGAAGTGGTGGCCAAGGGCGGAATCGAACCACCGACACGCGGATTTTCAATCCGCTGCTCTACCAACTGAGCTACTTGGCCGAATCTGGAATTGTAGCAAGTTTCGCGTTGACACCGACCATGCACCAGATGCCGCGCACACGCCGTCCCAACCG
>JAFEDD010000043.1 GCA_018241765.1 Pseudomonadota bacterium | reverse complement strand
GGTCAAGCCCGCGCCTACGGGTTGTAGGCGACGGCTTGACGTCGCTTGCGTGGGGTCGAGTCATCGTCATCGGTCATCGAATGCAGCCAAGCGCGGTCAAGCCCGCGCCTACGGGTTGTAGGCGACGGCTTGACGTCGCTTTCGCAGGGTTGATCGCGCCCCTTGTCACGGGCTTCGACGCGACCGACGGCGGCCGCGTGCAACATGCCCTCGCCAATGGCGCCGTAGAGGTCATTGAGGGTGTCCGCTTTTCTGCCGAAGGATCGGGAGTTCACATACCCGAGCGCGTCAAGTTGCGGCGCGGTCAATCGGGTTGAGCCGAGCACGGAAGCGCCGCGAGCCCATCCGGCCTTCCGCAGGCGTGCGCGCAAGAGGTCCTGCCCCGGAACACTCAACGCATTGGCGCGCAGAGATCGTCGTAGGCGACTCGCGGGCCTGGGAAACCTTTGAGCCATGCCATCGTGATGGTCGAAGTGTCGACTTGCGTGGCGGGCAGGGTGGTGGGATCGGTCTTTCCGTCCTTGATGGCCTCCGTCATCGTCCATGCGTTGCCATTCACCCATCGGGCCATCAGGGCGGAGGCGTTGTTCCAGCCCATGCGGCGCATGGCGAGGGCGATGTCGGGAGGGGTGATGGCGATGGGCTTCCTCGAAGGGGTTCGGCACAGGCGTGCGGCATCCGCGCACGGGCGGACGAGGCCGTGGCGCGCATTCGAGGATGGACGGAAAACCGACGCCCGATGGGACAGGGTCGGAAGTTTTGGTTCGGCTCAGAGCCTGTGAACCAATCGATCAAGTCCGGTTATTTTTTTCGGGCGCTCAGCTCTTCTTGCCTTCGCCCTTCATCGCTTCGAGCTTGGCGAGGTCGATCTTGCCGAGCAGCGCTTTCACATCGGTCATCTCGATGCCATGGGCGCTGATCTCGACCAGGAAACGATTTCCGACCACGGCCTGCACTTCGCCGCGCTTGTCGTTCTTGTCCCATTTTTCGTGGATCTTGCGGCCACCGACGGTCGACGTCTTTTCATAGCCTTCGCTCGATTCCTTGTCGACCTCGACGTTGATCCACGCGTTGGCGAGCGCAAAGGGGCCGCTGAGCGAGCCCGGATCGGTCACTTCGAAGCGAACGCGCTTGCTGCCATCCGGCGTGCGAAACGACTGCTTCGCTTCCGACACCGAGATGCCAAAGGCGTTGTTCTTTTCGCCCGAACTCTCTCCCTTTTCGAAGCCCGGCAGCTCCTGCGGCAGCACTTCCTTCAGCTTGCGGAAATCGACGGGATCGAAACCACCGGCAGCGCCGGCGAGGCCGCCGAGCGCCTTCATGGCCTCACCCATGGCGGCGCCGACGTCCCCCTTGGCTGCGGCCGCTTCGGCGCGTTTGCCGGCGGCTTCCATTTCCTTGGCGGCCTGATCGAGCTTCTTCATCGCCTCCTGCCGTGCCACCTCCTCGGGACTTGGCCCGCAGGCGGCGAGTAATGCGACGGCGCCCAGCGCGGCGACGAACGAACGGTAGCGTTGATGTGTCATGACGAACCTCCGCAGTGTGACGCCAACGAAGTCGTGGCGATGATAACCGTAAGACGGAACGCCGGTGCCGGGCGCGTCAGAGACAGGACGTTTTGGTGTGCAAGACGGCCATGGGCACCAGACGCTCCATCGCTCAGGCCGTTCCGCCGACCGTCAGGCCCTCGATTCGCAGCGTCGGCTGCCCGATACCGACGGGCACGCTCTGCCCCTCCTTGCCGCAGGTGCCGACGCCTTCGTCGAGACGCATGTCGCGCCCGATCATCGTGACGCGGGTCAGCGCGTCCGGCCCGTTGCCGATCAGCGTGGCGCCCTTGACCGGATAGGCGAGACGCCCGTTCTCGATCTTCCACGCCTCGTCCATCGTGAAGACGAATTTGCCATTGGTGATGTCGACCTGGCCGCCGCCGAAATTCACGGCGTAGATGCCGTTGTCGACGCTGGCGATGATTTCTTCGGGGTCGTGCGCGCCGGCGAGCATGTAGGTGTTGGTCATGCGCGGCATCGGCAGATGCGCGTAGCTCTCGCGGCGGCCGTTGCCGGTTGCGGCGACGCCCATCAGCCGCGCATTGAGGGTGTCCTGCATGTAGCCCTTCAGGATGCCGTCCTCGATCAGCACCGTCGCCTGCGTCGGCGTGCCTTCGTCATCCACGGTGAGCGAACCGCGCCGGTCGGGCAGCGTGCCGTCGTCGAGCACGGTGACGCCCGGCGCGGCCACACGCTCGCCGATGCGGCCGGTGAACGCCGACGAACCCTTGCGATTGAAGTCACCCTCGAGGCCGTGACCGACTGCCTCGTGCAACAGCACGCCCGGCCAGCCGGGACCACAGACGACCGGCATCACGCCGGCCGGCGCCGGCCGCGCGTCGAGATTGAGCAGCGCCATGTCGACCGCCTCGTGCGCGCGCCGCGTGAGGAACGCTTGGTCGAGCCGCTCGTAGCCGTAGCGACCGCCACCCCCCGAGCGGCCTTGCTCGCGGCGACCATCACGCTCGACGATGGCCGAGACACTGAGCCGCACGAGCGGCCGCAGATCGGCGGCAACGACGCCATCGCTGCGCAGCACGAGCATGACCACGTGCTCGGCGGCGAGATTGACCACGACCTGCGTCACCCTCGGGTCACGCGCACGCGCGATGCGCTCGGTCTCTTGCAAGAGCGCAATCTTCGCCTCGTCGCTGATCGAGGCGAGCGGATCGGCCGCACCATAGAGCGGCCTGCCCGACGCCCGTGCAGCCATCGGCACGGCCGCGCTCTGGCCCATGCGCCCGATGGCGGCGACGGTGTTCACCGCCTCGATGATCGATTGCCGCCCGATGTCGCCGGAATAGGCAAACGCGGTCTGCTCACCGTTGACCGCACGCACGCCGACACCCGCCTCGATGCCGAAGCTGCCACTTTTGACGATGCCCTCCTCCAGCACCCAGCTTTCGCTGCGGTGATGCTCGAAGTAGAGATCGGCAAACGCAACGCCACGCCGCACGAGCGTGCCGAGCGTGTCGGAGAGTTGATCGAGCGAAAGACCGGCGGGGGCGAGCAACAGGGATTGCGCGGTGGCGAGAGAGGAGTCGGGCATCGAAACAGACATCGGCACGGACGGCATGGCAACCGCGAAAAGAGAAGGCACGACGGGAAGCCGTCGCGGCGCGCGAGGGTAGCACAGCCGCCCGCGCGCTCGGGCGCGCACACGACGCATGCAGGGCAAACAACTTTTCGCTCAAATGACGTTCATAACGGGCTTCCAGAAGTAAAATGTAGAAAGTCGACTTCAACGGAAATATCGCCGCAAGCCCGTCATGGATGCGGCTTTGCGAGAAAAGTTGTTACGCCAGCAAGGCGGCGGAATTGCCGAACGAGCCGCTTTCTGCGCCCGCATTGGCGCCGTCGGCTCAGTGCCGCCCGAGATACGTCGCGATGACCCGTTCGTCGTGCAGCAGACGATCGGCCTCACCTTCGAGGCTCAGTTCGCCCGTCTCGAGCACGTAGCCGTAGTCGGCGGTCTGCAACGCAGCGCGGGCGTTCTGCTCGATCAGCAGCACTGACAGACCGCTTTCGCGCAGCCGCGAGATCGTGTGCAGGATGTCGCGCGTGATCAACGGCGCAAGCCCGAGGCTCGGCTCATCGAGCAGCAACAGTTTCGGCTTGCCCATCAGCGCGCGCCCGACCGCGAGCATCTGCCGCTCGCCGCCCGAGAGCGTGCCGGCGAGCTGCGGCAAACGCTCCTTCAGACGCGGGAACAGCGCGAACACTTCCTCCATCGTGTTGGCGAGCGCGGCACGGGACTCGCCCGCCCGGCGGCGCGAAAAGCCACCGAGCTCGAGGTTCTCCTGCACCGTCATGTCGGCGAACAGTTCGCGCCGCTCGGGCACCAGCGAGATGCCACGGCGCACGAGCGCCTCGGTGTCGCGCCCGTCGATGCGATCACCGGCAAAACGGATCGCCCCGCGCGAAGGCAAGAGCCCCATGATGGCGCCCAAGAGCGTCGTCTTGCCGGCCCCATTGGGCCCGATGACCGTGGCGATTTGCCCGCGCGCAACATGCAGCGACACACCGCGCACGGCTTCGACCTGACCATAGGCCACGCTGAGTTCCTCGACCTGCAACAGCGCTTCCGCCATGCTCACGCTCCCAGATAGGCTTCACGCACGGCAGGGTTCGCCTGAACCTCCTCGGGCAACCCCTGCGCGAGCTTCTGCCCGAAATTGAGCACGACCAGCCGATCGACCAGACCCATGACGAATTCCATGTCGTGCTCGACCAGAAGCACGGTCAGGCCATCCGTCTTCAGCGCCTTGATCAGCGCGGCGAGCTGCTGCTTTTCGGCGTAGCGCAAACCCGCCGCCGGCTCATCGAGCAAAAGCAGGATCGGATCGGCCGCCAGCGCACGCGCAATTTCCACGATGCGCTGTTTGCCGAGCGGAAGGCTGCCCGCCGCATCGTGGGCGTGTGCCGCGAGCCCCACCCGCTCGAGCTGGCGCATCGCCTCGGCGAACGCGGCACGCTCCTCCTGGCCGTTCAGTCGCAGCGCCGAGCGAATGAATCCCGTGCGGCCGCGCAGGTAGGCCCCGAGCGCGACATTCTCGACCACGCTCATCGCCGCCACCAGCTTCACGTGCTGGAAGGTGCGACCGAGTCCGAGCCGCGCGATCGCGCTCGCGCTCATCGCACTGACATCTTGCTCAAGAAATCGAATGCCGCCCGAAGTCAGTGGCAAGGCGCCGGAAATCAGGTTGAAGCAGGTGCTCTTGCCCGCGCCGTTGGGGCCGATCAGGCCGACCACCTCGTGGGCGGCGACCTCGAAGCTCACCTCGTTGACGGCGATCAGCCCGCCGAAGGTCTTTCGCGCGCCCTCCACGCGCAGCACGGCGCTGCCCGGCGATGGCATCGTGCGTCGTGCGAGCGGCACCTCCGCCGGCGGCAGCGCGCGCGGACGCCGCGGCAACCAGCGCTGCAGGAACGGCAGCAGCCCCTCGCGCGCATGTTGCAGCAGCACGATCATCAGAATGCCAAACACGATCATCTCGAACTGCCCCGCCTGTCCGAGCAGTTTCGGCAGCAAATCCTGCAACCACGTCTTCAGCAGCGTGATCAGCGTCGCGCCGAGCACCGCGCCCCAGACGCTGGTGGCACCGCCGACGACCGCCATGAAGAGGTATTCGATGCCCTGATTGATGCCGAAGGGCGTCGGGTTCACGAAGCGCTGCAAATGGGCGTAGAGCCACCCCGACAGACAGGCCAGAAGCGCCGCCAGCACGAACACCGCCGTCTTCGTGTTCGTCGTGTGCACTCCGAACGCCTCCACCATGCCACTGCCCTGCTTCAGTCCGCGAATCGCGCGCCCCGGCCGCGAATCGAGCAGATTGGCGCACAGCCACAGCGCGCCCAGCACGACGACCCAGATGAAGTAATAGAAATGCCGCTCGCGATCGAGCGTGAACCCGAACAGCGACACGGCGGGGATGCCGGTGATGCCGGTGAAGCCACCGAAGCGCTCGATCGTGCCCATCAGGAAGTAGATCGACAGCCCCCAGGCGATGGTCGCCACGGGCAGATAGTGCCCGCCCATCGACAGCGTGATGCGGCCAATCAGATACCCGAGCGCCAGCGTCAGCGCCAGCGCCAAGAGCAGCGTGAGCCACGGCGACAGCGCAAATTGCGTGGTCAGCACGCCGGTCGTGTAGGCGCCGATGCCGACAAACGCCGCTTGCCCGAAGCTGGTCTGTCCGGCCACGCCGGTGAGCAGCACGAGCCCGAGCGTGGCCAGGCTGTAGAGCCCGATGTAATTGAGCAGCGTGACGTAGAACGCCGGCGCGAGGAGCGGCGCCAGCGCCACGGCAACGAGCGCGACGGCGGCGACGGCATGCACCGGCGAGAGGCCCCGCGCCGGGCCGGTCACCGCAGCGGGATTGGGGAGCGGAGCGGCCATCGTCACTCCTCCTCGTCGCTGTGCGTGGTACTGAGCGAACGCCACAGCAGCACCGGAATGATCAGTGTGAAGACCAGCACCTCCTTGTAGGCACTCGCCCAGAACGAGGAGAACGATTCGACCAGCCCCACGAAGAGCGCTCCGCCGGCGGCGATCGGGTAGCTCACCAGCCCGCCGACGATGGCCCCCACGAAGCCCTTGAGCCCGATCAGGAAGCCCGAGTCGTAATACACCGTCGTGATCGGCCCGATCAGCAACCCCGACACCGCGCCGATGGCCGCCGCCAGCGTGAAACACAGGCGCCCCGCAAAGTCCGGGCTGATGCCCACCAGCCGCGCCCCCGTGCGGTTCGCGGCGGTTGCGCGCAACGCCTTGCCAAAGAGCGCATAGCGGAAGAACACGGCCATCACGACGATCAACACGGCGGTGAACGCATAGACCAGCAGACTCTGCCCCGACACCGTGATGTTGCCGAACGAAAACGACGCCGAGGTGAACGCCGGCGTGCGCACACCTTCGGCGCCGAAAAAGAGCAGCGCGAGGCCGGTCAGCACGAAGTGCAACGCCACCGCGACGATCAGCAGCACCAGCACGCTCGCGCTCGCCACCGGCTGGAACGCGAGCCGATAGACCGCGGGGCCCATCGCGGTCACCGCGAGCACGGTCGTCAGCGCCTGCACGACGAACGGTGCCTTGCTGGCGGCCACCCACGCCACGAGCCCCGCCGCCGCCACACACGGAGCCGCGGTGGCAAGCCACGCGAGCGCCATGCGTCGCGGCTCGCGGCGAAGCTTCACGGTGTCGGCCAACCACGCGGCACCGCCGAGCGCGAGCAGCAACCACACCGTGCCCGGCGTGCGCGCCCCGTCGAACGACGCCATGGTCAGCGCCGCGTAGACGACGAACTCGCCCTGGGGCACGAAAATGACCCGCGTGACCGCAAACACCAGCACGAGCGCCAGCGCGAGCAGGCAGTAGATGCTGCCGTTGGTGAGGCCGTCCTGCGCCAACAGCGCGACGATGGTGCTATCCACGACGATCGCTTCCTGTCGCCACGCGCGGTGCCGGACGCACCACGCGCGGCGCGAAGTCAAAGAAAGAGCCACCCGCAGGCGGCTCCCCGTATCGTGAGTTCGCCGCGCGCACGCACAGCGCCCGCGGCATCGAACTCACGAGGTGCCAGCGACAGTATCGCCTACTTCGTGACCACCAGCCACTTGCCGTCCTTGACGGTCAGCATCTGACGGGCGCGCGCATCCATGCCGTTGTGGTCCTGCGGCGTGATCTTGAAGACGCCATTGACACCGACCACCTCGCGGCCCGATTCGAGCGCGGCACGCAGCGCGGCGCGGAATTCCTTGGTACCCGGCTTGCCCGCCTTCAGCGCCTCGGGAATCGCGGCATTGACCAGCAGGAACGCATCCTGCGCGTGGCCACCGAAGGTCGAGCGCGGCCCGAACTTCGCCTCATAGGCCGTGACGTACTCGCGCGCCACCTTCTTGACCGGATTGCTGTCGGGCAGCTGCTCCCACACCAGCATCGGACCGGCCGGCAGCAACGTGCCCTCGGCATCCTTGCCCATCACCCGCAGCCAATCGTTGTTGGCCACGCCATGCGTCTGATAGATCTTGCCCTTGTAGCCACGGGCGACGAGCTCCTTGTGCGGCGTTGCGGCCGGCGTGCCGGAACCCGCCACCAGAATTGCCTGCGGGTTGAGGCTCATGAGCTTCACCACCTGCCCCATCGTGCTGGCGTCGGTGCGGTTGTAGCGTTCGTCGGCGACGATCTTGATGCCGGCGGCCGCCGCTGCGCGACGCATCTCGTGCAACCAGCTCTCGCCATAGGCATCGGAGAAACCGATGTAGCCCATCGTCGTGACGCCGTTGGCCTTCATGTTCTCGACGATGGCATCGGCCATCAGCGAGTCATTCTGCGGGGTCTTGAACACCCACTTCGTCTTCGGGTTGGCCGGGTCGACGATCTTGGCCGACGCCGCCATCGACAGCATCGGCGTTTCCGCTTCGGCCACGACATCGATGATGGCGAGGCTCGTGGGCGTGGTGGTGGAACCGATGATCACGTCGACCTTGTCTTCGGCAATCAGCTTCTTGGCGTTGGTCACCGCCTTGGTCGTGTCCGACGCATCATCGAGCACGATGTAGGTGACGTTCTGCCCGCCGATGGTGCGGGGCACCAGATCGAACGTGTTTTTCTCGGGAATGCCGAGCGATGCCGCCGGCCCCGTCGCCGACACCGTGATGCCGACCTTGATCTGTGCCTGAGCCGCGGCCGCGCAAAGCATCGCCGACACCGCGACGGCAAGAACCTTCTTCATGTCATTCCTCCTTGGAAAACATCCGGTCGATTGAACCGTTGACCTTTCAAGTGTAAGCAAGTTGTTCGCCTTCAATCTTGACAATTTGCAAGTTTCACCCGAGAACGCGGGTTGACCCTCGGTGCATCCCCCCCGGCTCGATCGGGGCGCAACCGCTATCATGCGCGCCGCGGCAACCGGCCATTGGACTCGGCGGCCCCCACGACAAGCATCGCGAAGCGCCACCCGCGCGGCCGATCGCACTACCATACGCGCACGACACAATCGTGCGTCAAGGAGCGAACATGACACAACCACTGCGTCTGCACGTACCGGAACCGAGCGGACGCCCCGGTCGCGAGACCGACTTCTCCTTCCTTCGCCGGTCCGCCGCCGGTTCGGTGCGCCGCCCGCCGGTCGACACCTCACACTTCGACACCCAGGACCTCGCCTACGCGCTCATTCGCGTCCTCGACGACGAAGGCAACGCCTGCGGGCCATGGAACCCCACGCTTGACCCCGTGCTGATGCGCAAGGGGCTGCGCGCGATGATGAAGACGCGCATCTTCGACGCCCGCATGGTCATCGCGCAACGCCAGAAAAAAATGTCGTTCTACATGCAGTGCCTGGGCGAAGAGGCGATCGCCATCGCGCACTCGTTCGCGCTGCAGCCCGGCGACATGTGCTTTCCGACCTATCGGCAGCAGGGTTTGCTGCTCGTGCGCGACGACGTCAGCATGGCCGAGATGATGTGCCAACTGATGAGCAACGCGAAGGACCCGATCAAGGGGCGCCAGATGCCGGTCATGTATTCGTACAAGCGGGCGGGCTTCTTCAGCATTTCCGGCAACCTCGCCACGCAGTTCATCCAGGCCGTTGGCTGGGCCATGGCCTCCGCGATCAAGGGCGACACCAAGATCGCCTCGGGCTGGATCGGTGACGGCTCGACCGCCGAGAGCGATTTTCACAACGCCCTCACCTTCGCTCATGTCTATCGCGCGCCGGTCATCCTCAACGTCGTCAACAACCAATGGGCGATCTCGACCTTCCAGGCGATCGCCGGCGGCGAGACGACAACCTTCGCCGCGCGCGGAGTCGGCAGCGGCATCGCCAGCCTGCGCGTCGACGGCAATGACTTCCTCGCCGTCTACGCGGCATCGCTGTGGGCCTCCGAACGGGCACGCAGCAACCTGGGCCCGACACTGATCGAGTGGGTGACGTACCGCGCCGGCGCGCACTCCACCTCCGACGATCCTTCGAAATACCGACCGGCGGACGACTGGCAGCGATTTCCGCTCGGTGACCCGATCGATCGGCTGAAGCAGCACCTGATCAAGATCGGCGAATGGTCGGATGCGCAGCACGCACAGGCTCAGAAGGAGCTCGAAGCCGAAGTGGCCGCCGCGCAAAAAGAGGCGGAACGTCACGGCACCCTGCTCGACGGCCACATCCCGAACGCCGCCTCGATGTTCGAGGATGTCTATGAACACATGCCGGAGCATCTGCGTCGGCAACGCCAACAGCTGGGGGTCTGATGAACGCCATGACCACAGATAAAAAGCAGGCCGCGACGCCTTCGTCGGACGGCACCAAAACATCGCCGATGACGATGATCCAGGCGTTGCGCTCGGGGCTCGACGTCATGATGGGGCGCGACGACGACGTCGTGCTGTTCGGCGAAGACGTGGGCTACTTCGGCGGCGTGTTCCGCGTCACCGAGGGGCTGCAAGCGAAGTACGGCCGGAACCGCTGCTTCGATGCACCGATCAACGAAGGTGGCATCGTGGGCGCCGCCATCGGCATGGGCGCCTACGGGTTGCGCCCGGTGGTCGAAATCCAGTTTGCCGACTATTTCTATCCCGCGACCGACCAGATCGTCTCGGAAGCGGCGCGGCTGCGGTTTCGCACGGTCGGCGACTTCACGGCACCACTGACGATCCGCATGCCCTGCGGCGGTGGCATCTACGGCGGACAAACCCACAGCCAAAGCCCGGAGGCGTTCTTCACCCACGTCTGCGGACTGCGCACGGTGATGCCGTCCAATCCTTACGACGCCAAGGGACTGCTGATCGCCTCGATCGAATGCAACGATCCGGTGATCTTCCTCGAACCCAAGCGCCTCTACAACGGCCCCTTCGACGGACACCACGACAAGCCCGTCGTGCCGTGGAGCAAACATGCCTTGGGTAACGTACCCGAGGGCTACTACAGCATTCCGCTCGAAAAGGCGGCCGTCTTCCGCCCCGGCCGCGAGTTGACCGTGCTCACCTACGGCACCATGGTCTGGGTCAGCGAATGCGCCGCCCGCGA
The DNA here is from genome assembly GCA_018241765.1 of Pseudomonadota bacterium. GTDB lineage: Bacteria > Pseudomonadota > Gammaproteobacteria > Burkholderiales > Casimicrobiaceae > Casimicrobium. The sequence goes on along the minus strand of JAFEDD010000043.1, from coordinate 90,093 downwards.
AGCCGGCGTCGATGCCGAGATCATCGATCTGCGCTCACTGTGGCCACTCGATCTCGAAACGATCGTCGACTCGGTCAAGAAAACCGGGCGTTGCCTCGTCGTGCACGAGGCAACCCGCACCAGCGGGTTCGGCGCCGAACTCGCGGCGCTGATCCAGGAGCACTGCTTCTACCACCTCGAAGCGCCGATCGAGCGCGTGACCGGCTGGGACACGCCCTATCCGCACGCGCAGGAATGGCTCTACTTCCCCGTTCCCGCCCGCGTCGGTGCGGCCATGAAGCGCGCAATGGAGGCCTGAGCGATGGGACTCTACATCATCAAAATGCCCGACATCGGCGAAGGTATCGCCGAGGTCGAACTCGTCGGCTGGCGCGTCGCGGTGGGCGACATGGTCGCGGAAGACCAGCCCCTCGCCGACGTCATGACCGACAAGGCCAACGTCGAAATTCCTTCACCGGTCGCCGGTCGAGTGCTGGCGCTGGGCGGCAAGGTCGGCGAAATGCGCGCCGTCGGCTCCGAACTGATCCGCCTCGAGGTCGAAGGCGCCGGCAACGTGAAGGAAGGCAGCGCAGCGGCGGCGGCAGCCGCCGCCGCGCCACCGGCGCCTGTCGCTGTGCCACCGACCGCACCGGCCGTGCCCGCAGCGAAAGTGCCACCCGCTGCCGCACCGGCACCGTCGCCAGCGGCCGCACCCGTACCAGCCGCCGCCCCGTCGGACGCTCGCCGGGGTGTGCCACTGCGCGCGCTCGGCGACAAGCCGCTCGCCTCGCCGGCCGTGCGCCGACGCGCATGGGACCTCGGCATCGAGCTGCAATACGTTCACGGCAGCGGGCCGGCGGGCCGCATCACCCACGAGGATCTCGCGACGTACGCGGCGGGTGCCACGAAAGCGCTCGCGACGACCGTCGCCAGCGGCTATGAGGCACGCACCGACGAAGAGGCAATCGCAGTCATCGGCTTGCGTCGCAAGATCGCGCAGAAAATGCAGGACGCCAAGCGGCGCATCCCGCACTTCAGTTACGTCGAAGAATGTGACGTCACCGAACTCGAAGCGTTGCGCCAGCGCATGAACGCGAAATACGGCGCCAGCCGCGGCAAACTCACGCTGCTGCCGTTCATCGCTCGCGCCGTCATCCTCGCGCTGCGCGATTTCCCGCAAATGAATGCCCGCTATGACGATGAAGCCGGCGTCGTGACGCGCTATGGTGCCGTGCATCTGGGCATCGCTGCGCAGACTCCTTCGGGCCTCATGGTACCGGTGCTGACGCATGCCGAAACCCTCGACCTGTGGGCAACGGCGCGCGAAGTCGTGCGACTCGCGGACGCCGCGCGCAACGGCAAAGCCGCGCGAGAAGAGCTCTCGGGCTCGACCATCACGATCACCAGCCTCGGCCCGCTGGGTGGCATCGTCACCACGCCGATCATCAACCAACCCGAGGTCGCCATCATCGGCGTCAACCGCATCGTCGAGCGGCCCATGCTGCGCGGCGGCCAGGTCGTTGCCCGGCAGTTGATGAACCTCTCTTCATCCTTCGATCATCGCGTCGTAGACGGCATGGATGCCGCCGAATTCGTGCAGGCCATCCGCGCCCTGCTGGAAGCGCCGGCGATGCTGTTCGTGCAGTAGGTAGCTCCATGAAAACGCACTCCACCACGCTACTCGTCATCGGCGGCGGTCCCGGCGGATACGTCGCGGCCATTCGCGCCGGCCAACTCGGCATCCCGACCGTGCTGGTCGAGGCCGCGCGCCCCGGCGGCACCTGCCTGACCATCGGCTGCATTCCCTCGAAGGCGCTGATTCACGCTGCGGAAGAATTCGACAAGCTGCGCCACTTCGACGGCCACTCGGCGCTCGGCATCCGCGCCGAACAGCCCTCCATCGACATCGCACAGACGGTGCGCTGGAAAGACGGCATCGTCGGCCGCCTCACCACGGGCGTCGCCTCGTTGCTGAAAAAGCACAACGTGCAAGTGATCGAAGGTCGCGCCACCATCGTCGACGGCAAGAGCGTCGACGTCGTCTCCGCCGACGGCAGCACGCAACGCATCCAGTGCGAGCACCTGCTGCTCGCGACCGGCTCGGTGGCCACCGAACTCTCGTTCCTGCCGTTTGCCGGCAACATCCTCTCCTCGACCGAAGCGCTGTCGCCGACGAAGCTACCCAAACGGCTCGTCGTGGTCGGCGCCGGCTACATCGGACTCGAACTCGGCATCGCTTATCGCAAGCTCGGCTCCGAGGTTGCCGTGGTCGAAGCCACCGAGCGCATCCTGCCGGCCTATGACGACGAATTGACCAAGCCGGTGCATTCGGCGCTGAAAAAACTCGGCGTCGACCTCTACCTGAACTCTTCGGTGCTGGGCCCTGCGGCGCAGGGCGGTGGCGTGCGCGTGCGCACGGCCACGGCCGACGAATTCACGCTCTCCGCCGATCAAGTGCTGGTGTCGGTGGGTCGGCGCCCACGCAGCGAGGGCTTCGGGCTGGAAAGCCTGCAACTGGACATGGCCGGACGCGCGGTGAAGGTTGACGACCAGTGCCGCACATCGATGCGCAACGTCTGGGCCATCGGCGACCTGACCGGGGAGCCGATGCTCGCCCATCGCGCCATGGCGCAGGGCGAAATGGTCGCCGAAATCATCGCCGGCAAGCACCGTCGATTCCATCCCGCCTCCATCCCCGCAATCTGCTTTACCGACCCGGAAGTGGTCAGCGTCGGCCAGTCGCCACAGGACGCAGCCAAGGCAGGGCTCGACTGCCTGCACGCGTCGTTCCCGTTCCTCGCCAACGGACGTGCGATGACGATCGAAGCGAACGACGGCTTCGTTCGCGTCGTCGCCCGTCGCGACAATCACTTGATCGTCGGCTGGCAGGCGGTCGGACGCGGCGTGGCCGAACTGGCGGCGGCGTTTTCGCAATCGATCGAGATGGGCGCGCGACTGGAAGACGTCGCGCACACCATCCACGCCCATCCGACGCTCGGCGAGGCCGTGCAGGAGGCCGCGCTGCGGGCCCTCGGCCAAGCGCTGCACATTTGAGAGCGCGGCGGCCCCTGAGAGCCGTGGGCGCGGGCCGCCATGCCCGCGTTCCTCAGATCGCCGTGTAGGCGTCGCGCAGCGAGCGCTTCAGCACCTTGCCGATCGCGCTGCGCGGCAACGCTTCGACAAGCCGCAGATCGGCCAGGCGCTGGGTCTTGCCGACGCGCTCGTTGAACCAGGCGCGAAGCTCCTCGGGCGGCACGCCCACCCCCGCGCGAAGCACGACGAAGGCCACCGGCGTCTCGCCCCAGTGTTCGCTCGCGATGCCGACGACGGCCGCCTCCTGCACCGCCGGGTGCCGCAGCAGCACCGCTTCAAGTTCACTCGGATACAGATTGAAGCCGCCGCTGATGATCATGTCCTTGCGACGGTCGATCAACGTCAGGAACCCGTCCTCGTCGAAGCGGCCAACGTCGCCAGTGCGGATGAAGCGTTTGCCCGTTGCGTCGAACCAGAGCACCTCGCGGGTTTTGTCGGGTTGCCGGTGGTAGGCGGTCATCATGGCCGGCGAATGCCCGACCACCTCACCCGCCGCGCCGCGTGCAACCTCGTTCCCCTCCTCGTCGATGAGACGGATGTCATGCCCTGGCGCCGGCCTGCCCACCGTGTGCAATTTGTCACGATGGCGATGCGCCTCGAGGATGCAGGTACCGCCGCCCTCGGTCATGCCATAGAACTCGGTCAATCCCCCCGGCCAGCGTGCCAGCACATCGGACTTGAGTTCGGCGCGAAACGGCGCGCTGGTGCAGAACTTCATGCGAAACGACGAGAGGTCGAACGCGGCGAAGGCATCGTGTGCCATGATGCGCTGGTACTGCACAGGCACCAGCATCGTGTGCGTCACGCGCCAGCGTTCGGCCAGTTGCAGAAAGTGCCGGGCGTCGAACTTCGCCATCAGCACGAGCGCGCCGCCAAACCCGAGGGTCGGAAACAGCACGACGAGTGTCGTGTTCGAGTAGAGCGGCGTGGCGATCAACGTCGCGCCGTCGGGTCCATAGTCGTATTGCGTGCCGCGTCGAACATGGGCCCAGCGCATGCCATGCGATTGCACGATGCCTTTGGGCGTGCCCGTGGTGCCGGATGAATAGATGATGTTGAACGGCATCTCGGGGGAGATGACCACGGGCGCGGGCGCAGCGCCCGGCGGGGCCAGCCAGTCGTCGAAGGCGCGGTCACCGACGCCCGCGCCGAGTGCGACTCGCGGCACGCCGCGCGCCCGATCGGCAGGTGTTGCGGCATCGACGAAAAGCAACCTCGCTTCGGCATCGGCCACCATCGCGCCGAAGTCCTCCGCCGTGACCGACGGCGCAAGGGGCGCGACGACGACGCCGGCACGCAGAGCGCCGAGAAACAGCACGACATAACGAACGCAATTGAGCGCCCCCACCGCGATGACCTCGCCAGCGCCCACGCCATCGCGCTGCAACGCCGCCGCCACCCGGTCCATCAACGCATCCAGTTCGGCGTAGCTGATCGAGCCTGCCTCATCCCGAAGCGCGACGCGCTCCGGCGCCATCCGTGCGTGCGCACGGATGCAGTCGGGCATGCTGATGAATGCCGTGTCGGCGTCGATCAGGGCACCCATCGAGGCGGCACCACTCACCCGCCCGGTTCCTCGCGTCGATCAATCATTGAGGTCGAGCGACTGCACGATCGATTTTTCGGCTTCGAAGTTCTTGCGCGCAAACTCGGTATAGGCCTGATGGTTGCGATAGTCCGTGCGCACGCCGTAGGTCTTGATGACGCGTTGCATCTCCGGATCATCGAGCGCGGCGCGCACCGCCGCATCGAGTTTCTGCACGATCGGCAGCGGCAGATCGCGCGGGCCGGCAAGACCCAGCGGCGACGGAACCACCACGTCGTAACCCGCCTCGCGGAACGTCGGCACCTGGGCAAAGGCAGGTGGCCGTGTTTCCGCCGCCACCGCCAATGCCCGCACCTTGCCCGACTCCATGAAGGTCAATACCCCGTTGGTGCTGACGATCGTCTTGACATGGCCGCCGAGCAGCGCGGTCGTCGCTTCCGAATCGCCCTTGTAGGGCAGATGCACGAAGCGAACGCCGGCTGTTCGGCCGAGCATCGCCATCGCGACCTGATTGCCGGTGAACTTGCCCGGCGTGCCGAAATCGACGCTGTCCTTCTGCCGCCGCGCCTGCTCCACGACATCCTTCACGCTCTTGAACGGTGAATCGGCAGCGACGGCGAGAATGAAGTCATAGGCCGAAAACGACGCGATGTAGGTCAGATCGCGCAGTGGATCGTAGGCCGTCTTTTGCACGTAGGGCTGCCGGAACACGCTGACCGGCACCAACGTCAGTCGATAGCCGTCGGGCTTCGTGCGCAGCATCTCCACGACGCCAAGCGTGCCGCCTGCACCTGCCTTGTTCTCGACGATGACCGACTGCTTGAGCTGCTTGCCCATGCTGGCCGCCAGCGCGCGTCCGAGCACATCGGTGGTGCCACCCGGCGCGTAGGGAACGATGATCGTGATCGGCTGGCTCGGAAAATCGCTCTGCGCCATCGTCCACTGTGACAACAGCAGACTGGCAACGAGCACCAAAGAGCCTGACATTCGACGCCACATGAGCTTTGCTCCTTCCGTTGTTTCGATCGCCGTATCGTGCCGCATCGCCGCGCCGATGCCGGCTCACCCATGGCGAAATCGGAACCGAAACCGACGTGCATGATGCGGCGCACCCGGACTATGATGCCGCCGATGGCGACCACGCGCGCCCCCCTGTCGGGAGAATTCGATCCATGCCCAGCATCTTCGACACCGATCTGCCACGCAATGGCGCCAATTTCGCGCCAATGACACCCCTGTCGTTCATTCAACGCACAGCGGAGGTGTACCCCAGCCAACTGGCGATCGTGCACGGGGCGCTGCGCCAGAGCTGGGAGGACACCTACGCTCGCTGTCGTCGCCTCGCCAGCGCCTTGCGGCGTCGCGGCGTCGCCCGCAACGACACGGTCGCCGTCATGCTGCCGAACACACCCCCGATGGTCGAAGCACACTTCGGCATACCGATGGCGGGCGCCGTGCTCAACACGATGAACACACGGCTCGATGCGGAGACGATCGCCTTCATGCTCGACCACGGGGAAGCCAAGGCGATCCTCGTCGACGCGGAGTTCGCACCGACCATTCGCAAAGCGTTGACGCTGCGCACGCGCAGCAGCCCGCTGCTCGTCATCGACGTCGAGGATGCGCTGTTCGGACCGGGCGAGCGCCTGGGCGAACTGAGCTACGAGGCGCTGCTTGCCGAGGGCGACCCCGCTTTCGAATGGCAGTTGCCCGAGGACGAGTGGGATGCCATCGCGCTCAACTACACGAGCGGCACGACGGGCAACCCGAAAGGCGTCGTCTACCACCATCGCGGCGCCGCCACCAACGCCGTCAGCAACGTGCTCGAATGGGACATGCCCAAGCACGCCGTGTATCTGTGGACCCTGCCGATGTTTCACTGCAACGGCTGGTGCTTTCCCTGGACCATCGCGGCGCGCGCCGGCGTCAACGTCTGCCTGCGCAGGGTCGAGGCAGGCGCGATCATCGAGGCGATCCGCAACCACGGCGTCACCCACTACTGCGGTGCGCCGATCGTGCACAGCCTGCTCGTCAACGCGCCCGACGACATGAAGGCCGGACTGCCGCGCGGCATCAAGTGCATGGTGGCTGGCGCGGCACCTCCCGCCGCGATGATCGAAGGCATGGAGCGGCTGGGCTTCGATCTGACGCACGTGTACGGACTGACCGAGGTTTACGGGCCGGCGACGGTCTGCGCCAAGCACGATGGCTGGGCACCGCTCGACATCGGTGAGCGGGCACGGTTGAACGCGCGCCAAGGCGTGCGCTATCACCTGCAGCGCGACGCCCGCGTACTCGATCCGAACACCATGCAGCCGGTGCCGATGGACGGCGAGACGATGGGCGAGATCATGTTCCGTGGCAACATCACGATGAAGGGCTATCTGAAGAACCCGCAGGCAAGCACCGAGGCCTTCGCCGGCGGCTGGTTCCATTCCGGCGATCTGGCGGTTCAATATCCCGACGGCTACATCCGCATCAAGGATCGCAGCAAGGACATCATCATCTCGGGCGGTGAGAACATCTCCTCGATCGAAGTCGAGGACGTGCTGTACCGTCACCCTGCCGTGCTCGCCGCCGCCGTCGTCGCCAAACCCGACGCAAAGTGGGGCGAAACGCCGTGCGCCTTCATCGAACTGAAGTCGGGTGCGGAGGTCCGCGAGGCCGACATCATCGCCCACTGCAAGCAGCACCTTGCCGGCTTCAAGGTGCCACGCGCCATCGTGTTCGGTGAATTGCCGAAGACCAGCACCGGCAAGATCCAGAAGTTCGAATTGCGAAAGCGCGCCGATTCCGCCGGAGCGATCGACGTGTAGTGGGCAGCACCGCGCCCGTCAACCCGATGTCGATGCGCTGGCCGGGCGTGAGCCCTCGTTCAGCATGCCATGCACGATCAATGCCTGAGCGGCGTAGTAGGTCGGCAGAATCAGCAGCGGCGACCACGGCAACGGCGTGACGAAGCGGTTGATCGCAAGCAGCGAATCGCTCGCCATGAAACTGCACGCCCCCAACGCCACCAGCAGCGCCGAACGCGTCGCCAACGCGCGCTGCCGACTCCACGCCTGCGCGGCCATCGCGGCAATGACAAGCACGTAGGCGGCCACCGGCGCGCGCAGCATCGTTGGCAGCCCCGCTAGCCACAGCCAGGTGTACATCGCCACGGCCAGCGCAAGCGTAGCGAACAGCGCCGGACGGTGGCCGAACCATGGCACGCCACGCCGCAGAAGCACGAGATAGCACAGGTGCGCAACAAGGAAACTGATCAGCCCCGGAATGAAAAGACCACGCAGCATCAGGAACACGTCGCCAGCCAGCGAAGCGGCGAGCGCTGCGGCCAGCCATCGGAACGGCCGATGCCGGTCACCTCGATCGCCTGGGATTGCCCGGCGCGCGCCTTCGGCGACCGCAGCCAGCGCGAACACCATGGCCAGCGGCTTCGCCACCCAGTGGGCGTGCTGCATGCCGAGTGCGCTGGTCGCTGTCGCCGCCGCGCCCGCCTCGAGCATCAGCACCTCCCACGCGCCGATCCATCCCTTGCGCCACGCGAGCCACGCCGCGAACGCAGCGCCCAGCACACCCAATCCGATCACGCCCTCGGTGAGACTCACCCCCCTTGCCCATCCGACCCACGCGATGGCACCGACGGTGAGAGCGATCCCTTGAACGGTTGCGAACGAACGTAACGGGGAAGCATTCATGGTCGATCAAGGCAGAAGCGCGGAGCTATCGTACCGATGGCGGTCAACCCGCATCGAGCGTTCGACGAGACAGACAATCAGCCGCGCCGACGTCGTATTCGCAGAGCATAGACGAGGCCTGCCGTGCGATGAATGGCGCGCGTAATTACCGTGTATCGTGCGGAGAACAACTTGCGTGTGCGGCGATTGCGCCTCATAATCTCCGCATGGATAGCGGTAATTACAAATACATCTGGCAGGCGGGTGACTGGCCGAACTGGCGCTTCGACCTCGCTGCTCTGGCCGGGTCGATGGCCGAGGTGAGCCGCGCCCAGGGCCTCTTGATGGGGCGTCTGTCCGACGTGGGCATGGCGCTGCGCGACCAGGCGAGTCTTGCGACGCTCACCGAGGACGTGGTCAAGACCAGCGAGATCGAGGGCGAGCGACTCAATGTCGCATCCGTGCGCTCGTCCATCGCGCGCAGGCTGGGCGTGGACATCGGGGCCCTGGCACCGGTCGATCGGCACGTTGAGGGCGTGGTCGAGATGGTGCTGGATGCCACGGGCAACTGCGAGGCGTCGGTCACGCCGGAGCGGCTGTTCGGTTGGCATGCCGCACTGTTTCCCACCGGCTATTCCGGCCTTTCCAGGATCAAGGTCGGCGGCTGGCGCGACGATGCCACCGGCCCGATGCAAGTGGTGTCGGGCCCCATCGGCCGCCAGCGTGTGCATTTCGAAGCGCCGCCTGCCGATCGCCTCGAGGCCGAAACCAGCCGCTTCCTCGACTGGCTGAATGGAGGGTCGAACGAAGCGCCGCTGCTCAAGGCTGGCCTCGGCCACCTGGGGTTCGTTACGTTGCACCCCTTCGACGACGGCAACGGTCGTATCGCCCGTGCCATCGGTGATCTGCTGCTGGCTCGCGCCGACGGCAGTTCACAGCGGTTCTACAGTTTGTCGGCGCAGATCCAGCGCGAACGCAAGGCCTATTACGAGATCCTTGAGCGGACGCAGAAACGGTCGATGGACGTCACCGAGTGGCTCGCCTGGTTCCTCGCCACGCTGCATCGCGCCGTCGATCAGGCGCAGTACATACTCGACGCAGTGCTGACCAAAGCGCGGTTTTGGCAGCGCTGGGCGACGACACCACTGAACGAACGGCAGGTGAAGTTGCTGAACAAGCTGCTCGACGGGTTCGAAGGCAAGCTCACCAGTAGCAAGTGGGCGTCCATCGCCAACTGCTCGCCGGATACGGCGCTGCGCGACATCAACGACCTGCTGGCGCGAGGCGTACTGCGGAAGCTGGATGCGGGCGGGCGTAGCACCCGTTACGAGCTCAGCGATCTGCCGCAGTAGCCGCGACCGCAAGTTCAAGGAACGCGGCCGTGACCGTTATGTGGCGGATGAGGAGCGTCTGGCCGTGTGGGAGGCGGGGGTTGCGGACCCGTCTTCATCGGGTCGCAATCGCGGTGCGCGGAGGGTGCCTCGGGCGGGATTTTGTCTAACGCGTTAGACAAAAAAGTCGACTTGGGGCGGTTGCGAAGCATTGCCGCGACCGCGCGAAGGCACAACAAAACAGGCGGAAAAGCGAGCGCCACCCGAGGGTGGCGCAGCATCATGGTGTTGGCTCCCCGACCTGGGCTCGAACCAGGGACCTACGGATTAACAGTCCGGCGCTCTACCGACTGAGCTATCGGGGAATCAAGCCTCGCATTATAGACACAAGCGACGCGATCACGCAAATTCGGGTCGTATGAACGTGGCCGGACGGTGTCGATTCAACGCACGTCGTCGCGCTCATCGAGCAGCCGTTGGGGTTTGCTGAGATAGGGCCAGGCGCGACGCAGGTAGTAGAACATCGACCACAGCGTGAGTCCGGCCGCGAGCCAGAGCGCGACGGTGCCGAGCAGTGGTGTCGGAATGCCGGGAAAGAACGGTTCGTAGAGCAAGAGCGCGATCAGCGCGGTGAGTTGCGCGGTCGTCTTCAGTTTGCCGACCGTGTTGACGGCGACGCTGCGCGATTGACCGATGCGCGCCATCCACTCGCGCAGCGCGGAGATGGCGATTTCCCGGCCGACGATGATGAAGGCGAGCACCGCATCGGCGCGCTTCATCTGCACGAGCAACAGCAAGGCGGCGGCCACCATGAGCTTGTCGGCGACCGGGTCGAGGAAGGCACCGAACGCGCTGGTCTGGCCGAGCCGGCGCGCGGCAAAGCCATCCGCCCAGTCGGTGATCGCCGCAATCGTGAAGATCCAGGCGCCGGTCCAGTTTTGCTGCGTCGGCGTGAGCCAGTCGTGCGGCAGGTAGTACACCCCGACGAAGGCCGGAATCAGCGCGATGCGAATCCAGGTCAGCGTGGTCGGGATGTTGAGCTGCATGCTGCCATTTTGGCATGCCATGCGGCCGTCGTCAGCGCCCCATCCACTTGGTGGCGAGCGGAAAGGGCCGCGTGCGCAGACCGTGCAGCACATCGTCGACCCGCGAGCCGTGCACGATGAGGTCACGGTTGACCGCCTTCAGCAGCCCCGCCTCGACGGCATGGTTGATCCAGTCGATGAGCGGGTCATAGAACCCGGCGACATTGAGCAGGCCACAGAGCTTTCGGTGATAGTCGAGCTGGCTCCAGGTCAACGCCTCGAACAATTCATCGAGCGTGCCAAAACCGCCCGGCATCGCGATGACGGCATCGGCCAGCCCCAGCATCATGGCCTTGCGGCTGTGCATGTCGGGGACGACGTGCATCGCGGTGAGGCGCTTGTGTTCGACCTCGAGCGCCTTCAGTGCCTCGGGGATGACGCCGATGACCTCGCCGCCCGCCTCGAGCGTCGCATCGGCGAGCACCCCCATGAGCCCGATGCCGCCACCGCCGTAGACCACGCCGATCCGCTCGGCTGCGAGCGTGCGTCCGAGTTCGATGGCCGCTTCGCGGTACTCCGGCCGGTTGCCGACGTTGGCGCCGCAGTAGACGACGACGCGCTGCAATGGGTTGGCCAAGAGCTCAGTCCTCCTTCATGCCCGAGACTTTGACGACGGCGGCGAGACGCGCCCTCTCCTCGGCGACGAACTGGTTGAACGAGGCTCGGGTGCCGCCGATCGGCTCGATGCCGGCGGCCTTGAGGCGGGCTGCAATGTCGGGCATCTTCATCGCGGCGTCGACCGCGGCGGCGAGCCTGTCCATGATCTCCGGCGCGACGCCGGCGGGTGCGTGCACGCCGGCCCAATGCGCGATCTTGATGTCGGGGAAGCCCTGCTCGATCGCCGTGCTCAGTTGCGGGTAGGACGAGATGCGGCTGGTCCAGGTGTCGGCCAGCGCTTTCATCTTGCCGCCGGTGATCTTGGGCACGGCGACGATGCTCGCCTCGCTCGTGGCCTGGACCTGCCCGGCCATGATGGCGGTGGCGCTTTCGTTGCCACTCTTGTAGGGAATGATCTGCAATTTGGCGCCGTATTTGCTGCGCAGGATTTCGGCGACGAAGTGCGGCGTGCTTCCGGTACCCGCCGTGGCGAAGTTGAAGCCATCGGGACTCTTCTTCGAGGCGTCGACGAATTCGCGCAGATTGTTGTACGGCGCGTTCGGTGGTGCGATGATGATCGAGGGGGCGAGCGCGATCATGGCCACCGGCACCAGATCGCTCTCCTTGAATGGCATGGATTTCTTGATCATGTGGTTGGAGATGACGCCTGCCGCACTGATCAGGAAGGTGTACCCATCGGGCGCGCTCTTGGCGACGACCTCGGCGCCGAGCGTGCCGCCAGCGCCGGGCTTGTTCTCGATGACGACGGGCTGCCCGAGCACCTTGGCCGCGCCTTCGGCGGCGGAGCGCGCCATCAGGTCGTTGGCGCCGCCGGCGGTGAACGGTACGACGAAGCGGATCGGCCTGGCGGGCCAGCTCTGGGCTTGGGCGATGCTCGTCGCGGCGAACGTGGCGGCGAGCAGAAGCGGGAGCGCGAAGGCGGGGCGAAGGGATGGTTTCATGGCGCGTGTTGGGTTGGGAGTCGCTCGGGGCGAACCGATGACGGGGCGTCGATTCAATCACGGCCGGGTCCGGCGCGCGCAGAGTTGTCTCGGCGGTGGGTTGCGCTCGCTCATGCCCCGCGCAAGATTGGCCTTTCCTGCGCCGCGCTGTCAATTTGCGCAATTTGACGCACACGACTTACCATTGCGAAGATCATGCAAAGCCATGCGACCGATACTCACGGGACGATCGTTGATCGCGATGCACTGGCCCGCGATGGGTACGTCCTGCTGCGCAGCGCCATTCCGCGCGAGTGGCTCGACTCGCTCCGCGCCGCGTTCGACGAGAACATTCAGCCGTCCGAGAAATGGCCGGTGCCGCGCGGCTTTGGCTGGCGGCATTCGCTGCTGGATCTGGACGCCAAGGTGCAGGCGGTTTGCCGCTTGCCTGCGATGCTCGATGTCGTTGGCGCCATGATCGGGAATCGCTACTTTCTGGCGCAGGTAGAGGGCCGAGAGCCACTCGCAGGACACGGCCATCAGGACCTGCATCGCGACCTCTCGGCTCACCGCGCGGGCGATACCGTGCAGGCGCTGGCGTACTTCGACGACTTCGGCCCACACAACGGTGCGACGCGGCTGGTGCCCGGCACGCACCGGCCAGAAGACCCACACACGCCGGTACCCCCGGAAGCGGAAAGCGTGGCCATGCAGATCGCGGGACACGCGGGCGACATTCTCGTTTTCGATGCCGATCTGTTGCACGCGGCGACGATCAATCCATCCGGTGCGCGCCGGCGAACGATCCTGATTTCCTACCGTGCCGAGTCAGCTTATGCGTCGCACATGGCCACGGCGAAGCTGCGCAACGTGCGCATGGACACCAGCGAACGGTTTGACCCCAAATGAACACACCTGCAACCTCCACGGCCGATCGTTGCAATGTGCTGGATCGACGATGCCACCGATGGCGTTGCGAGTGCGTAGACAGCATTGGCGGCCGCGCCGCTGAGATCGACCTGATCATGGACGGCTCTGGCACGCACAAGACTCAGAAGCTGCGCGCATGGTTGGCTGCCCATCCTCGCTACCACGTCCACGTCACGCCCACGTCTACCTCGTGACTCAACCTGGTTGAGCGCTTCTTTCGCGAGATCAGCGAGCAGTGGATCAAGCGCAGCGCCCCTACCCGCATTGCCGATCTGGAACAGGCGATCCGCGATTACCTTGATCGCCGTAACGAGAACCCGAAGCCTTTCGTCCGGCACAAGAGCGCCGATACCATCCTCGCGTCCGTAGCGCGAGCTGCTGCCGAGACCTTTTGATGCTTGTTTGTGAAACGCTACCGCAGGGAACCACGGATCAACCCCATCCCATCGCACCAACGCCCACGGCCTCCCTGCGCGGCGCGCAGCCTGCCCTGCGCGCTTTGCTGGAATGGTGTGCGCCGTTTCCGGTACGCTCGCAGGGTTGCTCCCGATACGCACGAACGCCTTCGGTGCGGGCGAGGACGGCCGACGATGGGAATCAGCTTTTTCGTTGAAGCCGCATCCATAACGGGCTCACAGCTCGATTTTGTCGATTATCGACATAACGTGATTTTTCGCCGCAAGCCCGTTATGGATGCGGGTTAGCGCGAAAAGTTGCTTGATGTTTTCGTCGTATTTTTTCGCCGATCGCCGGCGTCGAGGACCGTTTGCTCGATCTGACCACCTACCGCGCCCTGTTCGCCGACCACGAACTGCGGCGCATCGTGCTCGCCTCCGTGGCGCCACGATTGCCGATCGGCATGAATGCGCTCGGCCTGACGCTCCTGGTGCAGTCGCAAAGCGGCTCCTTTGCCCACGCCGGGCTGGTCAGCGCAGCGTACATGGGCGCGCTCGCCGTGCAGGCTCCGGTCATCGGGCGCGTCGTCGACCAGAACGGGCCGCGCGGCGTGATGCTGCCGCTGGGCATGCTGCATGCGCTGGCGCTGCTGCTGCTGACCTTGGCGGTGACGCAGCGCGCGCCGCTCGCGGTCGTGCTGGTGTCGGCCTTCGCGGCAGGGATCGTCTTTCCGCCGATCTCGATGACGATCCGCGCGATGTACCGGAAGTCGGACATGAACGATGCGCTCAAGCAAAGCGCGTTCGCGGTCGAGGCGGCAATCATGGAGGGCTGCTTCATCATCGGCCCGCTCCTGGTCAGCCTGACCATGCTTGCCGCGTCACCCGCCTTCGCCGTGCTGGCGGCGGCGCTGCTCGCCTCGGTCGGCACCTGGCACTTCGCGCGCTCCGGCGCCCTCGTCCGCTGGGGGCGCGTGGAGTACGTGGCACAGCGACACTGGCTCGGCCCGTTGCAGTCGTTCGGCGTGCGCCGCGCGCTGCTGCTGTCGCTGTGTCTGTCGATGGGCATCGGACTGAACGAAATCACGCTGCCCGCGTTCGCCAACGCGAGCGGCTATCCGGCCCGTGTGGGGTGGTTCTATGCTGCGATGAGCGTGCCCTCGGCGATCATGGGCGTGGCCTACGGTTCGTGGCGGCTGCGCTGGCCGCTGAACCGGCAGATCATGCTGAGCGGGTTGTGGCTCGCCGGCGGCTCGTTGCTGATGGCGGCGAGCACGCAGACGTGGGCCTTCATGCTCGGCTGCGCGCTGACCGGCCTCGCCTTCGGCCCGATGATGACGGCGCTGTCGCTGCAACTGGGCAAGCTCGCGCCGAGCGAATACTCGACCGAAGCCTTCACCTGGAGCACGACGCTCTTCATGATCGGCCTCGGCGTCGGCTTCTGGGCGGGCGGCATGATGATCGAACGCCACGGCATCGCCACCACGCTCGTCGCCTGCAGCGCACTGATGACGATCGCCGCGCTCTGCTGCCTGCTGGTGCCCGAGGTGCGCGGCACGGCCCAACCGGAAGGCGCCTGATGCAACCACCACCCACCCCTGGCAGCACCCGCGCATGACCACGCGAACCCCCGAACAACACCGACGCGCCATCCTGACCATGATCGGCGCCACCTTTCTGTGGAGCATCGCCGGCGTCTTCACGCGCCATCTCGATCATGCGCGCAGTTTCGAGGTGACGTTCTGGCGCAGTCTCTTTTGCGCGCTGACGCTGATCGTATGGTTCATCGCCAGCCGCGGAGCCCGTCCTGCCCTCGTCTATGTCCGCAGCAGCGGCCGCGCGGGGCTCGTCTCCGGCCTTTGCTGGGCGACCATGTTCACCTGCTTCATGATCGCGCTGACGCTGACGTCGACCGCCAACACGTTGATCGTGAACGCCCTGTCGCCGTTGTTCGCGACGCTGCTCGCGTGGTTCGCCCTGAAAACCCCGGTCGCGCTGCGCACCTGGCTTGCCATCGCCGCTGCCTTTGCCGGCATGATGCTCATGTTCGCCAACCAAGCCAGCACGGAGGGGACGGCGCTCCTCGGCATGCTCGTCGCATTCGGCGTGCCGGTCGCCTCGGCGATCAACATCGTGACGCTGAAACACTCGGGCGCGCACGTCGACCTTGCGCCGGCCGTGCTGCTTGGCGCGCTGCTGTCGGCCGCCGTCACACTGCCGCTCGCGCTACCCTTCGCGGCGACGGCGAAAGACATCGCGCTGCTCGCCACGCTCGGCATCTTTCAGCTCGGCATTCCGTGCGTGATGATGGTCCGCGCGGCGGAGCACCTGAGCGCCCCTGAGGTCGCCCTGCTCGGGCTGCTCGAAGTCTTGATGGGCCCGCTCTGGGCGTGGCTCGGAGCCGGTGAGACGCCGGGTGCGGCCACCGTGGGTGGCGGCGCCATCGTGCTCGTCGCCCTCGCAGCCAACGAGTTGCTGGCCAACCGCTTCGGCGCGCGCCGAAGCGCCTGACGGCCCGGCAAAGCCCCGCTGCGCGGCGTGGCGTACGCGGCTCAGCCGCGAAAATCCGCAGGAAACTCCGGCCCGATCTTGAATACACCGCTGGCGCGGGCACACGGCTCGCCGTCGGTGGTGACGAAACCTTGCGCGAACACCAGCGAGCGCGTTGCACGCAGCAGTTCGGCCGTGCCCTCGACCCAGGCGCCGAGGGCGGCGGGCGCCAGATAGTCGACCTGCAAACTGATGGTCGGCAGAAAGCGACGCGACAGCGGCTCATGCTGTACATGCACCGCCAGCGGCAAGAGCATGTCGCAAAAACTCGCCGTCATGCCACCGTGCAGCACACCCATCGGGTTGCAGTGCCGTGCCTCCACGCGAAAACCAAAGCGCGCCTGCCCCTCGAGGCGCCGCAGATAGAGCGGCCCATTGCCCGCCATGAACGCGCCGCCCGCCGCGAAGGGATGAAAGCCGGGCGGGACATCGGGGTTGTGCTTCGTCGTCATCGCCAGGCAGTGTAGCGCCAGCGGCGGCCTGCGCGCTGTCCGCCAGAACCTCCGCCGTCGCACCAACGCGATCGCGGTCGCGGGCAGACGCCGGACAGTTGCCAGCCATCGCGACGCGCAACCCAAAGAAACTCCGCAGTCGCCATGCGACACGCAAACGCTGAGTCGCAAGGGAGAATCATGAATCGCGTTGCGAACAATTCGCATTCTCTATACAATCCGCAACCTCAGGCAAGCCACCTCCGTCACTCCGGGCGCCACGACGCAACGGACTTCGGCGCCAGCCAGCCGTCACCGCCCGTCTATCCCTTGCTTGCCGCGCACCGCGCGGCCGGCCTTATCGAAGATTCCCGGAGATCTCTTTGGCTTCCCACGACGACACGCAACCGATCGCGCCGCTTCGCCGCAGCGCCCACACCACTGACGACCACAACGTGCCGCTGCTTCCGCTCGCGGCGTTGATGTTCGCCGCCTCGATCAACGCCTGGGCGCAAACGCCGCCTCCGCCGCCACCACCGGCGCCTGCGCCTGCCCCGGCCACCGCACCGACACCGGCCACCGAAGGCAAGACACTGAAGACCGTCACCGTCACCGACAAGGCCGAAGCGCCGCTTGGCAAGGACGTGATCCAGACGAAACAGACGACGGTCGGCAAAGGCACACAGGACATTCGCGACATTCCGCAGTCGGTGAACATCATCACCGAGAAGCTGATCGACGACGCCAAGCTCGACACCCTGAAGCAGGCGCTCCACTACACGGCCGGAATCACGTTCGCCGCCACCGAAAATGGCACCGACCAGGACATCCGGATGCGCGGATTTCCGGTCGCGACGACCGGCGACCTGCTGATCGACGGCATGCGCGACCCCTCGCAGTACGACCGCGACACCTTCAACTACGACCGCATCGAAGTCATGCGCGGCTCCGCCTCGATGATCTACGGGCGCGGCTCGACCGGCGGCGTCATCAACCAGGTCAACAAGCAACCCTTCCTCTTCGACCAATACGAAATCGAAGGCAGCGCCGCCACGCAGCGAGCGTTCCGCGCAACGGCCGACCTCAACAAGCGCACCGGCGAAGACGCCGCACTGCGGGTGAACCTGATGGGCAACCGCGCGCACAATGGCGGCGCCGAGATCAACAAGCGCGGCATCGCGCCGACCTACCGCTTCGGCATCGGCGAGCGCAACGAGTTCAGCATCGGTGCATTCGACCTCGACGTCGACAACGTGCCGAAGAACGGCGTGCGCTACCTGGGTGGCTCGGTCGCCACCAAGCTCGACCCCGGCAATTTCTATGGCAAGGCGAGCGACTACCTGCTCGGACACGCCACCTATGCCAACGCATCGTGGATCCACCGCTTCGATGACCGCAGCGAGCTGAAGACCCAGTTCCGCAGCGGCATCTTCGAACGCTCGCAGTGGAGCACGACCGCAGGCTTCGGCACCACCGACGGCGCCCCGACCACGCAGGACAACCTGAGCGATGCGACGATCCTCACGCGCTCGGGCCTGTCACCGCGGAAGGATCGCTACCAGGGCACTTACCTGCAAAGCGACTACAGTGCCAAGCGCAGCGCGTTCGGCTTCGAACATCAGATTCTCGCCGGCGTCGACGTCGCCGAGGAGAAGGCCAACCGCCTATCGGGCTACGGCAACGGCGTCACCAACTGGACCAACTACAACAAGGGCAACACGACGGTCGGCACGCCCGACGATGGCACCTACACGCCGGCGTCGCCGCTCTATCGACGCACGAGCCACTATTCAGGCCGCTCCGGCGGCATCTATGCGCAGGACCTGATGCAGGTGGCACCGGCGTGGAAACTCCTGCTCGGCGGGCGGCTCGACTCGTTCCGTGCGACCGTCGGGCAGATCACCTACGGCACCGACGGCAACATCGCCACCACGCCCGGCAGCCGGCTCTCCTATCCCTCGCTCTTCAGCTATCGGGGTGGCCTGCTCTTTCAACCCACGTCCACCGCGTCGTTTCACCTCTCCTACGGCACGTCGTTCAACACCTCCGTCGATACCTACCAGTACACGACGCAGCAGACGGCGAACACGCCAGCCGAGAAAAGTCGCAACGTCGAACTTGGCGCCAAACTCGACTGGCTCGACGGCAACCTCTCCACCCGCGCCGCGATCTACCGTAGCGAAAAGACCAACGAACGCACCACCGACGCCGACTTCGCGGGCACCGCATTTCTGCTCTCCGGCAAGCGTCACTCGCAGGGGCTCGAGTTGGACGTCGTCGGCCGCGTCACACCGGCTCTCGAAGTCTATGTTTCGTACAGCTACATCCCGGTCGCACGCATCGACCGCGCCGGCAGCAGCGCGACCGCGCAGGCCTCGGTCGGACAGCGGGTGGGCCTGACCCCGAAACACACGGGCAGCGTGTGGCTCAGCTATCAGGCAATGCCCAAGCTGCGCATCGCCGGTGGTCTGCGCGCGGTCAGCGAAAACCGTCCGCTTTCCGGGATGACCGGCGCTGCCATGGCCACCAACAAGGCCCCGGGATACGCCGCCGTGGATCTGATGGCCGAGTACCAGTTCAGCGACACGCTACAGGCGCAGTTCAACGCCACCAACATCGGCAATCGCACCTATGGCGATCAGCTCTACCCCGGCTTCGTCGTGCTGGGCGATCCGCGCAGCTTCCGCCTGACGCTGACCAAGCGATTCTGAGCCAACGAGGAGGCCACGCATGCTGCTGCACGTCCCCGATGTCCTGAGCGCAACCGAACTCGCACAAGCCGAGCGCATTCTCGACGCCGCGACGTGGCAGGACGGCCGCCGCACGGCTGGCGAGCAAGCGGTTATCGCGAAGAACAACCAGCAGCTCGACGAACGCAGCGCCCCGTGTCGTCGCCTGCAGGCCCTCGTGCTGGCGGCCATCGAACGCAACACGACGCTCTTTTCGGCGACGCTCGCGCGCGAGATCTCCCCGCCGCTCTTCAACCGCTACGCTGGCGCCAACAACACCTTCGGCAACCACGTCGACAGCGCGATCCGCTACGTGCCGGCGACGGGCGCGCGGGTGCGCACGGACATTTCCTGCACGCTCTTTCTGCGTGATCCTTCGAGCTACGACGGCGGCGAGCTCGTCATCGAGGACACGTTCGGACATCGCCGCGTGAAGCTGCCAGCCGGGCACCTCGTGGTCTACCCCGGAACCAGCGTGCACCGCGTCGAACCGGTCACGCGCGGGGAACGCATCGCCTGCTTTTTCTGGGTGCAAAGCATGGTGCGCAGCGACGAGCAGCGACGCCTGCTCTTCGACATGGACAATCATCTGCGCCATCTGCGCAGCACCCTCGGCGAAACCGACCCCGGCGTCGTCGGGTTGACCGGCACCTATCACAACCTGCTGCGCCAGTGGATGGAGCTCTGAGTGCCCGAGAGCTCTGCCGTACCCGCACTCAGCGCACTGCCGCCCGGCGTCGTCACGCTCGATGACCACGAACGCGCCGCCCAAGCGCGGCTCGATGCGGCCACCTGGGCCTATGTGCATGGTGGAGCCGGCGACGAACTCACGGCCGGACGCAATCGCCAGGCGTGGCAGGCGCGATCGCTCGTGCCGCGTGTACTGCGCGATCTCACGGGCGGCCACACGCGCACCACGTTGCTCGGCCGCACGCTCGCCCACCCGATCCTGATCGCGCCCACCGCCTTCCACCGGCTGGTGCACCCCGATGGCGAGCTCGCCACCGCGTACGCCGCCGCCGCTCAGGGCGCGGGGCTCGTGCTCAGCGCGCAGGCGACGGTGACGCTGGAATCCGTCGCCACCGCCATCGGCGCCGATGCGACGCGCGGACCGCTCTGGTTTCAGCTCTATTGGCAGCGCGCGCGCGATGCGGTACGACAACTGGTGGCGCGCGCCGAAGCGGCCGGCTATGAGGCCATCGTGCTCACCGTCGATGCGTCGAGCAGCGGCGCTCGCGACCGCGAGCGCCGTGCCGGATTTCAGTTGCCGCCCGGCATCACGGCCGTGAATCTGAAGCCGGCGCCGACCACCAGCGCGCCGACGCCCGGCGACAGCGGTCTGTTCACGCGACTCCCCGAGGGCGCGCCAACGTGGTCCGATATCGCCTGGCTGCGCTCGATCACTCGGCTGCCGATCGTGCTCAAGGGCATCCTGCACGAAGCCGATGCGCGCCAAGCCGTGCATGAAGGCGCGGCCGCCATCATCGTATCGAACCACGGAGGTCGCACGCTCGACACGACGCCGGCGACGGCGACGGTGTTGCCGCGCCTGGCGGACGCGGTCGGTGGTGCCGTTCCGCTCTTGGTCGACGGCGGCATCCGGCGTGGCACGGATGTCGCCAAGGCTCTCGCGCTCGGCGCGTCCGCCGTGCTGATCGGGCGGCCGGTGATCTATGGACTTGCCAACGCGGGCGCCATCGGCGTCGCCCACGTGCTTCGCCTGCTGCGCGACGAGTTCGAGATCGCGATGGCGCTGTGCGGCTGCCGCACGGTGGCCGACCTCAGCGCCGACGTCCTGCTGCAAGCCTGACGCCGCACCGCATGTCCACCTGGGAAACCTCGTCCGCCAGCGCCTCAAAGCGCGTCGTCGCCGTCGTGGTGGCCGTCATCGCGTTGCACGGCGTCGCGTTGTGGCTGCTGCAAAGCGGGCTTCTGCGCCGCGCCGTGGAGACGGTGATTCCCGCCGAGCTGATTGCCGAATGGGTGGAACCACCGCGCCCGAAGGACGAACCGCCGCCCCCGCCGCCGCCACCGCCGTCCGAAGTGCGCTCGCCCGTGAAGCCCACGGTGGTCGCGGCACCGCAACCCATTGCGATCGCTGACGCGACCCCAGCGCCCGCAGCGCCCGCCGGCGTCGCCGACCCACCGGCACCGCTGCCGCCCCTCACCGCCGCGGTGGCGCCGACCGCCCCACCGGCGCCGGCGCCGACGACGGCAGCACCGGCCCCGCCGCGCGTCGAACTGCCGTCGAGCGACGCGGACTACCTGCAAAACCCGAAGCCGGCCTACCCACCGCTGAGCAAGCGGCGCAATGAGCAAGGCCGCGTCGTCATGCGAGTTCTGATCGGTGTCGATGGACTGCCGCAGAAAGCCGAAATTCACCAATCGAGCGGCTATGAACGCCTCGATGCTGCGGCTGCCGAAACCGTCATGAAGTGGCGTTACGTGCCGGGCAAACGCGCCGGCGTGCCCGAAGCCATGTGGTTCAACGTCCCGATCAGCTTTGTCCTGCAATAACCCGTCTTTCAACTTCCTTCATCGTCACCCTCATGGAATCTCAATTCGGCCTTCTGCACATGTGGAACCAGGGCGACCTGGTCACCCGCGCCGTGGCGCTCTTTCTGCTTGCGATGTCGATGGCGTCGTGGATCGTCATCATCGTCAAGGGGCTGGCGATCCGCCGGTACAAGCGCCTCACGCGCAACGTCAATGCGTTCTGGCATTCCGACAACTTCACCGCCGGTGTCGCGGCACTTGGTGTGCCCACTGACAACCCTCTGCGCATGCTCGCACTGGAGGGACAGGAGGCCACGGCCCATCATCGCAAATCGATGCCGCAACTGCACGACACGCTCGATCTGTCCGACTGGGTGACGCGCTGCCTGAAAAACACGCTCGACGAGTTCACGGCGCGATTGCAGTCGGGCCTCGCCATCCTCGCCTCGGTGGGGTCGACGGCCCCCTTCGTCGGGCTGTTCGGCACCGTCTGGGGCATCTATCACGCGTTGATCTCGATTGGTGACAGTGGTCAGGCCACTATCGACCGCGTCGCAGGCCCGGTCGGTGAAGCGCTGATCATGACGGCACTCGGCCTCGCCGTCGCCATTCCCGCCGTGCTCGGCTACAACGCGCTGGTGCGCGGCAACAAGGCCATTCTCGCCCGACTGAGCAGTTTCGCGCATGATCTGCATGCGCATTTCGTGACCGGAGCACGGGTGCAGGCGGCGCGGACGGGTTCCGGCGCGACCGCGCCGACCGTCGTGACGATGAAACAAGCCTGAGGCATCGGACATGTCTTTCGGAACCCAGGACGACATCGATGACGTGATGAATGAGATCAACATGACGCCGCTCGTCGATGTCATGCTCGTGCTGCTGATCATTTTCATCATCACGGTGCCGGTGATGAAACACGCAGTCAACGTCGATCTGCCGCGTGCGACGGCAAAGCCCCAGGACACCAAACCGGAGTCGGTGCGCCTCGGTGTCGACGCACAGGGTGCGTATTACTGGAACGAACGCCCCGTCGCCGACGAGGCGTTGGTCACGTTGCTGCGGGAAGCGGCAGCGAAGAGCCCGCAACCCGACCTGCACATTCGCGGTGACCGCGCCGTGCGCTACGAACGCGTGGCCGAAGCGATGGCCGCTGCGCAACAGGCGGGCCTGAAGAAAATCGGATTCATCACCGAGCCTCGGCGCTGAGCATGATCACGCGCCGCCGCGCGAAACGCCCGGCGCGCGCCGAAAGCGGCGCCTCTGAAGCTCAGGAACAGTTCAGCGTTGCGGTGACGACCTTGCCGGCGCTGTCGAGCACCAGGATGCTCGCCGATTGTCCCTTCAGCATCTTCCACTTCGCGTCGGAGGCGAAGCCCACATCGAGACTCACGCCATCGGCCGCGATGGCCGTGCGAAGCTGCGGAATCGAACCCGAGGCGATGTAGGGCGGTGTCCCGCCACTGATGGTGTAGCGCCCCTGACTGCTGCTGCAGTAGGTACTGATCAGGTCGGCCGACATGCTCAGCGACGGCGGCGACAGCGCGAGATCAGCGCTTGCAGCCGGGCGAGCGTTGCTGCCCGGCGTGATGGCGTGCGACAGCGTCGTCGTGACGCCGGTCGCATCGGTGACGGTGACGATCTCGCTGGTGGCAGCGCAAGTCGTGCTGGCGCTGTTGTTGACCGTGAAGCGTCCACCGGCGTTGGCGACCGTCACGCCGGCGCCGGGTGCTGCCATGGTGGTGCCATCGCCCAGCATGAGCTTGCTGTTGGCCGCCAACGTAACGGCATACGGTGCCGTGCCGCCATTGATGCCGTAATCGCGCGTCACGGCGGGGCACTCGTTGCTGTAGTAGCTGAACTGCCCTCCCGTCGCGGGCACGATGCTCAGCGCAGACTTGCCATCGGTCTGCTTGAGCACGGTAACCCAGGTGTCGACACGGTGCGTGCTGACGGTGTCGGTGGCGCGCAGGAAAGCCGCTTCGGAGCTTGCCTCGACGTCGGCGCGCAGCACGACGTTGGCGACGCCGTTGCTGTCACTCTTGACCGTGACGATGCGCGAATAGAACTGCCTGTCGGCCGCTGCCGCCATCGAGGCGCCGAATGTCAGCACCTCGAAGCGAACGTCGCGCCCCGCCAGCGGCGCACCGTTGGCGTCTTTCAGCGTGACCGATGCCGTACTGCTTTCGCCCGAGCATAGGGTGGCCGCGGTGATCGCGGGGTTGTTTTCGGCCGCGCAACGCGAGGTCGCGGCCGGCGTGACCTGCATCCGTCCTGACGGGATGGTCGCCGGCGTCACCGTCGCCACCACGGCGGAGGTCGCGCCGAGTGAATCGGTGACCGTGAGCGTCACCGGCGCTGCGGTCAGCACGTTCTTCGGAACGATGACGAACGACGCGCCACTGACGGTGGTCGGCACCGGTATCAGTGTGGCGTCGCTCGATTTCACGGTAAACGGCCCCGTGCCGCCGGTGATGCCGACCGTGTTCGGGGTACTGCCAAAAGCGACGAACGTCGCCGGCGACGCGGTGAGCGACGAACTCGGTGGCGTCGGTGTCGACGACTTCGATCCGCCGCACCCGGAGAGCAGCAACGCGCCGAGAGCGGCGAACAAGACGAGGTGCCGGGAGGCGGCAGGACGCAGCGAAACCATCGTTCGGGAAGTGCAATGAGTGCGGTCGAAGGGTGAGAGTGTAGCCGTTCGCGGCTCGGCACATGGCCGCGCGCGGCTTCAGGTCACGCCATCCGGCGCAACCCGGCCAGACGCACCAGCGCGGCGTCGAGCGTGGTCTCGCGCTTGGCGAAACAGAAGCGCAGGATGCGCTGCTCCGTCGGCGTCGAATAAAACGCCGAAACGGGAATCGGGGTCACGCCGATTTCTCGCGTCATCCACTCACAGCACGCCCGTTCGTCGAGATCACGAAGCTCGCGGATGTCGGCGTAGCTCGCGCACTGAAAGTAGCTCCCCTCGGTGGTCAGCGCGCGTAGCGGCGTCTCGGCAAGCCCCTGCGCGAAGCGATCGCGCTTTGCCTGGTAGAACGCGGAGAGTTCACGGTACGGGCGGGCGTCGGCGAGATACGCCGCGATGCCATGCTGCATCGGCGTATTGGTCGTGAACACCGTGAACTGGTGGATCTTGCGGAACTCGACCGTCAACGCAGCGGGAGCGCAGACCGTGCCCACCTTCCATCCGGTGACATGAAAGGTCTTGCCGAACGAGGAGACGATGAAGCTGCGCTCGCGAAGACGCGGATTCATGGCGGCTCCGACGTGGGTCAGACCGTCGTACACCATGTGTTCATACACTTCATCGCTGACGACGAAAATGTCGCGCCCTTCGAGGAGATCGGCCAAGCGATCCCAATCGCGTGCCGACCAGATGCGGCCGGTCGGGTTGTGCGGGGTGTTGACGATGATCATGCGGGTTGCCGGCCCAATGGCACGCGCGATGGCCTCGAAGTCGGGCTCGAAGCTGCCGCGCACCAGCGGCACCGCAACCGCTCGGGCGCCGGCCAGTTCGATATTGGGCAGGTAACTGTCGTAGCACGGTTCGAGCACGATCACTTCGTCGCCGGGACGCGCCGCGGCAAGGATGCAACAAAGCAGCCCCTGAGTGGCCCCCGACGTCACCGTGATTTCCGTGATCGGGTCGTAACGCACTCCCTGCAGATCCGCGAGCTTCGCGGCGACCCGTTCGCGTAACAGACCAACGC
Organism: Pseudomonadota bacterium; assembly: GCA_018241765.1. Taxonomy (GTDB): domain Bacteria; phylum Pseudomonadota; class Gammaproteobacteria; order Burkholderiales; family Casimicrobiaceae; genus Casimicrobium. The sequence goes on along the minus strand of JAFEDD010000043.1, from coordinate 64,603 downwards.
CAGCCATCGGCGGGTATTGGTTATGACCTCCTCGCATCGCGTCGGTCACCGCGTCGATCAGGCGAACGTCGCAGTCGAAATCCGGGAATCCCTGACCGAGATTGATCGCGCCGTGCTCGTTCGCAAGGGCGGACATGACGGTGAAGATCGTCGTGCCGACATGCGGCAGGCGACTGCTCAGGACGGGCACAGTCATACGCAACAACATTCCTAATGTGGCGACCGGGAAACGCGGCCGAGGCCGTCGGGTATAGTAGCGTCTGCCGCGCCGACCGTGCGCACCACGTCACGCTCGCATTGGACGTCTTCATCATCATCGGGCTCATTCTGCTGAATGCGCTCTTCGCCATGAGCGAAATCGCTCTGGTGTCCGCCAAGAAAATCCGCCTCGAACACGCGGCCGCCCAAGGCGACCGTGGCGCGGCCGCCGCCGTTGCGCTCGCCGGTGAGCCGACACGGCTGTTGTCCACCGTTCAGGTCGGCATCACGCTGATCACGCTCGCTCAAGGCGCGTTCGGCGAAAGCGCCTTCACGGTGGGCGTCGAACAATGGCTCGGGCAGTGGCCGTGGCTGGCGCCTTATGCGCGGCAACTTTCGGTGGTCACCGTCGTCGCCGCGATCGGGCTCGCCTCCCTGATTTTCGGCGAACTGGTACCCAAGCGCATCGGCCTGCTGTTTCCGGAAACCATCGCGCGATGGAGCGCGCGACCGATGCTCTGGCTCGCCGTCGGTGCCAAGCCGCTCGTTCGCTTGCTCGCGCTCACGACGGACGCGCTGGTACATCTGATCGGGCGCCGCAAGGCCGATGACCCGTCGGTTACCGAGGAAGACATCAAGGGATTGATGCGCGAAGGGGCCAGTGCCGGTGTCTTCGACGCCAACGAGTCACACATCGTCTCGCGAGTGTTCAACCTCGACGAACACAGCGTCGATCACATCATGACGCCACGCGCTGACCTGACGGTCATCGACGTCGAGGCCGACCCGGCGGCGACGCTCGAACTGCTCAAGCAGAGCCATCACACGCGCTATCCGGTGGTCCGCGGCGACGTCTCCAACGTCATCGGCGTCATCGATTCGGGTGACCTCTTGGCGCATTACCTGAAGAGCGGCAAGCTGATGCCCGAGCGTGTCCGCAAGGAAGCCGTTTTCATCCCGGAGACGATCTCCGTGCTCGAAGCGCTCGAAACCTTCAAGCGCACACGCGAGTCGCTGGCTCTGGTCGTCGACGAGCACGGCGAAGTGCTCGGCATGGTCACCCATACCGACGTGCTGGAAGCGTTGGTCGGAGACCTCGGCGACGAGGGAGAGGCCGCGAATTCCGACGCAGTGCGACGCGCCGACGGCAGTTGGCTGCTCGACGGCTCCGTGTCGCTCGAACGCTTTCGCGAATTGTTCCCCGATGCACCGGGCTTTGCTGGCGAGCGCAGCGGCGACTACCGCACGCTCGGCGGTTTCGTCATGGCCGAACTCGGGCGCATCGCGATGGTCGCGGACATCACGATGCACGGCGAGTATCGACTCGAAGTCGTCGACATGGATGGCCGTCGCATCGACAAGCTCCTGCTCGTGCCACCTCGCAACGACACCGGCGTCTGAGCCGCCGCCATGCATCCGTCGCGCCAGCCGCTGGCGTTGCCTCCGGAGCTTCTCGCACTCGGCGAATTCGCGTTCATCGATGTCGAGACGACCGGTGGCAACCCACTCGCGGACCGCGTCACCGAAATCGCCGTCATCCGATTCCACGCGGACGGCCGCCAAACACGCTGGCAGTCCCTGATCAACCCGAGTGTGCCGATTCCACCGGCGATTCAGACACTGACGGGAATCAGCAACGCGATGGTTCGCGACGCGCCAGAATTCTTCGCCATCCGCGAAGAGTTGTGCGCGCTGCTCGATGGCGCCGTGTTTGTTGCCCACAACGCGCGCTTCGATTACGGCTTCATCAAGAACGAGTTTCGCCGGGTACAGGAGCAGTTTTCGGCCGATCTGCTGTGCACGGTGCGGCTGTCGCGGCGGCTCTACCCGACTGAACGCGGTCACGGCCTCGACGCGCTGGTTTCCCGTCATCGCCTGGGTCATTTCGAGCGTCACCGCGCAATGGGCGATTGCGAAGCCACGGCGGCATTCGTGCAACACGCGAGCGAGGAGCATTCGCCCGCCAACGTGGCGGCCGCCGCTCGCGCCCTGTTGCGCACGCCTTCGCTGCCGCCGCATCTGCCACCGGACGCGCTGGCCAACATCCCCGATGGGCCCGGCGTCTACCTGTTTTTCGGCGTCAACGATCTCCCCATCTACATCGGCAAGGCAAAGCACCTGCGCGAGCGCATTCGCTCGCATTTTTCGAGCGATCACATGACGATGAACGATGCCCGCCTCTCGCGTGAATTGCGACGCATCGAGTGGCGGCCAACAGCAGGCGAGTTCAGCGCCTTGCTGCTGGAGTCGGAGCTGATCAAGGAACGGATGCCTCTGCGCAACATCGCGCTTCGCAGGCGGGAACGGCAGGGATTTCTTGACCTCTCCGACGATGAGCGTGGCTTGCATCTCGAGTGGTGCGCTGCGTCGGAGGCGAAGGACGTCGTGCCGGATCGCTACGGGCCGTTCACCGACCAGGCTGCGGCCAAACGATGGCTGATGGCGGCGGCACGCGAGCATCGGCTGTGCGACCACCAACTCGGGTTCTCGCGACCGCGCCATGCCGGTGAGCCCTGTTTCGCGCGTCAGATCGGGCGCTGCCACGGTTACTGCGAAGACAGTGAAAGCCGCGATCGATACCGACAGCGACTGCAAATCGCCTTGGCGTCAAAGCGTTTGCCGGCGTGGCCATTTCCCGGTGCGACCATCTTCGAGGAACGCGACATCGAACATGATCGCGTCGATCTGCTCGCTTTCGACCAATGGTGTTCGCTGGCAGGCGGCGCCCGGCTGCCGTTCGATGGCGACGTCTTCCGCCTGCTGCGTCAGGTCATCGAGCGCTCGCCCGAAGCGTTCCGCCCGTTCGCCTGATCCTGTGTACCGCCACGACCGGAATCGATCTCTTACTCGAGCTTCAGCCGTGCGTCGCGCACCACGCCACGCCAACCGTTGAAGTCATTGGCGATGAACGCCGCCAACCGGTCGGGCCCGCCGGGCGTGATGTCAACGCCATCACCGGCCAGGCGCTCCTGAACTTCCTTCTTGGCGAGGATTTTCTGAACATCCGCATTCAACCGATGAACGATGGCGGCGGGCGTGCCGCTCGGCGCGACGATGCCCCAATAGTTGTAGACCTCGGTACCGCTGGCGCCAGCTTCCTTCACGGTGGGAACGTCGGGCATCAGCACCGAGCGCTTGTCGCCGGTCACCGCGAGCGCCCGCAATTTTCCGGATTTCACATACGGAAGTACGGCCGGCACGGTGCCGGTCAACGTCATGATCGAGCCACCCAACAGATCGGTCGTGGCTGGCGCGATGCCCTTGTACGGCACATGAAGCATGTCGGTCCCGGTACGCACCTTGAAGAGTTCGAGCGCCAGATGATTTACGCCACCGGCACCGGCACTGCCGTAGCTCAGGGCACCCGGGTGCGCGCGCGCATAGCCGATCATCTCGCGCAGCGACGAGAACGGAGCCTGCGCATTGGAAACCCACACCAGCGGGCCGGTGGCAATGAGCGCAACCGGTTCGAACTGGCGAATCGGGTCGTAGCCGGCGGTCGTTGGCGTGGCGGCAGCCACCGTCGTGAACGGCGACGCCACGAACAGCAGCGTATAGCCGTCGGCGGGTGCCTGCGCCACGGCCTGCGTGCCGATCGCGCCGCTCGCGCCGACGCGATTGTCGACGACCACCGGCTGCCGAAGCGTCTCTTCGAGTTTCTGCGCCATGTAGCGAGCAACGGCATCGGTTCCGGCACCAGCGGCAAACGGCACCACCAGTTTGATGGGACGGACCGGATAGTCCGCAAGCACCGCCCCCGACAGCAACGCGGTGAAAACCAGGACAGACAACGCTCGCATGACGTGAGATTTCCGATGACGGCAAAAAACGCGCGGATTGTAGCCCTGCGGTCAACCGGGGACCCGTTCCTGCGTTACAGTCACGCCCGCAAACCGAGCAACGCCGAGAGGGAAGCCATGTCCGACGAATTCGACAGCAGCCTGATGATTCCCTGCCCACAGGCGCATCTGACGGCGCCGGTAGACCGTCGTTCGGCCCTTTTCGCACTGCGCCTCGTGCTCGCGCTGGGACCGAAGTTCAATCTGCGGCGCGACATCGGTGACGTCATGACGTTGACCGCGCGGCATCTGGTTTGGCCGGTGTCGATCACCATCAAGCTACAGAAGTTTCTGTCGGGGCGCTGCATCGAAATGCCGGCATGGGCCGGCGTCGGCAAACTATCCCCACAGGAATTCATCGCCCGCCACGCTGTGTGGAACGGCACCTACGACGACACCACGGTGTTCTATTACCTCGACGAATTCTGCAAGCAGAATGGAAAGGACGTGCTTGCGCTGTTCCAGGGTACGGTCGATGCGCTGACCAAGGACGCCCAGCACGCACCGATGCGCCTGACCGACAACATCGCGATGCTCTCGCGCGTGCTCTCGCTCACGCTGGCGGAGCAAACGCTCATCGAATGTGCCGCGCTCGCCAAGTGCACACGGGATCTGCGCCCGATTCTCGTCGACTGCAAGTCAGCCAGTGCGGCCGAGGCGCACGCGATGCTCGGCGAAGTCACGGGCGTTGCCGCCAACGACATCGCATTGGCCTTGAAGCCTGGCGGGCGGCTCGAATCGCTCGCCTTGATCGACGCGCCGATCGCCGAGCACAACGTCACCGACCTCGGTGACCTGATGCGTCTATCCGATCGCCTGCTGCCCATCCTGCTCGAAGCCTACGAGTCGGAAGGCGCGATGATGGCGGCGTTCACGCACCCGGCGAAACCCTCCACGCTCACCGCCTCCGACTATCCGCACGTCGACGCCGACGCCCGCTATCTGGCCGCGCTCCTGAAGGCGGCCACGCAGCGCCGCGAGGTCGGTGTGAACGTGCTGCTCTACGGCGCACCCGGCACCGGCAAGACCGAATTCGCCAAGGTCATCACGGCGTTGGCCGAAGCGGAGCTCTACGAGGTCGAGTGCTTCGATCGCGACGGCCAGAGCATGCCGGGCAAGGAGCGTTACCGCTCGCTGCAGATTTCACAGTCATTCCTGAAGGGGCGCGCCAACACCGTGCTGCTGTTCGATGAAGTCGAGGACGTATTTCCGAACAATCCTTCCGAAATGCTCAACAACCTGTTCAACGACGAGCAACATCGCGGCAGCGTGAACGGCAAGGCATGGGTCAATCAGACGCTCGAAACCAATCCGGTGCCGACGATCTGGATCTCCAACGCCATCGGCCAGATCGATCCGGCGTACCGACGGCGCTTCCAGTTTCACCTGGAATTGAAAAACCCGCCACAGAACGTCCGGGCGAACATCACGCGCAAGCACCTCGCCGGTCTCAACGTCAGCGCGGAATTCGTCGAGAAACTGGCGGCGCGGCGCACCTTGACGCCCGCGCAGATTCACGCGGCCGCTCGTTTCGCGCAACTGACGCATGGCATGGTCGACGACGATGTCGAAGCGCTGGTTCTACGGCAACTCGAGCGCAGCGACGAGGCGCTGGGCTACCGCGACGGGATGGACCGTGGCGGTCTGCGCCCTTTGGTGACCGCCTACGACCTGTCACTGCTCAACATCGAAACGCGCCATCCGGTCGAAAAGATCGTCAATGCGATCAAGAACCGTGGGCACGGCACGCTGTGCTTCTTCGGTATGCCGGGCACCGGCAAGACGGCACTTGCCGAGTACATCGCGAAAACCATCGAAAAGCCGCTCATCATCAAGAAGGCGAGCGATCTGATGAGCAAATATGTGGGGGAGACCGAACAGAACATGGCGGCGATGTTCAAGGAGGCCGAACAGGAGAAGGCCGTCCTGCTGCTCGACGAGGCCGACAGTTTTCTGCAGAACCGCGCGCTGGCGCAACGCAGCTACGAGGTCACCGAAGTCAACGAAATGTTGCAGGGCATGGAGCGCTTCAACGGCGTCTTCATCTGCACCACCAACCTCTTCGACCGCATCGACGAAGCGGCGCTACGACGCTTCACGTTCAAGATCCAGTTCAAGCCGCTCACCCGCGAACAACGGGAGCGCATGTTCATCACCGAAGCGCTGGACGGCGCGAAAGAGCGCCTGGACGCCGCCGTGCAGCAACGCTTGCACCGACTCGAATGGTTGACTCCCGGCGACTTCGCTGCCGTGAAGCGGCAAATCACATTGCTCGATGAGACCATGGACGCCCAAGCGTTTCTCGACCAGCTCGAACAGGAGCACAAGGTCAAACCGGACGTGAAGTGGGCTCGGAGCATCGGTTTCTGACATCGGCGAGCCATCGCTGCGGCAGGCGATGTCGCGACCAACCGCTTGGCGCGATCAGCGTGAACCGACTTGGCGACGGCGCCCCGGTTCCTGCGTCGGGCGCGCCTGATCGACCGTAGGCAGCTTGGGCTTCGGCAGCGTTGGCAGTTCGTCCTGAACCTTCGCGTACATCGCGGCGGCATCCGGGTAGCGCGGCGCTGCCGCCCCCTCCTCTTCGAAACGAAAGGCCGACGTCAAGTCGCCAAAGGTGCTCCGTCGCCATTCGCTGATGTTCGGCTCGGTCACGCCGGTCCAGCGTTCGAGAAAACGCAACACGGACGTGTGATCGAAGCGCTCGCTGCATATCCATCCACCCGTCGTCCACGGCGAAATGATGAGGCAGGGAACGCGAAAGCCGGCACCGATCGGCTCGCCCCCTACGTACTCCCCCGCCGTGCCGTCGGGCGGCACCGGAGGCGGCACGTGATCGAACAACCCGTCGTTCTCGTCGTAGCAGAGAATGAACGCCGTCTTGGCCCAGACGTCGGGCCGCGCGGCGAGAGCATTCAGTTTTCGCGCGATGAAGGCGGCACCGGCAGCGGGTAGATGGTCCGGGTGCTCGGACTCGACGCTCGTCGGCATGATCCAAGACACGGCGGGGAGCCGGTCGTTCACCGCATCGTCCTCGAACTTCCCCTCCGCCTCACGAACCATGCCGCGCTGGAACAGCGTCGAGTCGGGATCTGCGCGCTGGAACGCGCGGAAGTACTCGAGCATGTTGCAACCATAGTTGTCCCGCTGCTGATACACCTTCCAACTGACGCCCGCCTTCTCCAGGCGTTCGGCGTAAGTCGTCCAGCGGTAACCACCCTTGATCTTCTTGTTGCCCGTCATCGGTCCGCCGTACTCACCGCCGGCGTCGATGCTCGCGGTCATCCAGTACATGCGGTTCGGCCACGTCGGCCCAAGCACCGAACAGTGATAGGCGTCGCAGATCGTGAACATGTCGGCGAGCGCAAAGTGGAAGGGAATGTCCTCCCGCCGGTAGTAACCCATGACGTAGGGCGCCTTGGCTCCCTCCGCGCTGCGATGCGCAGCGAGCCAGTTATCCATCCGCCCTGCGTTCCACGCTTCGTGCTGCACCTTCCAGGCGTGGCTCGTCGACGGAATCTTCTGCGCGCTGCTGCGGCGCGTATCGAAATGAAACGGCAGCAGATAACCCAGCGGATTCGCTTCGTCGGGTTGATGGAACACGGACTTGCCGTTGGCCAGCATCAGTGCGTCCGGATCACCGAACCCGCGAACGCCGGACAGCGTGCCAAAGTAGTGGTCGAACGATCGGTTCTCCTGCATGAGAAGCACGACATGCTTGATGTCGCGCAACGAGCCCCGCTTTGGCACGCCCGCGGCCAACGTCCGGCGCAAATTGGGAGGCATCAACTCCAGCGCCGTCATGGCGGCCAGTGCGGCGCTGCCGCTCAGAAAGCGGCGTCGCGTCAAGGAGGTCGCGCCTTCGTCATCGTCGGTGTCGTTCATGCATCACTCCCATGCCTTGCGTTGCCACGCGCCGCAGCTTCCGCACGCTCGGACGAGGCCATCACGGAGCGGGCAGCAGCGTGTCGAAGCGCGTAGCACCCGTGCTGTCGTGATAGCGCACGCCAAGCGTGCCGCGCGCCCCATCATAGTGCAACAGTCCGAAATTGAGATCATCGCCAAACACGAAATGCGGGCCCTTGCTGTGTTGCTCCCGCGCTTCGGGTTTCCGGTCGAATGTACGAAAGGTCGCAATGGGGCCAGCCATGAATTCGCGGATGCCGGTGCGACGGTTGCTCCATTCACGCGCGAAGTGGTAGTCGGCGCTGATCATGACGACCCCCGTGATGCGCTGCCGCTTGATGAACTCGACGATCTCATCGCGCTCACTCCTGTAATTTCCCCATGCGTCGGCGCTGCTGCCATGAAATGGGACCGACGTCGCCACGATCTTCCACTGTGCCTTCGATTGCGCAAGCACATCGAGAAACCAAGCCTTCTGGACCGACCCGAGCATCGTCTTCTGCGCCCCGTCGGGCAGCGACTGAACGCTGCGAAAGCGTCGCGTGTCGAGCACCATCAATTCGACGTCCGGGCTCAAGCGAAGCGCCCGGTAGAGCCCGCTTCGCTGCACCGTGTCGCACGGCCAGAACTCCCGAAACGCTTGCTCGGCGACAGCGAGTTGCGGCATGGATCCATTCGCGTCGTTTTCGATCTCGTGATCGTCCCAGATCGCGCTGGTGGCGCATTGCGCAAGAAAGGACTGCAACGGAAGGTCGGCGCGAATGCGTGCATGCTTGCGCCGGTAATGGGCGAGGGTTGGCGAAAATTCGCGTTTGGGGATGTCGGCGTAGACCGTGTCGCCGAGATGCACGAACACGTCCGGGCGTTGCGCCGCCATGATGTCGAACAGCCGAAACGGACGGTAACGTTCCTCCATGTCACCAGAAAACACGAGGGTCAGGCTCTGTCCCGAGCGGCGGGCGCTGTGAAACCGGGCAACATCGCCAAGCGCCTGATCCCCTGCAAACACGCGGTAGTAGATCACCACACCCTGCGGCACACCACGCAGCCGAATCGCCGCACAGTGGCCGTTCTCCGAGTTCAGTTCCATCGACGCACTGTGTTCGCTCAGCGCGTCGGGCGAGCGCCCGAAGCGCACGTGCACGTTCGCGCGTCCCGTGGTCGCCACCCAGATCAGCGCGTGGTCTGCGTGCACGTCAAACGCGGCGGGCGAAAACGCAAGCACGGGGGTGGCGGTGTCAGCCAAGGCGTCGGCCAGATGCGCCACGCTCAGTGTGGCCACCGCCTGCAGCGCTCGGCGGCGCGCCGGACGCGCGGGGTAGCCGTGATCACGATCAAAGCTCATGCTGATGACAAAATGACGGGATGAATCGAAGCAGACCAACGTTTCGCGGACGCATTATCGACGTTCGAGCCCAACACCATCCCTCCATCGTGCCGGAGACGCGTTGATGCCGGCCCTGTCGCCGCGCGCGCTGCTCCGAGCGTCGCTCGCCCTGTTGGTCGCCACGGCGACTGCCTTGCTGCTGCAAGTGACGCTGCTCGGCGCATGGGGCGTCGGCGCCGCCCCCGATCGCCTCGATCTACAACCGGTTGCCAACGTCGAGCGTGTCAAGTCGACTTCCGCCGATTTCCTTCGCTTCGACGCGTCGACCGGACCTGCCATCGCGCAGCACAGAAGCGCGACCGTTCCGGCCACCGACGTACTGGCGCTGGTTCTCAATGTCACCGAAGGCGACGGCGCGCAACAACTCGCACTGGGGTGGCGCACGGGCGAAGACAGCCGTCGTACGGCGAGTGCCTCGGTGTTCATCGAACGTGGCAGCGCGCCGCGTACGGTACTCGTGCCGCTGGTCGGGCACGCCCGTTGGCGAGGGAGCGTTCTGCAAATGGCTCTGGCGAGCGAAGGCAGGCGCGCCGGGTCGATCAGCGAGGGTGGCGTGCTTGGGATTTCGAGCGTCGAACTCGTCCACGCAACCCCGCTCGGAGCGCTGCGTTTGCTGCGCGCCACCTGGTTCGGTGACGCGCGCGATCTTGCCGTCACGCAGGGGGCGGCGGTGCGCGTGCTTGCCCTCCCGTTATGGCTCACGTTCGTCAGCGTGTTCGCGATGGCTCTCGTTGCCTTCATGGAGCGGCGCCAACCCGCGCAGCGCGCATCCGCGCTGACCGCGCTGGCGGGACTGCTGGCGATATTGCTCGCCGCCACCACCGTCGCCGCACGATTGTGGCCGGGCTTCACTCCGGCACTGCTCGGTGCGAGCGCTGCCGCGTTGGCGCTGCTCTTGGCCGGTGGGCCGTGGTGGGCGCAGAGCCGACAGCACACGCTGGTGGTGAGTGCCGCGACCTTGGGTGGGGTTGCGCTCTTCGCTTGCGTCGCGGTCTGGCTTGCACCGTTGGTGGCGGCGATCGCATCGGTGCCGCTGATGATCCTGCTCGCCGCACCCTGGTTGCCGCGCCGGGTGACGACCGCAGCGGGTTTGCTGGCGTTGGCGCCCGCCTTCGCCGTCGCCGCAGCGGCGCAACAAATACTTCCCGCTCCGGTCCCGGTGGCGCCGTTGCGCGACCCCACACAACCGTTGCTCGCCATCGTGCAGCGCGCCGCCGGACTCCCTGCGCTGGCACTCGGCTTGCTCGGACTGCATCGACTGTGGCCGGCACCGGCCACGACCCCGCGCTGGGCTGGCGCTGCCGCTGCGGCGACGGCGTGGGCCGCGAGCGCGGCGATCTGCGTGCTTGCGATGCCCCGCCTGTCGCGATTGCCGGATGCCACGGGCGCCCCGATCGGATTGTTGCTTCCGGCACTCGCGACCCTGCTGCTCGCGATGCTGCCGCGTCTGCGTGAGGTCGCCGCGCGCAGCGAAGACACCGTACCCGTGACGCCACAGCGCTCCGAAGCCGACCTCTCGCCCGACGCGCTTGCGCTGCTCGATGGGCATGGCGAGCGCGTGCGGCACAACCTCGAAGCGGGCCATATCGGTGCCGCACAGACCGCGCTGACGCAAATGGAGCGCATGGCACCCGCCGCACGACGCACGGCGCTCGCACGCCTTCGCGTGGCCCTCGCGCAAGACGACCTGGGCGCGGCCGATGCCGCCGGCGCTGCGATGCGCGAAGGAACACCGCTCGGCTCCGGGGAGGCCGATGCGCTGCTGGAACTGGCACATCGTCGCGGAGAACACAACCGTGTCATCGAACTCGCGCCGCTTGCGTCGGCCGGTCTCGGCAATGCCCGCGCCGTTGCGCTCGCGCACGCCTTGTCCGGCGACATCGACGCCGCGCTGGCCACGCTCGACGCGTCGCCGCACGTCGCGGAACTTGCGCGCGACATCGTCGAACTTCACCTGTTGCGCGATGACGTCACTGCGGCTCAACTCGCGCTCGATCGCACCGGCATCGCGCTCGACAATCCCGTGGGCGAGGCCTACATCGCACGGCTGGGCATGCGGGCCACGGGGAGCTCGCACTACGCGGACGCGGCCAGTGGCCTCGCCACATGGCATCCTCAACTCGGCGTCGCGCATGCCGCGCTCGGCGAGTCGATGCTGCGGCAGCTCAATTCCAGTGGCGCCCGCGCGCGACTGGTGCTCGCAATGCGCCTCGACCCGGTTCTGTGGCCGCTCCAGGTGCGCGTTCAGGCCATCGACACCGACGCAAATGCAACGCACGCGAGCACACCATGACCACGCGCATCCTGCTCTACCTTGCCCATGCCATCGATCACCTGGCGCTGTTGATCTTCGCCGCCGCCGTCAGCGCCATCGCGCGTGATTTCGGCATGGCGCGCTGGGAAGACCTGATGCCCTATGCCACCGGGGCGTTCGTGATGTTCGGCATCGCGTCGCTGCCGGCCGGACACCTCGGCGACCTCTGGGGCCGTCGCGCCATGATGTTGATCTTCTATTTCGGCATGGGCCTGTCGCTGCTGGTGGTCGCCTTGACGCGTTCGCCTTGGCAGATGGCCCTCGCGCTGACGGTGATGGGGGCGTTTTCCGCGATCTACCACCCGGTCGGCATTCCGATGCTGTTCCAGCAAGGCAAGAAAGCCGGCGCCGTCATCGGAGTCAATGGACTGATCGGAAATCTCGGCATCGCCTTCGCCGCCCTGTTGACGGGCGTGCTGATCGAACTGGCGGGATGGCGGGCCGCGTTTGCCGTTCCGGGCGCTCTCTCCATCATGGTCGGGTTGGCGTTCGCGAGGGTCGTTCCGCGCGAGGGCGGCGCGCCGGCCGCGCGTCGAGGCGCGCGTGCGCTGCACGTCGACCACAGGACGGCGGTGCGCGTGTTTGCCGTGCTCACCTGTACGACGACACTTGGCAGCATGTTGTTCAACTTCACCACCAATGGCAACGGCGAATTGCTGCGCGAACGGACATCAGAGATCACGAGCGACCCCGCGATGCTCGGCGTTCTTCTTGCGATCGTGTACGCGCTCGCGTCGATCGCGCAAGTGATCGTCGGCCGATTGATCGATCGTTATCCGATCAAGCGCATCTTCGCGCCCATCGTCGCCGGGCAAGTGGTTTGTTTTTTGCTGGCGGCGCGTGCCGACGGGTGGTGGTTCTACGCCTTTGCCATCGCCTACATGACGTTCGTGTTTGGCGCCATTCCGTTCACCGACGCCATCATCGCGCGCTTCGTCGACGACAGCATGCGATCGCGAGTGGCCGGCTTGCGCCTTGCGGTGAGCTTCGGCTTCTCGTCACTCGCGGTCTGGGCGCTCGGGCCGTTCGTCAAGGCGAGCGGGTTCTCGGCGCTGCTCTACACGATGGCTGGCATCGCGGCCGGCACACTGCTCGCGGTCACGTTTTTGCCCTCGCGCGACCCCGAACCATCGAGCGTCAACCCCTGATGCGGTGCGCGCGAGCGATACCCCGCATCTGGGTCGCCGCACGAAGACGCAGCGACGGGCGAAGCGAGCGTGCCGTGACCGCTATGGCCGCCCGAGAAAGAGATACGCGTTGCGCCGATTGCCGCTCGCCTGACCGTAGCCCACGTAGAGCGGCCCGAGCGAGGTGTCGAGCCCGAGAAAGACGCTGCCGCCATACAGCGTGACGGCTGGCAGCAGCGGGCTGCTCGGGGACTCGATACGCCCCGCTTCGAGCGAACCGCCAACATAGATGCCGCGCCCGAATGCCGGCATGGTGCCGATACGGCGAAAGCCGGTGATCCGCGCGAACGCGACACGATCGCCGCGCAGTTCGCCGGGTCGCAGGCCCGACATCTGCAGCAATCCGCCGAGTTCGAAATACGGAAACACCACCGACTCCCGACTGAAGACCGTGCCGTACTTCAGCGCGAAATCAAAGGTGTTGTCGCCAATCGAACGGGCGTATTCGGATGCCCATTGCACGCGGGTATAGCCCGCAGTCGCGCCGAATGCCGGCAGCGAGCGCTGCAAATTCGCCTCGATGCGGTAGCCGCTGCGGGCGAACGCTGCGGCATCACGTTGATCGATGACGAGGCCGGCATGGAACCCGGAGTCGATGGTGCGCACGGTGTTGGCATCGAGCGGTGCAACCAGCGGCGAAATGCTCAGCCGCTCATAGTGTGGCCCGATGCGCAATTCCCCATAACGACCGAACGCCGCGCCCAGATCGAGCCACAAGCGCGTGTTGACGCCTGCGAACGTGGCGATCGGGCGGCTGGTGGAACCATCCGGCAGTTGCACGCTGAGATCAGCGACGCGGCGTTCGCGCTGTGCGCCGATGCTGGCGAAGAGCGTCTCATCGGCACGCAACGGTTGGTAGAACTCGGTGGCGCCGCGCTGTGTGCGTCCAATCTGGATTTCATTGCGCCACTCGCCGCCGTCGGCCGTCACCCAGCGGCGGGTGTGGTTGCCGACCAGATTGAACGCGCCCTCGCCCCGAAAGTCCGTGCCGAGATTCAAGCCGAAACGGAAATAGTTCGGTCCCCACGGCTTTTCCTGAACATGGATCAGCAGCACGTTGCGGCTTCGGTCGGTCACCATCCGATAATCGAGCCGCTCGAAATCGCCGCGTCCCTGCAGCCAGGCGAGATCGCGCTCGATCTGCGCCCGATTGAACGGTGCGCCTGGCGACACGGAAAGCTGCGCGCGCAACACGTTGGCCGTCGCGTACTCGGTGCCCTCGATGCGGATCTCGTCGATGCGTGTTGGCACCGCGCTGCGTCGCTTGACGGCCAGATGCTGCAGGTACTGATCGCTCGGCAACCCGTAGTCCTCAAGCAATGGCATCACCCCGCGCGCCGCTTCGGCGCCGCGCGCAATGGCCTCGCGCCCCAGCTTGAAATCGATCGCCGTGACTGCGGTGAGATCGGGCACGATCAACACATCGCTTGGCCGCAGCGAGGCGATCGAGACGCGCACATTCTGTTCGGTCAGGATATTGAGCATCTGCATGCCGATACCGAGAATCGAACCAAGCTCCTCGCGCGGCAACAACGGCGTGCCGATGTTCACCGCGATGACGATGTCTGCGCCCATCCGGCGCACGACGTCGACCGGAAGGTTGTCGACGAGCCCTCCGTCGACCAGCAATCGGCCACCGATGTCGACCGGAGCGAACACCGCCGGCACGCTCATCGACGCGCGCATGACAGCGGCAAGCTCGCCGTGATCGAACACCACCGGCTCCCCCGAGACGAGATCAGTGGCAACGGCACGATAGGGGATCGGCATGCGATCGAAGTCGACCTCCCCTGACACCCCTTCGGTCAATCGCTTGAGCATCGTCTCCAACCCCGACGAGCCGACGGCGGCGCGCGGAGCGCGCAACGTCCCATCACGCAGACCGAACTCGAGCGGCACCGAGAGCCTTGCGTCATCGGCCTTGCGGCGAAGCGAGAGCTGATCGCGCGGCGGTCGATCGGCGAACATCGCGTCCCAGTCCAACGCCAGGATGCGCCGTTCGAGCTCGGCCGGCGTCATGCCACTCGCGTAGAGACCGCCGACGATCGCGCCCATGCTGGTTCCCGCGACGTAGTCGATCGGGACGCGCGCCTCTTCCAGAATCTTCAGCACGCCGACGTGAGCGAGGCCGCGCGCGCCACCGCCTGACAACACCAGTCCGATTTTCGGACGCATCGTGCGGGCGCCCTTCTCCGGCGCCGACGAATCACCCGGTTGCGCTGGCGCCTGGGCGCAAGCCAGCGCTGGAAAGCAAAGCAACGCCACCGCGAGCGCTTTCAGCCTCCGCATGTCGCCGCCCCGAGGGTCAACCGCGCCAAGCCATCACGCGGCGACGGCCGCCGCAATCGCCTCGGCGCCGCGTGCGGCGAGCGCCTCATCCTCGGCTTCCACCATGACCCGCACGAAGGGCTCGGTGCCCGAGGGGCGCAACAGGATGCGTCCGTGCCCGGCGAGGCGTCGCTCCCAATCCGCAAGCGTCGTTTTCAACTGCGGCTTTTCGGCCCATGCCGATGATTTGTCGATGCGCACATTGATCAGCTTCTGTGGCAGCAGCGTGACTTCGGCAGCCGCTTCCCCGAGCGACACGCCACGCTGCACCAGCACGCGGAGCACTTCGAGCGCCGCGATGATCGCATCTCCGGTCGAGTGACGGTCAAGGCACAGGATATGGCCCGAATTTTCGCCACCGAGCAGCCATCGCTTCTCGCGCAGCACCTCGAGCACATAGCGGTCACCGACCTTGGCGCGTGCAAACGGAATGCCGCGCTCGGCGAAGGCGCGTTCGAGCCCGAAGTTGGTCATCTGGGTGCCGACGACGCCGCGGCCGGCATCGCTCGCCGCGCCGAGTTCGCCAAGTGCCGCGCGGTGCGCGGCGATGATGTAGACGAGTTGATCGCCGTCGTAGCAGCGCCCCTGCGCATCGACCATCAGCAGGCGGTCGCCGTCACCGTCGAGGGCAATGCCAACGCTCGCCTCATGCTTGCGCACCGCCTCGCTCACGTAATGGGGGTGAGTCGCGCCAACCCCCCGGTTGATGTTGAGGCCATCGGGGGAGGCGCCGATGCTGATCACTTCGGCGCCCAGTTCGTGAAACACCGCTGGCGCCACGTGGTAGGCCGCACCGTGTGCGCTGTCGACCACGATCTTCAAGCCGCGCAGCGTCAGCTCCGACGGAAAGGCCCGCTTGCAGAACTCGATGTAACGGCCGGCCGCGTCATTGAGGCGCTTCGCCTTGCCCAGTTCGGCGGAACCGACGCAGCGCAGACCGAGATCGAACTGCGCTTCGATGCCCAACTCCGCAGCGTCGGAGATCTTGTCGCCGTCACCATTGAAAAACTTGATGCCATTGTCGGCAAACGGGTTGTGCGAGGCCGAAATGACGAGCCCGGCCTGCAACCGCAGCGCCCGCGTCAGGTAGGCGATGGCCGGTGTCGGCAGCGGCCCGGTGAGCACGGTGTCGACCCCGGCGGCGGAAAGCCCCGCCTCCAGCGCGGCCTCCAGCATGTACCCGGATATTCGCGTGTCCTTGCCGATCAGCACCGACAGCCGACCGCCACCCTGGTGCTGTTCGCGCAGCAGGCGACCGGTGGCGTGGCCGAGCCGCATGACAAAGTCCGGCGTGATCGGCGGCGTTCCGACCTCGCCGCGCACCCCATCGGTTCCAAAGTATTTGCGTTCACTCATGGGCGGCGATTTTAGGGAATCACTGCTCAACCCCCAAACCCTCGAGCCAACGATCAAGGTCACCGTCCAAGGACGATGAAACCGATCGGCTTCTCCGACGCCGAGTTCAACAGCAGGGCACGCGTCACTTGCAAGAGCGCTCGCGCCGACGCGAACGCGCCCGAGCACGTAGCCTCGATGCAACGCAGTGGAATCGAGGGCAAGCGCGCACCACCCCCGCCATCCGTCCGGAGCTCGTGCTGACCGCGTTTGAACAGGGAGTTTCCTTGATTGGCGCAGCTTGCAGGGCAACTTTCACGTCCCGACGCCATCGGCACGTCGCAGGCTTGCTCGAAGCTCGATGCGTAACTCATCCAACCCATTGATTAACAAACACAAATTTTCCCTAATCGCGTTGCGTCGCATTTCTCCAGTTTTTCAAGTCGACTTTGGCCGCATTTCGTACCGCAAGCCTGCTTTGGATGCGCCTTCCAAGATCAAGCTGTACCACACAAAAATGCCTCGTAGCACGTAGCCTCGATGCAACGAAGTGGAATCGAGGGCAACGGACATGAAGCACGCGGCGCCCGCAAGCACTGCTCGCGCCGACGCGAACGAACCCGAGCGCGTAGCCTCGATGCAACGAAGTGGAATCGAGGACCATGGCTTGCCAGCCGATCGTGCGTTGAGCGCGGCGCGGGCGGCGGCAAAGGAAGGGCCGATCGCACCACGCTCCGCTCGATGCGCTCGGAACTACGGCTTATGCGCGTTTTTTCGGTGCCCTACTCGCTCGCCAGAGCGCGAGGCAGGGCAAATTGACTTCGTGGCATCGGTCAATCTGCGAGCACGGGGTTGTTCAGCAGCGCACTGGAAGAGCACCAGACCATTTCGGCGCCCACTTCGGCCCGAAACCGCGAATCGGCGTTTCACTCTACGCCGAGCGCACCTTGCTGTGCTAGTGTCTGGACACCGGTTTCCGCCATCCGTTCTGTTCTCGGAGTCACCATGCAAAACACCGTCGACGAGCGCATGCGGCTCGCTTTCGAAGCGCAGCGCGCGGCCTTTCGCAGCGAACCCTATCCGAGCCTCGCGACGCGCCTCGATCGCATCGAGCGGGTGCGCGCGATGACCACGCGCTACAGCGAGCCGTTGGTGGCCGCCGTGTCGGCCGATTTCGAGCATCGCGCGCGCCAGGAAACCGAATTGACCGACCTGTTCACGGTGCAGTCGGGCGCTCGCCACGCGCAGCGCCACCTGCGTGGCTGGATGCGCGAGCGCCGGGTGCCGACGGCCCTGCATTTTCTGCCCGCCAGCAACCGCCTGCTGCCGCAACCGCTCGGCGTGGTCGGCATCCTGTCGCCGTGGAACTATCCCTATTACCTTGCGATGGCGCCGGCCGTCGCGGCCCTGGCGGCCGGCAATCGGGTGCTGCTGAAGCCTTCGGAGCTTACGCCCGAGACCTCGAGCGTGATCGCGCGCATGGTCGCCGAGTATTTCCGCCCCGACGAGATGGACGTCGTACTCGGCGACGCCAGCGTCGGCCGCGCATTCTCGACGCTGCCGTTCGATCACCTCTTCTTCACCGGCTCCACGGCGGTGGGCCGTGAGGTGGCCAAGGCGGCCGCCGCGAACCTGACTCCGGTCACGCTCGAACTCGGCGGCAAGTCGCCCGCCATCGTGCACCCGAGCGCGAACCTTGCCCGGACGGCGGAACGCCTGGCCTTCGGCAAATTGCTCAATGCCGGGCAAACCTGCGTCGCCCCGGACTATGTGCTCGTGCCGCGGCAACAGCAAGAGGCGCTGGCCACGGCGCTGAAGCAAGCCATGCGCCGACTCTATCCGAGCCTGGATGGCAACCCCGACTACACCGCCATCGTCAGCGAGCGCCACCGCGACCGCCTGCAAGCCATCATCACCGAGGCCGAGCAGCAGGGTGCGCGCATCATCGCAACGCACGAAGAAGTGCCCGCCGGACGCAAGTTCGTACCGCGTTTGCTGCTCGACGTGAAACCGGACATGCGCGTCATGCAGGAGGAAATCTTCGGCCCGCTGCTTCCGCTCGTGCCCTACGATCAGGAGGCCGATGCCTACGCGTTCGTGCGCGAGCGCGACCGGCCGCTCGCGCTGTACTGGTTCGGCGAGGACCGCGCCGCCGAGTCGCGCGCCCTGCGCGAGACGCATGCCGGCGGCGTCACCACCAACGATTGCATCTGGCACCTCGGCCAGGAAGAGCAGCCGTTCGGAGGCGTCGGCGCGAGCGGCATCGGCGCCTACCACGGCGAGTGGGGGTTTCGCACGTTCAGCAAGGAGAAGCCGGTCTTCCGCCAATCACGGTTTGCGGGCACGGCGCTGTTCTATCCGCCGTATGGCAAGACGTTTGAACGACTGCTGGCGGCGCTGCGGCGAATCGCGGGCTAAGAGGCCGAGGCGGCCACGTCAACGCTGCGGAGTGCCCACCGCGAAGTATTCGGAGTCGGGCCTCATGGCCCGCCAGACTTTCAGAGCATCCACCGTAGGGGCCACATCATGCACGCGCACGATGCTCGCGCCGCGCTCGACACACGCGCAGGCCGCAGCGATGCTCGCCGCCGCGCGCTGCGCGGGAATCTGGCGACCGGTCAAATCCCCGAGTGTTCGCTTGCGTGACCAACCGGCGAGCAGCGGGTAACGCGTGGACACCAATTCGTCGAGGCGGCGCGTCAGTTCGAGATTGTGCTCGACCGTCTTGCCAAACCCGAAGCCGGGATCGATCACGATACGGTTTGGCGCAATGCCCGCCGCCTCACAGGCCCTCGCGCGATCCCTGAGGAAGTCCCCGACCTCCTGCACGACGTCGTCGTACGTCGGAGCCCGCTGCATCGTGCCCGGTTCGCCCTGCATGTGCATCAGCACGACGCCGACGTCGCTCGCCGCGCAAACCTCGATGGCACCCGGGCCGCGCAGCGCCGCCACATCGTTGACGATGCTGGCGCCGGCATCGATCGCCTCGCGCATCAACGCCGCGTGTCGCGTGTCGACCGACACGCAGTAGCCACGCGCGGCGAGCGCCGCGATCACCGGCAGCACGCGCCGCCGTTCCTCGTCGAGCGACACCTCGGCCGCGCCGGGGCGCGTCGATTCACCACCAACGTCGAGCATGTGCGCGCCCTCGGCGATGAGGCGTTCACCGTGCGCGATCGCCGCGGCCGTGTCGAAATGGACACCGCCGTCGGAAAAGGAATCAGGCGTGACGTTGACGATGCCCATCACCAGCGCCGGTTCGGCGTTGCCCCCATGCATGGCACCCCAGCGCAATCGGAAACGGCCGGCAGCGAAAATCCCTGACGCGAGCATCATCGAGGCTTCCTTGCGGTGCGAACGGCGCGGCACCACATCGGGCGCCGTGGCGTCGTAAAATTACGAGTGGACTCTGAAAGCATGTCTTGATCCGCTCTGCCGAATACCCCGCCTTGTTCGCCGCCCGGCTCGATGCCTTGAAGCGCGAGGGGCGCTACCGCATTTTCGCAGAGCTCACGCGACCGGCTGGCGCCTTTCCGCGGGTTCGCTGGGCGAGCCCGAGCGGTGTGCGCGAAGTCATCACGTGGTGCTCCAACGACTACCTCGGCATGGGACACCACCCGCTCGTGCGTGCCGCCATGCATCGGGCGATCGATGAAGGCGCCACCGGCGCGGGCGGCACCCGCAACATCGGTGGCACCAACGCGCTGCACGTCGAACTCGAACGGCTGTTGGCCAAACTGCACGGCAAGGCCGCCGCGCTCACCTTCACCTCGGGCTACAGCGCCAACCTCGCCGCGCTCTCGGTGCTCGGCTCGCTCCTGGCCGATACCGTCATCCTCTCCGACGCCGACAACCACAATTCGATGATCGAAGGCATTCGCCGCGCCACGGGCGAGCGCATCATCTTCGAGCACAACAGCCCGCGCGCCCTTGAAGCGAAACTCGCCGAGATCGACCCCGGTCGACCGAAGCTGATCGTGTTCGAGAGCGTCTATTCGATGAGCGGCAACATCGCTCCGATCGGCGAATTCGCCCGTCTCGCCCGCAAATACGGTGCCATGACCTACCTCGACGAAGTGCACGCGGTCGGCATGTACGGCGAACGTGGTGGTGGCGTCGCGCAGGAGCGAGGCGTGGCCGACCAGATCGACGTCATTCAGGGCACGCTCGGCAAAGCCTTTGGCATGCAGGGCGGATACGTCACCGGCGAAGACCCCGTCGTCGATTGCATTCGCAGCTTCGGCGCCTCCTTCATCTTCTCCACCTCGCTCGCTCCGGTGCTCGCCGCTGGTGCCATCGCCAGCGTCACGCACCTGATGCAATCGCCGGAAGAGCGGCGTTTGCAGCGCGAGCGCGTGGCGACGATGAAGTCCCGGCTCACCGCCATCGGCCTGCCGGTCATGCCCAGCCAGTCGCACATCGTGCCGGTGCTGGTCGGCGACCCGGTCAAGGTGAAGACGCTCACCGATCGACTGCAGGAGCGCCACGGCATCTACCTGCAACCGATCAACTACCCGACCGTGCCGCGCGGCAGCGAACGCATCCGCATCGCCCCCGGCCCTTGCCACACGGCGGCGATGCTCGACGCCTTCGTCGCCGCGCTCGATGCCGAGTGGAGCGAGCTCGGACTGATGCGCACGGCGCCCGCCATCGTCGCCTGAGTGCCCGCCAGCGCGTCGGACACCGGTTTCGCCGATAACAACTTTTCGTTCAAATGGCGTTCACAATGGGCTTGGAGCGCGATTTCTGGCAAAGTCGAGTTTTGGTGATTTCAGGCGCCAAGCCCGTCATGGACGCCATTTTTTTGAAAAGCCATATCGAACCGTCGTCGGTTGCGGATGCGTTGCGGTGCGCCCATCGTGCCTGACCCGTTCATGAGCCCCGATGCCGGCCCGCGCAGCGAGCGCGCCTCGTTGCGTCCGTTGATCGTCATGCTCGCACTCGCCGTTCTCGGCGTGCTCGGTTGGCGCTGGATGCACGGCGGTTTCGGCAACGCTGACGGCGGCGCGGGCGGCACCGCGGCGAACGCCCTGCCGAACGCCGGAGCCGCCGCGTCGTCGCCATCGACCGCAAGTGGTGGTGCCGTCAGCGCCATTCGTGCCATCGACCCCGCCACGGCGGAGGCCGTGCCCGGCCAATTGCAGCGCACCGACAACGCCGCGCGCGGCAACGCCGACCCGCGCACCACGCGCCGCCAACGGCTCGCCGCCTTGCAGGCGCAGCCGTCGGTCGCGCTCGCCATTCGCGACGCCGCAGGCGCCGACGACGCCGCCATCAACGCCTTCTCGCTCGAACTGCTCGACTACTGCCTGCGCAACGGCTCGCCCATGGTGAAGGCACAGGCATCCAACTCGAGCTACGCACCGGGTCGCATGCGAGCCCCCACGCTGAAAGACCCCCCCGATCTGTTCAAGAGCCCGGCCGAGCGCACCCGCATGCTGGAGAGCAACCGCGCGCTCGTCGCGGGCTGCGCCGAGTTCGACGCCAAGCGCGCCAGCGACGATGTCGACAGCGCGCTCGCCCGGCTCGCGCAACGTGGCGCGGCATTGCCGGAGCTGATGAACCTGATCGGCGGCACCTTGAACCTCTCGGCGCTGACCGATGCGCAGTTCGAAACCATCCGTCGCGCGCTGGCCGAACAAGACCCGACGACGCTCGCGCTGCTCGGCCAGCTCGTGCAGCCCGCCCTCATCAACGCCGCCATCGGCGCCGCCCCGCCCTCGGTCGCCGAGGCGCGCTACTTTGGCGAGGTCACGGCACCGCTCGCGTGGCAGCTCGCGCTGTGCCAGCTCGGCGCCTGGTGCGGTCATGAGAGCCTGTGGGCACGTGAGGCGTGCTTTCGCTTCGGCGCCTGCGCCGGCGATGATCTGGCCACCGCCATTCGCGCCGCGCTCACCCGCGACGGCCTGCCCGCCGACGTGCTCGACAAGCAAGCCGCCCGTTTCCTCGATGCCATCACCGGTGGCGACCCCGCCGCCCTCGGCCTGCGACGCAAGAAACCGCCGACGCCCTGAGCGCGGCCAGCGCCGCCATCAGCCTTGCGCGAAGAATCCCTCGGTGTGGATGAGCGGCGCCGTGGCACCCAGCGCCCGAGCCGCCGCGACGCAATCGTCGACGAACGAAGGCGTGCCGGCCACGAACACGCTGTAGCCGGAGAGATCGGGGAAGTGCTCACCGAGGATGGCCGGAATGCGGCCATGCGCGATGCCCGCCGACGCCAAGCGCGTCGTCGTCGGCAGATAGCGGAAGTTCGGGTACCGCGTCTCCCAATAGCGCATCAGACCGCGGTCGTAGAGCTCGCTCGCGTCACGCGCCGAAAACATCAACGTCACCGGCTGCTTGAAGCCACGCCGCAGCGCCGCCTCAGCGAGCGACAGGATCGGCGCAAGCCCGGAGCCCGCGGCCAGACACAGCACCGGCGTGTCGACCGAAGGGTCCCCGATGAACGTGCCATGCGGGCCGGAAAAACGCAGCGTGTCACCCGGCTGCACTTCATCGTGCAGCCAGCGACTGGTGCGGCCCTCCGCGGTGGCCGCCTCGGCCGAGCCGGCATCGACGCGCGTCACCTGCAAGCGAATTTCACCGTCGGCACGCGGCGCGTTGGCAATCGAGTAGGAACGCACCGGAATGCCCCGGGTCGAATCCCCCAACTGCACGTATTGGCCGGGCCAGAAACGCATCGGCTCGCCAAGCGGGCGCAGCACGAATTCCGAGATGCGCGGTGTGCGCGCGATGCGGTCGACCAAAATCGCATACTGCGAATCACGAGGCGGAAACAGGATCGGTTTCGCATCCGCCGTGCCCCACTCGATCTCGAGCACCTCGGAGACCGGTTTCGCCATGCACATCAGGCCGAAGCCTTGCGTGCGCTCATCTTGCGACAGCGCCATGTCGAGCACGAAACCCTGGTCGAACTCACCCGAACGAACGTGAACCTTGCACTCGCCGCACGCCCCGGCACGGCAGTTGTTGGGCAGCGCGTAGCCGGCGCGCTCGAGCGCTTCGAGCGCCGTGTCGCCCTCCTGCCAGGCAACGGTACGGCCGGACGGAAACAACTTGATCTGATGTGACATGCGACGAGCAACAAAAAAAAATCGGCACGCCGCTTCCGACGGATGCGGCGTGCCGTGGTTATACCAGTGACTCAGAACACCGGAATGATGTCTTCCATATCGATGTCCGTGATCTCCTGCCCGGTGATGTCCACCTCGGGAATGGCGGGGAACGGAATGCCGTACTTGTCGAGCGCCCCCTTCAGGTTCAGGATCGCCGCTCGCCAGTTGTTCTTCTTCGCCTCATAGCCCGGAATCGCAAAGCCGGCCTTGCGCGCGATCTCTTCGCCCTCGCGCTGGTTGGCGATGAAATCGGAGGGCAGATCCCAGAAGTCCATCGGCGGCTCGAACAGCACCGCAGACAGAAAGAGATAGCCCGCGCGGATCTGCTTGGTGATGAGGCCGCGGTCGGACACGTCGAGCTTCGGATAGTCGCGCTCCATCAGCGCAAGGCAAATGCCCATGTGCCGCCCTTCGTCCTTGCCGATGTTGCGGAACGCCTCCTTGAACACCGGCTCGGTGCAACCGGCCGCCATCTGGTGAAAGATCGTCGCGGCCGCGATCTCGCCCATCAGGAACGAGCTGAACAGCACGGCAAGGCTGTACTTCGGCACCGCGGACTTGTAGCCGGTCCAGTAGCGCCCACCGTTGAAGTAGAGCCACTTCGCGTTCTTCTGCAACCGCTTGCCAAGTTCGGTTTTCGGCGTGTAGGTCAAGGGATCGGGATGTTCGAGAAACTTCGTGATGGCCATCCCGCACATCTGCTCGTGGTTCTGCTCGTCGCGCGTCACGCTGAAGAAGCAGCGGCGCACGGCGTCTTCCTCGTGCGCCTCGTAGGTCTTGATCATCGCGGCGGCGAACACGGGCGGCGCCGACGCATCGAACACCGAAAGCAACGTCCACCAATACGCGATCGCCTCGCGCTGCTCCCAACTGTATTTGCCGACGTTGAACGTGTCCCAAGGCAGTTTCTTCGGGTCCCACACCTCGCGCTGCGAAGCGTCCCAGATGTCTTCGAGCTTCTTCGTGTGCTGGTGCCACGACAGCGGGTACACGTTCGGCTGTTCGATTGCCGGCGGAAACTCCATCGCACCGGCCAGTTTCTCCTTGTTCATGCCCTTGCTCCTGAAAAAAAGGCGACGAGCCATCCATCGCAGTGAGGGCAGTATACCCGACCGACCGGTCAGTCGGAAATATTCAACGATGAAAAAGTGGAACCGTCAACGATTGCCGCCGAACCGATCGCCGCCCATCAGTGCGTGCCGCGTTGGCCGCGCCACGCACGGCACGCCTGGCCGAACGCCCCAAAAATCTGGCGCGAAGCCGCGTTGCCCTGCGCCTGCCATTCGGGGTGCCACTGCACGGCGAGCGCGAAACCCGGGTGCGACGCAATGGAAATCGCCTCGATCTGCCCGTCGGGCGCATAGGCCTCCGCCACCGCGGCGTTCGCCAGACGGTCGATGCCCTGGCCATGCACCGAATTGACGACGACGGGCCCGTCGCCGATGATCGCCGCCAGACACCCACCCGCGACCGCCGTGACCGGATGCGCCGGCGCATAACGTTCCGGCGTCAGAGCGCTCGTGCGCCCTTTCGCGCCGCGATGGTCGTCGCGACCGGGGAGATCCTGAATCGCCTGATGCAGGCTTCCTCCCAGCGCCACGTTGATCTCCTGCAGGCCGCGACAGATGGCAAAGAGCGGCATGCCGAGTTCGATGACGCGGCGGATCAACGGCAGCGTCGTCGCGTCACGCAGCGGATCCAACGGCAACGAAGGGTCGCGCACGCTCTGCCCGAAATGCGCGGGATCGACGTTGGCGGGCGACCCGGTCAGCATGACACCATCGGCGAGCGCCAGATACGCCTCGATGTCCTCCTTGCCGGTACAGGGCAGCGGGATGGGCAGGCATTCCGCCTGATCGCGCACCGCCTCGAAATAGCGGTTGTAGAGCACCACCATCGGCACATCGCCGAACATGCGGTTGTCGCAGGGAATCAAGACGCGTGGTTTCATGGCCGCAATCATAGGCGGCCCGCGAGCGCCGCCGCAGCACACGTATCAGTCGGCGCTGCGCGACGGCGCCGGTGCGGCTCTCCGGTTCACGAGCACGATGCCGACGGCAACGAAGGCGAGCGCGACCAGCAGCGTCGTCGTGACCGCCTCGTTCAGCCACCATGCGCCAAAGAGAATGGCAAAGAGCGGCGTCAGGAACACGAACACCGAAATGCGCGTGGCCGGATAGCGGCCCAAGAGCCACATCCAGGCGAGATAGCTCAGGAACGCGCCGATCAACGTTTGCAGCACGAGCGACAGCCACGCAAAACCGCTGAAGGCGAACGACCAGCGCTCGCCAAGCGCCAACGAAATGAACGGCAGCAGTACCGCGCTCACCGCCACTTGATAGAAGAGCAGCTTTTCCGCCGAAACCCGCATCAACCGCGTCACACGGATGATCACCGTCGTAAGCCCCCACAGCGCACCGGCAATCAAGGCCAGCAGATCACCGCGCCACAACAGCGCAGCGTCGCGATCATTGGCCGACCCCGAGAAGCTTTCGTGGAGCGCGAAGACGATCGCCAGAAACGCCAGCGCAATGCCTGCCCATTGCAGTGGACGCATCCGTTCGGCCCGCACCATGAGCGGCACCAGGGCGGCGACCCACAGCGGTGACGTGTAGAGAAACACCGTCACCCGCGACGCCGTCGTGTATTGCAACGCGACGAACAGGAACGCGAACTCCGCCGCGAACAACGTACCGGCGAGCAGGCCGGCGCGCAGTGATCCATCGCGCTCGAACAGGGGCACGCCGCGCCAGCGACACCACAACCACAAGCACAGCGTCGCGCCGATGAAGCGCAGCGACGCCTGCAACACCGGCGCAATCTCGGGAATGGTCGCTTTCACCAGCACCTGCTGGAAGCCCCAGAACAAGCAGCAGGCAAGCAGGATCGACACCGCGAGCGTATCGAGATGCTCGCGGCGCACCGGCGGCGCCGTACCGAGCGCAGCGCCCGGAGCCGTCGCCGAGAGTTCGCTCGCTGCGCCCTCCGAATCCGTCGTCGCCACGTTCAGCGCCCGGTCACCGGGTACGCCGGGTCGAGATACCCCGGCGTCGACGGATGCCCTTTCGGCACCAGGGCATCGACGCGCTGCTCGTCGCCGTCGTCCCAGGCGTAGTCGAGCGCACCGAAGTACGGCTCCAACTGGTCGAGCGACTTCGGGCCGACGATGACGCTGTCGACGTGGCGGTTGGCCAGCACCCAGGCGGTGGCGAACTGCACCAGTGAAATGCCTTTCGCGCGCGCATGGGCGTCGAGCTGCTGCGCAATGACCAGCGACTCCGGTCGCCATTCGGTCTGCATGAAGCGGCGATCGGCGCGCGCCGCCCGGCTGTCTGCCGGCGGCTCGTCACCGGCGCGATATTTGCCGGTGAGCACACCGCGTGCAAGCGGGCTGTAGGGCACCACACCCAGCCCATGAAAGGCGCACGCCGGCAGCACTTCCACCTCGGGCATCCGGTTCAACAGGTTGTAGTACGGTTGACACACGATGGGCGGCGCAACCCCCTGCCGCGCGCACTCGGCCAGCACCTCGGCGATGCGCCACGCGCGAAAGTTCGAAAGCCCGAAATAGCGGATCTTCCCGTTCGCGATCAGTGTGCCAAGCGCCGCGACCGCCTCGGCGAGATCGTCCTCTTCGTAATCGCGATGCAGATAGTAAATATCGATGTAATCGCAGCCAAGTCGCTTCAACGAGGCATCGCACTCGCGCAGCAGCCACTTGCGGGAATAGCGCGAGCGGTTGGGAAGCTCACGCTCAGGCTCGACGCGGTGGCCAACTTTCGTCGCCAGCACCCACCAGTCGCGGTCGCCACGGATGGCGCTGCCGGCAAATTCCTCGCTGCGTCCGCCACCATAGATGTCCGCCGTGTCGATGAAATTGATGCCGCGTTCGCGCGCGTAGTCGACGATGCGCATCGACTCCATGGCGTCGCTCTGATCGCCGAACATCATCGCGCCAAGGCACAGCGCAGAAACCCGCAAGTTGCTGCGCCCGAGTCGGTTGTATTTCATGACCACTCCCATCTGGTGTATCGCGCGGTGTGCCTGTCGCACCGTTCACGCCACCGGCCCGACCGACATGAGCGCCATTGTCACAGGGCTCATAATTGAACCCTCCGGATCGAAACGCGAGGGGCACTGCGCGCAAGTGTATGTGAGCCCGATCACCGTTGCATGCAGCCCGCTCCCATACCACTCGACCCTCTCACGCTTCGTCATGCCTTCGCACGCTTCACCACCGGCGTCACGGTGATCACCACGCTCGACGCACATGGTGCCCCGGTCGGCATGACGGCCAACTCCTTCGGCTCGGTGTCACTGCATCCACCACTCGTGCAATGGAGCCTGCGCGCGAACTCTGCGCTGCACGACATCTTCGCTACGGCATCCGAATTCGCCGTCAGCGTCCTCGCGGCCGACCAGGAGGCGATCGCCCATCGGTTCGCCAGCCGTGTCAGCAACCGCTTCGAAGGCATCGAGGTGGTGACCGACAGCGATGCCCCACCGCTGCTGCGCGGCGCATTGGCGCACTTCGTCTGCCGAACGGTCAACGTGTTTCCCGTGGGCGATCATGATCTCTTCATCGGCGAAGTTCGCCGCGCGAGCTTCGGCGATGGGCATCCCCTGATTTTCTACGGGAGCCACTTCCGAGCGCTCGCCTGAGCGCGCGGCCGCGCGAGCCTCTCAGCGCGCGCGCAACGGCGCAAAGCTCATGCGGTGCTCGGGGCATGCACCGTGCGCCGCGATCGCCGCGAGATGCGCGGCCGTGCCGTAACCCTTGTGCCTGGCGAAGGCGTACTGCGGATAACGCCTGTCCAATGCCACCATGAACGCATCGCGCGCGGTCTTGGCGAGAATCGACGCGGCGCCGACGTCGCGCACCTCGGCGTCGGCCCTCACCTGTGCGCCGAATTCGATGCCCCGCGCAGCCGCCCACGACGGCAGTTCGCGCGGCACCGTGACGCCATCGATGACGATCCGCGCACCAACTGGCAACGTCAGCTGACGGATCGCGCGCAGCATCGCGAGCATCGTCGCCTCGAGGATGTTCATGTGGTCGATTTCGGCAACGCTTGCCGAAGCGATGGCCCACGTTTGCGCCTGCGCCTTGATGAGACGGGCAAGCGCGTCGCGTCGCGCCGCCGACAAGCGCTTCGAGTCGGCGATGCCCTCGATGTCGTCCGCGCCCGCGCCAAGCACGACGGCCGCCGCGAACACCGGCCCTGCCAGGGGGCCGCGGCCGGCTTCGTCGACGCCGCAGATCAGCATCATCGGCCGCTGCTGCGCGCTTGCGTCACCACGGCAGCGGCGAGCGGATCGACGCCGGCCGTCGAGGGTGGACGCAGCACCTCGGCCATTCGCGCATAGGCGGTGCGCATCGCATCGGCCAGACGGGGCTGCGCGATCAGGCTGCCCATGGCGTTCGTCAAGGCATCGACGGTGGCCGCTTCCTGCAACAGTTCGGGCACACACCAATCGCCGGCCAGAATGTTCGGCAACGACACATGCCGACTTTGCATTTTGCTGCGCACGATGGCCGCGGTCAGCGCGCTCACGCGGTAGCTGACCACCTGCGGGCAACCGAGCATCGCCGCTTCCAGCGTTGCCGTACCCGACGCCACCAACGCGGCATCCGCGGCCCGCAACGCAAAGTCGGCGTGGCCGAACAGAAGATGAACCTGCGGCGCCAGGCTCTCGGCATGCCGCCAGAGAATCGCTTCGAATCGCAGGCGCGTCTCGCGCGTCGCCAATGGCACCACGAACCGCGCCCCCGGGAAACGCGCGGCGAGGCGCTCCATCGTCGCCACGAACAACGCACCGTGGCGCTCGACCTCATCGAGACGCGAACCCGGCAGCACGGCGAACAACGGCACGCCGGGCGCCGCCGTTGCATGCCCGAGCTTGCGGCGCAGCCGTTCGCGATCGGCGTGATTGAGCGGCGCCACCGCAAGCGGATGGCCAACGAAGGTGGCCGCGACGTGATGTTCGTCCAACAACGCCGGTTCAAACGGGAACAGGCACAACACATGATCGGCCGACTCGCGCAAACGCGCGGCGCGTTCCGGACGCCACGCCCAGAACGACGGGCAGACGAAATGCATGGTGCGCACACCCTGCGCCTTCAGCACCCGCTCCACACGAAGGTTGAAATCGGGTGCATCGACTCCGATGTAGAGCGCCGGTCGCAAAGCGAGCGTGCGTCGGACGAGCTCGCGCTTGGCCCGCAAGATGCGCGGAAGCGCCGCGAGCACCTCGGCATAGCCGCGCACGGCAAGCACCTCGGAGTCGAGCCACGCACTGACGCCGGCCGCGCGCATGCGTGGTCCGGCGATGCCGTGGAAGCGCAGCGTCGGATCGACGCGCCGCGCGCGCTCGACCAAATCCGCCGCGAGATGATCACCCGAGGTCTCCCCGGCGACGATGACGACGTCGGTCATCGCTTCAGCGCGCCAGTCCGCGACCCGGTTGCTCGATGAATGCCAGCAAGGGGCGCAGTGCGCTCGCCGCGTCAGCGCCTGAATTCGCACACTCGGCTTGCAACGCGGTGATCGCCTCCTTCAACGTCAAACCGCTGCGGAACACCGTCTTGAACGCCGCACGGATTGCAGTGATCGCCTCGGCAGAAAAGCCGCGGCGACGAAGGCCCTCGGTGTTGACGCTGCTGACCGTGAACGGATTGCCTTGCCCAAGCACATAGGGCGCGACATCCTGGAGCACGGCGGCCGCGCCACCGATCATCGCGTGTGCGCCAACCCGGCAGAACTGATGCACGCCGCACAGGCCACCGAGAATCGCAAACTCACCCACCGTCACGTGGCCGCCCAGCGTGGCCGCATTGGCGAGAATCGCGTCGTCGCCGACAGTGCAGTCGTGGGCGACATGCGCGCAAGCCATGAACAGGCAACGCGAGCCGATCGTCGTCACCGCGCGATCCTGAACCGTGCCGCGGTGTACCGTGCAGTTTTCACGAAACACGTTGTGATCGCCGATGACGACGCGCGTGGGTTCGTTGGCGTATTTTTTGTCCTGCGAGGCGAGCCCGATCGAGCTGAACGGGTAGAACGTGTTGTGGGCGCCGATCGTGGTATCGCCGTCGATGACGACGTGGGAAATCAGCCGACTGCCCGAGCCGAGGGTGACACCCGCACCGACGGTGCAGAACGGCCCGATCTCGACGTCGGGCGCGAGTCGAGCGTCGGCGTGAACGACCGACGAGGCGTGAACGTACGCCATCACGCCCCCTGCAACGCCGCCATCAGCATCGCTTCGGCAGCGAGTTGTCCGTCGACGAGGGCGCGACAGCGAAACTTGCCGATGTTGCGCACGATGCGATCGATCTCGGCTTCGAGCACGAGTTGGTCACCCGGCACCACCATGCGCTTGAAGCGCGCATCGTCGACGCCCGCGAGATAGACGATGCGCTGCGCGCCGTCCGTGGCCGGCGGCACCGACTTGAAGGCGAGCACGCCGGCAGCCTGCGCCATCGCCTCGATGATCAACACGCCGGGCATCACCGGTTTGTCGGGAAAGTGCCCCTGAAAAAAGGGCTCGTTGACGGTGACGTTCTTGATGGCTCGCACCGACTTGCCGGGCTCGAGCGCGACGATGCGGTCGACCAGCAGAAACGGATAGCGATGCGGCAACAGCCGCGCGATGTCGTTGACGTCGTAGAGCACGTTGGGGGAAGATTCAGGAGCAGCCATGGGCCGCATTGTCGCAAATTGCGTCGCCTCAGCGACTGCCCCGCCGAAGGGAGGCGGCGATCTTCAGCCACTGCCGATGCTCGGTGATCGGAAACACCGCCGTATAGCGACCCGGCTGGTCGATGGACGCCGCCACCAGGGTTCCGCCAGAGATGATCACATCGTCACAGATGCGCAAGTGTCCGTTGACCATCGCCGCGCCACCCAGCATGCAGCGTGCGCCGATCACCGTGCTGCCGGCGATGCCCACACAGCCCGCGATCGCCGTGTCTTCGCCGATGCGGCAGTTGTGCGCGATCTGCACGAGGTTGTCGATCTTCGCGCCACGACCGATCACCGTATCGTCGATGGCGCCTCGGTCGACGGTCGTGTTGGCGCCGATCTCGACGTCATCGCCGATCACGACCGTGCCGACTTGTGGCACCTTGCGCCAACCCTCGCGCGTGGGTTGGAACCCGAAGCCATCGCCACCGATCACGGCGCCGCTTTGCACGACGCAGCGGTCGCCGAGGCGCACGTCCGGCCCGATGTGCACACCCGGATGGATGATGCAGTCGACGCCGATGCGGGCACCACGCGCCACGCTGCAGTGGCTGCCGATCCAGCTACCGGCGCCGATGCTCGCCTGCGCGCCGATCTGCACGAAGGCATCGATGCGCGCTCCACTCAGCGTCGCGGTCGGGTCGACCACGGACGAGGGCGAAACGGACGCCGCGAACGGCGCTTGAGGGAACAGTCGCTCCAGCGCCTCCGCGAAGCCGACGTGGGGCGCCTGATGCAGCAGCGTTGCACGCAGCGCGCCGCCGCCGGCGCGGAAAGCCTCGGCGTCGCCGCGTGGAACGAGCAACACCGAGGCGGCCGTGTTCAGCGCTGCCCTGCGGTGTTTCGGGTCGGCAAGGAATGAGAGATCGCCGGTCGTGGCCGACTCAAGCGGCGCAACGCCCGTGATCGCGACGTCGGCATCGCCGTGCAGTTCACAGCCGAGCGCTTCGGCCAACTGCCCTGCCGTGAACGGCTGAACGACGCGACGACCCATGCTCTGCGACGCCCGGTTCGGTGGACGATTGGCCGCGAAGCCGACCTATTTGTCGGCGAGCGCCTTCAGCACCCGGTCGGTGATGTCGATGCGGGCGCTGATGTAGACGGCTTCTTGCAGGATCAGATCGAACTTCTCGGCCTCGGCGATCTGCTGAATCGCTTTTTGCAGGCGCTCCTGCAACGCGGCGAGCTCTTCGTTGCGGCGCAGATTTTCGTCTTCCCGCAACTCGCGCTGCGCGCGCTGCAAGTCACGGCTCAACGCCTCGAGTTCGCGCTGACGATTGCGCCGGTCGGCATCCGACAGCGTCAACTGCTCCTTTTCGAACGCGGTCGACAGCTCGCGAAAACGCCGCGCCGTACGCTCGACATCGGATTGCCGTGTCGCGAATTCGCGCTCCAGTTTCTTGAAGGCGCGCTGCGCCGGCGCCGATTCGCGCAACAGCTTTTCGGTGTTGACGACGCCAATCTTGAGCTCCGTCACGCGCCCGGCCACGGCGCCCTGCGCAGACGCCGCCGCGACGCACAGCGCCGCCACCGCCACCGTCATGAGTCGTGCCAACGCTGTCAACAAGGTTCGACCTTCCATGTTTTGCACCTCCTGGTGCCGCAAGTCGTGTGCTGCGCAGTTCTAGAACAGCGTTCCCACCTGGAACTGGAAGCGCTGCGTTTTATCCGATGCCTTCGTCGCCAGCGGCAGCGCGTAGCTGAACTTCAGTGCGCCGATCGGCGACTGCCACGCGATCGCCAAGCCCGCCGAAAAGTGCACGCGCTCGTTGTCCTTTTGCAGCGGATCGCCGCGATCATAGATCTGCCCGGCATCGAAGAACAGGCTGCCGCGCACGGACTTGTCGTTCTTGGTGCCGGGGAACGGGAACAGGATTTCGTTGTTCACCGTGAACTTGCGGCGCCCGCCCATGGCGTCACCCGTATACGACGTGGTCGACGACGTGGTGCCATCGGGATTCGTGGTCACCTTCGAGGTCACGGCCTCGCGAGGGCCGAGCGAATTCGTCTCGTAGCCGCGAACCGAACCCACGCCGCCGCCGTAGTAGTTCTGGAAGAACGGCAGCGAGCGGCCACCGTACCCGGAGGCATAGCCGAGCTCGACGTTGAGACCGTAGACGAAGTCGCCCCAGATCGGCACGAACGCCTGCCCCTGATAGCTCAGCTTGTAGTACTTCAGCGGCGTCGCGGGCACGGTGGCCTCGACGCCGACGCTCTGCAACCAACCGCGCGTCGGATAGATCAGGCTGTCGCGCGTGTCGCGAGCCCAGCCGGCCGATACCTTGTAGGTGTTGTTGTTGTAGCCAAACTCGTTGGCGAAGTCGAAGAAGCGTTGCGGACTGAGGCCCGGATAGAGCTTCAGGTTGGAGTTCTCTGCCGTCACGCCCGCGCTGATGCTGTCGGTTTCGCTGATCGGAATGCCAAAGCGCAACCCCGCGCCGTAGGTGCCAAGGGTGTAGCTGCCGACGCCGGTACTGGTCGGATCATAGGTGCGACGGTAGATGTCGATGCCGCGGCTCACGCCATCGGGCGTCCAGTAGGGGTTGGTGTAGGACAACACGGCCGTCTTCGAGATGCGGCTCGTGTTGATCTGCACGGCGAGCGAGTTGCCCGTTCCCAGCACGTTGTTCTGCGACACCGACGCCGTGAGGACGAGTTTGTCGGCGCTTGAATAGCCGGCGCCCGCATTCAGGCTTCCGGTGTTCTTCTCGGTGACATTGACGTCGATGTCGACCTGGTCGGTCGCGCCCGGAACCGGCTGGTTGTCCAGCGTGACTTCCGAGAAATAGCCCAGGCGATCGAGGCGCACCTTCGAGCGCTGAATCTTCGATTGGTCATACCACGACGCTTCGAGTTGCCGCAGTTCACGACGAATCACTTCGTCGCGCGTCTGCGCGTTGCCCGCGACGTTGATGCGGCGCACGTACACACGGCGCCCCGGATCGACGACGAAATTGAACGCCACCGTGTGCTTGTCGCGATCGATGTCGGGCACCGCATTGACTGAGGCGAAGGCATAACCCTCGCGCCCGAGCCGGTCGCTGATGGCCTTGGCACTATCGGCCAGCTTGACGCGCGAGAATGTTTCGCCCGCGTTCACGCGAATCAAGGAACGCAGTTCCGCCTCCGGCAGCAGCAGATCCCCGCTCAGGCTGACCGCCGAGACGGTGTAGGGCTCGCCCTCGGTCACGTTGATCGTGATGTAGACGCGCGTCTTGTCGGGCGACAGTGAAACCTGCGTCGAATCGATGTTGAATTCGAGATAACCACGGTTCGTGTAATAGCTGCGCAGCGTTTCGAGGTCCGCCTGGAGCTTCTGCTTCGAGTACTGGTCGTCCTTGGTGTACCAGGAAAGCCAGCCGCCCGTCGACAGTTGCAGCTCGGACAGCAGCGTCTTTTCGGAGATTGCGTGGGCACCGACGATGTTGATCGATTCGATCTTCGCGACGTCGCCTTCCTTGATCGCGATCGACACCCCCGTGCGGTTGCGCTCGAGCGGCGTCAATGTCGTGGTGACTTCGACGTCATAGCGGCCCCGCGACAGATACTGCTTCTTGATTTCCTGCTCCGCCCGATCGAGGATCGTGCGATCGAAAATGCGCCCTTCGGCGAGGCCGGCATCGCGCAGCGCCTTCTTCAGGGTGTCCTTGTCGAACTCCTTGGCGCCGGTGACGTCGATCGAGGCGATGGTCGGCCGTTCGACCACGGACACGATGAGGACATCGCCTTGCGCCTCGATGCGCACGTCGCGGAAGAAACCGGTGGCGAACAGCGCCTTGATCGCCGCCGAGGCTGCCGCATCGTCGAAGCGGTCACCCGCCTTGATGCCCAGGTAGTTGAATACGGTGCCGGCATCGGTGCGCTGAAGGCCTTCGACGCGAATGTCGCGTACGGTGAAGGGCTCGATGGCGTGCGCTGCCGCACTCAGGCCGAACAACCCCGCAGCGAACAGGCCAAGCGCCACGCGACGCGGCGAAAACGGAATGCGCGAGGAAGGAGGAGTCACGAGAGGATTCGCAAAATGTCGTTGTAGAGCGCAAGCGCGGTGAGGGCAATGACGAAACCGATGCCGACACGCTGTCCGACCGCTTGCGCGGTGTCGGAGAGGGGCGCTCCCTTGATGGCTTCGAAGAAATGATATAGCAACTGTCCGCCATCCAGCATCGGCACCGGCAGCAGGTTCAGCACGCCAAGCGAGATGCTGACGATGGCCAGAAACAAGGTGAACGCCACGGCGCCCTGTTGCAGCGTCGCACCCGCGCCCTCCGCCATCGCGATCGGACCGGAAACCTGACGCAGCGAAATCTCGCCGCTCACCATGCCCCACAGCACGCGCACCGTGAGCACCGTGGCATCGAACGTTCGCAGCGCGCCCGCTTCGAGGGCTTCGCCAACGCTGCGCGAACGGTTGACGACGCTGCCCGGCGCCAACGTATCGGGCGCCGCAGCAGCGATGTCGATGCGTCCGATACGCTGCCCCGCGAGCGTGTCCGCGCGCGGCGTCACCACCACGCTCTCGCGCGTGCCGCCGCGCTCGATGACGAAGTTGAGCGCAACCTCGGGTGCCGCTTGAATCGCCCGCGTGAGCTCGCTCCACTGGCGTACGGCACGGCCATCGACGCTCAGCACCCGATCCCCCGTCTCGAGGCCGGCGCGCGCTGCCGGGCCGCCCGCCTTCACGGTGCCGACCTGGGCGGGTTGATCAAAGCTCAGGCCCCAACCGGCCAGCCGCGCGCCGATCGCCTCCGGCGTCAACGACGACGACGGCGAACGCTGCAACGCGAAGCTTCGCTCGATGCCGCCATCGTCGACATCGACCTCCAGCGTGTCGTCGAACACCCGCGCGAGCAACAGCCAGCGAATGTCACCCCAATGCGCGACCTCACGGCCATCGACGCGCAGAATGCGCATGCCGCCGAGTACCCCCGCCGCATAGGCCGGCGTATTCGCCGCCGGCGTCGCCACGACCGGCGCCAGATCGCGATCGGGCATCGCCAAGGCGCCGCTGTAGAGCACGAACGCAAGCAGAAAATTGGCCAACGGGCCGGCAGCGACGATCAGCGATCGCTTCCAGAGCGTCTGCCGATCGAACGCCGCCTCGGGCGTGCGCACGAGCTCGCTCGCCAGTTCCGCGTCACGGCTGTCGAGCATGCGAACGTAGCCGCCCAGCGGCAGCGCCGAGAGCACGAATTCGCTGCCGCGAAAGACGCTGCGCTTGCCCATCCAGCGCAGCAGGACCGGACCGAAGCCGATCGAGAAGCGCAGCACACGGACGCCGCACCAGCGCGCGACGAGGTAATGGCCAAACTCGTGCACGGCAACCAAGATGGCGATAGCCACCAGAAAGCCGAGCAGCGACGAACCAAAGACACCCATCGTCAATGGACTTGGCGCACGGCCAAGCGTTCCGCAGCCAGCGCGCGAACGGCGCGGTCGCGGGCAAACACCTCGTCGACGCTCGTCGGGGCGGCGAGTTCCGCGCGCTCGAGGGCATCGGCCACGACCGGCACGATATCGGTATAGCGGCAGCGGCCATCGAGAAACGCGGCCACCGCCACCTCATTGGCCGCGTTCAGCGCAAGACACGCGCCCTGCCCTTGCCGCAGCGCCGCGTAGGCAAGCCCGAGCGCCGGATAGCGCGCCGCATCCACCGCCGAAAACTCGAGCACACCGAGTCTCGCCAGCGACAGCCGCGGCACCGCGAGCGCGAGGCGCGCGAGCTCGGGCTGCGGCGAACCGTCGCGCAACGCGGCAGCCTGCGCAAACGCGTGCGCGATCGGCACCTGCATATCCGCCGGGC
The DNA here is from genome assembly GCA_018241765.1 of Pseudomonadota bacterium. GTDB lineage: Bacteria > Pseudomonadota > Gammaproteobacteria > Burkholderiales > Casimicrobiaceae > Casimicrobium. The sequence continues at coordinate 27,449 of JAFEDD010000043.1, read as the reverse complement.
CGAGATGCGCGAGGATGGAGCCGTCGACGAATTCCACCAACGCATGCACCGTGCTGCTCGGATGGATCAGCACCGCAATATCCTCGGCCGGGCGCGCAAACAGCAGCGACGCCTCGATCACTTCCAGCCCCTTGTTCATCAACGTCGCCGAATCGACCGAAATCTTTCGACCCATCGACCAGGTCGGGTGCCGGCAGGCTTCATCGGGCGTGATGGCCGCGAAGGTCGACAGATCGCGCGAACGAAATGGCCCACCCGACGCCGTCAACGTGATCGCGCGTACCCGCTCGGGTGCGCAGAGCAGGCCGCTCGCGCACTGGTAGACGGCATTGTGCTCGCTGTCCACCGGCAGCACATGCGCACCTCGCGCGCGTGCGCGCTCCAGGAGCATCGTGCCGGACGCGACGAGCGCCTCCTTGTTGGCAAGCAACACCGATTTGCCGGCGTCGACGGCTGCCCAGGTCGACGGCAGGCCGGCAAACCCGGAAATGCCGGCGACGACGACATCCACCGCCGCCAGCGTCGCCGCCGCGTTGACCGCAGCCTCGCCCGCCTCGACCCGCACACGAGGATAGCGAGTGGTGATCGCATCGCGCAGCGCGGCCGCCGCCGAGGGGTCGGCCAGTGCGCACAGCTCGGGCTCGAATTCGGCGATGAGGGGAAGCAGCGCCTGCCAGTTGGCGCGCGCCGCGACGGCGTGCAGGCGGAAGCGGTCACGATGCGCGCGCAACACCGCCACGGTGCTCGCACCGATGGAGCCGCTGGCGCCGAGCAGTGCTACGCCGTGCATCGACTCACCATAACGGGGTCACCCAGGAAATCAGACAGGTCGCCACCGGCAATACGGCAAGCTGCGCATCGATGCGATCGAGCACGCCACCATGCCCCGGCAGCAATTGGCTGGCATCCTTCACGCCGGCCTGCCGCTTGAGCAACGACTCCCAAAGGTCGCCCATCACCGAGCACGCGCCGAGCGCGCCACCGACGACGAACGCGATCAGCGCGCCGGCCACGCCACTTTGCAGGCCCAGCCACAGCGCGGCGCCCATGCTCCAGAGTGCCGCCGCGAACACGCCGCCGATCGCCCCCGCGATGGTCTTGCCGGGGCTGATCGCCGGCGCCAATTTGCGGCGCCCGAAAGCGCGACCGACGAAATAACCCGCGATGTCGGCCACCACGGCAATGACGACCACGGCAATCAGCAACACGGCGCCCTGCCGTTGCAACACCAGCGCCGCGAGCCACGCCGCGCCGATCAGCAGTACGAACATGACCCAGGACGCGATCGACTCCGTCCCGATGCGAACCCGAGCCAGTTGTCGTGGTGCGATGACCAGCCAGAAGGCGGCGATCAGCAGGAAATACGCACGCTCGATGGGCACTGCGCCGCGCGGCACGACGAAAAAGAACGCCGCGAGAGCGCCCAGCACCGCGAGGGCAATGGCCCAGACGAGCGGCTTGGCGGCCGATCGCGCCCATGCGAAGAGCCGTGTTCCCTCCCACAGCGCGCCCAGGCAGAAGGCGCCCATCACCGCACCCCACAGCGGCGTGGAGCCGGAGGCGAGCGTGCCGAGCACGAGCACGGCGAGCGCGAGGGCAGTGACGACGCGCGTTTGCAGATTGCTCATGTCGCGCGTTTCAGCCGGGCAGCGCGACCGGCTCGCGCACCTGCTCGCCGGTGCGGCCGAAGCGCCGCTCGCGGGCGGCAAACCAGGCCAGCGCCTGCGCGAATTCGGCCTCGCCGAAATCGGGCCACAGCGTGTCGCAGAAATAGAGCTCGGTGTAGGCGAGCTGCCACAGCAGGAAATTGCTGATGCGCCGCTCGCCGCCGGTGCGGATGAAGAGGTCGGGGTCGGGCTGGTCGGCGAACGACAGATAGTGCGCAAAGGCACGGGCATCGCCCGCCGCGACGGCGCGCGCCACGGCCTGCTCGATGTCCCAGCGCCCGCCGTAGTTGACCGCAACGTTCAGACACAGGCCGCGGTTGGATGCGGTCAGTGCCTGTGCCTGATCGATCAACTGCTGCGTCTCGCGACCAAGCGCGCCCACGTCACCGACCACGCGAAAGCGCACGTCGTTGCTGTGCAGCTTGTCCACCTCTTCGCGCAGCGCGCGCAGCAGCAGGTCCATCAGGAACGACACCTCGTCGGGCGGGCGCTGCCAGTTCTCGCTGCTGAACGCAAACACCGTCAGCACCTCGACGCCGCGCTCGCGCGCCGCGCGGATCAGGCTGCGCACCGCATGCACGCCCTGCTTGTGGCCCGCCACGCGCGGCAGCAGGCGCCTCTGCGCCCACCGGCCATTGCCGTCCATGACGACGGCGATGTGGCGAGGAACGACAGGCGCTTCCATGAAACGGTGGGCCGCAGCGACGGGGAGCCCGTCAGACCGACATCAGTTCGCCCTCTTTCGTGGCGAACTGCTTGTCGACCTCGGCGATGCTCTTGTCGGTGAGTTTCTGAATATCGTCCTGCGCGCGACGCTCCTCGTCCTCGGAAATCGTCTTCGCCTTCAGCGCTTCCTTCAGGGCATGGTTGGCGTCGCGCCGCACATTGCGGATGGCCACGCGGGCATCTTCGGCCTCGCCCTTGACCAGCTTCACGAGCTCCTTGCGGCGCTCCTCGCTCATCATCGGCATCGGCACGCGGATGATGTCGCTGTTGACCGAGGGGTTCAGCCCGAGGTCTGCATCGCGGATCGCCTTCTCGATGACCTGAATCATCTTTTTTTCGTACGGCTGCACGCCGATCGTGCGAGCATCGAGCAGCGTGACGCTGGCGACCCCGTTGACCGGCGTCATCGCGCCGTAGTACTCGACCTGCACGACATCGAGCATGCCGGCGTGAGCACGGCCGGTGCGCACCTTGGTGAAGTTGTTTTTCAGCGCTTCCAGCGCCTTGGCCATCTTCTGCTCGGCGGATTTCCTGGTTTCAGCAATCATGTCGGGTTCTTTCTCAGCAAACGACGGTGGTGCCCTCATCCTCGCCGAGCACGACGCGCCGCAGCGCGCCCGGCTTGAAGATGCTGAACACGTTGAGGCGCAACTGCTGATCACGGCAAAGCGCGAGCGCGGTGGCGTCCATCACCTTCAGGTTCTTCACGATCGCCTCATCGAAGGTGAGGCTCGCGTAGCGCGTGGCGGTCGGGTCTTTCATCGGGTCGGCGGTGTAGACGCCATCGACCTTGGTCGCCTTCAGCACCAGATCGGCGTTGATCTCGCGGCCGCGCAGCGCGGCGCCGGTGTCGGTGGTGAAGAACGGGTTGCCGGTGCCCGCCGCGAAGATGACGACCTTGCCCTCTTCCAGATGACGCAGCGCGCGCCCCCGGATGTAGGGCTCGGCCACGGCATCGACGCGCAGCGCGGACTGCACGCGCGCCGGCACACCGGCCCGCCGCAGCGCGTCGCCGAGCGCCAGCGCGTTCATGATGGTGGCCAGCATGCCCATGTAGTCGGCGGTGGCGCGATCCATGCCCACGGCGCTCGGAGCGATGCCGCGAAAGATGTTGCCGCCACCGATGACGACGCCGATCTGCACGCCCATCGCCGAGACTTCCTTGATCTCGGCGACGATGCGGTCGATCATCGCCGGATTGATGCCGTAGGCGTCTTCGCCCATCAGAGCTTCGCCGGAGAGCTTGAGGAGGATGCGTCGGAAGGCGGGTTTGGCGTCAGGCATAAACGCTGATTTTACTGTGCCACGGGCTACGGCCGCCGGGCCGGGCGCATCGACAAAAAACGGCCCCGCAGGGCCGTTTGTCGGCGAACCGCTGGCTGCGGTCTTACTGGCCCTTGGCTGCGGCGGCCACTTCGGCTGCGTAGTCGACGGCTTTCTTCTCGATGCCTTCGCCAACGACGTAGAGCTGGAAGCTCTTGACCGTGGTGTTGGCCGCGCGCAGCACCTTCTCGACCGTCTGCTCGGGGTCCTTCACGAACGGCTGACCGAGCAGCGTGACTTCGGCGAGGTATTTGTTGATGCGGCCTTCGACCATCTTGGCGATGATGTCGACGGGTTTGCCTGATTCCGCCGCCTGGGCCGCGAAGATCTTGCGCTCGTTCTCGATCAATTCGGCCGGCACTTCGTCCTTCGACACGCACACGGCGCGCGTGGACGCGACCGAGGCGGCGAGATGCATGGCCACGTCACGCGCGACGTCGGCATTGCCCTCATAGGCGACGAGCACGCCGATGCGGCCACCGCCGTGCACGTAGCTCGCGATCTTGCCGCCCGCGACGCGCACGAAGCGGCGCGCGTTCATGTTTTCGCCAATCTTCTGCACCAGCGCGGCGCGGCGCGCCTCGGCCGGCTCACCGTCGATGCTGGTGGCCATCAGTGCGGCAACATCGGCCGGATTGTGCTCGGCCACGTTTTTCGCCAGCGCCGCCGCCATCGCAAGCAGGTCGGCGTTCTTCGCGGCGAAGTCCGTCTCGCAGTTGAATTCGACCATCGCACCCACCGCAGCGCCCGGCGCCACGTAGACGCCGATGGCGCCTTCGGCGGCCTGGCGGGTGGCGGCCTTCGACGCCTTGGCGCCGGACTTGATGCGCAAAAGCTCCTCAGCCTTCTTGATGTCGCCACCGGTTTCGGTCAGTGCCTTCTTGCACTCCATCATGCCAAGCCCGGTCAGCTCGCGCAGTTCCTTGACCAGCGATGCAGAGATCTCTGCCATTTCTGTCTCCCATTGGCGGCCCGGCAGCAGCCGGCCGCACGCAAAAAAGTGTGTGTTGGATGGCGTCGGCGGCACCGCGGCGCGCGCACACCGTGCACGCACCACCGCGCCGACGCATCGAGGGCGTTATTGCTTGGCGTCGAGCGCTACCGGATCCGGCTCGACGATCTCCTCGTTCTGCTCCTTGACGATCTCGTGGACGGCCTGCGCCTTGCCTTCGAGAATCGCGTCGGCGGCGCCCCGCGCGTAGATGCGGATCGCCTTGCTCGAGTCGTCGTTGCCCGGAATCACGTAGTCCACGCCGTCGGGGCTATGGTTGGTGTCGACCACGCCGACCACCGGAATGCCAAGCTTGTTGGCTTCCTGCACGGCGATCTTCTGGTAGCCGACATCGATGACGAACAGCGCATCGGGCAGCGCGGTCAGGTCCTTGATGCCGCCCATCGAGGTCATCAGCTTGTCGTATTCGCGCTTGTAGGTGAGCGCCTCGCGCTTGCTCATGCGATCGAGCGTGCCGTCGGTGATCATCGTGTCGAGTTCCTTCAGACGCTTCAGCGAGCCCTTGATCGTCTTGAAGTTCGACATCATGCCGCCGAGCCAGCGGTTGTCGACATAGGGCATGCCGGCGCGCTTGGCCTCCTCGGCGATGATTTCGCGGGCCTGACGCTTGGTGGCAACGAAGAGAATCGTGCCACGGTTCGCGGCGAGACGACGCAGATAGCCCATCGCGTCGTTGTACTTCTCCATCGTCTTCTCGAGGTTGACGATGTGAATCTTGTTGCGGGCGCCGAAGATATACGGCGCCATCTTCGGGTTCCAGAATCGCGTCTGGTGGCCGAAATGAACACCGGCCTCCAGCATCTGGCGCATGGTTGCGGACATGAATTGTCTCCTGGTGGGTTGAACCTCCACTCGCCTGCGCACGCCCGGCGTTTGCCGCCGCGCGAACACCCATCAGATCGGTGCGAGTGTGTGGATTTGTCCGGAACTTGGACAGCCCGGTATTCTAGCCCGAAATGGCCGCGAACGGGCTGCTCAGGCACCTTCGGGACGTCGCGCACGCGCCGCCGAGGCCTTGCAATCGCAATGACTTCAAGGCGAAACCCGCATCCACAACGGGCTTGGAGCGCCGATTGGCCACAACTCGACTTTCGCTTGTTTGACGCTCGAAGCCCGTTGTGGATGAGGCTTTCACGCAAAAGTTGTAGGTTCACGATCCGGCGCGAACGCATCCATCCACCCACGGACGGACGCGTCGCGGCCACGGGCGCAGGGGCGTGCGCGGTCGCCTCGTCCGCGCCAGACCGGCGGGTCGTGGACAATGGAGGGGCGGCGCCACCGCCTCACGTCAAAACACCGACGTCACCCATGCCCCTCATGCACCACCTCTCGTCCGAGCACGCCATCCTGCGCATCACCGGCCCCGACGCGCGATCGTTCCTGCAATCGCAGCTCACTCACGACGTGACCGCGCTGTCGCTCGGCGGCTGGCAATGGCAAGGCTATTGCTCGCCCAAAGGACGGCTCTACGCCACGTTCGCGCTGGTGCGCGGCGCGGCCGATGCGTACCTCGCCGTCGTCCACGCCACGCTGATCGAGGCGCTCGCGCGGCGCCTCACCCTGTACCGGCTGCGCGCCAAGGCGACCATCGAACCGGCCACGGATCTCGCCGTCCATCTGCACCTCGCCGAGCCCGAACCCCCGACTGCCATCCGCGCCACGCTCGCGCTCGGCGGCGGACGCTGGATCACGCTCGACGCGAGCGCCGACGCGCACGCCCGCGTGGCCAGCGCCGACGCGGCGTTCATGCAACGCTGGATGGCGGCCGGCATCGCCGCCATGCAACCCGAAGTCACCGCCGCCACCAGCGAACGCTTCGTCCCGCAGATGATCGGCTGGGACCGCGTTGCGCCCGGCGGCGGCGTCAGCTTCAACAAGGGCTGCTATCCGGGGCAGGAGGTCGTCGCCCGCGCCCACTACCGGGGCGCCGTCAAACGCGCGCTGGAACGGGTCGAGCTCGCCATCGACGGCGCACTGCCCGAGGCAGGCACCGAACTCACGCTGCCCGACGGTCGTACCGGCGAAATCTGCAACATCGCCGGCACCAGCCCCGGTCGCGCCGTGGCGCTGCTTGTCGTCGGCGCCAAAACCGATTAGCCTTTCGGGTCTGACGCGGCGTCGACCGGATTCGACAACAAGCGACGTCGCATCAGCCAGCAGGGGCGATTCATCCGCCGACAGCGGCGCTGCGCCCCGGCACCCCAACCGGTGCCGCAACGGTCTCGCGCCGCCACCGATCGGCGCGCAGCCGTCGTCCGCTGGGGTGTCATCGGGGGTTTCGGACATGATCACGGCTTTGCTCATCGCGTTTCTTGCGTCGTTCGCCACGGCGCTCTTGCTCGTGCTCACCACGCGCTGGCACGCCCGCTTCAGCGCCGACGCGCCCGGCAGCGGGCCACAGAAACTGCACGAACGCCCCACGCCGCGCGTCGGCGGCATCGCCATCATGGTCGGCTTTGCGCTCGCCGTCGCCGTCGCCCGGGTGCAGTTGCCAAGCGATCGCATCGCCGACGCCCCGCCGTGGCTGACCGGCTGGCTGATCCTCGCCCTCTTCGTGCCCTTCGCGGCGGGGCTCCTCGAAGACCTCACCAAGAAAATCGGCGCCAAGTTGCGCCTGCTCGCCACCTTCATCGGCGCCGCCATCGCCTACGCCTTTTGTGACGCCGCCCTCACGCGCTTCGACGTCGCACCGCTCGACGCGCTGATCGCCAGCGTCCCGCTGGCGCCGTTCGTGCTCACGCTGTTTTGCGTCGGCGCCATCGCCAACGCCTGCAACCTCGCCGACGGCCTGAACGGACTCCTCGCCGGACTCGCACTTTGCGCCTGCGCCGCCATGGGCTGGGTCGCCTGGCAGCACCATGACGTCTTTCTCGCGCTCTCGCTCGCCTCCCTCGCCGCCGCCACATCGGGCTTTGCGATCTTCAACTACCCCCGCGCCCGACTCTTCTCCGGCGACGGCGGCGCCTACCTGCTCGGCGCCGCCATCAGCATCTTCGCCATCCTGCTCGTGCGCCGCCACGCCGACGTCAGCCCCTGGTTCGTCTTCGCGCTCGTGCTCTACCCATTCACCGACACCACCGCCGCCATCGTCCGCCGCCTCGTCCGCCGCCGCCCCATCATGGAGCCCGATGCCGAGCACCTGCACACGCTGCTGGCCAAACGGATGCAACAACGCGTCGGCTGCCACGGCGCCAATCTGGCCAGTGCGCTGATCGTCCTCACCGCAGCCGGCGTCGCCGCCATCGCGTTCACCTTTCAACGCGACACACCGGCACTGATCGCGCTGTGCTCGGTCGTCGCGCTGCTCTATGCACTCGCCTATCGCCTGTTGCGCCCCGCAGTCGCCTCAGCAACCGACGATGCCGCGTTGACCGACGCAAGCGATGCGGCCAACGTTGCCAACGCCAAATAGCGCATCGGTACGAAGTTACGCGCCGGAAGCGGCCTCTTCAGGCGTCAGCGCTGACAACTACAGGCGACCCGTCAGGCGATAGAACGCGATGCCCAGATATTCGCGCAGCACGGACTGCCACGCCGTCACGCCCAGATAGAGGTCGTACGCCATCCAGAAATCGCCACCGAAACTGTCGTAGTCGACCGGATACGGCGTCACGTTCCAACCCGCCTTGCGAAACGTGGCCAGCGCCCGCGGCATGTGCACCGCCGACGTCACCAGCAGCCACGGCTGCCGAATGTCGACCCCCGGCACCGTGCGGCTCAGCGTTGCGTTCTCGTACGTGTTGCGTGATTTCGACTCGATCAGCACGCGACTCATGTCCGTGCCCATGCGCTCGAAATACGCGCGGGCAACGTTCGCCTCCGGTTCGTTCGCCGGCCGAAAGATCGCCGCATCCCCGCCGGTGAACAAAAGCCGCATCTGCGGATATTGGTTCATCAGCGGCACCGGCACCACCACGCGCTCACCGGCACAGCCCAGCGAAGGCTGCCGCCGCTCGCGACCGTCGTCACGCCGAAAGGCGCCGCCGAGCACCACCATGCCGCTGTAGCCGCTCAAGTCACCGCTCGGTGCCTGATAGCGATCTTCCAGTCCACGCGCCAGATGATCGGGCAGCGGATACCAACCCAGCAGCAGCAGCAGCGCGAGCGCCATCGCACAAAGCCAACGGCCCCACCGCCGCAGCCGTTGCGCCTGCACGAACGACAGCGCGACGCCGATCACCAGAATCAGCGCCACCCACGACAACGGCTGCCAGGCGAGCGCCATCAGCTTCGAGACGACATGCAACAGCGTGCTCATGGCGACGGCAGGCTCGCCCCGCGCACCTCGGCTGAATGGCCGAGATACCAGCGATAGGTGTCGGCAATCCCTTCGTCCAGTCCGATGCGCGCGCGCCATCCCATGGCGCGGATGCGACCGACATCCATCAGTTTGCGCGGCGTGCCATCGGGCTTCGTCGGGTCAGTCGCAATCGCACCGCGATACCCCACGGCCGCGGCCACTTTAGCGGCCAGATCAAGGATGGTCAGATCCTCGCCAACCCCCACGTTGACGTGCATCTCTCCGGTGTACTGCCGCATCAGAAAGACACAAGCCTCCGCCATGTCGTCCACATGCAGGAATTCGCGACGCGGCGTACCGCTGCCCCAGATCGTCACGCTCGGCGCGTCGGCAAGTTCCGCCTCGTGGAAGCGCCGGATCATCGCCGGCAGCACGTGCGAATTCTGCAAATCGAAATTGTCCCCCGGCCCATAGAGGTTCGTCGGCATCACGCTGATCGCATCGAACCCGTATTGGCGGCGGTACGCCTGACACATCTTGATCCCGGCGATCTTGGCGACGGCATACCACTCGTTCGTCGGTTCGAGCGGACCGGTCAGCAGCGCGTCCTCCGCCATGGGCTGCGGCGCGAGCTTCGGGTAGATGCACGACGAACCCAGAAAGCAGAGTTTCCGCACCCCCGTCTGCCACGCCGAATGAATCACGTTGGTCTGGATGGCGAGGTTGTCGCGCAGGAACTCGGCCGGATAGGTGTCGTTCGCCTTGATGCCACCGACCTTGGCCGCCGCGAGAAACACATATGCCGGGCGCTCCCGCGCAAAAAACTCCGCGACCGCGCGTTGGTCGGTCAGATCCAGCTCGGCACGGCTGCGCACGACGAGATCGGTGGCACCGGCACGCTGGAGGCAGCGCACGAGTGCCGAACCCACCAGTCCGCGGTGACCCGCCACAAAGATGCGGGCAGAAACATCCATGCGACCTACTCCCGAAACGAGGGCGTCGCGTAACCCGCGCCCTGCACCAAGGCGTCGCGCCGCGCGGCATTCAAATCGGCCCGCACCATTTCGCTGACCATCTCTTCAAAGCTGATCGCGGGCGTCCAGCCAAGCCTTTCGCGCGCCTTGGTTGGGTCGCCCAGGAGCGACTCCACCTCGGCCGGCCGGAAGTAGCGCGGATCCACCGCCACCAGCGTATGCCCCGGCTTCACCGCGCTGTCCGCCGGCGCCGTCGCGACGACGCCCTTCTCGTCGACGCCCGCGCCTCGCCACTCCAACGTGATGCCAAGTTCCCCCGCCGCGCGCTCGACGAACTGCCGCACCGAATATTGCCTGCCGGTGGCGATCACGAAGTCCTCGGCCTGCTCCTGCTGCAACATCATCCATTGCATCCGCACATAGTCCCGCGCATGCCCCCAATCGCGCAACGCATCGAGGTTGCCCAGATACAGGCATTGCTCCAGCCCGACGTGCGCCCGCGCCATGGCCCGCGTGATCTTGCGCGTGACGAACGTCTCACCGCGCAACGGCGATTCATGATTGAACAGAATGCCGTTGCAGGCATACATGCCGTAGGACTCACGGTAATTCACCGTGATCCAGTACGCATAGAGCTTCGCCACGCCGTAGGGCGAGCGCGGATAGAACGGAGTGCGCTCGGTCTGCGGCGTCTCCACCACCTTGCCGTAGAGCTCGCTGGTCGACGCCTGGTAGTAGCGCGTGTGCCGCGTCAGCCCGAGCAGACGGATCGCCTCCAGCAAGCGCACGGCGCCCAGCGCGTCGACGTCGGCGGTGTACTCCGGCGTCTCGAAGGACACCTGCACATGGCTCTGCGCCCCGAGGTTGTAGACCTCGTCGGGCTGCACCTGCTGCACGATGCGCGTCAGGTTGCCGCTGTCGCTCAGGTCGCCGTAATGCAGCACCATGCGGCGGTCCGTCTCTTGCGGATCCTGATACAAGTGATCGATGCGCTCGGTGTTGAACGACGACGCGCGGCGCTTGATGCCGTGCACCTCATAGCCCTTGCCCAGCAGGAACTCGGCGAGATATGCGCCGTCCTGCCCCGTGATACCGGTGATCAATGCCCGCTTCATGTCGCGCCCCCGAAGTGACCTCATTTTGCCGCTCCCGCGTCAACCACGCGGCAGCAATTGCGGCAGCTTGCGCAGGTTTTTCGCCGTGAGCGTCGTCGCCGCAGCGACCGCCCCAAACCCGTTGCGCCGAAGCGCCAGAAAGTCCTCGCCGGACTTGCGCAGCACATTGCCGACACTGCGGTTGCTCACGCCACCCGTGCGCATGCGAACCTGCACCGCCGGAATGTGCGCCACGCGATGTCCGGCCAGCAGCAGGCGCAGCATCCAGTCGTAATCCGCCGCGATGCGAAGCGTCGTATCGAAGCGCCCAACCGACTCGAACACGGCGCGCCGCACATAAAGCGTCGGGTGCGGCGGCATCCAGCCGTGCCGCAGCTTCGCCGCCGAATACGAGCCCGCCCGCCAGTCGCGCACGACGTGCGGCCTCTCTCCACGGCTGACGTAGACCAGGTCACCATACACCGCCGCCACACTCGGGTCAGCCACCGCCGCCGCCACGCGGGTCAGCGCCTCGTCATCGTTGAACACGTCATCGGCGTGCAGAAAGCCCACCACCTCGCCCGTGGCCAGCGCCACGCCCTTGTTCAGCGCGTCATAGATGCCGCGGTCAGGCTCGGACACCAGCACCGCCACCCCCTCGCCGAAGCCCTGCACCGCCGCCACCGTGCCGTCGGTCGACCCGCCATCGATGACGATGCGCTCCACCGGGCCATGCCGCTGCGCCACGCTCGAACGCAACGAATCGGACACCGTCGCCACCCGGTTGAACACCGCCGTCACCACCGAGATCTTCATGTCGGCGCGATTCTCTCGATGAACTCGTCGCCCAGCACCAGCACGTCCATCTTCGTCCGCAGGAAGCAATCGAGCGCCTCCGCCGGCCGGCACACCACCGGCTCGTTCTCGTTGAACGACGTGTTGAGCACCATCGGCACGCCGGTCAAATCGCGAAACGCCGCGATCAGGCCGTGGTAGCGCGCGTTGGCCGAGGCTTCGACCGTCTGCAAGCGCCCCGAGCCATCGACGTGAGTGACCGCAGGAATCTGCGCCCGCCGCTCCGCACGGATCGGATACACCTGCATCATGAACGGCACATCACCATCGAGTTCGAACCATTGCGGCACCGCTTCGCGCAGCACCGACGGCGCGAACGGCCGGAACGACTCGCGCCGCTTGATCTTCAGGTTCAGAATGTCCTTCATGTCGGCGCGGCGCGGGTCGCCCAGAATCGAGCGGTTGCCCAGCGCGCGCGGCCCCCACTCCATCCGCCCCTGAAACCAGCCCACCACCTTGCCGTCCGCCACCGCGCGCGCCGTGCGCGCGCACAGCGCGCCCTCGTCCGCGAACGTCGTGCGCACACAACCTGCGGCCTCGATTTCCTGCGCCCGATCCTGCAGCAGCGCGGCAATCTCGCCCGCGTCGCACCCCGGCCCCAGGTAGGCATGCAACATCGGCGCAGCACGCGCGCCGCCCAGTTCGTGCCACACCGCAAACGCCGCCCCGATCGCCCCGCCCGCGTCGCCCGCCGCCGACTGCACATACACCTGCGTGAACGGCGTTCGCACCGTGATCTTGCCGTTGGCCACCGAGTTCATGCCACAGCCGCCCGCCACACACACCGCCGACACCGGATAGCGGCGATGCAAGGCGTTGAGCAGATGAAAAAACGCCTCCTCGTACATCGCCTGCACCGAGCGCGCGATGTTCTTGTGCTTCTGCTCGAGCGGGTCGCTCGCCTTGCGCGCCGGGCCAAGCAACGCCTCCAGCGCCGGCGTGAACAGCGTGCCGACGCTCGGCGAACCCTGCTCCCACTCGTACTCGACCTTTTCGCGAGCATGACGGAAGTAGTCGAGGTTCAGCGAAAAACCGCCGTCGTCATGCAGGCGAACGATCTTGCGCATCGCCTCGATGTGTCCGGGCTCGCCGTAAGGCGCGAGCCCCATCACCTTGTACTCGTCGCCGTAGTTCGGAAACCCGAGGTATTGCGTCAGCGCCTGATAGAACATGCCGAGCGAATGCGGAAAGTACACCCGATCATCCACCGTGATCTGCGTGCCGCGGCCCAACCCCCACGCCGCGCTCGCAAAGTCGCCGAACCCATCCACCGACACCACCACCGCCTCATCGAACGGCGACACGTGAAACGCCGACGAAAGGTGCGCGACGTGATGCTCCACCGCATGCAAACGCCCGGCGAATGCCTGCCCCGGAAAGGCCCGCGCCAGATGGGCATCGATGCCCTCGCGTTCACGCTTGTTGCGGATGCGATCGAGCACCAGGCTCAAATCCGGGCGCTTCAGCAGCGTGTACGCCACCTTGCGGCCCAGATTCGCGCTCGAGTCCTGATTCACCGCCACATGGTCGACCTCGGCCAGCGTCAAACCCGCATCGGCCAGACACCACGCAATCGCCTGCGACGGAAACCCGGCCCAGTGCTTCACGCGACGAAAGCGCTCCTCCTCCGCCGCATTCACCAGCACCCCGTCGCGCACCACACACGCCGCCGAATCGCCGTGGAAGGCGTTGATGCCGAGAATCGTCGTCATCGTTGCGCTCCCGCGTCGGTCGCTGCGGCTCGAACCGCCCGCAACAGCGGCTCCACGCCGCCATCGCGCGTCTCGAACATTCGCTGGCGCAGCGTGTCGAGTTCCGCGTCGGAGAGTGCTGCGCCACGAATCTGCATGATCTTCCAATCCACCATCAAGCGCAGCCAGAACCCCTGCAACACGTGGTAGAGAAATCCGGCGCGGCCATCGAGCAACCCCAACATCAACACGTAACGATAGAAGAAGTAGAGCACCGGCCGCACAAACAGCGGCGAATTGAGCCACAGGTCACGCAGTCGCATGAAACGCTCATCGGGCGTTCCGAGCAGCGAGGGCTTGCCTTCCCAGCCGAGCAGGCTTCGGCGACGCAGTTCTTCCTCGACGGCAAGTCGCAACGAGAATTTGTCCTGCTTTCGCGTCCACACCGAAATATCGTCGTCGTGACGGTTGTATTCAATCACTGCACCGGCGAAGCGCGACACCGAACCGTCAACGGTGAAACGAAAATCCACGAGGTCGCTCTGGTCAGGCCGCGCTCGCCCGCGTCGAATGATGCGCAGCCAAAATTGCTTGGTGCCGCCAAAGCGTATCGGCCCCCCGCCGAACACATAACGGTGACGCACATACACCCCAGCCACCCCAGCGTCGACGCTCGCCAGTTTTCCCTCGATCTCGGCGCGCAACGCCGGCGTCAGCACGAAGTCGGCATCCAGCGCGAGCACCCAGTCCGTCGTGATGGGCAGATGATCCAGTGCCCACGCCCACTGTGCCGCATGGCTCGAATACGGATGCTCGAACAGATGCGGCGTATAGCCGCGAATGATCTCTTGCGTGCCGTCGGTGCTGCCGGAATCGACGACGAACACATCCATCCACGGCGCCACGCTCTCGAGGCAGTGGTGAATGTTCACCGCCTCGTTGTGGCAAAGCACCACCGCGCTGATCGTCGCTCTCACGCCGCCTCCACCTGACCGCGCGTGGCTTTGGCGCCACCTCGATGCCACGCCCAGGCAGACGCCACGATCTCGGGCAACGTGGAATGCGCCGGCGTCCAGTCCAGCGCCTGCCGAATGCGCCGCGCGTCCGCCACCAAACGCGCCGGATCGCCCGCGCGTCGCTGCCCCATGCAAATCGGAACCGCCCGGCCAACCACCTGCTCGATCACCGTCAGCACCTCGCGCACCGAGTAGCCGCGCCCCGAACCCACGTTCAGCGCGGCAGGGGCATCACCGCTTTCGAGCGCGGCCAGCGCGCGCACATGGGCATCGGCAAGGTCAGTCACGTGCACATAGTCGCGGATGCAAGTGCCGTCGGGCGTGTCGTAATCATCGCCAAACACCGTCAGCGGTTTGCCACCATCGAGCGCAGCCAGCGCCAGCGGAATCAGGTGCGTCTCCGGTTCATGCAACTCACCCGTCTCACCATCGGGGTCGGCACCGGCCGCATTGAAGTAGCGCAGCGCAATGGCGCGCTGCTCCGATGCGGCCGCGTAGTCGCGCAGCGCCTGTTCGATCATCAGCTTGGTGCGCCCGTATGGACTGATCGGCTGCAACGGCATCTCTTCCGACACCCAGGGCACATCGGGAAGCCCATACACCGCCGCCGAACTGGAAAACACCAGATGGCGCGCGCCTCCCTGTCGCATCGCCTCCAGCAGCGAGAGTGAACCGGCCACGTTGGCGCCGTAGTGAAGCCAAGGCGCCGCCACCGATTCGCCCACGGCGATGCGTCCCGCAAAATGAATGACCGCATCGACCGCGTGCTGTTTGATGGTCGCCGCGAGCCTCGCCGTGTCGCGCAGATCACCAACCACCAGTGGCCCCCAACGCACGAGCGCCTCGTCACCGCCACTCAGGTCGTCAAAAGACACCGGTTGCACGCCGGCCGCCGCCAGCGCCTTGCAAGTGTGGCTACCGATGTAACCCGCCCCCCCAGTCACCAACACATTCTTCATAACAAGAAATTATCGTCTTCGTAGTCGATCGTTGCCGCGCCGCCGTGATCTGTCGTTGGCTTCCATCATGCGCGGGGATGCCTGTCGCTTTGAACCTCCATGTACATCGCCTGCAACCGCATCCCCATCGCGCGAGGCGAAAAGCGCTCGCGCGCCACCCGCCTCGCGGCGGCCGCCATCGCGGCCCGCAACGGCGCGTCGCCCAGCACACGCCCGATGGCGTCCGCCACGGCGTCGGGCTCGGCGCGCACCATCAGGCCCGCGCCTGCCGCGACCACGTCGCTCGCCACCGCCACCCCCTCCGACAACACGCACGGCACGCCAGCGGCCAACGCCTCGACCGCCGCGATCCCGAAATTCTCGTTGAACGACGGCAGCACGAACACCGACGCCTGCGCCAGCAACGCCCGCTTGCGCTCGCCCTCGACCTGCCCGACCCAGACCACGCCCGCATCGCCACCGACCGTGGCGGCCGCGCGCAGGCTCGCCACATAGCTCGCCTCCCCCGTGCCCGCAATGACGAGCCGCGCCGTCGGATGCGCGCTCCGCACCGACGGCCACGCAGCGAGCAGGCATTCCACGTTCTTCTTGGGATCGAGGCGCGACAAAAACAACACCCGCGCGCCGTCCGGCGCATCGCCGAAGGCCGACGCCGCCACCCCGCCATCCACCGCAGCGGCAACATCATCGGCATCGACACTGCCCCCGCCCTCGTCCGCCGCCTCGGGCACCGCCAGGGGAATGACCACGGCGTTCGCCCCCGCTGCCAGCGCACGCACGTCGGCCGCCTCGGCCTCGCTGGTGCAGTGCACGGCCGACGCGCGCCGCAACAGCGGCCGCTCGATCAACCCGAGCGACACCCGCTTCAGCCAAGGCCGCCGCTCGGCAAGGCCGTACGCGCTGAGCGTGCCCAACGGGCGCAACACGAACGGCACGCCTCGCAACCAGGCAGCCGTCGCCGCCACCACGCTCATGAACGAGAAGAGCGCATGCACATGCACCACATCAAAGCGGCGCACGTTGCGCCACGCCCAGACGGCAAATGACGGCGCCGTCGTATAGAACTCGAATCGCTTGGCGAAATACACCCGCCGCGCCCCTTCCTCATCGACCGCGACCCCACACCGCCGCACCACTCGGCGGCCCGGACCATCGTCGTCGGTCGCCACCGTCAGCACATCCACCCCGCGCTCGCGAAGCGCGGCCTCCATCATCCGAATCGCACGGCTCGGGCCGCCGTGCACCAAACTCAGCGATGGGATGGCGTGCAGCACCGCGAGCGGCATGCTCACCCGTTCAGACACGCGACGCCGACGAACCGGCGGCACCCGGTGGCGCCGCCACCTCAGCGGCCCCACCCAGCGCGGTCGCTCGCCGTCCGATCGGCGAGCCGACCGTGGCCGGACGCAACCCGATATCGCGTGCGGCCAGTTCCGGCAGGGCGAGCACAAAGCCGACCATCCACCCAAGCATCAGCAATATCAGCACGTCGCCAAACGCCTGTGTCGCGACCGAGAACGTGGCGACGTTGGCCACCAGAATGCCAGTGAACCCAAAGGCAAGCCGGGCGTGCGCGGGTGAGCCACGGCTCAGCACCGCCAACCGTCGCCAAATCATGTTCGCCATCGTGTAGCAAAGCCAAAGGAACGCGGCCAAGCCCGGCAGCCCGAGGTCAAGCGCCAGTTTGCCCAGCCCGCCTTCGCTGGTGCCACGCACAGCGCCGAACCCGGCGCCATAGTATTGCGCCCCCTGCGCGCCGTAACCGAGCCCTGCCCCGAAGAACCCATAGTCATAAATGGCGGAAAACACCGGCACATACCCAAGCGCCAAAAACCGGTCGGGGACGTCCTTGAACACGGTCAAACCACGTGTTCGCCAGGCGTCGAACTGACCCGGCTGCTCTCCGCGCGCAACGGGTGTCACGTTGGATGCAGCATCGAACGAACCGTCGCGCCCATCGGGGCTGACGCCCGCCAGTACCGCGCCGAACAAAAAACCGCCCAGCAGCAAGGCCAAAATACCCAATCGGGCCTTGCCCCGCACGAACCAGGTGGTCAGAAACAGGTAGGTCGACGCGAAGATCACCACCTGCACCAACATCTTGCGCCGCCCGGTCGCCACCCCCACGCCAAGCAGAAACAGCACGACGACGGCCACCAACGCGATCTTTGTCGCCGAGAGCTTGCGCCCATTCAGCACCATGAAGAGAAAGCACGACGCCGTAGCCACATGCCACGCCGCGATCTCCGCCGCGCGATAGAACCCCGCGTTGGCTTTCGACGGCGCCCCGACGTCGTAGATGATCTGACCCACCCCCACCTCACCCAGCACCCGCCACGACGCCCCCACCGCATTGAGGTAAATCCCGACGAACCACACCAGCGAAAACGCGACGTAGAACCACATCCAGCGATAGATACCCGCCGTCCCGATGCGCCGCGAGAGCTGATAACCAAACGTGAAGGCGATGATCGGCGCCAGATAGAACAAGCCACCGAGCAAAAGCAACGCCGGGTTGCCCCAACGCAGCATCGAATGCACTGCCTGGGACACCAGCAAAAATATGAACGTCAGAAACGGTGCACTGAGCTGTTCGCGCCATCCGCGAACCGCGTTGGGCGCCAAGCGCACACCCGACGCGACGGCGGCCGCGCACGCAATCGCAAACGCCACCGCAAGCAAACCGCTCAACACCACGGGCTGCCCCGTCACCAACTTGCGCAGCGGGTCTTGCACCAAGCCCAGCAACAGCAGCAGCGTCAGCGCCTGCTTCAGCCGCAATCCCGCCACCGCGCCCACGACGATGGCCAGGAAGAACGCAAGCTCAACCACGCTCGTGCCCGCCTGTCGCCGAGCCCACCAACAGCCGCGGTCCGTGCCGGTTCAAACGCAGCGCCCACGCCGCTCCGCGAAGCTCGGCGATGAATGAAGGAATGATCCACCACGGGCGACGCAGATGGTGCCGCGTCGCCACCGACCGAAACGGCCGCCAAAGATATTCAGCGAGGCAGCGAAGCGGCGCCATCGTCCGCAACGCAAAGTAATACGTTCCCACCGAATGCGCCGGCGCCATGGTCGTCAACAGCAAGCCGTGGGCCCGCGTCCCCCCCGCCGCGACCTTCAAATGATGAATCGTCGCGAGCGGCTGAAAGCGGATGGTGTGCCCGGCCACGCGCCAGCGATGCGCGAATTCGGCCTCGAAGCGATATGCCACCTTCACGAAGTTTTCATCGAAACCGCCCAGTGCCAGCGCCGCCGCTCGCGCGACAGAAAAATTGCCGCCCATGAACTCCGTCACGTCCTGCGGCACCGTGCAGGCGAAGCTGAACGGCGCATCCGGCACCGCCTTGCCTTCATGCCACGGCTGCAACACGCGCCCCGCGATCAGCGCGCCCGGATGCGCCGCGTGCGCCGCCCGATGTGCGGCGATCAACGTCGCATCGGGCAACAGATCATCATCCAGAAACAGCACCACCTCACCACGGGCATGCAGCAAACCCTGATTCATCGCGCGCGGAATCGAAGGCGTGTCCAGATGCAGGCAGCGAACCGCGCCGCTCGCCACACGTTCATCGAGCGCCGCCACCGTGGTCGCCTCGTGTCGCTCCGTCTGGTCGACGATCAGGATTTCGTCCGGTGCCACCGGCAACGCCCGCAAGGCATCGATCGTCTCGATCAAAATCCGCTCGCGACGATACGTCGGAATGACGACACTTAGGGTGGTTGCAGCGGCGCGGACGGTCACGGCAGAGGGCAGGAAAGCGCTTGACACAGAGGACGCAAGCATAGTCGACCGGCTGACGACGGCAGCGCCCGGCACCATCGGTTCGTCATACGTAGCCAGTGCGCAGCCAACGGCGACGCCGCAGTGCATTCGGGTGCGGCCCCGGCCATGTGAATCGCGGCACGCTCGAACGCGCAAACGACGGTGCCAACGGGCCGCCGTCGACCGTGAAAACCCATTCGAAATGGCGAGCCGCGATGGCTTCATCGCCAACGCCATGGCTGTTGAACGGATAGGAGAAGGCTCGCGGAACGATGCCGCACGCCTCGGCAAGCGCCTGCTTCGACGCCACCAGCTCCGCTTCGAACGCGGCCGCATCGAGCGCACTGCGTTTGAAGTGATGCGCGCCATGACTGCCAATCTCATGACCATTGCGCCGCGCGCTGTCCAGCGTGGAACGTTGCGGGTACCACCGACGCGCCAAATCTGCCAACGCCTCACGCTCGCCGCAACGCGCGAGCGCCGTCGTCACCATCGCCCGCAGTTGCGACGCGTTCGCGCGCTCGCGCAGGGCAGTCACGGTCGCCCGCGCGTCCGCGCCGGCCAGATGCGCAAATTCGCCATCGAGCGAGCGTGCCAGCGCCCGAAAGCGTGCGTCTTCGGCGCCGAGCCAATACAGCGCGTGCTCCCACAGCAGCGCTGGCGCCTCGGTCAGCATCGCCGAAATCTGAAAGACGAGCGCACGCGCACCCAGCGCCTCGACCACGGGCAGTCCCGCCTCGTAGGTGTCGCGAAACCCGTCATCGAAACTCACGATCAACCCGACTTCACGGGGCGACGGCCACGCCCCTTGCGCCAGTTCATCGAGCGTCATGAAACGCCCGCCCCACGCCGCGAGCAGCCGCAGTTCGCGCTCCAGTTCGCGCGGAGGAATCGGCGGCGTGCCGAAGGCGTCGAGCACGGGTTCGGCACCGGGCTCGGCCACGCGGTGATACAGCAAACACACCACACGCCCGCGAAAGCGGTTGGCGAACAACCGGTCGAGCGGCGCGAGGAAGCACGCATCGAGCGCGCGATTGGCAAACCGGCGAGCGACGAACGGCAATCGCATCACGACACCGTGCGCACCGGGTGGCGCGTGTGGCCGCCAGCGCGAAGGTAGCGGCGCACCGCGCCACTGGCGACACACAGATTCGCGCGCAGGCGTTGCCATGGCTCATAGACATAGCCGGTGCGCCGCAAAAACAGCTTGCCCTCGGTCCACTGCGCAACCCGCGAAGCGCGCCCGGCATTCAAATCCTGTGCCGCTCGCAGCAGCAACTCGATGCCCTGATGAAAACTGCGCGCGTCCAGCACCTCGTAGCTGTCTTCGGGGCGCAGATCGAGCTGCGCGGTTCGAATGATGTCTCCACTATCGATGCCACGGTCGATGTGATGCACGGTCACGCCCAGCCATTGCAGATGCCCCTCCAGCAGCATGAACAGGTTGCAATTGCCACCGCGCGAATAAGGGGACAGTCCAGTGTGAAGGTTAACGATGCCGAAGCGAATCGTCGGCAACAACGCCAGAATCGGCTCCCGCAAGAGCTGCGTGCCGTTCACCAGCACGATGTCGGGCCGAAGCTCGGTGATTTGAGTAACTACCTCATCCGCATTGATGTTCGTCGTTCGCAACGGCGGCACGCCAGCCGGCAACGGCGGCGAAACATCCGGCCCGAACAGCTCGTCGATGACCGGCGCGGCGCGGCGCTCGAACCACGGCAGTGCGGCCCGCGCCACCACGTGCCGCAGCAATCGCAACGGATTGGCATAGGGGCGCAAGCGCATCGCCAGCGGTCGCGTCACCGGGTCGGCCACTTGCCACACCACGCCGACGAGCTCGAATTCCTCGGCCGCGCGCCGCACGAGGTATCGCTGAAAGCGCCCCTCGCAACACAGCACCACCACCCGCAAACGGCTCATCGGTGCACCGCATGTCCGCGAAGGTACGAAGCGAGCAGCTTCGACCACGCGCGCCAATGCCCCGGTCGGTCACGCACCACGCGCCGCAAATAGCGGCGCGCGCGTCCGTCGGCCCGATCAAACAGGCAACTCCCGATGAAATACGCCGCGTCGACTTGCGTGCGTTCGGTCGGCGAGGCACCGGCGCCGCTGGCCTTCGGGCCGAGGGCCGTCGCCTGCGACACGTACGCCGCGTCCGACCCGCCCGCGCGGCGCGCCGTCGCCCCCTCCAGAATCAGTTGGCGCAGCCGCTGCTGCGCAGCCCGATGGCGGCCCGTGATGCTGCGCGGGTCGAAGGTCACCCGGCACAGCACCTCCCCCACATACCCCAACCCGCCCACCTCCAGCAGTCGCGACCACAAATCGACGTCCTGCGCGAAATAGAACGCGGCACGGTAGCCGCCGACGCGTTCGTAGGCGTCGCGACGGAACATCACCGTGCCGTGATGCGGGCCCGACACCGCGCGGCCGTGGCGGTCGAGCAGATCGGATGCGCCATCGGTCGCTCCGCGATGCACCCGAAGCAATTCGCCACCGGGGCCCACCAATTCATAGTCGCAGCCCACCAGCACATCGTCCTCGTGCGCTTCCAGGTATTGCACCTGCGCGCGCAGCCGACCGGGCAACGACACATCGTCGGCATCCTGCCGCGCAATGTAGCGGCCGCGCGCCAGCGCGCACCCCGCCACCAGCGCGCGGGTCAGCCCCGCGTTCGACTGGCGCACCACGCGAAGCCGAGGATCCGACACCGCGCGCGCCGCGAGCAACGCCGCCGTCGCATCGGTCGAACCATCATCGACCACGATGAACTCGAACTCCACCCCCTGCTGCGCGAGGATGGAGTCGAGGCTCGCCACCAGCGTCGGCGCGGCGTTGTAGACGCCCATCACCACCGACACCAGCGGTGCCGCCGTGCTCATCGTGCCCGCTCCCAGGCGCTCGCGATGCGGCCGGCCGTGCGCCAGCCGAGCATGCGGGCGGTGGCGCCGTAGAGGCTGAGCTCCCAGCGGCGCTCGTGGGCGTGGCCCTGGGCGACGGCAAGCAGCCGTTGCGCTTCGTCGGTCAGGCCGGCCTTCGACGCCAGCCGCGCCTCGAAGAACAGCGTGCGGCAAAACTGACGCATGTCCGGCCCGTCGGAGGGCACGCCCGCCAGGCCGGCGAGCGCCGCGATCTTCAAAAGGCCATCCACGCGCTCGCGGTGCGCGCGGGGGTCGCGCACCCAATCGCGGCCCAGGTGTTCGCCGTCGTGATACCAAACCTCGACCACAAAGGCATCGACGTACGCCAGCGTGAGCCCCGCCGCCCCCGCCAAGGCGTCATAGTGCCAATCTTCCAGTTGCCGCGCCGACGACCAGCGCCCCATATGAAACAGCGACTTGGCGGGATACAAGGGGTTGTTCGTCGGCCAGATGCGCCCGGCCAGAATCGCCGGAAACAGGTGCCGGTGCCGCTCGCCGGGGCGATGAAAGGCATCGACGGAGCGCGTGCCATCGGGCGCCACCGCCCACGTCTTGCCATAGGCGATGTCGGCGGCCGGGTCGGCGCGCAGTGCCGCCACCTGAAGCGCCGTCTTTGCGGGCAGATAGCGGTCGTCGCTATCGAGGTACTGCACGAATTCGCCGCGCGCCACGTCCACGCCGCGCTGCCGCGCCACGCCGGGCCCGGCGTTGGCCTGGCGCACCACGCGCACCACGTCCGGGTGTTGCT
The DNA here is from genome assembly GCA_018241765.1 of Pseudomonadota bacterium. Lineage (GTDB taxonomy): Bacteria > Pseudomonadota > Gammaproteobacteria > Burkholderiales > Casimicrobiaceae > Casimicrobium. The sequence continues at coordinate 4,460 of JAFEDD010000043.1, read as the reverse complement.
GCGCCAGCGCCGCCGCCATCGCCGGCGTGTCGTCCGTCGAGCCGTCGTCGACGATGATGACCTCGATCGGTCGGTACGTCTGCGCCAATACGCTGCGCACGGCCCGCTCGAGCATCGCCGGGCGGTTGAACACCGGAACGATGGTGCTGACCAGGCCCGGCACGCGCGCATCGTCCGCCGCCGCCGACGGTGCCGCCGCCGCGCTCGCCGCCGTCAGCGTGATCGGCGCTGCCGCCGGCTGCGGCGCCGGCGACAGCACCTGTTCCGCCCACAGCTCCAGCAGCAGCAGCTTCCAGGCGACGTTGCGATAGATCGATATGCCTCGCGGCCAGCGCTGCCCCGAGCGCCCGCGCACGAAGTAGTCCGTCATCGCCGCCTTCAGGCCATAGCGCTCGGTCATGCTGCCCGGCGCCAGCAGGCGTTCGCGCGCCAGCGCGCGCAACGTGGGGCTCTCGTCCATCCACGATGCCGTCAACGGCGAGCCGTATTTGGCCCGCCGCGTGATCGCCTCGGGCAGCAGCGCGTGGCGGCGTGCCATTTCGCGCAGCGCGTGCTTGTTCTCGCCACCGGCAAAGAGCATCGAGCGCGGCAGGGTGTAGGCCAGCGCCGCCACGCGGTGGTCGAGGTAGGGCGCGCGCGCCTCCATGCTCTCGGCCATGCTCGCCTTGTCCACCTTCATCACGTACTGGTTGGGCAACTGGCGGCGCGACTCGAACAGGCGCACCGCATCGAAGGCGTCGTCGCCCGCGTCGAGATAGTCGCCCATCACGCGCCGGAACAGCGGCCAGCACGCACCGTGGCGACGCCCGCAATAGTGCTGAAACAACCGGAAGCGCGCGCGCGGGCCGAGCACTGCAGGCACGTCGAAAACGTCATAGCCGCCGAAGAGCTCGTCCGCCCCCTCGCCCACCAGCACCACCTTGAAGCCCAGCTCGCGCGCGCGGCGGTAGAGCAGGCGCGTGGTCACGGCGCCCCAATCGGCAAACAGATCATCGAACATGGCTGCGTGTTGCTGCACCTCGGTCACCACCTCATCGGCGGTAATGAACACGTCCTGATGCTGCGCCCCGATGAACGCGGCCACCTCGCGCGCCGGCCCCCGTTCGTCGACCGCCGCACCCTCGAAGGCCATGGTCAGCGTCTGCACCCGCGTGTGACGGGCCGCAAGCGCCGCCACCACGCTGGAATCGATGCCACCCGACAACAACATCGCCACCGGCACATCGGCGATCAAGTGCTGCGTCACCACCTCATCGAGCGTGGCATGCAATTGCCCGATGCGCGCATCGAACGCGGCGGCATCGGCCGGCGCCGCCGCGTCGCGTGTCGGGGGGCGAAAGAAATCCACGGTCGACACCACCCGCCCGCCGCGCAGCTCCAGCCGCCGCCCCGGCGCGAGCTTGCGCACGTCGGTGAAGATCGTCTCATCCTCATCGATGACGTAGCCGAACTCCAGAAACTGCGCCACCCCCGCATCGCGCGGCGCCAGCACCACACCCGGCAGCGCCTGCAACGCCCGCGCCTCGGACGCGAACGCGATGCCGCCGCGGAAGGGCATCCAGTAGAGCGGCTTGATGCCCATCGCATCGCGCGCCAGATGCAGCGTGCCCGAGCGCGCATCCCACAGCGCCAGCGCGAACATGCCGGCGAAGCGCGCAAACGCCGCCGTGCCCCAATGCAGATAGGCGCGCAGCACCACCTCGGTGTCGCCGCTGGTGACGAAACGCTCGCCCGCGGCCTCCAGTTCGCGCCGCAACTCCCGAAAGTTGTAGAGCTCGCCGTTGTAGACCAGCGCCACGCGGCCATCGAGCGCCAGCATCGGCTGATGGCTGGCCGCGCTCAGATCGATGATGCTCAGCCGCCGATGCCCCAGCGCCACGCCCTGCGCCGCGGCCACGAACACCCCCGAATCGTCCGGCCCGCGATGACGCAACGCCCGCGTGACACGCAGCAACGCCTGTTCGTCAGGAGCAGATTCGGGCGCGACGAACCACCCGGCGATGCCACACATGAAAGCGCACGCACAAAACAAAGGAGCGCCATTGTGCCAAAGGCGCCGCACGCCCCATCCCCCCGGAAAATTCGCCATGACAACGTAATGCCAACCCACCGTAGGCGCAGGCCCGACCGCGCTCGGCCACCTGTAGGCGCGGGCTTGACCGCGCTCGGTTGCATCCGATGACCGCTGGCGATAACCAACCCCACCAAAGCGACGTCAAGCCGTCGCCTACAACCTGTAGGCGCGGGCTCGACCGCGCTTGGCTGTATTCGATAACCGGTGGCGACAGCCGTCCCCCCAAAAGCGACGTCAAGCCGTCGCCGACAACCTGTAGGCGCGGGCTTGACCGCGCTTGGCCGCATTCGATGACCGCTGGCGATGACCACCCCCACCAAAGCGACGTCAAGCCGTCGCCTACAACCCGTAGGCGCGGGCTCGACCGCGCTTGGCCGCATTCGATGACCGCCAGCAATGCCCAACCCCCCGAAAGCGACGTCAAGCCGTCGCCTACACCTTGTAGGCGCGGGCTTGACCGCGCTCGGTTGCATTCGATGACCGCTGGCGATGCCCAACCCCACGCAAGCGACGTCAAGCCGTCGCCTACAACCCGTAGGCGCGGGCTTGACCGCGCTTGGTTGCGTTCGATGACCGCTGGCGATAACCAACCCCCGAAAGCGACGTCAAGCCGTCGCCTACAACACGTACGCGCGGGCTTGACCGCGCTTGGTTGCGTTCGATGACGGTGGCGATGACCAACCCCACAAAAGCGACGTCAAGCCGTCGCCTACAACATGTAGGCGCGGGCTTGACCGCGCTTCGTCGCATTCGGTGACCGCTGGCGACGCCCAACCCCACAAAAGCGACGTCAAGCCGTCGCCTACAACACGTAGGCGCGGGCTTGACCGCGCTTGGCTGCGTTCGATGACCGGTGGCGATAACCAACCCCACGAAAGCGACGTCAAGCCGTCGCCTACAGCCTGTAGGCGCGGGCTTGACCGCGCTTGGCCGCATTCGATGACCGCTGACGACGCCCAATCCCACGAAAGCGACGTCAAGCCGTCGCCTACAACCCGTAGGCGCGGGCTCGACCGCGCTCGGTTGCGTTCGATGACCGCTGGCGATAACCAACCCCACCAAAGCGACGTCAAGCCGTCGCCGACAACCTGTAGGCGCGGGCTCGACCGCGCTTGGCGGCATTCGATGACCGCTGGCGATGCTCAACCCCACCAAAGCGACGTCAAGCCGTCGCCTACAACCTGTAGGCGCGGGCTCGACCGCGCTTGGCCGCATTCGATGACGGCCGGCGATGACCACCCCCCCGAAAGCGACGTCAAGCCGTCGCCTACAACATGTAGGCGCGGGCTTGACCGCGCTCGGCTGCATTCGATGGCCGCTGGCGATGACCAACCCCACGCAAGCGACGTCAAGCCGTCGCCTACAACCTGTAGGCGCGGGCTTGACCGCGCTTGGTTGCATTCGATGACCGCTGGCGATAACCAACCGCACCAAAGCGACGTCAAGCCGTCGCCTACAACCCGTAGGCGCGGGCTCGACCGCGCTTGGCCGCATTCGATGACCGGTGGCGATGACCAACCCCACGAAAGCGACGTCAAGCCGTCGCCTACAACCTGTAGGCGCGGGCTTGACCGCGCTTGGTTGCATTCGATGACCGCTGGCGATAACCAACCGCACCAAAGCGACGTCAAGCCGTCGCCTACAACCGGTAGGCGCGGGCTTGACCGCGCTTGGTTGCGTTCGATGACCGCTGGCGATGATCAACGGCACCAAAGCGACGTCAAGCCGTCGCCTACACCTTGTAGGCGCGGGCTCGACCGCGCTTGGCTGCGTTCGATGACCGCCGGCGATGACCAACCCCACGCAAGCGACGTCAAGCCGTCGCCTACAACACGTAGGCGCGGGCTCGACCGCGCTTGGCTGCGTTCGATGACGGTGGCGATGCCCAACCTCACCAAAGCGACGTCAAGCGGCCGCCTACAGGAAACGCCGTCAAGCCGTCGCCTACGGAGCCGTCGGCTGCGTCGGACGGGCTTCCCGTTCCGTGCCTTACGCGCGTGCGCGTCGTTCGCGCCACAGCGCCATCTGAATGCCGCTGTTGATGACGCACTGCCGAAAGCGATCGCCGCGTCCCTTGGCGAGCTGCGCGAGGCCGCGAACGAGATACGTCGCCGCGGTGACGGGCGACCCACGCCCGCCGACGCCCATGCGATGCGCGGCGACGCCCTTTTGCTGCCCATAGCGAAACAGATACGGCAAGGTCAGACGCCGCAGATCGGTCGCGTGGTTGACGATGGCCGTGCCGACGTACACGCCGCTGGCACCGACAGCGATGGCGCGCTCCAGATAATCGGCCTCTTCCCCGCGGCCGGGGATCGTTCCCGTCACCCCCAGGTCGCGACGAAACTCGCCTACGCGCTCGATCAGCGCGCGACGCAACGCGAAA
>JAFEDD010000042.1:28121-28325 GCA_018241765.1 Pseudomonadota bacterium | reverse complement strand
GGCCTGGCGGTCGGTCTTGCCGATCGGCTCGAAATGCGTGCGCGCCCGCATGACGACGCGGCCCCGGCCGGTGCGATAGCCCTGATGCACCCCTTCGAGGCCATAGATGAAGCCGCCCGTCGGGAAGTCCGGCGCCGGCACCAGCTTGATCAGCTCATCGATCGCGATGTCCGGCTTCTTCAGCAGCGCGAGCGTGGCGTCGAT
>JAFEDD010000042.1:0-28107 GCA_018241765.1 Pseudomonadota bacterium | reverse complement strand
GATGTTGGTCGCCATGCCGACGGCAATGCCGGCCGAGCCATTGACCAAAAGGTTCGGGAACTTGGTCGGCAGGACGGTCGGCTCCTGCTCCTTGCCATCGTAATTGGGCTGAAAGTCGACCGTCTCCTTGTCCAGGTCGCCCAGCATCTCGGCGCTGATCTTCTGCAGCCGGCACTCGGTGTAGCGCATCGCCGCCGCGTTGTCGCCGTCGATCGAGCCAAAGTTGCCCTGACCGTCGATCAGCGTGTAGCGCAGCGAAAAGTTCTGCGCCATGCGCACCAGCGTGTCGTAGATCGCCCTGTCGCCGTGCGGGTGGAACTTGCCCATGACGTCGCCGACGATGCGCGCGCACTTCACATACGGGCGGCTGTGCGTGTTGTTCGCCTCGTGCATGCCGAACAGCACGCGGCGGTGCACCGGCTTCAGCCCGTCGCGCACGTCGGGCAGCGCACGCCCGACGATGACGCTCATCGCGTAATCGAGATAGGAGGTACGCATCTCCTGCTCGAGGCTGATCGGAAGCGTTTCTTTGGCAAATGAATCCATGAGGTGTGCAGCACGGCGCTGCAATGTCGAAGGGCAACCTCGTATTTTAGGGCGGCGCGGCGGCCGTTGCGAATGCGCCACAACGTGCCGTGTGGGCGCCCGAAATGCCGACGTTGCGCCCGCAGCGTCGTTGCGCGGCGCAAAGTCGCGGTGTTATATTGCGTCCAGAGGGGCTTTGCCCGACGTGCATGTGCGTTTCGTATCTCTGTGGCGCGCGCATTGCGATGCAAAGTATCCATGCCATTGTCTCAGCCTTCAAGGGGTAGAAAACCAATGAAACTTCGCTTAATCGCCACCGCTGTCTCGGGTGCCGTGGTTGCACTGTCGGCGGGCGTCGTGTTCGCACAAGCCAACCCGGCGAACAGCGGCTACGTCATCTCGGCCACCGGCGCTGCCGACAACAACATCGTTCGCAGCGGCAAGTACGGCGCCACGAACAATTCCGACAACCTGTGCTGGCGCACCGGTTTCTGGACCCCGGCCATGGCGATCCCGGAATGCGACCCGGACCTCGCGAAGAAGCCCGCCCCCGCCCCGGCTCCTGCCGCCCCGGCCACGCCGCCGAGCGCACCGGCACCGGCCGCAGCGCCCAAGGCTCCGGAAGCTCCGAAGGCTCCGCCCGCCCCGGCCGTGCAAAAAATCACCCTCGCCTCGAAAGCGCTGTTCGATTTCGACAAGGCCGTGCTGAAGCCTGAAGGCAAAGCCGTGCTCGACCGCGAAATCGTCGGCCGCATCAAGGAAGTGCAGAAACTCGAACTCGTGCTGGTCACCGGTCACACCGACCGCCTCGGCTCGCAACAGTACAACCAGAAGCTCTCCGAGCGCCGCGCTCACGCCGTCGCTTCGTACCTCGAGAGCCATGGCGTACCCAAAGACAAGGTCGAGACGCTTGGCATGGGCAAGACGCAACCGGTTCCGGGCGTCGTCTGTGAGCAGAAGAATCGCAAGCAACTGATTGCGTGCCTGCAGCCGAACCGCCGCGTCGAAGTCGAAGTGAAGGGCGAAATCGTCGTTCGCAAGTAACGGCTTTTCGCACCCGCAAAACCCCGCCCCGGCGGGGTTTTGCATTTCTGACGCCCCGACGCGCCCACCCGTCACCCAAGCAACCATGGCCGACACCCTGATCTGCGCCCGCTGGCTCATCACGCCGACCCAGGCGGGCGCCTCGCCTGCGGTTCTCACCTTGCCCGATGCCGCCGTCGTCGTCGACAGGCAAGGCACCATCACCGCCGTTGGCCCGGAGGCAGAGCTGGCGGCACGGGCCAACATCGGCACGCGCATCCGCCTGGACGAACACATCCTCGCGCCGGGTCTGGTCAATGCCCACACCCATGGCGCCATGACGCTGCTGCGCGGCGCTGCCGACGACCTGCCGCTTGCGCGCTGGCTGCACGAACGGGTCTGGCCCATCGAAGGCGCGCTGCTCGATGAACACTTCGTCAGCGTCGGCACGCAGCTTGCCGCGCTGGAGATGTTGCTCGGCGGCACCACCACCTGCGCCGACATGTACTTCTACTCGGCCGCGGCCGCACAGGCGTACCTGAGCGCCGGACTGCGCGCGGTGCTCGCGCTGCCGGTCATCGACTTCCCCACGCGCTACGCCGCGGATGTCGAGGGCTACCTGAGCCTCGGGCTCGGCGTGCGCGACCGTTTTCGCGACGAGTCGCTGCTCTCGTTCTGCCTCGCCCCGCACGCCCCCTACACCGTAAGCGACGACGCGTTCGCCCGCATTCAGGCCTACGCCGATGAACTCGGCCTCGGCATCCACACGCATCTGCACGAAACGGCACAGGAAATCACCGACTCCGAGCGGCGGTACCAAGAGCGCCCGAGCGTGCGGCTGGCGCGACTGGGCGCGCTCGGGCCCGGCTTCTTTGCCGCGCACTGCGTGCATTTCGACGACGTCGACCTCGCGCTGTTCGCGCGTTACGGCTGCGGCGTCGTGCATTGCCCCTCCTCGAACCTGAAACTCGCAAGCGGTGTGGCCCCGGTGTCGCGCATGCTTGCCGCCGGCCTCGACGTCGGCCTGGGCACCGATGGCGCGGCCAGCAACAACCGACTCGATCTCTTCGAGGAAATGCGCCTCGCCGCGCTGCTGGCCAAGGTGGCCGAGAACGACGCCACCGCCATCGATGCGGCGCAGGCGTTCACCATGGCCACGCTCGGCGGCGCGCGTGTCATCGGGCTGGGTGCGCACATCGGATCGATCGAAGTCGGCAAACGCGCCGATCTCATCGCCGTGTCGCTCGCCTCCCCCGGCATGACGCCGCTGTTCGACCCGGTGTCCCATTTCGTCTACGCGGCATCGCGCGCCGACGTCAGCGACGTATGGGTCGACGGAGCCCGCCGCGTCCAGGGCGGGCAACTCCACACCGCCGCCGGTCTCAGTACGGCCGAGGCGATGGCACAATGGGCACCATCGATCGCTTCGCTTGCCGAGCAGATCGCCGCCTTCCGCACCGAGTCGCGCCGATGAACGACACCGACAGCACCCCAACCGAGCCCGAAGCACGCCGCAATGCCGATCGCGCCGAGATCGAAAAATTCTCGGCACTCGCAAGCCAGTGGTGGGATCCGCATGGCAAATTCCGCCCGCTGCACGACATCAACCCGCTGCGCCTCGCGCTGATCGAACGCCATGCCGGCGGCCTCAAGGGCAAGCTCGCCATCGACGTCGGATGCGGCGGCGGCCTCGTCGCCGAAGGGCTTGCCCGCATGGGCGCCACCGTCACCGGAATCGACCTTGCCGAAAAGGCGCTGGCCGTGGCCAGGTTGCACGCGCTCGACGAAGGCGTCGCGGTCGACTACCGCCTCTGCACGGCGGAAGAGGCCGCCGCCGAGATGGCGGGCCGCTTCGACGTCGTCACCTGCCTCGAAATGCTCGAACACGTACCCGATCCGACCGCCGTCATTGCGGCCTGCGCCGAACTTGCCCGCCGCGACGCACCGGTCATCATGAGCACCATCGCACGGACGCCAAAAGCCTACGCGAGCGCCATCGTCGGCGCCGAATACGTCCTCGGCTTGCTGCCCAAGGGCACGCACGAATACGCGCGCTTCCTGAAGCCCTCCGAACTCGTCGCCAGCGCACGGCAGGCCGGCTTGCGTCTCGTGGAGCTGCGCGGCATGCATTACAACCCGTTCAGCCATCGCGCGCGCTGGTCGAGCGACACGTCGGTCAACTACATCGCCGTGTTTCGCAAGCCCTGAGGCCAGCCGCCGTTGTCCGGCGGGCTTGGTAGAATGCCGAGGAATGGGCGGTTAGCTCAGCGGTAGAGCACTGCCTTCACACGGCAGGGGTCACTGGTTCGATCCCAGTACCGCCCACCATCGACGCCCGAAGGGATCGGTCGGCTCGCGCCACCGATCCCTTGTCGTTTCAGCGCGCGGCGTTCGTCACCCCTGTCGCGCATGCCTTCGGCGCCAGCACCCAGCGGCGTGGCGCGCCGCGACGCTCGCCTTCGACGACGACCGCCCCGCCTGCCGCGAGGCGCCCCAAAATATCGGTGACGATCGCTTCGGCGCTGCGAATCGGCGCGCCGTCGATGCGACTGAGCACGTCGCCATCATCGATCGCAAACATGGCCGTGGTGCCCGCGGTGTCGCGAGCGCGAATGCCGGCCCCGTTGGGCAACGCCTCGAACATGCGCGCGAAGGTTGCCCGTTCACTCTGAAGCGCCTTGACGACGGACGGATCGAGAAAGCGCGCCACCGCGCGGTCGGCGGCGGACAGACGGCAACTGGTGTTCATGCCCGCCTTGGGCGCCGCAGGAACCGGTGCCGGACGCAATTCGACACGCATGTCACGCCCCGCCGTGCCGAGCACCACCGCATCGCGCTCGACACGCAGCAGCCGTTCACCCGACGGCAGCCGTTCGCCCTCGTCAAGCGCGAGCGAACGGCTGGCGCCAGCGGCACCATCGGCGAGCATGAAGTACGCACGGCGGCCCGCGACGCCGACGAGCCGCGCAGCGCCCGCCCCCGGGCTCGGCGCGGTCGCCTCCCGACTCATGTCGAGCGCCGGCAGCGCAGGCGGCCGCCACGGCGCAAGCGGTGCGCCGCGAACCTCCGCCCAACGCCCGAGCGCAAGTGCCAGCGCCCAACCGAGCGCGCAGGCCGCAACGGTCAGCACCAGCACCCTGAGCCAATGCTCGACCCTATAATCCAGACTGGCTTTTTGCCCCACGCTCCGCTGTACCCTCCACGCTTCGACCGTCGGCCCGCGCGCCCACGCGTCGCCGCCGATCCGGCCATTCTGCCTTGAATCCGCATCTCGACGAACTCAACGACTTCACCTTCACGCGTTTGGCCCGACTGCTCGCGGACGTGACGGCCCCCGTCGGTCTGGCGCCGATCAATCTGTCGATTGGCGAACCGAAGCATCCGACGCCCGCGTTGATCATCGACGCGCTGCGCTCGCACACGGCGAGCCTCGCGCAATACCCGCCGACCAAGGGACCACTCGCTCTGCGCCAGGCCATCGCAGCGTGGATCGCGCGACGCTTCTCACTGCCACCGCTCGATGCGGAAACGCAGGTGCTGCCGGTGCTCGGCAGCAAGGAAGCGCTGTACTCGTTTACACAAACCATCATCGACCCGACGCGCAGCAACCCGCGTGTGCTGGTGCCGAACCCGTTCTACATGGTGTACGAAGGCGCCGCGCTGCTGTGCGGCGCGAAGCCTCACTTCGTCGACTACGACGCCAGCACCGGGCAATACCGCTGGGAAGACGTGCCGGAATCCGTCTGGCAAGACACTCAACTCGTCATCGTCTGCTCGCCAGACAACCCGACCGGCACCGTCACGGCGCGTGAGCGCTGGCGCTGGCTGTTCGAACAGAGCGATCGTTACGGCTTCGTCATCGTTGCCGACGAGTGCTACAGCGAAATCTACTTTGACGAGGGAGCCGCTCCGATCGGCGCGTTGCAGGTGGCCGCCGAGGCGGGCCGCCACGACTTCCGTCGCCTCGTCGCGATGGGTAGTCTCTCCAAGCGATCAAACGCACCCGGCCTGCGTTCGGGTTTCGTCGCCGGCGACGCTGCGCTGCTCGCAGCCTTCCTCAAGCTGCGTTCGTTCAATGGCGCAGCGATGTCGGGCACCGTTGCCGCGGCCAGCATCGCCGCATGGAACGACGAGGCGCACGTGCGTGAGAATCGCGCTGCGTACGCCCGCAAGTTCCGCGAACTGACACCGCTCATGGCACGCCACCTGCCGGTGGCCATGCCGGACGCCGCCTTCTACTGGTGGCTTCCGGTGCCGCCGAGCTACGCGGGTGATGACGAGCGCTTCACCCGCGAACTGTTCGCCGCAACCGGCGTGACCGTGACCCCGGGCACCTATCTGTCGCGGCCATCGCAATCCGGCGCCACGCCCGGCCGTGGCCACGTTCGCGTCGCGCTGGTCGCCGCCTTCGATGAATGCCGCGAGGCCGTCGATCGCATGGCCGCGTTTCTGGCTCGACCTCCTCTTTCCTGACCCTTTCGCAAAGCATCATGTCCACCTCGCTGCAAGCCATCATCGATCGCGCATGGGAAGACCGCGCCTCGCTGTCGCCCACCAACGCCCCCCCCGAGGTCGCGAACGCCGTGACCGCCGTATTGGCCGATCTCAATCGCGGCGATCGTCGTGTCGCCGAAAAAATCGATGGGCAATGGGTCACGCATCAATGGCTCAAAAAGGCCGTCCTGCTCTCCTTCCGTCTGAAGGACAACGCGCCGATGCACGCCGGCGACCTGGCTTTCTACGACAAGGTGGAAACGAAGTTTTCACACCTGAGCGCGGAACAGCTCGCCGCCACCGGTGTGCGCGTCGTGCCACCCGCCGTCGCCCGCCACGGCAGCTATCTGGCGAAAAACGTGGTGCTGATGCCCTCGTACGTCAACATCGGAGCGTGGGTTGGCGAGGGCACGATGGTCGACACCTGGGCGACCGTCGGGTCGTGCGCCCAGATCGGCCGCAACGTGCACCTCTCGGGCGGCGTCGGCATCGGCGGCGTGCTCGAACCGATCCAGGCCAACCCGACGATCATCGAGGACAACTGCTTCATCGGCGCCCGATCCGAAGTCGTCGAGGGCTGCATCGTCGAAGAAAACTCGGTGCTCGGCATGGGTGTCTATCTTGGCAAGAGCACCAAGATCTACAACCGCGCCACGCGCGAAGTGACCTACGGCCGCATTCCGGCCGGCTCCGTCGTGGTGGCTGGCAACCTACCGGCGGCCGATGGCAGTCACTCGCTCTACTGCGCCGTCATCGTCAAGCAGGTCGATGCGCAAACGCGCTCGAAGACCAGCATCAACGAACTGCTGCGTGGCGACTGATGTCGGTGACCATCAAATCCGCGCAGGATATCGAGGGCATGCGTCGCGCCGGACGCATGACGGCCGAGATTCTCGACTACATCACGCCGTTCGTGAAACCCGGGGTCAGCACCAACGAACTCGACTCGCTGTGCCATCGCTTCATGATCGACGTGCAGCGCGGCATCGCCGCCAACGTCAACTACACACCCCCTGGGCACACCCCGTTTCCGAAGTCGATCTGCACCTCGGTCAATCATGTGGTCTGCCACGGCATCCCTGGCGACAAGAAGTTGAAGGATGGCGACATCGTCAACATCGACGTCGCCATGATCGTCGATGGCTATTTCGGCGACACCAGTCGCATGTTCTACGTCGGCAAGCCCTCGATCGCCGGCAAACGCCTGAGCGAAGCGACCTATGAGGCCATGTGGCGCGGCATCCGCGTCGTGCGTCCGGGCGCCAGATTGGGTGACATCGGACATGCGATCCAGAGCTACGTCGAGCCTCTGGGTTTCTCCGTGGTGCGCGAATTCTGCGGCCACGGTATCGGCAAGAAGTATCACGAAGAGCCCCAGGTGCTGCACTACGGTCGCCCGAACACCGGCCTCACGCTGCTGCCCGGCATGATGTTCACCATCGAACCGATGATCAACGCCGGGCGCTCCGGCATTCGCACGCTCGCCGATGGCTGGACCGCCGTGACGGCCGACCACAGCTTGAGCGCGCAATGGGAGCACACGATTCTGGTCACCGAAGACGGCTTCGAAGTGACGACGCTCTCCGCAGGCAGTCCACCGCCACCGCTCGCGTAACGCCGTCGACGGTACGGGATTCGCCGTGACCGCCTCGCTTGCCGAACTGCGCAGCACGTATCAGGCGCATCGCAAGCTGATCTTCGATGCCCTCACGACACCCGAGCAGGTCGATGCAGCGCTCCGTGCGCACGCGCTCGCCGTCGACGACGTACTGATTCAACAGTGGCACAAGCACGACCTGCACCGCGCCCCGGTCACGTTGGTCGCCGTGGGTGGCTACGGTCGCCTCGAACTGTTCCCCCACTCGGACGTCGATATTCTGTTGTTGCATGATGCACCGGACGTCCATGCCATCGGCGGCATCGCGCCGTTCCTCACCGAAGCCTGGGATCTCGGTTTCGATGTGGGGCACAGCGTGCGCAGCGTCGATGAATGCATTGGCGAAGCACGCAAGGATGTCACCGTCGCCACCGCGCTGCTCGAACGCCGCCCCATCGTTGGCGCCATGGGCAATGTGGCGACATTGAACCAGCGCTGGCAGCAGAGCTTCGACGTCGAGCGCTTCGTGAGCGCCAAGCGATTCGAGCAACAACAGCGCTACACGCGCTACGAGGACACCGCGTACAACCTCGAGCCGAACGTCAAGGAGAGCCCCGGCGGCCTGCGCGATGTGCACATGGTGCTCTGGGTCGCCACCGCGATGCGCGGCGCCACATCGCTCGCGGCGCTGGTCGAGCAGGGGCTGCTCGGCAAACACGAACATGAAGCGCTGGTGGCCGCGCTGCGCCAGATCCGCTTTCTGCGCACGCAATTGCACCTCATCGCCCGGCGCCGCGAAGATCGCCTGCTGTTCGAGCTGCAACACGCGTTGGCCGAAGCGGGTGGACTGCAAGCCGCGGGTGGCCTGCGAGCGAGCGAAGTCCTGATGCAGCGATATTACCGAGCGGCGCGCCAGCTTCGTCTGTACAACGACATCCTGATCGATGCGCTGACGCAGCGGCGCAACGCGCCCAAGACCGCGTTGCCGGAGACGGCGTTCGCGCTCTGCGACGACAAGCTCGATCTCGGCGCGCGCGGCACCAACCTCGACGCCATCGAGACACTGCAAGCGTTCCTGCTCGTCCACCAGCAGCGCCGCGGCACGAGTTTCACCCCGGAATTGCGGCGTGCCGTGCTGCGCGCCGCCACCCGCGTGTCGGACGACGCTTTCGCCGAACCCAACTGCCGCGAGCTCTTTCTGACGCTGCTGCGCGGTGGCCAGGGCGTCTATCACGCCCTGAAGGCGATGAGCGAGCTTGGTGTGCTCGGCAAGCTGCTGCCACCGTGGCGGCGCATCGTCGGCCAGATGCAGCACGATCTCTTCCACGTCTACACGGTGGATCAGCACATCCTGATGGTGTTGCGCAACATGCGTCGATTCGCCGATCCCGCGCATTCGCACGAATACCCGCTGTGCAGCCGCCTGATGGAGGAGTTCCCGGAGCGCGAGCTGCTCTACCTGGCCTGTCTCTTCCACGACATCGCGAAAGGGCGCGGCGGAGATCACTCCGAGCTGGGCATGGTCGACGCCCGCAGTTTCTGTGCCGCCCTTGGACTCGGTCACGATCACGTCGAATTCGTCGCCTGGCTGGTCGAGCACCATCTCGTCATGTCGACTTATGCCCAGAAGCGCGATATCGCCGATCCGTCCGTGATCGAGGAGTTCGCCAACATCGTTGCCAGCGACCGGCGCCTCGTTGCGCTCTATCTGCTCACGGTGGCCGACATCCGGGGCACGAGCCCGAAAGTGTGGAACAACTGGAAGGCCAGCCTGCTGGAGCAATTGCTGCGCGCCACGCAGGCACGGCTCGGCGCCGCTGGCGATGGTTCGGTGTTCGACCTGTTGGCTGACCGGCTGATCGAGGCGCGGCGACTCCTCGCGCTCTATGCGATCGACGCCACGCGTGCGGAAGCGCTCTGGCGCACGCTCGACTCCGTCTACCTGCAACGTCACACCGCCGACGAAATCGCATGGCACGCCCGCACGCTGTACTTCCGGATCGATGGCAACCAGCCCGTCGTGCGCACGCGTCTGCTGGCCGGCGGTGAGGGCTTGCAAGTGATGCTCTACCTGCGCGACCGAACCGGACTCTTCGCGACGGTGATGGGCGTCTTTGCCCGACTCTCGCTCTCGGTGCTCGATGCGCGGGTGCACACGTCACGTCTGGGTTACGCGCTCGACACCTTCACTGTCGTCAGCCCCGACACGGCGGATCCCGCGTATCGCGAGTTGACCCCGTTGCTCGAACATGAGTTGCAAAAGGCGCTGCAAAGCGAGCAGCCGCCACCGGCGCCGGCGCTTGGGAAAGCGACGCGCCAGCAACGCCATTTTCCGATTCAGCCGACGATCGAAATCACGCCCGACGAGGAAGGGCAGCGCTACATACTCGAGATTACCGCCGCCGATCGCGCCGGTTTGCTCGCGCGCATTGCCGGCATCCTCACGGCACACCACGTATCGATCGAGACGGCGCGTATCAACACGCTGGGAGCGCGCGCCGAAGACGTATTCGTCGTCTCGGGAGGGCGCCTCACCGAGGAGGCAGCGCGCATCGCGCTCGAAACCGAGTTGGCGGAAGCGCTCGCCTGACACGGCAGCGCAGCGGCGAAGCGATGTGCCGCGCCGCTCACGCCGAAACAGCGGGCAGCACGAGTTCGGTGAACCCGAAACGCGTCATGTCTTCGATGCGCCGCGGATAGAGCACACCATCGAGATGGTCGCACTCATGCTGCACCACTCTCGCATGAAAACCGTCCACCACGCGCTCAAAGGGCACACCCTGCGCGTCCCGACCCCCATAGCGCAGTCGCGCAAAGCGCGGAACCTCACCGCGCAGGCCCGGCACCGACAGACAGCCTTCCCAGCCGGCGACGCGTTCATCACCGAGGGGCTCGAGCCATGGGTTGCAGAGCACGGTGAAGGCAATCTCGGGCGCATCGGGATAGCGCGGGTTGCGGCCGCCACCACCGAAGATCACGACCCGCCGATCGACACCGATTTGCGGCGCAGCGATACCGGCACCGTTTGCCGCCTGCATCGTATCGAGCAAATCGGTGACCAGGTCAGCCAGCGCCGCGCCCCCGAATTCGGCGTCGGTGACGGCGAGCGCGACGCGAAGCAACCGCGCATCGCCCATGCGAAGGATTTCACGAACAGCCATGGCCTGCGAAACACCCGCCCGCTTCAGGCTGCGCGATGCAATGCATCGGCCAGTGCGCGAATGATGCGCTGCACGCGCTCGATCGCATGATCGAGCGTCGTCTCGATGCCGTTGTGCGAGACGGTTTGCACGCTGTCGCCGCGCCCCGCGGCCCAGTTCGAGACCACGCACAGATGCACGTAATCGAGCGCCAGTTCGCGCGCCAACGCTGCCTCGGGCATGCCGGTCATGCCGACCAAGGTCGCCCCATCACGCCGAAGGCGCTCGATTTCGGCTGCCGACTCGAGCCGTGGCCCCTGAGTGGCTGCGTAGACGCCTCCGTCGATGGCGGCGACGCCGGCCGTCTGCGCCGCCTGCAGCAGGAGCGCACGCAGCGTCGCACTGTAGGGATGCGTGAAATCGACGTGCGTCACGCCGCGCTCGCTGCCATCGACATAGGTGTGTTCGCGCCCCCAGGTGTAGTCGATGATTTGTGCCGGCGCCACCACCGCGCCGGGAGCGCAGTCGTCGCCGATGCCGCCGACCGCGCCGACCGCGACGATCGCCGTCGCCCCGCTCTCGCGCAGTGCCCAGATGTTGGCACGATAGTTGACGCGATGCGGCGCGAAGACATGCCCTGGTCCGTGCCGTGGCAGGAAGAGCGCGGGCATCGCGCCGATGTGGCCGATCACGAGCGGTCCCGAGGGGTCGCCGTAGGGCGTGCGAACGATCTGGCGGCGATTGACCCGCATCTGGCTGAGTCCGGTCAGTCCGCTACCGCCGATCACTGCGAGCATGGCTTGTATTGGCTTGAGAGCGCCGAATGAAACCGCTATTCTCGCAGTATTGCCGGGCGCGCCGTGTCGCCTCGGGGCTCAACGAGGTCTCTGAACCATGTATCTCACGCGATTGTTGCAGTTGATGTCGGAGCGCGAAGCGTCGGACCTCTTCATTTCAGCCGGCGCTCCCATCCATCTGAAGATCAACAACGATACGCTGCCGGTCAGCACGCAGATCATCGACGCCGAAACGGCGAAAAAAATCGCCTACGAGGTGATGAGCGAAGAGGAAATCGAGCGCTTCGAGCGCGACTGGGAAATGAACCTCTCGCACGTCGAACCCGAGTTCGGCAACTTCCGCGTCAACGTGCTGAAGCAACGCGGCAGCGTCTCGATGGTGGTGCGCTACATCCGCAGCAACATCCCGGCGTTCTCCTCGCTCAATCTGCCCTCGGTGCTGCTTGACCTGGCACTTGAAAAGCGCGGGCTGATCATGATGGTGGGCTCCACCGGTTCCGGCAAATCGACGTCGCTTGCCGCCATGATCGATCACCGCAACTCGACCACCACGGGCCACATCCTGACCATCGAGGACCCGATCGAGTATCTGCTGCGCCACAAACGCTGCGTGGTCAACCAGCGCGAAGTCGGTCACGACACGCGAAGCTACGACAACGCACTGGCCAATGCGCTGCGGGAAGCGCCAGACCTCATTCTGATCGGCGAGGTGCGCGACCGTGCCACCATGCAGCACGCGCTGACACACGCGCTCACGGGCAACCTTTGCCTGACGACGCTGCACGCGACGAACAGCTATCACGCGCTGTCGCGCATCATCAACATGTATCCGCAAGATGCGCGCTCCGGCCTGCTCGCCGACCTCTCCTACGGCCTGAAGGCGGTCATCGGTCAGCGCCTGGTCAAGACGAAGGCCGGCACGCTGCAACCGGCCGTCGAAGTCTTGATCAACACGAAACTCGTCGCCGAGTTCATCGCGTCCGGTGAAATGCACAAGATCAAGGAAGCGATGGAGCAGAGCCTGACACCGGGCTCCTGCACGTTCGAGCAGGCGCTCGCTAAGCTCTATCTCGCAGGCACCATCGACTACGAGCAGGCGCTCGCCTCGTCCGATTCGCCGACCAACCTCGCCTGGCTCATCAACCAGACACAGCAACACTCACACGGCGCTGGCAACCGCGCACGCGGGCAACCCTCCGCGAGCTTCGACGAGTTCGAACTCGGCGGCGGACGCACCGCGGAGACCGCGCGCTGACACTACGGCAAGCCGCAAGCGCTGCGCGCCATCGCAACCCGTGTCCGGTCATGACCGCCATTTCCTCCCTGGCCTTTCCAGATAGCGCACCACTCGAGCTTGCCACCGTCGGCGACTGGTGGCGCTTTGCCGTCACCTCGCTGCTGCGCGGCGGCTGCGCCTTCGGTCAGGGCAGCGAAGACGCCGGGCAGGACGCGCTTTTCATCGTGCTTGGTGCCCTCGATCTGCCGCTCGACAGTTTCGATGCGATGCGCTCGTGCGTCCTCACGCATGCCGAGCGGCGCCACGTCTTCGCGGTATTGCGTCGCCGCGTGATCGAGCGCACGCCGACGGCATACATCCTCGGCTTTGCCGAACAGATGGGCCGCCGCTTCATCGTGAATGAACATACGCTGATTCCGCGTTCGTTCATCGGCGAACTGCTGGAGCACAGCCTGCAAGACTGCATCGATGACCCTGCACGCATTGCTTCCGTGCTCGATCTTTGCACCGGGTCGGGCTGCCTCGCCATCCTCGCCGCCGATGCGTTCCCCGACGCCACGCTGGTTGCCGCCGACATCTCCGAACACGCGCTCGATGTGGCGCGCCAGAACGTGGCGCTGCATGGCTTGGACGACGTCATCGACGTGCGCCAGGGCGACCTCTTCGCTGCGGTCGGCGCCGTGCGCTTCGACCTCATCCTGAGCAACCCGCCCTACGTCACCGACGACAGCATGCAGGGCTTGCCCGACGAATACCGGCAAGAGCCCGCGCTCGCCCTGGCTGCGGGAGGTGACGGCTGTGATGTGCTTCGGCGTCTCATCGCCGAGGCGCGGGCACATCTCAATGACGACGGGTGGTTGGTGGTCGACATCGGTCACAACCGTGGCTTGGTCGAAGCCGCGTTTCCCTCGTTGCCATTCATCTGGCTTGCCACGGCCGGGCACGAGGGTGGCGTGTTTGCGCTGCAACGCGAGGCGTTGCCGTGAAGAAGGCGCTGGTTCTGGTGGGCGGCGGTCGCGCGCACGTCGAAGTGCTGCGCCAACTGGCCGTCAAGCCACTCACCGACATCGACATCGCCCTCTTCGACCCGAGCCCGAGCGTGTGGCAATCGGGCATGCTGCCCGGCGTCATCGCCGGCCACTACGCCGCCAACGACGCCAAGGTCAACCTGTGGGCGCTTTGCCAGCGTGCCCGGGTGCGGTTTTTCGAGGCACCGATTCTCGCCGTCAACGGCGAAAACCAGCGCATCGAAAGCGGTTTCGGTGAGCGTCACCGCTTCGACATCCTCTCGCTCGACATCGGCGGCGTGACCAAGGCGTTGCCGACGGCCCCCGGCGCCTACGTCGTGTCGACGCGACCGATCGAGCCGCTGCTGTCGGCCATCACCGAATTCGAGAGCGTGCGCTCCGCCGCACTGATCGTGCGCGTCATCGGCGGTGGCGCGACCGCCGTCGAGATCGCGCTAGCCCTCGCATGGCGGTGGCGCGACGCGAAAAACCGACGCGTGTCCATCGTCTGTGATGCGCTGCTGCTCTCCGAATTCCCGCCCGCCGCGCGTCGGCTTGCATTGCGTGCGTGCCAGCGGCACGGTGTCACCGTGCGTGAGAATTCCCCTGTCCGACAGATCGACCCGACGCGCCTGCGGCTCGAAAACGGCAACCTGATCGACACCCAGTTGACGATCCTCGCCACCGGTTATTCGCCCCGCCCGCTACTGGAAAAATCCGTGCTCACCAAAACCGACGAGGGTTGCGTGGCGGTCGATGCGCAGTTGCAGTGTCTGCGTTTGCCCGGCGTCTTCGCGGCCGGCGACTGCGCCGACATTGCCGGCCTCAAGGTGCCCAAGGCGAGCGTGTTCACCGATCGGCAAGGCGCGTTGCTCGCTGCCAATCTGCTCGCCGCGTTGCAGGGGCACCCTCTGCTGAGCTACCAACACTCGCCCCGTGCGCTGCGCTTTCTCACGCTCGGGGACCGACGCGCCCTCGTCACCCGCGGCAACCTGGTGCTCGCCGGAGGCTGGGCGTGGAACATGAAGGACGCTCGCGAGCGCAAGTGGCTGCGCCGCTATTCGTTCGAGTAGCGCCGGGTTGCTGCCCCCACCGCTTGCCGCCGGTCGGACGCATCAGCGGTCGCCTCCGCTCAGCCGCGCGCGCAGCGCGGCGCCGATCTCCGGTCGTTCGGCGAAGGGGTCGGTCGGATTGCGCTGCTCGATGATGTCTTGCATTCGGGTCGCAACATTGCCGAGCGCGTGCGGGTGGCTGAAGAGATAGAAGCGCCCCTCTTCGAGTTCGGCGAATACGCGTGCGGCCAGCGTCGCCGCACTGACCTTGCCGGAGGCGACGGCCTTCTCCGACTGCATCTGCGCGACCTGCTGCGACAACGTGCGCGGCGTGGCGTTGGCGAACTGACCGGGGCGATTGCGCTCGGAGTGGCTGATGCCCGTCGGCACGAAGTACGGGCAAAGCACGGCGGCGGAAATTTGTGACGTAACCAGTTTCAGGTCTTGATAGAGCGTCTCGGTGAGCGTCACGACGCCGTGCTTGGAGACGTTGTAGGCCCCCATGAGTGGCGCGCTGAGGAGCCCCGCCATCGACGCCGTGTTGATGATGCAACCGCGATAGTCCGGCTCTGCCGCCGCACGCGCGAGCATCAGCGGCGTGAAGGCGCGCACGCCGTGCACCACGCCCATCAGATTGACGCCGAGCAGCCACGACCAATCTTCGATCGTGTGCTCCCAAAGCAGCCCGCCGGCGCCGACGCCCGCGTTGTTGAACACCCAGTGCGGCGCCCCGAAGCGCGCCTCGGTGGCCGCTGCGAGTGCGGCGACCTGATCGGCACGTGAGACGTCGACGCATTGCGCGAGCACCGCAACCCCGCTTGCCGCGATCTCCGCCGCCGCGCGATCGAGCGCCGCCGCCTCGACGTCGGCCATGACCACGTTGTCGCCGCGCTGCGCGGCGAGGCGCGCGAATTCCAACCCGAAACCTGATGCGGCGCCGGTGATGACGAGCGTTCGCGCCGCCATGTCAGCCCCCCGTCACCGCAGAGACACCACCGTCGACGGCGAGCGTCTGCCCGGTGATGTGCTTGCCGGCATCGGAGGCAAAGAGCAGCGCAGCGCCTTTCAGGTCTTCATCGTCACCGATGCGAAGCAGTGGCGCGTGCTTGGCAATGGCCTCGCTGCCGCCCGCCTGCTGCATGAGGCCGTGCGTCATCTTGCTCGGAAAGAATCCGGGCGCCAGCGCGTTGACGCGGATGCCATAGTGACCCCACTCGGCGGCGAGCGTGCGCGTGAAGTTGATGACGGCCGCCTTCGATGTGTTGTAGGCAATCGTCTTCATGAACGGCGGATTGCCCCCGAGCCCGGCGATGGAGGCGACGTTGACGATGCTGCCGCTGCGGCGCGGAATCATGCAGGCGCGGGCAATCGCCTGCGTCAGCACGAAGATTCCCCGCACGTTGAGGTTCATGACCTTGTCCCACGCTTCGATCGGGTGCTCCTCGGCCGCAGCGCCCCACGTCGCGCCGGCGTTGTTGACGAGGATGTCGACGTGTTCGAGCGCGGACACGGCGGCGCCGGCGAGCGCGAGCGCGCCTTCGCTGCTGCCGCAGTCGGCCGCGATGGCGTCGGCGTCGATGCCTGCGGCGCGCAGTTCGGCGACTGCTTGATCGAGTTCGGCCTGCTTGCGGGCGGCGATGATGACGCGGGCGCCAGCCTCGCCGAGCGCATGGGCGATCTGCAAACCCAAGCCGCGCGAGCCACCCGTGACCAGCGCGCGTTTACCGGTGAGATCGAACAATTGCTTCACATGACGTGCGCTCATGGTGCCTCCTGGGGATGATGGTTGGGTGATCGACGCTGCGTCGAAGTTCAGTCGCGATTTTGCAGCCAGATCACGAGCAGCATCACGCCGCAGCCCAGAATGGCCGTGACCCAACCCCACACCGGCCCCTGCGTGCCAATGAAGCCGCCGGCAAACATCAGCACGGCGCCGATCATGCGCAAAATGTCGTTTCGCTTCATCAGAATGCCTCCACCGGAACGCTGCTGCACGTGCTGTCGCGCCGCCCGACGACGCCAAGCCAGGCGTCGATCTTCGGCAGCTCATAGCGATAAAAATACCGGCACGCGGCGCGCTTGCCTTCGTGAAACGGCGATGCCGCTGGCGCGTTCGAAGGCGGCAGCGCGAGCACGACATCGAGCCAGATCCAGGCCAGCACGACATGACCAAACGCCTGCAGGTACGGCGTCGCGTTGGCGAGCGCCTCCGCCGCTGTGCCGCCCGACCATGCCAGACGCGTCGCGTCGCTGAGCCGCGCAAGCGCCGAGCGCAGCGCGTCGGCATGCTCCCGCAGTTCGCCATCGGGCGCGGCCTCGGCGCGTGCGATGCTCGCCTCGATGCGTGTGGCAAGCAGACGGAAGTCACGACCACCGTCCTGCACGACCTTGCGTCCGAGCAAATCGAGCGCCTGAATGCCGTGCGTGCCTTCGTGAATCATGTTCAGGCGGTTGTCGCGCCAGTATTGCTCGACCGGAAAATCGCGGGTGTAGCCATAGCCGCCATGAATCTGGATGGCGAGCGAATTGGCTTCGAGGCACCATTCGCTCGGCCAGCTCTTGATGATCGGCGTCAGCACTTCGAGCACGCGCTTCGCCTCTTCGGCGGCAGCGGGCTCGCCGGTGCGCGCGTCATCGACGAGGCGCGCGCCGTAGAGCGCCAACGCGAGCGCCCCTTCGCAATAGGCCTTCTGCGCGAGCAGCATGCGCTTGACGTCGGCGTGCTCGATGATGGCGATCGGCCCCTGCGCGGCATCCTTGCCCGTCGCGCCGAGCGCTCGCCCCTGCAGCCGCTGCTTGGCGTAATCGAGCGATGCCTGATAGCCCGCCATGCCCAGCATCGTCGCGGCGAGCCCGATGCCGATGCGCGCCTCGTTCATCATGTGGAACATGCAGGCGAGACCCTGCCCCACGGCGCCGACGCGGTAGCCGACCGCGCCGGCCACGCCACCGGGGCGGAACGCGCCTTCGCCGAAGTTGAGCAGCGTATTCGGCGTGCCGCGCCAGCCGCACTTGTGGTTGAGGCCGGCCAAGGTGACGTCGTTGCGTTCGCCGGTGAGTGCGCCCTCGGCATCGACCATGCGCTTGGGCACGATGAAGAGCGAGATGCCGCGCGTACCGGGCGTCGGGCGGCCGTTGGCATCGGGGATTTTCGCCAGCACCAGATGCACGATGTTCTCGGTGATGTCGTGCTCGCCGCCCGAGATCCACATCTTGTTGCCGAACAGCCGGTAGCGCGGGCCGAGCGGATCGCCCTCGTCCTCGGGCAGCGCACGCATGGCGATGTCGGAGAGCGACGAGCCCGCCTGCGGTTCCGACAGGCACATGGTGCCCGCCCAGCGACCGTCGAGTTCGTGGCGCGCAAACACCTCGCGCTGGCGTGGCGTGCCGTGCGCCAGCAGCAGATTGGCGTTGCCCACCGTAAGGAGCGACCAGCCGATGCTGACCGATGCCATGCTGAAGATCGCATTGGCCGCCGCCTCGACCGTGTACGGGAGCTGCATGCCGCCCAGCGCCTCGTCCTGCGCGGCGGCGAGCATGCCCGATTCGGCGTAGGCGGCGAACGCCTCGGCCGTCGCCTGCGGCAGCACGACGCGCAGCGCCCCGTCCTCACCCATCTCGGTGCGTGGTTCCTCGGTATCGACCAGGCGGTTGAACGGCGCGAAGCGGCTGCGCGCGATCTTCTCGGCGGTGTCGAGCACGGCGGCGAAGGTTTCGCCTCCGTGCTCGGCAAAGCGTCCGCGCTGGCACAGCGCGCCGACGCGCAGCCAGTCGTGGATCAGAAAGTCGAGCGTCTGACGCACGTGCAGCCTCCTCTCCCCGAAGTTCGGTTTGGCCATCAACTATTCGCTGAAAAGCGCATCCACAACGGGCTTGGCGCCCGATTTCACGTAAAGTCGAGATACGCCAATTTCGGCCTCCAAGCCCGTTGTGGATGCGGCTTTCAGCATAAAGCCATAGCCGGAAAACCGCACTCCGGAGGACGTGGCGCGACCCTCAAACGACCTCGAACACACCCGCCGCGCCCATGCCGCCACCGATGCACATCGTGGCGCAGACGAGCTTGGCGCCGCGCCGCTTGCCTTCGATCAGCGCGTGGCCGACGAGGCGCTGGCCGCTCATGCCGTAGGGGTGCCCGATGGCGATGGCGCCGCCGCTCACATTGAGCCGATCGTAGGGGATGCCGAGCGTGTCGGCACAGTAGAGCACCTGCACGGCGAAGGCTTCGTTGAGCTCCCACAGATCGATGTCCGCGACCGACAGGCCGAGCCGGCGCAGCACCTTGGGCACCGCGAACACCGGGCCGATGCCCATCTCGTCGGGGTTGCAGCCGGCCACGGCAAAACCGCGGAAGATGCCCAGCGGCTTCAGGCCGCGCTGCTCGGCGAGCTTCGCGTTCATGACGACACAGGCGCCGGCGCCGTCGCTGAATTGCGAGGCGTTGCCCGCCGTCACCACACCGCCGGGCACCGCGGTGCGGATGTCCTTGATCGATTCATAGGTGGTGCCGGGGCGCAGCCCCTCGTCCTGCGTCACCGTGACCTCTTTGGTCGTCATGCCGGTCTTCGGATCGGCGACACCCGCCGTCAGCGTGATCGGCGCGATCTCGGCGTTGAAGAGGCCAGCCTCCTGCGCGGCGCACGCCTTCTGCTGGCTTTCGGCGCCGAAGCGATCCATGCGCTCCTTGGCGACGTTGTAGCGCTTGGCGACGTTCTCGGCCGTCTGCATCATGTTCCAGTAGATGGTCGGCTTGTTCTTGTCGAGCCACGAATCCTTGAACATGTGCATGTTCATTTCGAGTTGCACGCAGGAGATCGACTCCACGCCGCCGGCCACGAAGATGTCACCTTCGCCGGCGATGATGCGCTGGGCCGCCATCGCAATCGTCTGCATGCCCGAGGAACAGAAGCGGTTCACCGTCGCACCGGGGACGCTGTCAGGCAACCCCGCGCGCAGCAGCGCCTGGCGCGCGATGTTCCAGCCGGTCGCGCCTTCGGGGTTGGCGCAGCCCATCAGCACGTCATCGACCTCGGCGCCGTCGATGCCGGCGCGCTCGATGGCGGCACGGATGACGTGCCCACCCAGCGTCGCGCCGTGGGTCATGTTCATGGAGCCCTTCCAGCTCTTGCACAGCGGCGTGCGGGCGGTGCTTACGATTACGGCGTCGGTCATGGAATGCCTCTCTGTGGTCAAGCAAACGAAACGATGCGGCGCATCAGGAGCCGGCGCGTGGGCCGGCCGCGTTGCGCAGCAGTTGGTAGTAGAACTGGATCATCTCGGTGTAGTTGGCAACCGAGATGCGCTCGTTGGTGCCGTGAAAGCGCGCGAGATCGGCCGCCCCCGCGCGCACCGGCGAGAAGCGGTACACGTTGTCGGCAACGCCATCGAAATAACGCGCATCGGTGGCTCCGAGCATCAGCGACGGCGCGACGACGACGTCGGCATGCAGCTCACGCAGACTCTTGGCGATGGCCTGATAGCCCGGCGCATCCATGCGCGCGAGTTTCGAGGGCTCGGAATGGCCCGCATGCTTTTCGGCGCGGATCGGCGCATCGTCGATCGCCTTCTTCACGTGATCGAGGACGACATCACTGCTGTCGCCAGGCAGGATGCGGAAGTTCACCTGCGCGTTCGCGCGGCCCGGCAGCACGTTGTCGCGCTCGCCGGCGTTGACCACGGTGAGCGCCGTCGTCGTGCGCAGCATCGCCGCCGTGCTCGCGCTCTTGGCAAGCTGCGATTCGACCAGCGATTTCGTCAGCCAAAGGTTCGACAGCACGATGCGGTTCTTCCAGTCCATCTCCGGCGCCAGCACCGCGAACATGTCCGCCGCCGCGCCGCGAACCTCGACCGGGAACTGCTTGCGGTCGAGATCGACCAGCGTCTTCGACAGCATCGCGATGGCGCTCTTGCCGTGCTCGGGCGGCGGCATCGACGAGTGCCCCGGCGTCGCCGTGGCCGTGAGATCGATCGTGACGTAGCCCTTCTCGGCCATGCCAACCAACGCTGCCGGACGATCGAGCCCCTTCAGGATGCCCTCGGCGATCACCGTCCCTTCATCGAGCATGAATTCGGGATGAATGCCCTCCGCCTGGAAGCGTTTGGCGAGCACCTCGGCACCACGGTGCCCGGAGACTTCTTCATCCTGCCCGAAGAATAGGTAGATCGTCTGCCGCGGCTCGAAGCCGGAGGCGACGAGCAGCTCCACCGCTTCCAGTTGCGACATCAGGTTGCCCTTGTTGTCCCACGCGCCGCGTCCCCAGATGAAGCCGCCGTCGATGACGCCGGCGAACGGTGGCTGCTGCCAGTCCTTCTCGGTGCCCGGTGCGATCGGCACCACGTCCTGATGGGCGAGCAGCGCGATCGGCTTCGCCTTCGCATCACTGCCCGGCCACGTGTAGAGCAGCCCGAAGCTGCCCACCAGTTCACGGCGAAGCTTGGCATGGAGCTTCGGAAAGCTCGTCTCGATCAGTTGGTGCAAGCCCCGGAACGCCTCCGCGCTGGCGTTGGCGTCGGTGGCCGACGAGATGGTCGGCAGCCGCACGGCCGCCGCGAGCCGGCCGGCCGCCGCGGCAGAGTCGACCGCCACCGCCTGCTGCGGCGCCGGCTGCAACTGCTTCGACGTCGTCAGCAACGTCTTGCCCGCGATGGCCAGCACCAAGAGCGCGACCAGCGCGAGCCCACCCAAGAGCAGTTTGCGAATCATGAGTTCTCCCCCTCAGCGAGCGCGCGACGGCGCACGCCCGGCCATAACATGGATGTTGCAGGCGACGGCGCCATCAGCTGAAGCTCTTGCCCTCGGCCACCAGTCGCCGCAGCAGTGGCGCCGGCTCCCAGAAGGCAGCGTCATCGAGCGGATTGGCCTGGAAGCGCTTCATCATCTGCACGACATTGAACAATCCATATTGATTGGCGTAGTTCATCGGCCCGCCGCGCCAGACCGGAAAGCCGTAGCCGTAGATGTAGACGATGTCGATGTCGCTCGCCTTGTTGGCGATGCCCTCTTCGAGGATGTGCGCCGCTTCATTGACCAGCGAGAACACGAGGCGATGCACGATCTCATCGTCGCTGATCTTGCGTGGCGTGATGCCGAGCGCCTCGCGGTGCTTGACGATCATCGCCTCGACCTCGGCGTTCGGGATGGCGTCACGCTTGCCGGGGGCGTAGTCATACCAGCCCTTGCCGACCTTCTGCCCGAAGCGTCCCATCTCGCACAGCAGGTCGGCCGTCTTGCTGTAGCGCAGGTTCGGTTTCTCGACATAGCGGCGCTTGCGGATCGCCCAGCCGATGTCGTTGCCGGCGAGGTCGCCCATGCGGAAGGGGCCCATCGCAAAACCGAATTTCTCGATGGCGCGGTCCACCTGCTGCGGCGTGCAACCCTCTTCGAGCAGGAAGCCGCCCTGACGGCCGTACTGCTCGATCATGCGGTTGCCGATGAAGCCGTCGCAGACGCCGGAGATGACGGCCACCTTCTTGATCTTCTTCGCCACCGCCATGATGGTCGCCAGCACGTCCTTCGCCGTCTGCTCGCCGCGCACGACCTCGAGCAGCTTCATCACGTTGGCGGGCGAGAAGAAGTGCGTACCGACGACATCGGCTGGCCGCTTGGTGAACGAGGCGATGCGGTTGACGTCGAGCGTCGAGGTGTTGCTGGCAAGAATCGCACCCGGCTTCGCCACCGCATCGAGTTGCGTGAAGACCTTGTGCTTGACGTCGATGTCCTCGAACACCGCTTCGATGATGAGGTCGCAGTCTTTCAGCGCAGCGTAATCGAGCGTGCCCGACAGCAGCGCCATGCGCTCGTCGAGTTTCTGCTGCTTGAGCTTTTTCTTGGCGACCTGGGCGTCGTAGTTCTTGCGAATGACGCCGAAGCCATGGTCGAGCGCCTCCTGCTTCATCTCGAGCACGACGACCGGCACGCCGGCATTGAGGAAGTTCATCGCGATGCCACCGCCCATGGTGCCGGCGCCGACGATGCCGACGCGGCGAATGTCGCGAACCGGCGTGTCCTCCGGCACATCGGGAATCTTCGAGGCAGCGCGTTCGGCAAAGAAGAGATGCCGCAACGAGACGCTCTCCGGCGTGAACATCAGCCCCGTGAAGAGCGCGCGCTCGGCCGCGAGCCCCTCATCGAACTTCATGCGCGTTGCGTTCTCGACCGCCTCGACGCACTTGAGCGGCGCCGGGAAATTCTTCGCCATCGCCTTCACGGTGTTGCGCGCGAACTGGAAGTAGGCATCGGCCTCGGGGTGCCCGGCCTTCAGGTCACGCACCAGCGGCAGCGGGCGGGCATCGGCCTTCTCGCGTGCGAAGGCGACGGCCCCGGCCAGCAGATCGCCCTCGATGACGCGATCGAAGAGCTTCTGGCCGGGGAAGCCGGCGATGAACTCGCTCTTCACCGGCTCGCCGGAGACGATCATGTTCAACGCCGCCTCGACGCCGACCACGCGCGGCAGGCGCTGCGTGCCGCCGGCACCCGGCAGCAACCCGAGCTTCACCTCGGGCAGCGCGATGTTGGCGCCCGGCGCCGTGACTCGGTAATGGCAACCCAGAGCGAGCTCCAGCCCACCGCCCATCGCCACACTGTGAATCGCCGCGACCACTGGCTTCGCCGAGAGTTCGACGGCGCGAATGACCGAGCCGAGGTTGGGTTCCGCCAGCGCCTTCGGCGAGCCGAACTCCTTGATGTCGGCACCACCCGAGAAGGCCTTGCCGGCGCCGGTGACGACGATCGCCTTCACCGCCGGATCGGCGTTGGCGCGATCGAGCCCCTCGGCGAACGCGGTGCGCACCGCAAACGAGAGCCCATTGACGGGCGGGTTGTCGAGCGTGAGGATGGCGACGCCATCGCGAACTTCGTAGCGGGTAGTCATGACCGAGCTGTCCTTCCTGAGCGCAGGTGCGCGAGGGCACCGTGGAGTCCGGCGCGTTGGTGCGCACAACATCATGCGCCCCAAAGCACCTCGAGGGTGTGCGTGACAGTGTACGTCGCACCGCGCCAATCCCGGCCGCTGTGGAGCGAGCGCACCAAACGTCGAATGATCGGGCTGAGCAG
The DNA here is from genome assembly GCA_018241765.1 of Pseudomonadota bacterium. GTDB lineage: Bacteria > Pseudomonadota > Gammaproteobacteria > Burkholderiales > Casimicrobiaceae > Casimicrobium. The sequence goes on along the minus strand of JAFEDD010000042.1, from coordinate 4,183 downwards.
CGGTCAGCTTTCGGCGCAAACCCATACCACACGCCAACGCAGCGCGATTTTTCGTGAAACCGACTTACGATCAAATCGTGCTCCAAGCCCTTTATGAATGCGGCTTTCAGTAAAAAGCTGTTTGACCATGGCAGAATCCGCGCGCGCGCCAGCGCGCTGCGTTCTTCCGCCTCGGCGATACTACGAACCATGAGCCTCGGCGATTTCCCAATCCTCCACGGTGCCAGCGAGCGCCGTGGGCACGAACGACACGCCACCTCGACCCGCGCGCAACTGAGCGTCGCCGAGCAGACATGGCCCGTGCGCATCGAGGACTTCTCGGCATCCGGACTGCTGCTGAGCTTCGACGAACCGCTCCCCACGGCAGCGCAGATGGCGCAATGGCTCGGCGAATCGGCCTGCGTCAGCTTGCTCGCGAGCGACGGCGCCGCGACGTGGGACGCTTCGGCCACGGCCTTCGAACTGCCTGCTCGCGTGGTTCGGGTGTCCGAGCAACCGCCCGGCGTCGGCCTCGCCATCGACGCGCTGCCGGCGCGCTGGCGCGATGCATTGACCGCCGCAGACCCGACGCACACGCCGGAACGCTCCAACCCGGGCACGGCTGGCGGCGACTACCGCGACCTCATCGCCCGCTGCCATGCCGTCTATGAAACTTTCGTCCGGCGGCTCGCGAGCGAAGCACTGGGCCGCGCGGCGGATCGGCTCGGTGCGCTCGAAGGGGAGGATCCGTTTGCTGCCGCACGAGCCCGCTTCGCCGACGCCCGCGCGATGCTCGCGGGTGCCAGCGCCGAGCTGATCCAGCGCTACGTCGATGAACGCATGCAGAGCGTGAACACGCCCGCCGATGCGATCAACATTCTCGACGTACCCGTCGATCCGAACGACCTTCGGTTGTTGCAGCCGGACGAACTCGAGCAATACCTCGCCGTCTCCGCCCTCGTCAAGCGAATCAGTGAGGCGGTGGCCATGCCGCTCGATCAGTTCGAAGGTCGCTACATGCGCATCAGCGGGCAAGCCATCGAGCGCGGCAAGAGCGCGTTGGCGCCGGAGCCGACGTTGCGCGGTTTCCAGCACGCGTTGAGCACGCTCGACATTTCGGCCCCCAGCGCGCGCATCGTTTTCGACGCGCTTGAAGCGGTGGCCATCGAGCGCATGCCTCGCCTGCTCGAAGACATCAATCACATGCTGCTTGCCGTGGCGCCGATGGCACGCCCCACGGCGAGCCCCAGCAGCACCACGCGCACACCGGCCTGGGCGCTGCCGAGCGCTGCGCTGCCCGACGCGAAGACGCAACTGGTACTGAGCGGCCTGCGCATGCCGGGCGCGGCAGCGGCGTCACCGACGCGACGCCTGCGCGTACTGGACGCGATGGCGACGGCAACCGAAGCGCTGCGTCGCCGCGAAAAGCCGGTGTCGGCGCACACGCTCGCGCTGGAAGAGGACGTCGTCACGCTGCCCTCGGCCACGCTCTCCGAACTGATTGCCGCGATCGAGCGCCTCCCGGCGTCGTCGGGTGGCGCGTTCGAGCAAGCCGGCATGCCCGAAATCGAAGCGTCGGCACGGGCCACGACGGCGACGACCGAGGCCGGCGAGCGTGGCATCAGCCGCACCCACCAGCACATCATCGAGCAGTGTTCCCGGCTCTTTCGGCGCGCTGGCGAGGACTTCATACCCGGAGGAGACATCGAAGCGCTGATGAAGCGTCTCGAGAGCACGCTGCTCAAGCTTGCGCTGCGCGACGGCGAGTTTCCTTCGTCGCCGCAGCACCCGGCGCGTCAGGTCATGAACCTGATCGACCAGTACAACGTGGCCGCCGACGACGCCGGACGACTGCATGACCCGCACCTGCAAGGCAGCCTCGACGCTTTCGTCACCCGAATGTGCGAGCAGGCCGACCACGATCCGACCGTGTTCGGCCGCGTGCAGCGCAACCTCGAACAAGATGCCGAAGGGCTGCGCCGCGAGCGCAGGATGCGCGCCGATCGCATCATCGAGGCGCTGGAGAGCCGCGACCGCATCCGTGCCGCGCGCGATCACGTCGAGACGGCGCTCACGGGGCGGCTTTCGGAACGGCGCGTTCCGCGCGTGGTCATCCGCCTGCTCGATGAGGCGTGGCGACAATACCTGATCATGGTGCATTTGCGCTTCGGCGCCGCCTCCCGCCAGTGGCAAGACAGCCTGCTGCTGATCGAGCGCACGCTCACCACGTGCGTGGTCGGCCTCGGCGACGCGGCGACTCTCCCGCTGCGCGAAGCGCTCTATCGCGATCTCGACGCGCTGTTGGCCGAGATGGTCTCCGACGATGGGCTCCGCCAGCGTCTGCTCGACGATCTGCACCGTTTGATGCTGCGCGCCGACCCGGCGCTGGTCGATGACCGCATCGACGCGCCACGCTTTTCCGAACGCGGCACTCACGAAGAAGCCTCCGCCATCGCCCGCGTCACCAGCGGTGCCAACCGCTTGCACGCCGGTTCCTGGTGGGACATGCAGATCGAGCGCAAATGGCTTCCCGTTCAACTCGTCTGGATCAGCGAATCGGGCCGGCACCTCGGCTTCGTCAACCGCTCGGCGACCAATCGCATGGAGCTGACGGCCACCGAATTCGAAAAGCAGCGCGACCGTGGCGGTGTGCGCTCACGCGAGAGCCTCGACATCCCCTTGCTCGATCGTTCCGAAATCACGCTGCTGGCCGAGGCCTTCGCCGCCAACATCGCCCAGGCCGACACCAACGTGGCGGTCGGACTGCCGACGCGCCGCGCCTTGCAAAAGCAGCTCACCACGCTGGCGGCGCAACGCGACGGCGGACGCCAGCATCTGCTCGCCCTGATCGAGTGCGATCCGGTGCGAACGATCGCCTCGAACTGCGGCGCCGATGCGCTCGAACGGCTGACGCGCGATCTGGGCGACGCGTTCATCCGCGCGCTGCCGAAGGACGCCACGGTCGCGCTGTTGCGCGAAGATGCCTTCGCGCTGGTTCTGCCCAACAGCACGCGCGAGGGTGGCCTGCGGCGACTCAGCGACCTCTTGGCGAAGCTGACCGATTTCAAGTTCGCCCACGCCGAGCACAGCTACCGCATTGCGATGACCGCCGGCGTGGCCGTTCTCGGCTCCGGCCCTGACGATGCGATCGACGCCATCGAGGCGCTGCGTCAGGCCGACACCGCGTGCCTCGCCGCCAAGGCCAGTGGTGAACGTGTTCGGGCGTACGTACGCGATGCCGACGGCCTGCGCGCGGAGGAGTCGCTGGCAAGCTGGGCGGGCCGCTGGGAGACGCTGCTGGCCAGCGATCAACTCTTTCTGCGCGCGCAGATGATTGCACCGATCGCGCCAGGGAGCGGCGAAAAGCCCTACTACGAGCTCTTGCTTGGTCTGCCAACGAGCGGGGAGCACACGGCGTCGCCCTACGAATTCGTCACCGCGCTCGAGCGGCTCGGTCGCGCGCATGAAATCGACCTGTGGGTCGTGCGCGAAGCGTTCCAGTGGCTGCGTGACAATCGCGGCGTGTTGAGTTCGATCGCCGGATTTTCGATCAATCTGTCATCCTCCTCGCTGCAACATCCGGATGTTCTCGGGCTGCTGCGCAGGGAAATGCGCGCCGCGGACTTTCCGGCGCATGCGATCACCTTCGAGATCACCGAGTCGGCCGCCATCCGTGACTTCGACGTCGCCGAGCGTTTCATCCAGGAAGTGCGTCGCTACGGTGGCCGTTTCGCGCTCGACGATTTCGGCAGCGGCTTCACCTCCTACGCCCATCTGAAGCGTCTGTCGATCGACACCGTGAAAATCGATGGCAGCTACGTGAAAGAGATGCTCCTGCACCCCAGCGACACGGCGATCGTCAAGTCGATGACCGACATCGCTCACACGCTCGACATGCGCGTCGTCGCCGAATGGGTCGAGAGCGTGGAGATCGCCAAGCGCCTCGCGGAACTCGGAGTCGACTATGCGCAAGGTTGGGGCATTCACGTCCCCGTCGCGCTGTCGTCGCTGGTGGCGCCGGCGACGTAGCGCTGACGCACGGCGCTAGTGCAGCGTTTCGCTCTTCTTGGTACAAAAATGCGCATCTTTTGGCTCGACTCTTCGTTGCCAATGCTCGCCATAGCTCGCTATGGCTGCGCTTTGCGCCTCGATTCGAACCAAAATCCATCGCATTTTTTTGTACCAATCTTCGCGAAACACTGCA
>JAFEDD010000041.1 GCA_018241765.1 Pseudomonadota bacterium | reverse complement strand
TAGGCAGTTTGATCCGCGGTTCTTCCTGTACGACATCGTCCGCCGACCTTCAACAGGCGATGAAGTCGGCAACCCGCTGGAGGGCGTGTTTCACCTCTACAAATTGCATGGCTCGGTCAACTGGGATCAATCCAGTTCGGGCGATATCGAGATCAAGACAGATCCGACGCCAGCAACGGCCTGTCTCATCTATCCCGCCAAAGGCAAATACCAGCAGTCCTACGTACAACCGCACCTGGAGCTAATTTCCCAGTACCTGGCGGCGCTGCGTGAACCGAATACCTGCCTCATCGTTTCGGGCTTCGGCTTCAATGACGATCACTTGTCTGAACCCATTGTCGCGGCGGTTCGCACCAACCCGCATTTGCGGTTGATCATCGTCAATCCATCGGCGGACGACCTGGCCTCCCGGCCCAAGGAAAACAACCGATACTGGGATGCGCTCTACGGCCTCGCCAAGCAGGGCGAGGACGTGTGGCTGATCAATGCCACGTTCAGCGAGTTCGCCGAGATGATCCCGGATCTCAAGTCGCTGACGCCCGCGCAGCGGCTTACGCGCGACATCAAGTCGCTGGTCAAACCGACATGAGTACCGCGTTCGACGTTGCCGACGCCTTTCCGCGCGGCTTGCTCCGGCCAGAGTTGTATGTCGGCCAACTGTGCGCCGTCTCCGCCCAGGCGGTGAAGTTCAATCTCAACGAGGCGGGCTCGCCCAGCGGCTCCCACTTTCTCGGCGGCCGGTACGGAAAAGGTGAGGTGGGAGAGTTCGTCCTGATCGAAGGACAGATCAACTTGCTGCTTGGGCGGGTCGTCGAGATCCACTTACCGGACGCCGACCGGCGCCTGATCGACACCTCGCACGGCAGGGTGCCGGACCTGGATGGCATCGGGACGATCCAACTGCTGGGCTCCATTGCAATGGACTCGCTTCGGATCTCGGCGGGCGTTGACTCGTACCCTCGCTTGGGTGATCGCGTCTACGCGGCGCCGCACAGCTTCATCGCCAACCTGCCGAAGTTCATGGAGGCCGCGGAGGCTGAGGCTAGCCACGTCCTTCTCAAGCTGGGGTCGATCGATGTCGCGCCTGAAAGCTATGTGTCGGTGAAGCCAGAGAAGTTGTTCGGCCGGCATTGCGCGATTCTTGGTGCCACCGGCGGTGGCAAGAGTTGGACGACCGCTCGGATCATCGAAGAATGCCTGCGCTACAAGACCAAGATCATCTTGCTTGACGCGACGGGGGAGTATCGCGGGTTCGATGGAGAGCACGTCGCCAACTTTCATCTGGGCGCGCCGGTCAACACTGCGAAATCTTCCGCCCCTTGCACCTTGCCGCAAACGTCTTTCATTGAATCGGACTTCATCGCGCTGTTTGAGCCTGCCGGCAAGGTTCAGGGACCAAAACTGCGCGCGGCGATTCGCAGCCTTCGACTCGCCGCTCTCGCTCCCCACGTTGCGACGGGCGGGATCATCAAGAAGATTGATCAGTCCAAAGTCCCGATCATGACCGAGGAAGCCAAGGCGGGCATCGCGGAGAAGCTTGATGATCCGCAGCAAGCTTTCGACGTGTGGAAGCTCGTCTCTCAGATCGAACAGGAGTGCGTTTACCCAGATGGCTTCGGGTCAGCCAGGGGGCAGAAGGACTTCACCAAATGGGGTGGCGACTCGGGCGAGGTCTCGTTCTGCCTGTCCTTGATGTCGCGCATCAACGGCATTCTCAGTTCATCGTCCTTCGAGTGCGTCTTCAAGTCGAAGGCTCCCGCGTTGACCGAGAAAATCTCGTCCTTCGTCTCAAACGAGGATCGGTTGCTCCGGATATGCCTCAGCGGCGTTGCCTTCGAGTTCAAGGCCCGCGAGATCGTCGCGAATGTAATCGGACGGCATCTACTCAACATGGCGCGCAATGGCGCGTTCAAGAGCCGTCCTGTGGTCGTTATCGTCGATGAAGCGCACAACTTTCTCGGGCGACAGATCGGAGCCGATGATGCAGTCGCTCGCCTAGACGCATTTGAGCTGATCGCCAAAGAGGGCCGGAAGTACGGACTCAACATTTGTCTGTCGACTCAGCGCCCACGCGACATAACGGAGGGTGTTCTGAGCCAGATGGGAACACTCGTTGTGCATCGGCTCACGAATGATCGGGATCGCGAGGTTGTCGAACGCGCCTGCGGCGAAATCGACCGATCGGCATCGTCGTTTCTGCCCAATCTGAAGCCCGGCGAGGCTGCGATCATCGGCGCCGATTTCCCCATCCCGTTGACCATTCAAGTCTTCCCGCCGAGCGCGAAGCCTCTTTCTGACGGTCCCAACTACCAGACCAACTGGAAGGTATAGGGTTCTTTTCGAAACACTAATGACCGCAGCGGTCAGTAGATACGAATAGGCATCAGATAATGGCCTGCAAGCCCTTGTCGGCGATGACGTTGAGCAGTTTGAGTGCTGGCCCCGTGGGATGGGTGTCGCCTTGCTCCCACTTGCGTACGGTCGAGGCCGATGTGTGCAAATGAAGAGCGAACACCGGCTGGCTGAACTTCAAGGCTTCGCGCAGGCGTTTGATGTCGGCAGCGTTGAACTCCCGCACCGGCGGCGGGCAGATCGCGTCGAACTCGCGCATCGTCACCTTGCTGATCGCTCCCGCTTCGTGGAGCGCAGCCAGGTCGCCACGCAGGGATTCAATGATCTTGCTCACAATGCACCTCCAATAACACGCCCGACTGCAACGCCTTCGACAAGGCTTCGGCGGACAGTTCCAGGAACACCTTGCCGGCGAACTGCAGCGCCTTCTTTTCGTCCTGTGTGATGTTCGCCTTGTCGCTCTTGGGGAACCCATACAGGAACACGTAGCGGCTACCGAACCGGGCCGACAGCAGCGTGCGATAGCCGCCACTCTTGCCACCGCCGGGGCGGGCCACCCGCTTCTTGTAGAGGAAGCCGCCCAAGTCCGCGTCAATCAGACCGCTTTCCATCTCCTGAACCGCCTTGCACAAGGTGGCATCAGGCAGCTTTTCGCCCGCCTGCCACCGCGCAAAGTCCCTCCGCTTGAGGACGATAGTCATCTTGACCCCCAAACTATACCCGAAACGGGTACACTTTTCCAGGCCCCAGCGCGATGTACGGGCGGGGAGGGCCGCCGAACCACTTGACTTGACGGCGACACGGCAATCAGGGCCGGTATGGCGAGTTTCTGCTCACTGATCATGTGGTTGCCTCTTTCGGTTCTTGGCGCGTGCTGACGACCGACTTGCGCCGGCTCGCCACCAACTCAGCTGCCTTACGCACCGGGTCGTCCTCGGTGTGGACGTAGCGCATGAACATCGCCACGGTCTTGTGCGCGGTCAGCGCCATGCCGACCTTGACGGGGATACCGGAATTGGCAATGTCGGTCGCCGAGCGGTGGCGGATACCGTGGGTGCCGACCTTCGGCACACCGGCGCGATCAAGGATGCGCCGCCATGCCTGATAGTAAGAATGGGGGCCAAGTGGCTTGTCATGGTCGAGGATAGCCGGGCAGACGTAGGGCGACTGGCCATAGCGAGGCGCGTTCGTCAGTAGCTGGCGGACTTCCTCGCTCAACGGCTTGGACATATCGCCCGTCTTGCTGTCCGGCCAGACAACCCGGCCATTGGGCAAGTCAAGCCAATCCCATTGCAACAGCAGGATCTCCGACATGCGGGCCGCGAACTCGAATTGCAGCCGGACGGCCAGCAGATAGATCGGATGTTCCAGCCCCTCGGCCTCGGCCTTGTCCAAGTAGGCGAACAGGCTGACCATCTGTTCGTCGGTGATGAGCCGGGTCGAGCCTTTTTCCGGGTACTTGGGCACGTGGCGGCAGGGATTGGAGCCATCGGACCGATAGCCCCACAGTTCGGCCAGGTTGAACATCTTTCGGACGAGCGACAGCACGCGGTTGGCCTGGGTGGGCGATTTCTCCATGCGCTTCATCAGCGCGGTGATGTCGTGGCGCGTGACCTCGTGAACCTTCTTGCTACCGAAGGCCGGGATGACGAAGCTGTCGATCTGGTATTGGTAGCCGGCCTGCGTGCTGGGCTTGTTGTGCGGCTTGGAGTGGTCGTCCATGAACCGGCCGCACAGTTCCTTGACCGTCGGCGCCTTGCGGGCTTCGGCCTTGTTGTGGCCAGGGTCGCCGCCACGTCGGACTTCGGCCAGCCAGTCTTGCGCCAGCGACCGGGCTTGTTCGACCGTCAGCTCGCCGAATTGACCGAGTGCCGGCTTGCGCCGCACGCCGGAGTTCGTGCGGTACTGAACCATAAATACCTTGCGGCCCGTTGGTGTAACCTTGCATAAGAAGCCTGGAACGAGCGTGTCACGGAGTTCCACGTCGCAGGTCTGCGCTTGCGCCGTGTCAACGACGGACTTGGTGAGTTTGATCTTTGCCATGAGGTGCTCCTGAAAGCCCCCGATTCCAGGGGCCGGCTAGGAGCCAGGCGAAAGGGAACCGGGGCGGTTTGCATCGCGCACCGGGATATGATCGAAGGCATTGGCCCTAGGGGAAACCTGCTACAGCAAGCCTCATCCAAGCCCAGCGTTAACCCGGCGCGGATGCCATGCTCTGGCTTAAAATCCGCCGCTTTCCCGCATAGGGGGCGTGCCGGTTCGACCCCGGCCTCGGGCACCAGCCTTGAGCAGACGCCATGCTCGCGTTCCTGCCGCCGGCTCCGCAACGGCTGCGCAACCGCCCCAAGTCGACTTTTTTGTCTAGCAGCCTGTCGGACTGAAATTGAAAACCGGTAGCTTGATGGTCATGGAGCAAGCGTAGCCTCGATGCAACGAAGTGGAATCGAGGGAGCCTGTCAAAAATCTGTTTGCGAAAAGCGGCCTCATTCGTCAAGACAGCAAACCTCGAAAGACAAGTGGAACTCGGAGGGTTGCTTGCAGGCGTAGCGTTGCAACGCAAGCGGGGAGACGCACGACACCCAACCCACCAACAATCCCCTTTTGGCAAGCGCTGCCGCAAAATGGCTCCGACTGCTCGACCATGGCCCACCGCCTACGGCCATCGAGCGAACCGCCGACACGGTCATGGGCGTGCTGTGGTGCCCCTCGATTCCACTTCGTTGCATCGAGGCTACGCTTGCTACGACCAGGGCAAGGCGATGGCGCGCCACGCCGAACTGGCGGCCAACACCGGCGTGCGGGTGTACTTCTGTGACCCGCACAGCCCTTGGCAGCGCGGCACTTGTGAGAACACCAACGGGCTGCTGCGCCAGTACCTGCCCAAGGGCTCTGACCTGTCGGTCTACACGCAAGAAGAGCTCGACGCGATCGCCGACAGCCTCAACAACAGGCCACGCGCAACGCATGACTGGCGCACGCCACTCGAGGTCTTCGCACAGACGCTGGCCAGCTCTCATAAGCCATCAACTTCGGTTCATTGACCTCGGTGTTGCACTTCGGTCTTGAAACCGCCCTGGAAAAATTTCTTCATATCGGACGCGGGCTTCGCGCTTCGTCGAACCCGCCCATGCGATACTTGATTTCATCGTTGAGGATGACGCCTGTTTCCTCATCGGCGAGGTCGAATATCTTGGCAAGTTCCAGGTCGATCTTGTCAATCACGGGCTTCGACGCTTGACCAAAATTCCAGGGATGCCTGATTTGCCAATCTTCACCTTGGTTTTGCGGGCGAGGGGTTGTCTCTCCTATACGTGTGCCCAGGATGGATGACTAGCCGCTTGACCTGCAAGTCCAATTCCTTGCTGTGATACAGATCAAGGCACTTCAAAAAATCGAAACGGACGTTCCTGTTTTCAGACTCCACCAGGGGATTGCGGTAGTCACGCGCTAAATATCGATCGACTATGCCCTTGATTGCATCCGGTGCTTTCTCGAGGTCGTAGTAAGTCCAGTCGCGCAATGCACTAACGCTGCTCCCGGCGTCAGTAGCGGCATCCTTGTCATCCTTGTAGGCGTTCGCCACGCAAGTAGCCAGAACCATATCCTTGTAATTTTGCGCATAGGTACGTGCTCCAGCTTGTGGAGATGATTGTTGATCGCTTTTCGCATGGCAAACGGACGCGTAATGGATGAGAACCGACACGCTGAGAAGGCTGATCCATACCGTCTTCATGGAAGGCTCCAGAAATTTGCGCGATCAGTGCGATATTGTGCCCCCGGTTCGTTGAAATAACAGTGATCGTAGCAGGCATTGCCATTGAATAATGTCGCATGACCTTGCGCATCCGACCAACCTGACACTTCAAACAGAATCACTCCTTGCTTGCCTGCAAGCACTCCTCCGCCAGACGGTGGGTATTCAACGATTTCAGGCTTGCCCCATTCCCGCTGAAGAAATTTAATCAAATCTCTGACTCGGAAAAATATTGGCGCCTGTCCGCACCTGATACGGTCTGCCCCGAGATTTTCGGAATAATCAGACCTGCCTGATTCAGGATGTAACTCATCCGTACCGCACAGGTATTGGTCCAGCGCTGTTTCGGGTCTGGATTATTGATATTCTTCTCGACGTAACCGCCAATTACCGTCGCAACTTTTGCGCCGGGGTTTGTGGAGTCGTAAATTCGCTGCGAAGCGGCCCACGCAGCCGTGAAATTAGGTCGAAGCATGTTCCATCCCTGAGTTCAAAGTTCAACAAAACCGCTATCGCCATTGCCGATGACGGCGTCGATGCCACCTCTCGCCCGATGCATCCGTGTTTGAAAACGAACGTCATCGGTATGGACGCCACGGCAATCCTTGCAACACGGTCTCCACGAGTAGGCTCGTGAGACGCTCGTCTTCATAAGAACACAGACGTTCCGCCATTTGGCGAAACGACATGCCGCGATGATGACACCGGCGAAACCTCGACGGCTCCATGCGAGCTTGCACGTATGTGCTCTTGTCATTTTTGATTGCGGGTACGACCGCATCTGACCGACCCCGCTAACGGTGAACATCCGCCGCTGTCACAGCGCGTGCAGCGTGTCTCTCATGCGGGCCCGTCACGGCTCATAGAAGCGCGGCATGCCATCTTTCATCGGGCGTTGGCAGTGCCCGACCTCGACCTTCGCCAACGCGAGCACAGCCTCGATCCCACTTCGTTGCATCGAGGCTACGCTTGGTACGAGAAGGCGTGGCGGCGGCCCCTCGTTCCGGACGTCGTCGTCGATGGCCGATTGATGACAGGCCAAAACCCCAATTCCGCCCAAGCGACAGCCGAGTGGGTGGCGACCTTGCCGCGATCGAGGCGCCCCAGCCGCGGCGGCACGTTCCCAAGCATCCGCCATGGCTTCACTCTCCTTTCGCGCAGCGTGCGGTACGCGCGACCTCGCGAGCATTAATGTATCCGCATACGATACAGCTTCACTCTGGAAGCCGCATCCATAACTGGCTTCAAGCCAGAAAATCGCCGAAAGTCGACTTGAATTTTCAAAAAACCCACAATGAAGAGCGAAAAATCATTTTTTTCTTATAAATCAGTATGTTACACAACAGCCGCCGCATGTCGCGAGCAAGTCATCGCCGCGCAAATGGCGTTGCTGCGTGCAAGTTGCCCTGCAAGCCGCATCGCACAAGGAAATTCGCCGGTCAGGCAGTCGGATAGGTGCCGGGGAGCAGGATCGAGCGGTCGACTTGGCGGATGTCGGTTTTCCCGCAGAAGGCCATCGTGAGATCGAGTTCCTTGTGGATGATTTCCAGCGCCTTGGTGACGCCCTGCTCGCCCAGTGCACCGAGCCCATAGAGCCAGGCACGCCCGATGTAGGTCCCCTTGGCGCCGAGCGCGATGGCGCGCAGCACGTCCTGCCCGCTGCGAATGCCGCCATCCATGTGGACTTCGATTTTGCTTCCGACTTCGCTCACGATCGCCGGTAGCGCACGAATCGAGGTTTCTGCGCCGTCGAGCTGTCGCCCGCCGTGGTTGCTGACAATCAAGGCGTCCGCGCCCGCCTCCACCGCGAGGCGCGCGTCTTCAGGGTCCTGGATGCCCTTCAGGATCAACTTGCCGCCCCAACGCTTCTTGATCCATTCGACATCGCTCCAATTGAGCGTCGGGTCGAACTGCTCGGCGGTCCACGTCGAGAGCGAACCCATGTTGTCAACGCCTTTGACATGGCCGACGATGTTGCGGAACTCGCGCCGCTTCGTGCCGAGCATGCCACGACACCAGGCGGGTTTGCTGAGCAGGTTGAGGATGCTCGACAGCGTCATTTTTGGCGGCGCTGACAAGCCATTTTTCAGATCCTTGTGCCGTTGCCCGAGAATCTGCAAGTCGAGCGTCAGCACCAGCGCCGAGCAGTTTGCGGCGCGCGCACGATCGATCAGGTTGTTGATGAAGTCGCGGTCCTTCATCACGTAGAGCTGAAACCAGAAGGGGTGTCCGCCGGTGGCCTCGGCCACGTCCTCGATGGAGCAGATGCTCATCGTCGACAACGTGAAGGGAATGCCGAAACGCTTGGCCGCGCGTGCACCGAGCATCTCGCCGTCGGCGTGCTGCATGCCGGACAGACCCGTGGGCGCGATCGCGACCGGCATGGCAACGTCTTCGCCGATCATGGTCGTGCGTGTGCTTCTTGATGCGATATCGACCGCGACACGTTGTCGAAACTTGATCGTCTGGAGATCCGCTTCGTTGCCGCGATACGTGCTTTCGCTCCACGACCCGGAATCGGCGTAGTCGTAGAACATGCGCGGCACTCGCCTTTTCGCAAGCAGGCGCAGATCTTCGATGTTGGTGATGACACCCATTCGCAGCACTCCTCGTCCGTCACGCGACGAGGGCTATCGTAACGCGGCGATCAACGGCCCCGCGGCAATCGTCTCGTGATCGCCGCGGAGAGCGGCGCGCTCAGCCGCCCTGCAACACCTTGGCACACAAGGCGACGAGCGCGCCAGGCACTACGCCGAGCACGAGTACCGCCAAAGCGTTCAGCGACAGCACCGCAGTGAGCGATCGCGACGGCAAGGCAATGGAGCGCTCCTGCGGTTCGGCAAAGTACATCACGCGAACGACGCGCAGGTAGTAATAGGCTCCCACCAGCGCTGCCATGATCGCGATGACCGCAAGCCATGTGTAACCCACCGAAATCAGCGACTCGATGACGAGAAGCTTCGCCCAGAAGCCCAAGGTCGGCGGGATGCCGGCCAGCGAGAACATCGCGATGAGCATCAGAAAGGCGTACCACGGCGAGCGGGCATTCAAGCCCCGCAGATCGTCGATGGTCTCGAATTCGGCGCCGGCACCGGACAAGGCGACCAGGACGCCGAAGGACACCAGGCTGTTGATGACGTAAACGACGGCATAGGTCAGCGCGGCCGAGTAGCCAGTCACACCGCCGCCTATGAAGCCCAGCAGCAGGTAGCCCATGTTCGCCACCAGCGAATAGGCCAACATGCGCTTGATGTTCGTCTGCGCGATGGCGATCAGATTGCCGAGCACGACCGAGAGCGTCGCGAGGACCGCGACGATGATGGACCAGTCGATCGTGGCGGGCGTCAGCGCCGTTCCAAACAGACGATAGGCGAGTGCAAACGCTGCAATCTTCGGCGTCGAGCCGATGAACAGCGTGACTGCGGTCGGCGCGCCGGCGTAGACGTCTGGCACCCACATATGGAACGGAACGACGCCGAGCTTGAACGCCACGCCAGCCGCAATGAAAATCAGCGCGAAGGCGATGGCCGTAGGGTGTGCGTTGCCGATGCCAGCGGCAATCCCCGAAAGGCTGAGCGTTCCCGTTGCGCCGTAGAGGATGGACATACCGAACAACAGCAACCCCGCCGCGAGAGCGCCCAGCACGAAGTACTTGATCGCCGCTTCCGTCGCGATGCGGTCATTGCGTTTCAGGGCGACCAAGGTGTACATCGACAGGCCGCTGAGCTCAAGCCCGAGATAGGCGGTGAGCAGACTGCCGGCACTGGCGATGACCATCATGCCGAGCGTTCCGAGCAGAATCAACAGCACGAATTCGCCGTTGTCGATGCCGTGCTTGCGCAGATACGGCCAGGAGTAGGCAAGTGCGAACGCGCCGGACAGAAGGATCGTCAGCTTCAGGACGACCGCGACGCCGTCAGTCAGGAACAACCCATCGAACGCCACCTGCGAAACCGGTGCGAGCGCCGACGCGCCACCGGCCGTGACCCACACGTAGACGGCGGTCCACAGCAACGCGCCAATGCCGCAGGCGAAGGTGAACCACTTCTGCTCTCGGCGCACGAACAGGTCGACGACGAGAATCAACGCCGCCAATGACATGAGAACGATTTCGGGAAGAACGAGTGCGAGGTCTTTCATGTTCGGAATCTCGTTCTACAGCTTGCTGTGCGACACATGGGTGATGAGCGCCTCGACGCTCTTGTGCATGACGTCGGTGAACGGCGCCGGATAGACCCCCATGCCAAGGACGCACAATGCGACGAGTACCAGCAGCCAGAATTCGCGCCGCGTCAGGTCCGGCATGTCTCGCACCCGGTCGTGCACGATGTCGCCGAAGATGACCCGTTTGTAAAGCCACAGCGTGTACGCCGCGCTCAAGAGCAGCGCGATGGTTGCCGTTGCGGCTGTCCAGAACATGCCCTGCTTGACCGTCGCCAAAAAGATGGCGAACTCGCCGACGAAGCCCGACGTGCCCGGCAAGCCCGCGTTCGCCATCGAGAACAGCATCATCAGCGCGGCGAACTTCGGCATCACGTTGACGAGGCCACCGTAGTCGGCAATATTGCGCGTGTGCAGTCGGTCGTACATCACGCCGATGCACAGGAACATCGCGGCCGAAACAAAGCCGTGCGAGATCATTTGCAGCAACCCGCCTTCGACGCCGAGTACGCTACCCTGCGGGCCCACAAAAATGAAGAACCCGAGCGTGACAAAACCCATGTGCGAGATCGACGAATAGGCAACGAGCTTCTTCATGTCGGGTTGCACCATGGCGACGAAACCGATGTAGACGATCGCGATCAGCGAGAGCACGATGACGGCCGGCGCCAGAAGGTGCGAAGCATCGGGCACGATGGGCAGGATGAAGCGAAGGAAGCCATAGGCGCCGACCTTCAGCGTGATCGCCGCGAGCACCACCGAGCCACCGGTGGGAGCCTCGACGTGCGCATCGGGCAGCCACGTGTGGATGGGCCACATCGGAACCTTCACCGCGAAGGCCATGAAAAACGCGATGAAGAGCAGAATCTGCGGCGTCTGCCCGAGTGGCACCCTGTGGAAATCGCTGATCGTGAAGGTGCCGCCCGCCACGTTGTAGAGGTACAACAGGGCAATCAGCATCAGCAGCGATCCGAGCAGCGTATAGAGAAAGAACTTGATCGCCGCGTAAAGACGATTCGGGCCGCCCCAGACGCCGATGATCAGATACATCGGGATCAGCATCGCTTCAAAGAAGAAGTAGAAAAGGATCGAATCGGCCGCTGCGAACGAGCCGTTGATCAACCCCGACATCACGAGGAACGCGGCGAAATACTGCGCCCGATACTTCTCGATGGACACCCAACCCGCGCTGATCGCGAGGATCGTCGTGAAGCTGTTCAGCAGCACGAACCAGACGGAAATGCCATCCACGCCAAGGTAGTAGTTGATGTGGAAGCGCTCGATCCACGGCACGTTTTCGACGAATTGCAATGCAGCCGTCGTGGTGTCGAAACCGACGTAGAGCGGGATGGTGACGGCGAAGCCGGCGATGGCGAACAGCAACGCAAGCCAGCGCGTCGTCGCGACCGACGACGCACGGCTCGTCGCCAGCACGATCGCGCCGCCGACGATGGGGATCCAGATGGACAGGGAGAGCAGCATGGTAGTTCTTGTCGTCTCGCTCTTCGTTCAGCGCAGCAAAAGCCAGGTAAGGAAGGTGAGCACTCCGGCCACCATCATGAATGCATAGTGATAGATGTAGCCCGATTGCAGGTGACGCATGACACCGGCGAAGGCCCGTACCGTATTGGCCGTGCCGTTGACGATCGCACCATCGATCAGCGCGCGATCACCGAAGCGCGACAGCCCCTCGCCCAGAAGACGGCCGCCACGCATGAACACGACTTCGTTGATGCGGTCGAAATAGAACTTGTTCTCGAACACCACGACGATCGGCCGAAGGGCCTTGCGGAGACGGCCAGGCAGCGCCGGATTGAGCACGTAGAGGTAGAACGTCAGCGCAATCGCGGCCATCGTGAGCCAGAACGCGGCCGTGCCGAGCGCATGCTGCGCCATCGCGAGCGGCCCGTGGAATTCCGCGCGCAGCGCGGCCAGCGTGTCATGCGCGGGGGCGACCGTAATGGCGCCCTTGAACCATTCTCCATGCACGAACTTGTCGATCCCCCAGTAGCCGAGAATGGCCGACGGAATCGCGAGCAGAACCAGAGGCAGGGTCACCACCCACGGAGACTCGTGCGGCTTGCCGTGGTCATGCCCGTGATGATCGTGGTCGTGCGCGTCACCGTGCGGCATCTCGTCGTAGCGTTCCTTGCCGTGGAACACCAGGAAGTACAGACGGAACGAGTAGAACGCCGTGACGAACACGCCACAAAGCACGGCGAAGCTCGCGTATTCATGGCCGTAGATCTTGCTCTGATGCACCGCCTCGATGATCGTGTCCTTGGAGTAGAAGCCCGACAGCAGCGGGAAGCCGATCAGCGCGAGTGTTCCGACCAACGACGTGAGCCAGGTGATCTTCATGTATTTTCGCAGGCCGCCCATGTAGCGCATGTCCTGGTTGTGGTGCAGCGCGATGATCACCGAGCCCGCCGCCAAAAACAGCAACGCCTTGAAGAACGCGTGCGTGACGAGGTGGAACATCGCCGCGCTGTAGGCAGAGACGCCGAGCGCGACGGTCATGTAGCCGAGCTGCGAGAGCGTCGAGTACGCAATGACGCGCTTGATGTCGTACTCGGTAATACCGAGCAACCCCATGAACAATGCCGTCGTCGCGCCGATGATGAGCACGAACGACAAGGCCGTCGCCGACATTTCAAACAGGGGCGACATGCGCGACACCATGAAGATGCCCGCCGTCACCATGGTCGCCGCGTGGATCAGCGCGGAGATCGGGGTCGGCCCTTCCATCGAGTCGGGCAGCCACACATGAAGCGGAACCTGCGCCGACTTGGCCATGGCGCCGATGAAGAGCAGGATGCAGGTGACCGTCGCCCAACTCGGTGTGCCGAACGGGCCCATCGCGATGGCGATGTCCTTCAACGTCGCGCTCTTTTCAAACACCGTCTTGTAGTCCAGACTACCGGTGTAGGCAAGCACCATGCCGATCCCGAGGACGAACCCCATGTCACCTACCCGGTTGACGAGAAACGCCTTGAGGTTGGCGAAGATCGCCGTCGGCCGCTTGTACCAGAAGCCGATCAACAGGTAGGAGACGAGGCCGACCGCCTCCCAGCCGAAGAACAGTTGCATGAAGTTGTTGCTCATCACGAGCATCAACATCGAGAAGGTGAAGAGGGAGATATAGCTGAAGAACCGCTGGTAGCCGGGGTCGTCCGCCATGTATCCGATCGTGTAGATGTGCACCATCAGCGACACCGAGGTGACCACCAGCATCATCGACACGGTCAGCGTGTCGATCAGGAAACCAACCTCCATGCGTACGCCATCGGCAACCATCCAGGTGTAGAGAGGGCCGTTGAAGGTGTTGCCGGCGAGCACGTCGGTGAGCACCACGCAGGAGGCGATGAATGAAACCAGCACGCCAAGAATCGTCACCGAGTGGGCGCCCGACCGGCCGATGCGCCGACCAAACAATCCGGCGATCACCGAGCCCACCAGAGGCGCGAAGGCGACGAGCAGATAGGAGAGCTTCATCACGGAGTTCCCTATCCTTTCAGTTGATTGATTTCATCGACATCGACGGAGCCGACGTTGCGGAACAGCACCACCAGAATCGCCAACCCGATTGCTGACTCGGCAGCCGCCACGGTCAGGATGAAAAAGACGAACACTTGACCGCCCAGGTCTCCGAGGTAGCTCGAAAACGCGATGAAGTTCATGTTGACCGCAAGCAGCATCAGTTCGATCGCCATGAGCAGCACGATCACGTTGCGCCGGTTCAGGAAGATGCCGACGATGCTGAGCGTGAACAGCACGGCGCCGACGATCAGGTAAGAGCTGAGTGTGGGGGCGGGCAGCATTACTTGGTTCCCTCATTCACAGCGGTGGGTGATGCGACCGGCGCAACGGCTGGGGTCGGCCGCTCGCTGTCGAGGTTCAGCAGACGTACCCTCTCGCCCGGATTCACGCGAACCTGTTGCGCCGGGTTCTGGAAGCGCGAATCGCGGCGATCACGAAGCGTGAGGGCGATGGCAGCGATGATGGCCACGAGCAGCAGCACACCCGCAATTTCGACGGCGTAGACATAGCGCGTGAAGAGTTCGACGCCGAGCGCCTTGGTGTTGCTGCCCGCCACGACGGTCGCCGTCGGTTCGCCCGCAGTCGCCGCACGGCGCCCGAAGGCGATGGCAAGCACCAAGACCATTTCGACCAATACGGCAACGCCGACGAGCAAACCCACCGGCAGGTAGCTGCGGAACTGTTTGCGCAGCAACTCGAAGTTCACATCGAGCATCATGACGACAAAGAGGAACAGCACCATGACCGCGCCGACATAGACGAGTACCAGTGCCATCGCAAGAAACTCGGCCTTGAGAAGCATCCAGAGTCCGGACGCCGAAAAGAACGAGAGCACGAGGAACAGCGCCGCATGCACCGGGTTTTTGACGCTGATGACGCGCGACGCTGCGAACAGCAGGATCGCGGAGAACAGATAGAAGATGATGGTGGACAGTTCTGGCATGGTGGCTGCCTCGCCGCTATGGGCTCAGCGGAATTTCGCATCCGCGGCACGATCGGCCGCAATTTGGTTTTCGTATCGGTCGCCGACCGCCAGCAACATCTCCTTCGTGTAGTAGAGGTCGCCGCGCTTTTCGCCGTGGTATTCGAGCAGCCGAGTCTCCACGATGGAGTCGACGGGGCAGCTTTCCTCGCAAAAGCCGCAGAAGATGCACTTCGTGAGGTCAATGTCGTAGCGCGTCGTGCGTCGCGTGCCATCGTCGCGGACGGCCGATTCGATGGTAATGGCCATGGCAGGACAAACCGCCTCACACAGCTTGCAGGCGATACAGCGCTCCTCGCCATTCTCGTAGCGGCGCAACGCGTGCAGACCTCGGAAGCGCGGGCTCTGCGGTGTCTTTTCTTCAGGAAAATGCACCGTGACTTTGCGGGCGAACATGTAGCGCCCTGTCAACGCCATGCCCTTCAGCATCTCCCACAGCAGGAAACTTGAGACGTAGTGCTTGATCGCGGTGATCACGTTGGAGCCCCTCAGTGAAACGCGGAGCCCCACGACGTCTGCATGACGATCGCAAGGAACACGATGTAGGCGAGAGTGAGCGGAATGAAAATCTTCCAGCCGAGCCGCATGATCTGGTCGTAGCGGTAGCGCGGAAACGACGCGCGAATCCACAGGAAGAAGAAGAGCACGAAGAACACCTTCGCGGCAAGCCAGAAGAAGCCGTCAGCGAAGGGTTTCAAGCCGAAGAGCTCGATGTCGTTGGTGAACGGCAGCGGCGACAACCAGCCTCCGAGGAACATCACGCTGGCGAGCGTCGCGATGAGGATCATGTTGGCGTACTCCGCGAGGAAGAACACCGCGAAGGTGACGCCCGAATACTCGACGTGGAATCCGGCCACGATCTCGGATTCGCCTTCGGCCATGTCGAACGGGTGGCGATTGGTTTCGGCCACGCCGGACACGAAGTAGACGACAAACAGCGGGAACAACGGAATGAAGTACCACTGCAGGACGCCGCCACGTTGCGCGTTCACGATGTCGGCGAGGTTGAGGCTGTTGGCCGCCATCAGCACCCCCACCAGCGCGAAGCCCATCGCGATTTCATAGGACACGAGCTGCGCGGCCGAGCGCATCGCGCCAAGAAACGCGTACTTCGAATTGGACGCCCAGCCTGCGAGGATCACGCCATAGACACCGATCGAGGTGAGCGCGAGGACATAGAGAAGACCTGCGTTGACGTCGGCGAGTATCAGGGTCGGATCGAACGGAATCACCGCCCATGCCGCCATGGCCGGGCCGATCGACAGCAGCGGCGCGATATAAAAGAGCGTCTTGTTGGCGCCGCTCGGCACCACGATTTCCTTGAAGATCAGCTTGAAGACATCGGCAAAGGGCTGCAACCAGCCTTTGCCGACGCGGTTGGGGCCGATACGCATTTGCATCCAGCCGATGACTTTGCGTTCCCACAAAGTCAGGAACGCCACACAAATGACCACCGGAAGCAGGATCGCAACGATTTTCAGCAGCGTCCAGATGGCGTAGTTGACCATCGGGAAGTCGGTGCCAAGCAGAAGTTCGACCGGGTTCGTCATAGTGCCTCCAGCGTCACCGGCGCATTGGCATCACCAAGCGCCGCGGAGACTTCCGTGGCGAGCGCGATGGCCACGCAACCGGGAGCGACCGCAGGATCGAGACCGACGGTGGTTTCGGTGTGCGTCACGCCGGCCTTGATCCTGACGCGAGCGCCGTCGGTCAGGGCAAGCGCAGCGGCCGTGGCGGGCGCAATGCGCAATCGTGCCTGTCGACCCAGACGCGTTTGTGCGAGCGATGGCGCACGCCGCACCAGAGGATCGGCGTGATAGACCGGCACCGTCGCCACCCGTTCGAGTCCTGCGGCGCGTTCGGCGGCAGCGAGCGCCGACGGCGCGGCGACGTTTGCACCGAGTTGCGCTTCGTCGAAATCGGCGAGCGCCGCACGCCGCACGTCCTCGCTCGAATTGAAGGCACTCATGTCGGCATCGAGCAAGTCGCCGAGCACGCGCAACACCTTCCATCCCGGGCGCGTCTCGCCCAAAGGCCGAACGACGCCGGTGAACGATTGCACGGTGCCATCGAGCGCGACGTAGGTGCCCGAGGTTTCGGTGAACGGCGCGATGGGCAGGAGCACGCTGGCGTACTGCTTCATCGTGTCCGATGCAAAGGTCGTCAGACACACGACCTGCTCCGCCTGCGCGAGCGCCGTCAGCGCTTCAGCGCCGCGACTGCTATCGCGCTCCGGCTCGCAACCGACCAGCACGAACGCCTTGGCGCCATCGGCCCCGAGTGCGGCATGCGCACCCAGCGTCCCGGCCGAGGGCACAGCCCCGGCGACATAGCCGGCCGCCGCGCCGCCCGCCAGCAGCAGGCGTCCGTGCGTTCCCGCACAGAGCTCGGCGATCACCGCCGCCGCGGCTTCGATCTGCGCCGCATCGGGACGCGACATCGCCATATCGCCGAGCAGGACGGCGACACGCTTGCCCGTGGCGAGCGACGCGGCAATGGCATCGGCGTCGGCATTCGCAGCGCCCGATGAAATGCGAGCCGGTTTGCCCAAGCGTGCTGCCAACGCCGCGGCGATGTCATGCAGCGTCCGCAGCATGGCGGAGGGCGCCACGATCGCCTTGGCCGCGACGGGGCAAAGCAGATCCTGGTCGATGGAGCCCACGACGCTGAGCGCGGCGCCCTTCTTGATTCGCTGGCGAATCCGCTGCGCGATCAGCGGTTGCTCACCGCGTAGCGCGCTGCCAATCACCAGGAAGCGGTCGACTTCGTGAATCGTCGAAAGCTTGAAGCCGAGCCAGGGCAGGCCGCCACCGCGATCGAGTTCCGGATCGGTGACGCGCAAGCGATGATCGATGCTGGCGCCACCAACATGCGCCGCGAGCACTCGCGCAAGGCTTGCCTCTTCCAGCGTCGTGTGTGGGCCGAGCAGGAATGCCGTGCGGGCGGCGCCGTGCTTTTTCACGGCCAGACCGATCGCACCGGCCGCTGCGTTGAGGGCATCCTGCCAGCTTGCGGCCTGCCACTGCCCGTCGCGTTTCACCATCGGTGTCGTCAGACGATCGGCCGCGTACAGTCCTTCGTAGGCAAAGCGATCGCGATCGGAGATCCAGCACTCGTTCAGTGCGTCGTTCTCAAGCGGGAGCACGCGCATCACGCGGTCGGACTTGACCTGAATCTGCACGTTGGCATTGAGCCCGTCGTGCGGACTCACGCTGCGACGTCGCTGCAGCTCCCAGGTCCTCGCGCTGTACCGGAACGGCTTGGATGTCAGTGCGCCCACCGGGCAGATATCGATCATGTTGCCGGAGAGCTCGGAATCGACCGTGCTGCCGACAAAGGTGAGGATCTCGGAATGCTCGCCACGGCCGCCCATGCCGAGCTCCATGACACCGGCGATCTCCTGGCCGAAACGGATGCAGCGCGTGCAATGGATGCACCGCGTCATCTCCTCCGCGCTGATCAGGGGTCCGAGGTCCTTGTGAAAGACGACTCGCTTTTCTTCGACGAAGCGGGAGCCGGAGTTGCCGTAGCCGACGGACAGGTCCTGCAGCTGGCACTCGCCGCCCTGATCGCAGATGGGGCAATCGAGGGGGTGATTGATGAGCAGGAACTCCATCACCCCTTCCTGCGCACGCTTCGCGAGCGTCGAGGCCGTATGCACCTTCATGCCTTCGGTGACGGGTGTCGCGCAGGCAGGCAGCGGCTTCGGCGCCTTTTCGACTTCGACCAGACACATGCGGCAGTTGGCCGCAATCGAGAGTTTCTTGTGATAGCAGAAGTGCGGGATGTACGCACCAACCTGATTGGCGGCATCCATGACGGTGCTGCCGGGGGCTACCTGTGTCGCTTTGCCGTCGATTTCGATGTTCAACATGGGCGCTCTGGCGTATGTCCTTGATTCGCCGACCAGGTCAGAGGTAGGCGGGCACAAGACAGCGCTTGTGTTCGATGTGGTATTGGAATTCGTCGCGGAAATGCTTGATGAACGAACGCACCGGCATCGCCGCGGCGTCGCCAAGAGCACAGATGGTCCGTCCCTGGATGTTGTCGGCCACCGAGTTCAACACGTCGAGGTCAGCCATCCGGCCTTCACCGTGCTCGATGCGGTTGATCATTCGCCACATCCAGCCCGTGCCTTCCCGACACGGCGTGCACTGGCCGCACGATTCCTCGTAATAGAAGTACGACAGCCGCAACAGCGATTTCACCATGCAGCGGGTATCGTCCATGACGATGACGGCGCCGGAGCCGAGCATCGAGCCCTGCTTGGCGATGGAGTCGTAGTCCATGTTTGTCTGCAGCATCGCCTCTCCAGGGACGACGGGAGCCGACGAGCCGCCCGGCACCACCGCTTTGAGCTTGCGGCCACCACGCACGCCACCCGCGAGTTCGAGCAGCTTGGCGAACGGGGTGCCCAGCGGAACCTCGTAGTTGCCGGGGCGCTCGACGTCGCCCGACACCGAGAAGAGCTTCGTGCCACCGTTGTTCGGCAGACCAAGGTTCAGGAATGCCTCACCGCCGTTGCGCATGATCCACGGCACAGCCGCGAACGTCTCGGTGTTGTTGATGGTCGTGGGTTTGCCGTACAGGCCAAAGCTCGCGGGGAACGGCGGCTTGAAGCGCGGTTGCCCCTTCTTCCCTTCGATCGATTCGAGCAACGCCGTTTCTTCGCCGCAGATGTACGCACCATATCCATGGAAGGCGTGCAACTGGAAGTCGAATCCGGAGCCGAGGATGTCGCGGCCAAGAAGGCCGGCGGCACGCGCCTCCTCGAGCGCCTCCTCGAACTGCTGGTAGATGCGAAATATCTCGCCGTGGATGTAGTTGTAGCCCACGGAGATACCCATCGCATAGCCGCCGATCGCCATGCCCTCGATGACCATGTGCGGGTTGTAGCGCAGGATGTCGCGATCCTTGAAGGTTCCTGGTTCGCCCTCGTCGGAGTTGCACACGAGGTACTTCTGCCCCGGAAACTGGCGCGGCATGAAGCTCCATTTGAGCCCCGTCGGGAAGCCCGCGCCGCCCCGTCCGCGCAGTGCCGACTTCTTGACTTCGGCGATCACCTGCTCCGGAGGAATCTTCTCGCGGAGAATTTTGGTGAGCGCCTCGTAACCACCGCGCGTGCGATAGGGACCGATGCGCCAGTCGTTTCGGTCATCGATATTGAGACCAGCGAAGACGGTCGGGTTGATGTGCGGGCCGAAGTGCATCTGAGCTGCCTATGCCTTCTTCAATTCGTCGATCAGCGCATCGAAGCGCTCCGGCGTCACCTTGACGCAGACATCGTGGTTGTTCACGAGGAGCACCGGCGCATCCCCACACGCCCCGAAGCATTCACCCTCTTTCAGCGTG
This sequence comes from Pseudomonadota bacterium, assembly GCA_018241765.1. Taxonomy (GTDB): domain Bacteria; phylum Pseudomonadota; class Gammaproteobacteria; order Burkholderiales; family Casimicrobiaceae; genus Casimicrobium. The sequence goes on along the minus strand of JAFEDD010000041.1, from coordinate 44,381 downwards.
AAGAGGCCATCCGTCGTCGTCTCGCCAAAGTCGATGCCGAGCTTTTTCTTCGCGTGTTCCGCGCAGGACATCGAACCCTGGAGCTGACAGGGCAGATTGGTGCAAACCGTGAGCTTGTATTTTCCAACCGGCTTGCGCTCGTACATCGTATAGAACGAGGCGACCTCATAGACGGCCACGGGCGGCATGCCGAGGTAGTCGGCCACCTCCTGCATGCTGTCGGGGGAAAGCCAACCGCGCTCGGTTTGCACGATGCGCAATGCCGCCATGACGGCCGATTGCCGCTGATCCGACGGGAACTTGGTCAGTTCCTGATCGATCTGGCGCATGGATTCCTGCGAGAGTGCCATCTTGCTGTTTACCTGTCGATCGAACCGAAGACGATGTCCTGCGTACCGATGATGGCCACGACGTCGGCAATCATGTGCCCGCGCGACATTTCGTCGAGCGCGGCGAGATGGGCAAAGTCCGGCGCACGCAATTTCACGCGGTACGGCTTGTTGGCGCCATCGGAGACGATGTAGACACCGAACTCGCCCTTCGGATGCTCGATCGCCGCGTAGGCCTCGCCCGGCGGAACATGCATGCCCTCGGTGAAGAGCTTGAAGTGATGAATCAGGTCTTCCATGTTGGTCTTCATGGCTTCCCGCTTCGGCGGGGCGACCTTGTTGTTGCCGGTGATGACGGGACCGGGGTTTGCGCGCAACCAGGCGATGCACTGCTTGATGATCTTGTTGGATTCGCGCATCTCCTGCATGCGCACCAGATAGCGGTCGTAGCAATCGCCATTCACACCGACGGGAATGCCGAAGTCGAGCCGCGAATACACCTCGTACGGCTGCTTGCGCCGAATGTCCCACGCGATACCGGAACCGCGCAACATGGCGCCGGTAAACCCGAGCGCCAACGCGCGTTCGGGGCTCACCACCCCGATGCCGACCGTGCGTTGCTTCCAGATGCGGTTGTCGGTCAGCAGCGTTTCGTAATCGTCGACACAGCCGGGGAAACGTTGCGTGAAATCCTCGAGGAAGTCGAGCAGCGAACCCTCACGGTTGTGGTTCATCCGCTTGACCGCGGCGGCGTTGTGAACCTTCGATGCCTGATACTGCGGCATGCGATCGGGCAGGTCGCGATAGACGCCGCCCGGTCGGTAATACGCGGCATGCATGCGTGCACCGGACACGGCCTCGTAGGCGTCGAACAGATCTTCGCGTTCGCGGAAGCAGTAGAGGAACACCGTCATCGCACCGACGTCGAGCGCGTGGCAGCCGAGCCAAAGCAGATGGTTCTGCAGTCGCGTGACCTCATCGAACATCACCCGGATGTACTGCGCCCGCTCCGGCACCTCGAGCTGCAACAGCTTTTCGATGGCCATGCAATAGGCGTGCTCGTTCGCCATCATCGACACATAGTCGAGGCGATCCATGTAGGGCAGCGCCTGCAGGTACGTTTTCGTCTCGGCCAGTTTCTCCGTCGCGCGGTGCAGAAGTCCGATGTGCGGGTCGGCCCGCTCGATGGTCTCGCCATCGAGTTCGAGCACCAGTCGCAACACGCCGTGGGCCGCCGGATGTTGCGGCCCGAAGTTCATCGTGTAATTGCGCAGTTCAGCCATGGTCGATGCCTCAGTGCGCGTAGCTGTCGTCACGCACGATGCGCGGGACGTTCTCGCGCGGCTCGATGGTGACGGGTTGGTAGAGGACACGCCGTTGTTCAGGGTCGTAGCGCATTTCGACGTAACCGGAAACCGGGAAATCCTTGCGGAACGGATGGCCAACGAAGCCGTAGTCGGTCAGGATGCGGCGCAGATCGGGATGGCCCTCGAATACGATGCCGAAGAGATCGAACGCTTCGCGCTCGAACCAGTTGGCGGAGGGCCAGACCTCGACCAGCGTGGGCAGCACCGGGAAATCATCGTCCGCTGCAAAGCACCGCACGCGAAGGCGCTGGTTCAACGCGACGGAGAGCAAGTGCACCACGACAGCGTACTTCGGACCTTCGCGTTCGCCGTTGCCATACGCCGAGAAATCGACGCCACAGAGGTCGATCAGCGTATCGAAGCGCGCCTTCGGGTGATCGCGCAGCATGCGGCCGACCTCCAGCCAATCGCGGGCGGCAACTTCGACGGTCACCTCGTCGAGCGCCGCGACGATCGAGACCGCCTTGCTGCCCAACACGTCGGAGATGATTTCTTTCAACATGCGACGAGGTTCCCCATCAAGCGCGCGCGATGGTGTTGGTGCGCCGAATCTTGTTCTGCAACTGCAGGATGCCGTAGATCAACGCCTCTGACGTTGGCGGGCAGCCGGGCACGTACACGTCGACCGGCACGATGCGGTCGCAGCCGCGCACGACGGAATAGCTGTAGTGGTAGTAGCCACCCCCATTGGCGCATGAGCCCATCGAGATCACCCAACGCGGCTCCGCCATCTGGTCATACACCTTGCGCAGCGCGGGCGCCATCTTGTTGCATAGCGTTCCGGCGACGATCATCACGTCGGATTGCCGCGGGCTGGGCCGAAAGACGATGCCGAAGCGATCGAGGTCGTAGCGTGCCGCGCCGGCATGCATCATCTCGACCGCGCAGCAAGCAAGACCGAACGTCACCGGCCACATCGAGCCGTTGCGCGACCAGTTGATCAGCGTGTCGAGGCTCGTGGTGACGAAGCCTTTTTCGAGGACGCCTTCGAGGCTCATGATTCAGTGCGCTCCGTTGTGCCGAAAGTGTCGCAGTCGATCATTCCCAATCGAGTGCACCTTTCTTCCATTCGTAGATGAAGCCGACCGTGAGAATGGCGAGAAAGACCATCATCGCGGCGAAGCCGACGGTACCCACTTCCTTCAGCGCAACGGCCCACGGAAAGAGGAACGCGATTTCGAGGTCGAACAGGATGAAGAGGATTGCCACGAGGTAATAGCGCACATCGAAGCGCATGCGGGCGTCCTCGAAGGCCTCGAAGCCGCACTCGTACGGGGCCATCTTGTCGGGATCGGGGCGCGACGGCGAGGCGACCCAGCCGACGATGAGCAGCACGCAGCCGAACGCGAGCGCCACGATCATGAACATCAGGATCGGGACATAGGCTTCTAGCGACATCTCTCAAAAATCCCCAAAAAAAAGGCGGAACACGTGGTGGCCCCGCCTCCTTGTGCCTGGCGAAGCGCTGCCAGGACTGCTGTTGTTGGTGCCGTCGGCGAGACTCGAACTCGCACAGCTTTCGCCACTACCCCCTCAAGATAGCGTGTCTACCAATTTCACCACGACGGCGGAAAAGAAACCTTACGCTCGATCAATAACACCCTGCTATTTCGGCACATCGGACTTCGGCGCGCTCGACCCGCTCGGCGCACCGGGAGCAGCCGGCGCTGGCGTCGATGCCGGCGCGCTCGACTGTGACTTGGCGGGCTCGCCGGTCACGCCTTGCATGACACCGCCACCGCTGGTTGCGCGATGCGATCCGTAGTAGGTCAGCGCGATGCTGGTCGCGAAAAACACGGCTGCGGCGACACCGGTGGAGCGGCTCAGGAAGTTGGCCGAACCGGCCGACCCGAACACGCTGCCGGCCGACCCGCTGCCGAACGCTGCACCCATATCGGCGCCCTTGCCATGCTGGAGCAAGACAAGCACCAAAATCGCCGCAGCAGCAACCAGGTGCACTACAAGAAGAACGAATTCCATAGCCCGCCATTATATACACCGCGCGGCCGCGGTCGGACGCGCTGCCCCCTCTCAGGCAGCGGCTGCGATGGCAAGGAACTCGGCGGCGACCAGTGACGCACCGCCGATCAGGCCGCCATCGATGTCGGGCTGCGCGAAGAGTTCGGCGGCGTTGCTTGCCTTCACGCTGCCGCCGTACAGAAGGCTCGTCGCGGCGGCAGCGCCACCGAGGCGGGCGATTTCGGCCCGGATCGCCGCGTGCATGGCCTGCGCTTCGCTCGGGCTCGCCGTGCGCCCGGTGCCGATGGCCCATACCGGTTCATAGGCCACGACCACGCGGGCACCGCCATCGCGCAGCACGTCAGCGCAGGCTGCGAGCTGCTCGGCAACGACCACCTGCGCCCGTCCCGCGTCGCGCTCGGCCAGCGTTTCGCCGACGCAGATGACCGGAGTCAGGCCGGCGGCGAGGGCGACGGCGGCCTTGGCGGCGACGAGGGCGCTCGTCTCGCCGTTGTACTGACGACGTTCGGAGTGACCCACCAAAACGAGCGAGGCGCCGAACTCGGTCAGCATCGTGGCGCTGACCTGCCCGGTATAGGCGCCACTGGCCGCAGCGCTCAGATCCTGTGCCCCCCACGCGACGGCGCTTTGCGCGAGCGCCGCCTGCGCCTGCGCAAGGTACGGATAGGGCACACACACCGCCAGACGCGCCGCATCCGCGCGCGGCGCGGTGACGAGCCCCGCGAGCAGCGTGGCGTTCGCCGCGAGCGAGCCGTTCATCTTCCAGTTTCCGATCACCCAGCGAGCGCGTCGAACCGTCATGCCTTGCTCCGTGTTGTTCCCGAATGGGCCGACATTATCCGCGGTGAGCGTGAGACGCGGGAAGCGAGCCCGGCCGACACGGATCGCGCGGCAATCAGAATCTTCGCCGTGTCGGCAACGGCGCGATGGGCTACGCTTTACCCCATCGTCAACGCGCGCCAAACCTCCGGCGTTGCCGTGGCGCCCGTGGCGCGGCCGACGTTCCGACGTCGGCGGCACCCTTTGCTTTCAGGAGAGCTTCGCATGAACCCGTTCGCTACCGTGTCATGGACACGTCTACTCACGCTCGCCGCGTGCTCGCTGCTGCCCGCGCTCGCCATGAGTGCCGATGCCTGGGTCTATAGCGGCCGCGACTTCACCGGTGAATACCTGCGGCTGTCGCGCTCCGAAGCGGCATTTGCGATCGGCTCCGCACGCTCCATCCGCATCGCTGACGGCCTGTGGGATGCCTGCACGGAGCCGAATTTTCGCGGCGATTGCCGTCGCCTGACGCCCGGCGACTACCGCGATTTCGGTGACCGCTTCGGCACCGCGATTCGCTCGCTGCGCCACGCGGGCAACGTCGCCACCGACAGCGGTTACGCCGGCGCGCGCATGCAGCTCTTCGACCGCGCCAACTTCGGTGGCCGCAGTGTCACGGTGCAACAGGACATGGCCAATCTCGACAGCCAGGGCATGGGCTTCGCGGCACAGGCGGGCTCCGCCATCGTCAGCGGCGGCACCTGGGAGGTGTGTACCGACTACAACTTCTCCGGACGCTGCCAGGCGCTGCCCCCGGGGCAATACGCCGACCTCGGAGCGCAACTGAACAACCGCATCGTCAGCGTGCGCGTCGTCGATGGCGGGCGTCCGCCGGCCGTGCAGCCGATGCCGCCGGTTCTGGCGCCTCCGGTCGTGCCGCCGAATTGGAGCGGTGGGCGGGCGCGCGTCGATGCCTTCACCGGCCCGAACTTCAGCGGCATGTCGATGAGCATCGACCGCGACATCGACAACCTGCGCAACAGCGGCTTCAATGACCGCATCCAGTCGCTGCGCGTCTACGCGGGGCAGTGGGAAGCCTGCGAAGATCGCGACTATGGCGGCAACTGCATGGTGTTCGCGCCGGGCGACTACGCCCGCCTGCCGCGAGAACTCAATCTGGCGATTTCCTCGATGCGCGTCGTCTCCGGTAGCGGCGGCGGCTGGGGTGCGGGCGGGGTCGGCGGCGGCAACTACGTCGTCATGGACGCGGGGGCCGGACGCACGGCGCATCCCGTCTGGCTCTATGAGGACAGCGATTTCGGCGGCCGGTCGCTGCGTGCGTTCGGCGACCTCAGCGACCTCTCGCCCACCGGCATGAACGACAAGACCTCGTCGATCTTCATCGCCAGTGGCACCTGGCAGTTCTGTGAGGACTCGGAGTTCCGGGGCCGCTGCATCACGCTCGGCCCGGGGCAATACCGCGACATGCCACCCGGCATGAACGATGTGATTTCCTCGTTCCGGCGTCTGCGTTGACGCAGGCGACCGCGGGCGCGATGACCGCCGAGATCGACTTCGACACGCTCTTCACCACGGCGCGCACGATCGCGGTGGTGGGGCTGTCGCCCGACCCGGCGCGGCCGAGCCATGACGTGGCGCGCACGATGCAGCGCGAGGGTTTCCGGATCTTCGCAGTCAATCCCCTCGCGGCGGGCACCACCATCCTCGGCGAGCGATGCCATGCCGACCTGGTCGACATCAGCGAACCGGTCGACATCGTCGACTGCTTTCGGCGCAGCGACGCGATGCTCGCCGTCGCGCGCGAAGCGGCCGCCATGCAGCCGCGACCGATGGTCCTCTGGATGCAACGGGGCATCGCCAACGACGCCGCCGCGCGCGTCGCTCGCGACGCCGGCATCGCCGTCGTCTCCGATCGCTGCCTCGCGGTGGACTATCTGCGCTGGCGTGCGACACGCTGATGGTGTGTCCGGCGGCAGTGCGTTACGCTAAGCTAACTTCCCGATCCTGCGGCGCGGTGGGTAATTCAGAGGTTCCTGATGCGCCTTGCGGAGACTCCCATGCGAAAGCTCATCCTTGCCCTGCCCCTCATCGCGCTCCTTGCCGCGGCGCCCAGTCATGCACGCAGCGCCTGCGCGGTGGGCGAGGCCATCAGCGTCAACGATCTGCCGGCGCAGGGACGAACGACGCTCGCGCTGATCGCGGCGGGCGGCCCGTTTCCCAACGGGCGCGACGGCGTGATCTTCGGCAATCGTGAACGCCTGCTGCCGAAGGCGCCGCGTGGCTTCTACCACGAATACACGGTGCGCACGCCCGGCGCCCGCAACCGTGGCGCGCGGCGCATCGTCTGCGGCGGCGACCAGCGTGCCACCGACCCGTGCTACTACAGCGACGACCATTACCAATCCTTCAAGTGCATCGTTCGCTGAGCGGACGGTCGAGGTGACGACGATGAATTCATCCATCCACGACGGCCGCGCCGATCGCGTGCTGCGCGTCGAACTCAAGGGCGTGCGCTCGAAGAAGGCTCTGCTCGAAACGCTGGCCACGGGGCTTGCGCTGCCGCGCCACTTCGGGCACAACTGGGACGCGCTGGCCGATTGCCTGATGGACGAGCAGTGGGCAAAGAGCGGTTCGATCTGCGTGCTGCTCATGGGCAGCGCGGGCGCCGAGCGCCGCTTCGGCGCCGAGTGGACGACGCTTGCGGACATTCTCGGCGAAGCGGCCGACTGGTGGCGCGAGCGTGGTCGCGACTTTCACACGGTGCTCGTCTGAGCGGCATGGACGACGCGGCGGCGCCGCCGACACGGCGCCCAAAGATTCCGCGTTCGGTGCTGGTAGCGCCATTCACCGAGGACGGGCAGACGCTTCTGATCGAGCGTGCCGACTACGCCGGCTTCTGGCAATCGGTCACCGGTTCGCAGGAAGACGGCGAAACCTTCGCGGCGACGGCCGCACGCGAACTGGCCGAGGAGACCGGCTTCGACGCGGCGGCATGCGGTGGCCTGCTCGATCTGCGCTGCGAGAGCGTCTATTGCATCTACCCGCGCTGGCGTCACCGCTACCCGCCGGGCACCACGCACAACCGCGAACACCTGTTCGCCGTGCGGATGCCAGCCCCGCTGCCCCCTCGCCTCGCGCCGCGCGAGCACGTCGCCTTTCGCTGGGTGCCGCTCGCCGAGGCCGCGCGCACGGTCATCTCCTGGAGCAACGCCGACGCCTTTGCCGTGCTCGCGGTCAAAATGGCGGCCTGGCGCAGCGCCGCCTATACGAACAACGAGTAACAACTTTTTGCGGGAAACCGCATCCATAACGGGCTTGCAACGTGATTTATCCCATTATCGACTTTGGCCATTTCCTGCCGCCAAGCCCGTCATGGACGTCATTTGACGAAAAAGTTGTATCGTCCACTTTGCCTTTTTCACGTCTCCTGACGGGCCGCCGGGCATGAGCCATCGCCCTCCTCGCGCCATCCTCTTCGATTTCGACGGCACGCTGGTCGACAGCGCGCCCGATCTCGCCGGCGCCATCAACGACATGCGCACGAGTGACGGGCTCGACCCCCTGCCTTACGAAGCGCTGCGCCCACACGCCACCTACGGTGCCCGCAGCCTGCTGACGGCGGGCTTCGGGCTGCGCCCGGACGACGCGGCGTTCGACGAACAACGCAAGCGCTTTCTCGCCATCTACGATCGCCGCAAGCTCGATCATTCGCACCTTTTCGACGGGGTGCTCGAACTCTTGATCGCGCTCGAACGACGCGGCCTCGCCTGGGGCATCGTCACCAACAAGCACTCGCGTCTGGCCGAGCCGATGATCGACGAACTGCTGCGCGGCCGGGCATTCACGCCCGTGGCCGTCGTCTGCGGCGACAGCACGCCCACCCCCAAGCCCCATCCGGCGCCGCTTCTGCTCGCCGCCAGCGATGCCGAAGTCGGTGTCGAGGACTGCTGGTTCGTCGGCGACGGCGAAGCGGACATGCGCGCGAGCCGCACCGCGGGCATGCTGCCGGTACTCGCACGTTACGGCTACCTGCCCGACCACGAAGCGGCGGGCGACTGGGGCGCGCGGCACGAAATTGCACGGCCACTCGATCTCTTGACGCTGCTGCCGCGCTGACACCCCCACGCAACGCAACGGGTTGGCGCGCCGCGCATGCATCTTGCGTCTGTCCCGATAGCTGCCGCGCCGAATGGCTGGCGGTACCGTCAACTCAGGAAGGAACGCACCATGAAACCGCTCGCCACGTTGCTCGTCGCTGCCGCCGCGCTGGTCGCCGGCAGTGTGTTCGCCGTCACGCCGGCCCAGGAGAAGGCGTTCGTCGATGCCTATCGTAGCGCCTTCGTCAAAAAGGACGGCAAGGCCCTCCACGCGCTGCTCTACACCGTGGGTGCCGACCCGATGGCGGTCGAGATGTACCAGATGATGATGGCCGCCGACTTCGGCGCCAAACTCACGGAGTTGCGTCTCGCCGAGCTCACCGCCGACGATCTGCGCCGCCTCGCCGACAGCAAGGCGCCCGACGGCCGCACCATGGTCATGCCGTTGAAGCCGGTGAGGAAGCTCATCATCAAGACCGCGCAGAAGTCGGCCAACGGCAGTTCCACCAGCAGCAGCGAGTCCTTCGTCGCCGAGCACGCCGGCCGACTGGTGATTCCCGTCCCCTCGGCCAAGTAGCCGTTTCGCTCGCCGCATCGGCGCGCCGCCCGCGCCGGCGAATCAGGCACACTTGCGCCACGCGGGCGTCGACCCAGGCGCGAGGAGAACACGTTGGCGGCAACCGATTCGGCGACCCCTGAGACGACGGCGCAAGCCGCACCCGGCGCGGGTGCCTCCGCCCCTCATGCCACGCACAGCGTCTGGCGCTGGATTCCGACGCTCTACTTCGGCCAAGGCATCCCCTACGTCGCCGTGATGACCCTCTCGGTCATCCTCTACAAGAATCTCGGCGTCTCCAACACCGACATCGCGCTCTACACGAGCTGGCTCTACCTGCCCTTCGTCGTCAAACCGCTGTGGTCGCCGTTCATCGACATGTTCCGGCGCAAGCGCTGGTGGATCGTCTGGCTCGAACTGCTGATCGGCGCCGCCTTTGCCGCCGTCGCGCTGACGCTGCCGATGGCGAACTTCTTTCAGCTGAGCCTCGCCGTGTTCTGGCTGCTCGCGTTCAGCGCCGCCACCCACGACATCGCCTCCGACGGCTACTACATGCTTGCGCTCGACGGGCACCAGCAGGCGGCCTACGTCGGTTTCCGCAGCACGTTCTTTCGCCTCTCGATGATCACCGGCCAGGGCGCTCTGGTCTATCTCGCCGGAAAGCTCACCGAACTCACCGGCAACACCGCCGCCGCCTGGTCGATCGTGTTCTTTCTGCTCGGCGCGATGTTCCTCGCGCTCTTTGCCTGGCATGCCCTGGTGCTGCCGCGTCCCGCGAGCGACCGCCCCAATGTGCCCCGCGACGCCGACGGCCAACCGCTGCCGATCGTCGCCTCGTTCTTCGCGGTGTTCGCCAAATTCCTGCGCAAACCCGGCATCGGCACCACGCTCGCCTTTTTGCTGCTCTACCGATTCGGCGAATCGCAATTGGTCAAGATCGCGCCGGTGTTTCTGCTCGACGGGCCCGAACGCGGCGGCCTCGGGCTCTCCACGGCCACCGTCGGCATCGTCTACGGCACGCTCGGTGTCGTTGCGCTCTCCGCCGGCGGGCTCCTCAGCGCGTGGCTCATTGCACGCGACGGCATGCAGCGCTGGCTGTGGCCGATGGCTCTCGCCATCAACGTGCCCAACGTCGTCTACGTCTACCTCGCGATGGCGCTGCCGTCGAACATCGAACTCATCGGCACGCTCATCGCCGTCGAGCAATTCGGCTACGGCTTCGGCTTCACCTCCTACGTGCTCTACATGATCATGACGGCCAAGGGCGAGCACCAGACCGCGCACTACGCGATCTGCACCGGCTTCATGGCGCTCGGCATGATGCTGCCCGGCATGCCCGCCGGCTGGCTGCAAACGCAACTCGGCTACAGCAATTTCTTCATCTGGGTCTGCATCGCCACCATCCCGAGCTTCATCATGACGGCGCTGATCCGCATCGAACCGGGCTTCGGCCTCAAGCGCGACTGAGCGCTCGTCGATGGCCGTGGCGAAGCCGCGTCAAAGCGCCTGCCACACCTCGTCGCGCAGCACTTCGCAAGGCCTGAAGTTCGCCTTGTAGCTCATCTTGCGGCTGCCCTCGATCCAGTAGCCGAGATAGACGTAGGCGAGGCCCAGCCGCCGCGCCTGCCCGATCTGCCAGAGCACGCCGAAGGTGCCGAGGCTGCCGCGCACCTCGGGGTCGTAGAACGTATAGACGGCCGACAGCCCGTCGTCGAGCACGTCGATCAAGCTCACCATCATGAGCTTGCCCGTGTGCGTGCGAAATTCCACGAGCCTTGTGTCGACGTGACTTTGCAGCAGGAAATGCTGGTACTGCTCGCGGCCGTCGCGATCCATGCCGCCGCCCTGGTGCCGCGCGCGCTGATAGCGCTGGTACAGCGCATAGTGCTCCGCGCGATAGCTCAGCGGCAGCTCGTGCGCCACCAGTTCGCCATGGCTGAGCCAGGCGCGGCGCTGGGCGCGACTCGGCTCGAACGCCGCCACCGCCACCCGCAGCGGCGTGCACGCGCGACAGCGATCGCAATCGGGTCGGTAGACGAAGCTGCCACTGCGCCGAAACCCCAGTCGCACGAGATCGGCATAGACGCGGGTGTCGATCAGGTGGCTCGGCGTGGCAACCTGGGAGCGTGCAATGCGACCGTCGAGGTAGCTGCACGGATAGGGCGCGGTTGCGTAGAACTGCAACGCCTGCCACGGAATTCGCTGAAGATCATCGATTCTGCTCATCGCGCGCCATCCTCGCGTCGCTCGTTGGGTGCGCCGCACCCCGTGGCGCGCACAACGCGGCACGGAGATCGGCATCGAAGCGCCAGCGCCCCATCGTGGCGCCTTCCGGCGGCCAGTCTACCAAGCAGGCGACGCTTGCCAGAAACTGCGCCCGCGGAATCGGTGCCGCACCGAACGACGCCAGATGCGCCGTTCGCTGCTGGCAGTCGATCAAGGCAAAACCCCATCGGCGCAGTTGCTCCACCAGATGCACGAACGCAATCTTCGAGGCATCGGTGCGCCGCGCAAACATGCTCTCGCCAAAGAAGATGCGCCCGATGGCGATACCATAGAGTCCGCCCGCCAGTTCGCCGTCGATCCAGGTCTCCACGCAGTGCCCGATGCCGCGCCGGTGCAGCTCGGTGTAAGCGGCGATGATGGGCTCGGTGATCCACGTTCCGCGCTGTTCGAGGCGCGGCTCGGCACAGCCTCGCATCACCGCTTCGAACGCGGAGTCGACGCGCACCTCGAAGTCGAGACGGCGCATGGCCTGACGCAAGCTGCGGTGCAGGCGCAAATCCTCGGGGCGCAGCACCATGCGCGGATCCGGGCTCCACCAAAGCACCGGCTCGCCCTCGCTGTACCAGGGGAAGATGCCGTGGTGATAGGCCTCGAGCACGCGATCGGCCGTGAGTTCGAGGCCGGCGCAGAGCAGGCCATCGGGGTCGCGCAGCGCCCGTGTCGCACTCGGAAAGGGTGCCCCGGCTTCGAGCCACGGGATCATGCGCTGTCCGCGCGACGAAGCGCACGCGCCGAGGCGCTATGCTCGCCCATGTGGGGGTCGCCACCGCCCGCACGTCGCGCGACGTCGGGTCGCGCCGGCGCCATCTCGCGTCGCGATGCGTTCGCCGCGTACCGGATCAGGAAAACTCGTCGTGTCATCACCGCTACCCATCAACGCCGCCGAAGCGCTTCTCGGCAACATCCATCGCCAGCTCGATTCGATTGTACTGGGCAAATCCGCAGTAACGCGACTTGCCGTGAGCTGCCTGCTGGCGCAGGGACACCTGCTGATCGAGGATGCTCCGGGGCTTGGCAAATCCACGCTCGCACTGGCGTTGGCCAGGACCTTCGGTCTTGACTACACGAAAGTCGCCTGCACCAACGACCTGCTGCCCTCGGATCTTTTGGGGCTGTCGATCTGGGACGCCAACGCGCGCGCCATGCGTTTCACGCCGGGGCCGATCTTCGCGCAGCTGCTGCTCGCCGACGAACTCAACCGCGCCCCTTCGAAAACGCAGAGCGCGCTGCTCGAAGCGATGGAGGAGCGCCAAGTCACCGTCGACGGCGAGACCCGCGCGCTGCCCACGCCGTTTTTCGTCATCGCCACGCAAAATCCGCTCGATCAGGTGGGCGTGTCGCCGCTGCCGGAATCGCAGCTCGACCGTTTCATGATGCGCCTCACGCTGGGTTTTCCGGATGCCGCGGCCGAAGTGGAGTTGTTGCGCAGCGGCGACCGACGCCACGATGCGACGCGCCTGCCAGCGGCCGTCGATGCCGCCACGTTGCGGCAGTTGCAGGCGCTCGCCGAGCAGGTCCATGTCGCCGACCCGCTTTTGCGCTACGTCCAGCAGCTGTTGTCGGCGAGCCGTACCGGCGCGACGCGGCCGCTCTCGCCCCGGGCCGGACTCGCGCTGCTTCGCGCCGCGCGCGCCGAAGCACTGCAACGAGGTCGGGCGCATGCGCTGCCCGATGATGTGCAGGCGGTATGGGCAGCCGTGGTCGGTCACCGTCTCGGCGCCAGCCACGACAGCCTCGACAAGGGGGCGCACCTGGCGCAGACGGTGCTCGCCACCGTCGCCGCGCCCTGAGCATGGGTGCGATCAGCTCAAGCGCAACCGTCGACGCCCGCGAACACGACGCCGCGAGCGCAGGCTACGTGCAGCGCTGGCGGCAGAAGTGGCGACGCGCGACCGGTCGCAGCGCCGTCGCCGCCGACAGCGTCGAACTCGTGCAGTCGCGCATCTACCTGCTGCCGAGCGGTCGCGGGATGTTTCTCATCGTCACCGCGCTGCTGCTGCTTCTGGTCGGCATCAACTATCAGCTCTCGCTCGCCTTCGTGGTCGCTTTTCTGCTTGCGGGGCTCATGCAGGCAGCGCTCTTGGCAAGTTGGCGCAATCTGCATGGTTTGCGCGTGCTCGCCGGTCGCTCGCCGCAAACGCAACCGGGCGAGCCGCTGCGCTTCGCACTCACGCTCGTCTCACCCGAACGCTCACGCCATGGCATTCGCCTCGACGCCCGCATCGACGGCGAAGCCATCCACTGTGCTCCGTTGCTCGCCCAGGCCGACAGCACGATCGCCGCGACGCTCGCCATCATCGCGCGCAAACGCGGCATCGTGCGGCTCGGGCGCATCACGGTCGAGACCCGCGCGCCCTATGGCCTCGTGCGCGCCTGGAGTTACGTGCATTTCGACTGGGCGGGCATCGTCGAGGCGACGCCCGAGAAACCTTCGCCGCCACTCCCGCTCGCCGGGGGCGCGGACGAGCAACACGCGCCGGCCGCGCGCGAGCACGCCGCGCACGACCCCGACACGCTGCGCGATTACGTCGCCGGCGACTCCTTGCGCCGCGTCGCCTGGAAGCAGGTGGCGAAATCCGGGCGCTGGTACACCCGCAGCAGCGAAAGCGGCGCCCGCCAGGAGGTCGCCATCGAGTGGTCCGCCGCGGCGCTGCCCGACACCGAGGCACGCCTCGCACGGATCGCCGCGTGGATCGACCGCGCCGACAACGAAGGCTGCGCCTTCACGCTGCGCCTGCCCAACGGTGGACTCGATCTTGCCGGTGGCGCCCAGCAGTGCGCCGACGCGCGACGTCTGCTCGCCGTCTTCCCTGAACGCATCGACGCCGTGAGCGGCTTGCGATGACGACGGCGAGCGCACTCGATATCACGGCAGCGGCGACGCGACTCTCATGGTGGCGCCGCTGGCGCCGTCCAACGCCGCAGTTGCCGCAGGCGCCCACCCCGGACTTGCGCGCGCGCCGCTTCCTCGCCCTCGCCGTGGCCTGTGCCCAGGCGGCAAGCGTCACCTCCGTCACGACACCGGTGTTGCTTGCGGGTCTGTTCACGCTGGCGCTGGCGCTGGCGTTGCGCGAGCCGCCGCGGCACTGGGCATGGCGGCTCGCCCTCGCCGTCGCCACCGTCGCCGCCGGCGTGCTCGTCTTCAGCCAATATGGCAAGCTCTTCGCGCGCGATGCCGGCATGGCGCTGCTCTTCATCTTCGGCCCCCTTAAGCTGGTCGAGGCCAGATCGAGCCGCGATTTCATGGTGGTGTGGAGCCTCGGCCTGATGCTCTATGTCACGAGCTTCTTCGAGAACCTCGGGCTCGCCGCCGCGCTGAGCGTGCCGCTGGTGGTGCTGATCTACGTGACGGCGCTGCGGCTGATCGATGCCCCCGCGACCACGGCGGGCGGTCGCGTGAACGGCAACCGGCTCGGCCAGCATGTCGTCGCGGCGGCGGCCGACCTCGCGCTCGGCATTCCGCTCGCGGTCATGCTCTTTGTGCTGTTTCCGCGGGCGACGGCGCCGCTCTGGGGACGATTGGACGCCCAGAGCGCACGCACCGGGCTCAGCGAGGAGATGCAACCGGGGAGCATCGCGAAACTGATCCTGTCGCGCGAGACGGCGTTTCGCGTCGAGTTCGACGGGGCGCGTCCGCCATCCTCCGCGCTCTATTGGCGCGGCCCGGTGCTGCGCGAATTCGACGGCCAGGGCTGGCGTGCCGGATTCGAAGGGCTCGCCCGCGGGCGTGGCAGCATCGCCCCGAACGCGGAAGACGCGCGCGCGCCGGCGATCGACTACGTGGTGACCGCCGAACGCCTCGACACGCGCTGGCTCCCGACGCTCGAAATGCCGAGTGCCCTGCCGCGCGGGCCGCTGATCGACGCCACGGTGTTCGCCTCCGACGCGCAGCAAATCGGCATGCGTCAGGCGCCGCCGGGCGCGTTGCAGTATCGCGCGCAGTCGCGCCCGAGTGACCACTATGCCGCGGCCGCCCCGCTCGCGGGCAGTGCCGAGTGGCGCACCGGCCCGCGCCACTGGAACCCGCGCAGTCGCGCCTTTGCCACCGAGTTGGCGACGGCCTACCCCGACCCACGGCGGCGTATCGGTGCGCTGCTCGATCATTTTCGGCGCGAGCGCTTCTTCTACACACTGAACCCGCCGCTCTACGGCAGCGGCGACGCGCGCGCGACGGCGATCGATGATTTTCTGTTCGGCGCGCGGCGCGGCTTTTGCGAGCACTACGCCAACGCCACCGCCTTCCTGCTGCGCGTGAGCGGCATTCCGACGCGGGTCGTGACCGGTTATCTCGGCGGCGAATATCACCCGGCCGGGCACCTGATCGTGCGCCAGAGCGACGCCCACGCCTGGGTCGAAGCGTGGATCGATGGCGACTGGTGGCGCATCGATCCGACCGCTGCCGTCGCGCCGGAGCGCATCGAGCAGGGGCTGCAACAGGCGCTGCCCGAGACCGAGCGGCTCCTCGTGGCCGGCAGCCGCTGGGCGTCGTGGGCCTTGCTCAACAACGCCTGGGAAGAGGCGAGCTTTCACTATACGAAGTGGATTCTCGGGTTCGATCGCGACCGCCAGCGCGAACTGCTGCAGGAACTCGGGCTCGATCGGATGAATGCGTTCAGCGCGTTCGGCTGGATGTTGCTGGCGATCACCTCGAGCGGCGCGCTGATGACGCTCGCGTGGTGGCTCTGGCGCCGTCATCGCGAGCGCCAACTCGACCCGTGGCGGCGTGCCTGGCAGGCGCTGCGCAAGCGGCTGATGGCGGCCGGGCTCGATCTGCCGGCCTATGTCACGGTGGGAGCCGCCATGCGGCTCGCGGCGGCGCGATGGCCGACCCACGCCGCACGCTTTGCCGCGTTTGCCAAGGGCTACGACGACGCGCGCTTCGCCGAACGGCCGGGCGGCACGGCACCCGCTGCGCTGTTGGCGATGATGCCTCGCGCCGGCGCGCTACGGCGCGACACGAAGCGGACTCACGCCGCCGTCTGATCGGAGAGCGAACGCACCGCGATGCGCTCGCCGGGGTCATCCGGGTTCGGCGCCAGCGCGAAACCCAGCGATTCGCAGAACTTCAGCATGCGCGTGTTCTCGCGCAGCACCACGCCTTCCATCTCGCGGTAGCCACGCGCGTGAGCGGCCACGAAGAGCCGCTCCATCAACGCGCGCGCCAGACCGCTGCCGTGCATCGCCTCTTCGACGACGATGGCGAATTCGCAACGCTCGGGGTTGGTCGTCGGCGTGATGCGCGCGACACCGGCAATCTGCTGCGCCTCGCCCTCGCCGGTCAGGCCGATCAGCGCCAGCTCGCGCCCGTAATCGATCTGCGTGAAGCGCTCGATCATCGCCGGCGGCAATTCGCGCACCGGCATCATGAAGCGGAAGTAGAGCGTCTCCGGCGACAGCCGCGCGATGAGTGCGCGCTCGCGCTCCGCATCCTCCGGCCGGATCGGTCGGATGAAGACATGGCGGCCGTCGCGCAGCGTCAGCGCCTCCTCCAGTTCGCGCGGATAGGGATAGACCGCGAGATGACCGTACCTGCCCATCCGGCGCAGCGCCTGCGCGCGCGAACGATCCTTCAGCACGATGCGGGCATCGACCGCCACCGCGCCATGCTCGAACGCGATCACCGGATTGAGGTCGCAGGCAGCGATCTCGGGGCACGCGCAGGCGAGCGTCGAGAAACGCAGCAACATGCGCGTGAGGGCCGCGCGATCGACCGCCGGCACGTTGCCGTAGGCATCGAGCAGCCGCGCGACGCGCGTGCGATCGATCAGGTTTCGGATCAGCACATCGTTGATGGGGGGCAGTTCGAACGCCACATCGTCGATGCGCTCGACGGCGATGCCCCCGGCGCCGAACGCGATGACGGCGCCGAAGGTCGGGTCGTTGGCGATGCCGACGTAGAGCTCGCGCTGCCCGCGCTGGTGCACGAAGGGCTGCACCGACAGCCCGAGAACGCGCCTCTGCGGCGCGCGCTCGGCGACCTCTTCGAAGATCGCGGTGGCGGCCCGGCGCACGTTCTCGGCGTCGCGCAGGTCGAGGCGCACGCCGCCCACTTCGCTCTTGTGCGGGATGTCGGGCGAGACGACCTTCAGCACGACGGGATAACCGAAGCGCTCGGCGAGCGTCACGGCTTCGGTTGGTGTGCGCGCGATGCCCGTTTCGATCATGGCAATGCCGAAGGCACTCATCAACTGCCGCGCCTCGTGCGCGAAGAGCAGCGTGCGGCCCTCGCCCCAGACGTGCTCGAACAGCGCCTGCGCCTCGGTCAGACGCGGCTCGAACCCGTCCACGCTTTGCTCCGGAATCTGCCGCAGCAACGCCTGGTTGCGTGCGAAGGCTTGCAGGAACCCGATCGCTTCGACCGCGTTCTCGGCGCTCAGAAATTGCGGAATGCGGGCGCGGTCGAGCGCGGCGCGCGCAGCCAACACGCTGGGGCCGCCGCCGAGCACGGCAAGCACCGTCTTTCGGTGCCGCTGGCTGGCGGCGATGATCTCGGCCGCCACCGCATCGGCGCTGACGATCGCCTGCGGCGAGAACAGCACGAGACAGACGTCGACGTTGTCGTCTTCGAGCACGGTGTCGATCGCGCTGCGATAGCGCTCGGCCGTGGCATCACCCGCCAGATCGAGCGGATTGGCAACCTTCGCGTGCCGCGGCAGGCTCTCGCGCAGCCGTTCGAGGGTAGCCTCGGAGAGCGGCGCGAGCGTCAGCCGGTGCTCGCGCACGGCGTCGGCCGCCACCAGGCCGGGCCCGCGCCCGTTGGTGATGGCGACGACGCGCTGCTGCGTGCGCGATCGCGCCCCCGTCTGCAAGCGTGCCGCCGCCACCATCTGCATGGCGGTGCGCACCCGCACCGCGCCGGCGCGCGCGATGGCCGCCTCGAAAACGCGATCATGCTGCGCCAGCGCCGTCGCGTGGGTGCCGTCGGCCGCGCGCGGCAAATCCGCGCGGTCGGCCTTCAGCACGACCACCGGCTTCATGCGTGAGATCTGACGCACGCCCGACATGAACGCCGGCGCGTTGTGCACCTCTTCGATGTAGAGCAGCACGTCGGAGGTCTGCGCGTCGAAGGCGAAGTAATCGAGCAGTTCACCGAAATCGAGATCGAGCGACGCGCCAAGCGAGAGCAGGCTGGAGAAGCCGATCGAAGAGCCGGCCACGAAGTCGCGCAGGATCGACAACCATGCCCCCGACTGCGACAGCACTGCAAGCGGTCCGGCCGCCGGCATGGTGTCGACGTCGGTCATCGCCGAGGCGTCGAGGGCAATGCGCGGGCGCAGCAGCCCACGAGCGTTGGGGCCGACCAGACGCACCCGCGCCTGGCGGGCCGCATCGATGAGTTCCTGGGTCGCGGCGACGGCGTCGGCGTCAGCCTCACCGAAGCCGTGCGAGAGCATCAAGGCATGGGTGCATCCGCTGGCGCCGCAGTCGCGCAGGATGGATGCGCAGGCCGCAGCGGGCGCGGCGATCAGCGCGAGGTCGACGCGCTCGGGCAGATCGGTCAGCCGCGCAAAGCACGGCTCGCCAAACACCTCACGATGCTTGGGATTGACCGGATAGGCCCGCCCGGCGTAGGGATGCGCCCGCAGGCGCTGCCACACGGCACGCCCGAGGCTGCCGACACGCTCGGACGCGCCGACCACGGCAATCGATTGTGGCTCGAAGAGTCTGGCGAGCTTGTGCTGAGGCATGGCCGGGCTCCGCTGGCGCAGCGCGGCTACGTCTGCCAGCGGGCGGCGGCAGCGGTGTCACTGTCGCGCGCATCCACCCAACGCTCACCCTGCGTCGTGCGTTCACGCTTCCAGAATGGCGCCCGCGTCTTCAGGTAATCCATGATGAATTCGCAGGCCGCGAACGCATCACTCCGGTGTGCGCTGGTTACCGCAACGAGCACGATCTGCGCGAGCGCCGGCAGTTCGCCGACGCGATGGATGATGAGTGTGTCGATGATCGGCCAGCGCGCGTGGGCCTGCGCGGCGATGGCATGCAGTTCGCGCTCGGTCATGCCGGGGTAGTGTTCGAGAAACATGGCGCCGACCTCGGCGCCGTCGTTGACATCGCGCACGTAGCCGACGAAGCTGACGGAGGCGCCCACCATCGGCCGCGCCGCCTGCAATGCGCGCAGTTCAGCCCCGACATCGAAATCGGCGGTTTGTACGCGAACGCTGCTCGCCATCTCAACCCCCGGTCACCGGCGGGAAGATCGCGACCTCGTCGCCATCGGCCAGAACGTAATCGAGGTCGACCACCTCGTGATTGACGGCCACACGCCACGAGCGCTCGGGCGCGAGCTCCACGGCGAACGCGCCTCCGCGCATGCGCAGCGCGGCCAGGAGGTCGGCCACGCGCTCGCCCTCACCGTCCCACAGCAAACGCTCGCGGGCGACGCCGAAGCGCTCGCGCAGCCGCGCCAGAAAGACGAGTTCGAGATTCATGGCCGCATTGTAGGCGGCGAAGGCGCGCCCGACGCCGTTGGCCACGTCGACCGACGCGGCGGGTGCCGCGATGCGCCGAGCGCGACGATGACGACGCTTTCAGCCGGCTTCAGACTCCATCATCTTTCCAGTGAAAGGCGCATCCACAATGGGCTTCGCGGCCGATAATGCTAGAAGTCGACTTCATGTAAAGCTCGCCGCCAAGCCCGTTATGAACGCCATTTGACGGAAAAGTTGATACCGACGAAACGGCGGAAGGAAGCGTCCGCGCACGCCTGATCCTGCCCGCGGCGGGCGCGAGATGGCGGTGGCGTTGGGGTCAGAACGACCAGCGGATGCCGAAATTGACGGCGTCGGGATCGACGTCCGTGCGCAGGCGATCGAGCCCGAAGCGGGTGCCGCGCGTGAGCTCGAGCTTGAGCCCGAGACTCGAACTGATGTCGTAGCGCACGCCAAGACCGTAGGACAGACTTGGGCGGTCGAGCGCCGAGGCACTGCCCGAGGCCGGCGCCCAGTCAGGGACCGCACGGGCATCGCTGCGGCCGACCCCGAACTTGCCAAACACGGACAGCGCGTTGCGCCAGTTGAATGCCGAGATGACGTCGACGTTCAGGTTCGGGCGCGTGTCGCCGTTCCAGCGCAATCCGTCGAAGCGAAGCCCCAGCGCATCCCCGCGCAGCGCGCCGCCCGGAGCCGCATTCAGCGCGGCGCCGACGGCGACGCCGTTTTCGAACTGGTAGCCGCTGAACGCGGTGTTCGCGAGCTCGCGGCCGCGCGTGTATTCGATGGCCTGACCCAGTTTCAGGCCCGGCGCGGTGAAGCTCCAGGCGCGGGCTCCACCGTCAAGGCGCACGCCGCCAAAACGCCCGCCGTCCTGACCCGTGGCCAGAGAGGGCAGCGCGAGCGCCAGCGCCACGCCAGCGAGCGCTGCGGTGAGCGCGCGCGGACGGCTTTGGCGAGGAAGCGGCAGGGCAGACATGGCTCAATGGTGTGGCCTGCGACCGCGGATGTCAACCGGCAACCGATGTTCGGCGCCAATATTCAGAACATCGGCATCATGTGCGTTGCAGCAATCCAACGTCGGCCCCCGCCTGCGCTACGGTCAGCGCGCGTTCCTGGGCGAAGTCGGCGACACCGACCGCGTCGTGCAGCGCGAAGCGGCGCAGTTGCGGTGCCTGAATGACATCCGGAAGCGGGTCGTCCGTGGCCAGCGCGACGATGTTCGGGTCGGTCGGGAACAGCAGCGGCTTCGCCGTGGCCGCCCGCCACACCTCGAGTTTCGGGATCGGCTCGCGCTTGAAGCCCTCGACCAGCACGAGATCGCACGGGCCGAAATGCGCCAGCGCGTCGGTGAGGGTGAGCTCCGGCGCACCGCGCAATTCGTGCAGCAGCGCCCAGCGCGTCGTCGACGTGACCAGCACCTCGGTCGCGCCCGCTTCGCGGTGGCGGAAGGAGTCCTTGCCAGGCCGATCGACATCAAAGCCATGGTGCGCGTGCTTGATCAGCGCGACCCGCAGGCCACGGCCGGTCAACTCGGCAATCACCCGCTCGAGCAGCGTCGTCTTGCCACTACCCGACCAGCCGGCGAAACCGAACACCCTGGGCATCGCGCGCGGGTGCATCAGCGGTTGCGAAATTCGGGCTTGCGCTTTTCCACGAAGGCGCGCATGCCCTCCTTCTGGTCGTCGAGCGCGAACGTCGCATGGAACTCGCGTCGCTCGAACAGCAGCCCCTGCGTGAGCGTCGTCTCGTAGGCGGCGTTGATCGCCTCTTTCACCTTCATCACGGCGGGCAACGACATCGAGGCGATCTTGCCCGCCGTCGCCAGCACGTCCTCCATCAGCTTGTCCGCCGGCACCACGCGCGCGACCAACCCCGCCGCCTCGGCCTCGGCGGCCGACATGAAGCGCCCGGTCAGGCAAAGCTCCATCGCCTTGGCCTTGCCCACCGCGCGCGGCAGGCGCTGCGTCCCGCCGAGCCCGGGGATGGTGCCGATGGTGATTTCCGGCTGCCCGAATTTCGCGTTGTCAGCCGCGATGATGAAGTCGCACATCATCGCGAACTCGCACCCCCCGCCCAAGGCATATCCCGCCACGGCGGCGATCAGCGGCTTGCGCAGACTGCGCGCCGCCTCCCAGTGTCGCGTGATGTAGTTGTCGCCGTAGACCTTGGCATAGTCCCACTGCGCCATCGCGGCGATATCGGCGCCCGCCGCAAACGCCTTCTCGTTGCCGGTGATGACCAGCACGTGCACGTCGGGGTCGGCATCGAGCGCGGCCAGCACGTCGGCCAACTCCTGCGCGAGCGCATCGTTCAGCGCATTGAGCACCTTCGGACGATTGAATCGGATCAGCGCAACCCGCGCCGGGTTGGTGAGTTTCTCGACGGTGACGAGCGGTTCAGACATGGCGTTTTCCTGACGTCGGTTTGGGTTGAAAGGCTTGCATGCGGGCCGCACCGCCGTTCAAGCCGCCCTCGAGAATGCCAACCACCGCCTCGGCGAATTGGCCATAGCTCAGGGCGCCGTCGGCGCGTAGCCAGGTGAAGGTCCAGTTGACGATGCCGAACACGCTCATCGTGAGCACCTTGGCGCGGCCCTCGTCGATGCCGTAGGTTCGGCAGATGAGTTCGGCCACCGCAGCGACGATCGAGCGCTCGATGGCGATCACCGCATCGCGCTCTTTCGGCGGCAGGTGCTTCACATCGTTCAAGAGCACCACGTGACGCGACCGCGAGCTCTCATATTCGCGCACGAAGCGACGAATCGTCTCCGCCAACGCCTCCTGGGCGGGCAGCTCGCGCGACGCGACCTCGATCACCAGCGCATGCAGCCGCGACACATAGGCATGCAGCAGATCGAAGAGGATGGCATCCTTCGACGGATAGTAGTGGTAGAGCAGGCTCTTGGAAACCCCACAGCGCTGTGCCAGCTGCGCCATCGTGGCACCGTGATACCCGAGCTCGGCAAAGGTTGTCGCCGAGGTATCGAGAATCGCATCGCGTTGCACCGAATGAGCAGAAGAGGGTCCGCGTGGCATGTCCTGATTCTAAGGAACCTCTGCACAACCGCCTGCGCCGCCCCCGACGCACCCGGTCGCTCCTCGGGGGGCGGGCACCCTGTTCAAGCGCGAAGCTTCCGGCTAGCATAGCCGGGTTTATTCGGGGGTACGTCGGTTGCAGCCACTCGGCCATGTCATCGGCATCGTCCACGCGTCGCCACCGTTCGTGGCCGACGCGACGTGGCCGTGGCTGCCCGCCTCGCCGACGTGCCCGATGGCGCCCGGCCCGGAGCGCTGACATGACCCCCGCGCGCATCGCCACATTGAATGCCATCCCGTTTCGGGGTGACCAGGCCTTGCTGCAAAACGCACTCGAAGCGGGCGGCGTCGGACTGTGGGACTACACGCCGGCCGACGGCATGATCGACCTCTATCACAACGTGCTGTCGTTCGTGTCGTTGCGGCCGGGGCGCTATTACGGCCCCATCGACGCCTTCACTCGCCACGTCGCGTCGGAAGACGCGGCAACCATCGAGCGCCTGCTTCGGCAATGCCGATCGGGCAAACCCGAGGTCTACGCCGAAGTGCGCGTCAAGCGCAGCAACGGCGACGGCGAAGGTACGGTTTGGCTCGCCTGCAACGCGCGCAACGCGGCCCGCGCAGGCGAGGCGCCACGCTACGTCGGCACGCTCACCGACATCACCGACGCCTCCGAGCGCGAGCTGAAGCTGCTTGCCTATCACGAGTCGCTTTTCTCGCTGGCGCGCAACCCGATGGTCGCCGACCGTGGTGATTTCGCGCGCTCGTCGCGACAGATCCTGCGCCAGTGCGCCCATGCGCTCGGCGTCACCCGCGTTGGTCTCTGGCGGTGCAGCGACGACGGCCGACGTCTCAACCGTCAGTATCAATTTGACGCGCGTACACACAATGGCAGCACTGAGCACCACCCGACGCAGACGCGTACGGCGGCCAAGCATCCCTCGTACTTCGCCGCCATCGCGCAGCGACGCCTGCTCGCCGCGAGCGACGCCAGAGGCGATCCGGCGCTGGCGGACTTCCGCAGCGAATATGTCGAGCACACGGGTGTGCTGTCGGTGCTCGATGTGCCGGTGCTCCATCACGGGCAACTCTGGGGCGTCGTGTGCTTCGAGGACTGCCTGCGCACGCGGGTGTGGGACACCGACGCACGCGCCTACGCGAGTTCCGCGGTCGACCTGCTGTCACTCGCGCTCGAGGTGGCCGATCGCGTGCGCTCGGAGGCCGAACTGCACGCGACCCGGGAGCGCCACCGGGCATTCATCCAGGCCAGCCTCGATTCGATCTGGGCGGTTGACGTCGACCCGCCGATCGACATCAAGCTGCCCGCGCAGGAACAGCTCGACCTGCTGCGCGCCCACGGCACCATCAGCGACGTCAATGCCGCGTTCGCCCGCGACTACGACGCCCTCGAACACGAAGTCATCGGACAGCGGCTGGCCGAATTCATGCCCGAGCTCTTTCGCGGCAACTCGCTGCGCGACTGGATATCGCGCAACTACCGGCTGAGCGAACGCGAAATGCGCCTGAAGGTCAGCGGCGAAGAACGCCGCTGGTTGACGCTGACCCTGCTCGGTGTCGTCGAGAACGGCCGTCTCGTTCGCCTTTGGGGCGCACGCCGCAACGTCACCGACCGCAAGCGCTATCAATCGCTCCTGGAGCACCTCGCCTTCCGCGACCCCCTGACCGGCCTCTTGAACCGGCAGCGGCTGGTGGCGGAAGTCACCGACGCCATCGAACAGATGGAAAGCATGTCCGACGCGCCGTCGGCCGCGCTGCTGCTGCTCGATCTGAACCAGTTCAAGGACATCAACGACACCCTTGGCCACGGCGCGGGTGACGACGTTCTGCGCCAGATGAAGACGCGCCTGCGCAAGGCCATCGCCGACGAAAACGCGGTCGCTGCCCGTCTCGGGGGCGATGAATTCGGCGTCTTCGTGCGTGGCGTCGCCACGGCCGAAGGTGCGATGCGTGTTGGCGAAGCAATCACCGCGGCGCTGGCGCCGCCGTTCGTCATCGCTGGCGGCAAGTTTCATGTCTCGGCAAGCATCGGCGCCGCCATCTACCCGACCCATGGCCGCTCGTTCGCGGAACTGTCACGCGCCGCCGACGAGGCCATGTATCACGCCAAACAGACCGGCGGCGGGGTGCGGCTCTTCAGCCGCAGCACCGTCGTCTTCGAGAAACGCAAGTTGCTGCTGCTCGCGGATCTGCCCGAGGCGATCGAACGTGGTGAACTCGAACTCGAATTCCAGCCCATCATTCACTGCCTCACCAGAAAGCCGGTGCGCCTGGAGGCGCTGGTTCGCTGGAACCACCCGGAATACGGTCGCCTCACCGCGCGCGATTTCGTGCATCGCGCCGAAATGTCGGATTCGATCCGCATTCTCACGCGCTGGGTCATCGATCACGGGCTCGCCGCCGCGCGCGACTGGCAGGCGAGTGCGCCGGGCGTAGGACTGGCCATCAACATCTCGCCAAGGCTGCTCGGTGACTCCATCATCGTCGCCCATCTGCAAAGGAGTATTCGCGAGCACGGTTTGCCGGCCCGACTGATCGACCTCGAAATCACCGAGACGTCCCTGATCCACAACTCCTCACGCGCCACGCAGATCCTCGCCGACTGTCGCGCGCAGGGGTTTTCGGTCATCATCGACGATTACGGCGTGGGCTTTTGTTCGCTCGCCTACCTGCGTCGCCTGCCGCTCAAGGGCTTGAAGATGGACAAATCCTTCGTCTCGCGCGTCATGCAGAACGCCGAGGACGCCATCATCGTGCAGTCGACGATCGCGTTGGCACACAACCTAGGTCTCACCGTCGTTGCCGAGGGCGTGGAAGACGTGGCGACGTTGCAGTTTCTCGAACTGCATGGTTGCGACTTCGCACAGGGCTACGGCATCGCACATCCGTTGTCGCTCACCGCGGCCACGGCGTGGCTCAAATCCGCCAATCCACCGCCCCCGCCGCCAGCCAATTCGACACTCCGCGCCGTAAGCTGACGCCGGTCGTTCGATCCCCACCGGTCGGCACTGCACTAACATCAAGCCATCGCCGGTGCTTGCGGAGCCGTCATCATGTCCTACGAAACCATCCTCCATGAATGCAGCGAAGGCGTTGCCCGCATCACGCTTTCGCGGCCGGAGCGGATGAATTCATTCACGCAGCAGATGCACGCGGAACTGCGCGATGCACTCGATCGGCTGTCGGGCGATGGTGCCCGGGTGCTGGTGCTCACCGGCGCGGGGCGCGGCTTTTGTGCCGGGCAGGATCTCAACGATCGCGCCGTGGCACCGGGCCAGGAAGTCGATCTCGGGGAATCGGTGACCACGCAGTACGCACCGCTCGTGCAGCGCCTTCGTGCGCTGCCGTTCCCGGTCGTCGCTGCCGTCAACGGCGTTGCCGCCGGTGCCGGCTGCAACATCGCGCTCGCCTGCGACCTCGTGATTGCCACCGAAAGCGCGAGCTTTCTGCAGCCGTTCTGCAAACTGGGCCTGATTCCCGACACGGGGGGAACCTGGTTCCTGCCCCGACTGGTCGGCAGCGCACGCGCCATGGGCCTCGCGCTGCTCGGCGACAAACTGAGCGCACGGCAGGCGGCCGACATCGGCCTGATCTGGGAATGCGTCCCCGACGACGCCTTCGCTGCCCGCATCGATGCGATCGCCCGGCATTTCGCGGCGGGACCGACGCTCGGCTACGCCCGCACGAAGCAGGCCATGCAGCAAAGCAGCAGCAACGATCTCGGCACGCAACTCGCCCTCGAAGCCACCTTCATGCGAGAGTGCGGGTTCTCGGCCGACTACCGCGAAGGCGTCGCCGCATTCAAGGAAAAGCGCGCGCCACGGTTCAGCGGACGCTGAGGCGCCCATCGCCCCTCGCCAGCAATCGACAGGACTTCACGACATGACAACCCCCTTCTCCACCATCGGCGTCATTGGCGCCGGCACCATGGGCGCTGGCATCGCTCAAGTCGCGGCGCGCAGCGGCTGTCGCGTCAAGCTCTACGATGCCCGCGATGGCGCCGCCGCAGCGGCGCGCACCCAGATGGCGGACACGTTGCGCGCGCTGGCCGCCAAAGGCAAGCTCGACGCGGCGGCGGCCGACGCCGCCATCGCGCAAATCGCTCTCGCCCATGACCTCGCCGATTTTCACGACTGTGGCCTGATCATCGAGGCGATCGTCGAGAACCTCGACGCGAAGCGCACGCTGTTCAAGTCGCTGGAGAGCATCTGCGCGCCGGACACCGTACTCGCGAGCAACACCTCATCGATTTCGATCACGGCCATTGCCGCAGGGCTCGCGCGTCCGCAGCAGATCATCGGAATGCATTTCTTCAATCCCGCGCCGTTGATGGCGCTGGTCGAAGTGGTCATGGGTCGGCAGACCGACCCGGACGTCGCCGAGCGCATCGAACGTTGCTGCGAGACGTGGGGAAAGACGCCGGTGCGCTGCCAGAGCACGCCCGGTTTCATCGTCAACCGCGTCGCACGCCCCTATTACGGCGAAGCCTTGCGCGCGCTCGAAGCGGGTGCTGCGGACGTCGCCACCATCGACCTCGTGCTGCGGGAGGTCGGCGGGTTTCGCCTCGGCGCGTTCGAACTGCTCGATCTCATCGGACTCGATGTCAATCTGATGGTGACCAAGAGCGTGTGGAACGCCTACTTTCAGGACGCCCGCTACCGCCCGAGCATCACGCAGGAAGAGATGGTCGCCGGCGGGCTGCTCGGACGCAAGAGCGGACACGGTTTCTATGATTACCCACGCCCGCCGCAATCGCCCCCGGAATCACCCGAGGCAGGCACCGCGCCCACCCTCGTGCAATACCTGACCGAGTCCGACGCGCTCGACCCGTTGCTCGAACGCATACGCGCGGCAGGCATCAAAGTACAGTCGCGCAAGGAAGACGACCCCTACGGCGCGGGCATGCTGCGCGTCGGCAACGCCACCCTTTGCCTGTCCGACGGCCGCTCGGCAACGCAGATCGCGTTCGAAGAGGACCTGAGCAACGTGTTGACGCTCGATCTCGCGCGCGACTTCGCTCGCACTTCACGAGTCGCGCTCGCCCGCGGCGAAGACACGACGACGAGCGCAGTGGCGGATGCGGTGGCGCTGTTCAAGGCGCTCGGCATCGAGGTTTCGCTGATCGACGACGTGCCGGGAATGATCGTTGCGCGAACCCTCGCCATGCTCGCCAATGAGGCTGCCGACGCCGTCGTGCAGCGGGTGGCGGACGCGGCAGGCGTCGATACTGCGATGTGCCTCGGCGTCAACCATCCGGAGGGGCCGCTGGCAACCGCCGATCGACTCGGGCTCACGTTGATCAACGCGATCCTCGTCAACATGCAGGCGCACACGGGCGATGACCGCTATCGCCAATCGCTGCTCTTGCAACGCAAGGTCTGGAGCGATGGCAGCTTCCTCTGATGCGATGGCGGCCAACCGCACCCCCGCCATGAATCACGCAAACGCGAAGGGCGACGCGACACCCGCGCAGGTCGCCGCTGCGATGTACGCGCGCGACCACGCGGCGCGCGCAGCCGGCATGATCATCGAGCACATCGACCGTGGCGTCGCCACGATCAGCATGACCGTGCGTCAAGACATGGTCAACGGTCACGACATCTGCCATGGCGGTTACATGGCACTGCTCTGCGACACCGCCTTCGCATATGCCTGCAACAGCTACAACGCCAATACGGTCGCGAGTGGTTTCGGCATCGAAATTCTCGCGCCCGCGCGGCTGGGTGAACGCCTGGTGGCGATCGCCGAAGAGCGCGTACTGCGCGGACGAACCGGGGTGTACGACGTGCGCCTGTGCAATGGCGACGGCGATATCATTGCCTTGTTCCGCGGCAAAAGCGCGCGCATCGCGGGCGAGGTGCTCAGCAGCGCAACGGGCACCTGACCGCCGTCGCCGCCACCCGGGCCCGCTCTGCTCACGGAGAACGCTGCACCATGCCAACCAAGACCCCTTCCCCCTTGCATGCCATCGAGAGCGCTTCGCGTGACGAAATCGCGAACCTGCAACTCGAGCGCATGAAATGGAGCCTGCGTCACGCCTACGACAACGTGCCGCATTATCGGAAGAGCTTCGACGCACGCGGCGTGCACCCCGATGACCTGAAGTCGCTGGCCGACCTGGCCCGATTCCCGTTCACCACGAAGGCAGATCTGCGTGACAACTACCCCTTCGGCATGTTCGCGGTTCCGCGCGAACAGGTGGCTCGTGTTCACGCATCGAGTGGCACCACGGGCAAGCCGACCGTCGTCGGCTACACGAAGCGCGATATCGATACCTGGGCGGACTGCGTCGCGCGCAGCATTCGTGCGAGCGGGGGCTGTCCCGGTGACATCGTCCACGTCGCCTACGGCTACGGACTCTTCACCGGCGGCCTCGGCGCGCACTATGGCGCCGAACGCCTCGGTTGCACGGTCGTCCCGATGGGCGGGGGCCAGAGCGAAAAGCAGATTCAGCTGATCACCGACTTCCGTCCCGACATCATCATGGTGACGCCGAGCTACTGCCTCGCGCTGGCCGAAGAGTTCGAGCGACACGGGCTCGATGCGCAGAAATCCTCGCTCGCCATTGGCATCTTCGGCGCCGAACCCTGGACCAACGCCATGCGCCTCGACATCGAGCGCCGCATGGGCATCGACGCCGTCGACATCTACGGACTGTCGGAAGTCATGGGCCCGGGCGTCGCCAATGAGTGCATCGAATCGAAAGACGGCCCGGTGATCTGGGAAGATCATTTCTATCCCGAAATCATCGACCCGCACACCGGTGAAGTGTTGCCCGATGGCAGTGAGGGCGAACTCGTCTTCACGAGCCTCACCAAGGAAGCCATGCCGGTCATTCGCTACCGCACGCGGGACCTGACGCGACTGTTGCCACCGACCGCACGCAGCATGCGACGCATGGCAAAGATCACCGGTCGTTCCGACGACATGATGATCATTCGTGGCGTCAATGTCTTTCCGTCACAAATCGAAGAGCTGATTTTGCGTCAGCCCGATCTCGCGCCGCACTACGTCTGCGTCATCACGCGCCCGGGCGCGCTCGATGAACTGACGGTGCGCGTCGAGACGACGCTGCCGTTCGTGCATGCCGGAATGAATTCGCGGCAGCAGGTGATCCGCCAACTGACGCAGGACATCAAGACGCTGATCGGGGTCAGTGCAGTCATCGAACTGAACGACCCGGGCAGCATCGAGCGCAGCCTCGGCAAGGCCAAGCGCGTCATCGACAAACGGCCACGCGACTGACGCGGCCGGCGCCATTGCGCCACGGTCGGGTGGCCAGCGTGCCCGAAAACATGGCGTTATCCGCGCAGGTGGCAGGCCACCTCGTGCCCCGGCGTGCTTTCCTTCAATGTCGGTGCCTGCACGTCGCAGAGCCCCTTCTGGGCGATCGGACAGCGGGTATGGAAGTGGCAACCCGACGGCGGATGGATCGGACTTGGCACGTCGCCGGCAAGCCGAATGCGCGAGCGCTTCACCTTCGGATCGGGGATCGGCACGGCGGACAGCAGCGCCTCCGTGTAGGGGTGCAGCGGCCGCGTGTAGAGATCTCGCGACGGAGCGATTTCGACGATGCGCCCCAGGTACATCACCGCCACGCGATCGCTCGTATGTTCAACCACCGACAGGTCATGCGCGATGAACAGGTAGGCCAGATTGAATTTCGCCTGCAGATCTTCGAGCAGGTTGATGACCTGAGCCTGAATCGACACGTCGAGTGCGGAGACCGCCTCATCGCAGACGACCAGCTTCGGCGTGACCGCCAACGCCCGCGCAATGCCTATCCGTTGTCGTTGGCCGCCGGAAAATTCGTGCGGATACCGCCGCAGGTGGTCGCCGTTCAGGCCCACCGTTTCCAGCAGTTCGACGATGCGCTCCTCGTACTGCCGCCCCGAGCGGGCGAGCTTGTGAATCGTCAGCGCCTCACCGATGATGGCGCCCACCGTCATTCGCGGGTTCAGCGAGGCAAACGGGTCCTGAAAGATGATTTGCATGTCGCGCGCCATGGCACGCAAGCCCGCGCGGTCGAGCGAGGTGACCTCTTTGCCATCGAACCACACGCTGCCCGAAGTCGGTTCGATCAATCGCAGGATGCAGCGACCCGTCGTGCTCTTGCCACAACCCGATTCGCCGACCACGCCCAGCGTCTCGCCGGCATCGACCGAAAAACTGACGCCGTCGACGGCGTGCACGTTTCCGCTCACCCGGCCAAGCAACCCGCTGCGGATGGGAAAGCGCTTGACCAGTTGATCCACCTTCAGGAGCGGTGCGCTCATGCCAACGCCTCCGGCAGAATGCAGGCGACCTTGTGGCCCGGGCGAACCTCGCGCAGCGGGGGTGTCGCCTGGGTGCACTCCGGCATGGCGAAGCGACAGCGCGGCGCGAAACGGCAACCCGGTTTCGGCGCGATGAGTTTCGGCACCGAACCGGGGATCGTCTCCAGCCGTTCTTTGTGCGTCGCCTCGGTATCGATGCGTGGAATCGAGCGAATCAAGCCCTGCGTATAGGGGTGGCGGGGACGCTCGAACAGTGCCTCGACCGGCGCTTCCTCGACGACACGCCCGGCATACATCACCACCACGCGCTCCGCCACTTCGGCCACCACGCCCATCGCATGCGTGATCAGCATGACAGCCATGCCGAGTTCGCTCTTCAATTCCGCCAGCAGGTCGAGGATTTGCGCCTGAATCGTCACGTCGAGCGCCGTGGTCGGTTCGTCGGCGATCAAGAGCTTCGGCTTGCATGAAAGCGCCATCGCAATCATGACGCGCTGACGCATGCCGCCCGAAAACTGGTGCGGGTAGTCATGCACCCGACGTTCCGGAGTCGGGATGTGAACGAGCCGAAGCATGTCGACCGCGCGCTCCATCGCCGCCTTCTCGCTCAACCCTTCATGCAGACGCAGCCCTTCGGCGATCTGCTCGCCGATCGTGTAGACGGGGTTCAGCGACGTCATCGGTTCCTGAAAGACGA
Organism: Pseudomonadota bacterium; assembly: GCA_018241765.1. Lineage (GTDB taxonomy): Bacteria > Pseudomonadota > Gammaproteobacteria > Burkholderiales > Casimicrobiaceae > Casimicrobium. The sequence goes on along the minus strand of JAFEDD010000041.1, from coordinate 12,522 downwards.
TGGCGATCTCGCGCATGCGCAGACGCCGCATGTCGTCGTCCCCCATCGGGACGATGTCGCGCCCCTGCCAGAGAATTTCGCCGGCCACGATGCGCCCGGGCGGCATCGGCAGCAACTTCAGCACCGACATCGCGGTGATCGACTTGCCGCAGCCCGACTCACCGACGACGCCGACCGTCTCACCACGCGCGATCGTCAGGTCGACGCCGTCGACCGCGTGCAACCAGCCCTCGTCTGTCTTGAAGTGTGTCTTGAGTCCGCGGATATCGAGCAGCGGAGCGCTCGGCGCTTGCGCCGCCACCGTGGTCGACTCGGTCATCGTGTCACTCATGGCGTCCCTACATGACCTTGCGCGGATCGAGCGCATCGCGCAAACCGTCGCCGATGAAATTGATCGCGAGCACCGCGAGGAAGACCGCCGTGCCAGCCGTCATCGCCCAGTGCGGCGCGATGTCGAGATAGTCCTTGCTGTCGAAGAGCAGCCGCCCCCACGTCGGAATGTCGGGCGGAAATCCGAGGCCAAGGAACGAGAGCGTCGATTCGGCGAGGATGGCGGCTGCGACATCGATGGTTCCGGCGACGATGACCGGCCCCAAGGCATTGGGCAGGATGTGGCGAACGACCTGACGCAACGTCGACGCGCCCAGCGCGCGCGCCGCCTCGACGTACTCCTTCTCGCGCAGCGAAAAGAACTGCGCTCGAACGAGCCGCGCGACCGGCATCCAGCGGAAGCCGCCGATCACCGCCACGATCAGGATGAACACCCCGAGTTCCGGTCCGAACACACCCTTCAGACTGTCGCGAAAAAGATAGATCAACAGCATCAGCAACGGCAACTGGGGCAGCGACAGAAACAGATCGGTCAGCCACATCAGGGCCGCATCGACGCTGCCTCGCGCCATGCCGGCGACCGCACCGATGGTGACGCCGACCAGCATCGCCATCAACATGGCCGCGAGGCCGACCGCGAGCGAAATGCGGCCACCGTAGAGCATGCGCGAGAGCAGATCCTGGCCCAGGTCGTCCGTGCCAAGCGGATGCGCGAGCGACGGCCCGTTGAGACGCGCACCGAAGTCGATGTCGTTGATCGAGACTTTCCACAGCGACGGCCCGAGCATGACCGCGAGCACCATGGCCACGAGAACGCACAGACCGACCACCGCCATGCGATGCCGGGCGAACCGGCGCCAACCATCGCGCCAGGGCGACACGCCGCGTCGACGGGGTGCCGCCGCGCTATCGGAAGCTGATACGGGGATCGAGCCAGCCATAGAGAAGATCGGCGATGAGGTTGAACACGATGACGAGGCAGGCGAACACGAACGTCACCGCCATGACCACCGGGGTGTCGTTGCGCAAAATCGCATCGATCAGCAGCGAGCCAATGCCAGGGATGCGAAAGATCTGCTCGGTGACGATGGCACCGCCAAACACCGCGGGCATCTGCAGCGCGACGAGCGTGACGACCGGAATCAAGGCGTTGCGAACGACGTGCTTCAGGATGACCACGCGCTCCTTGAGCCCCTTGCTGCGCGCGGTGGTGACGTAGTCGAGGCGGATCACGTCGAGCACCGACGAACGCACATAGCGCGTCCAACTCGCGCCCTGGAAAAGACCAAGCACCATGACCGGCATGATCGACTGCCGGATGTGTTCCCACCACCACGCCCAGCCGGTGGCCGTGATGTCGGCCCGGTAGACGAAGGGCAACCAGTCGAGCGTGATCGAGAAGAGCAGGATGAACAAGAGCCCCGTGAAGAACGTCGGTAACGAGAAACCGACGAAGGCAAGCGAGCTCGCGATGCGATCGAACCACGAATAGGGCCGCGCCGCCGAGTAGATGCCGACGGGAAGCGCGACGAGCAGCGCCAGCACCTGCGAGGCGCCGATGATGACCAGCGTCACCGGCAGGCGCTGCAAGATCAACTGGTCGACATCGACACGACTGATGAAGGAGAAGCCCCAGTCCCCATGCAGCATCGCCGTCAGCCAGTGGAAATAGCGCTGCCAGATCGGGTCGTCGAGCCCGAATTTCGCACGCAGCGCCAGACGCACCTCCGGCGGCACGTTCGGGTTGGTGGCCAACTCCTCGAACGGGTCGCCGGGTGCCAGCGCCAGCACCGTGAACAGCACCACGCTGATGCCGAGCAGGCTCGGCACGGCAATCAGCAGGCGCCTCAGGATGTAGGTACCCAAGGCTTGGTCGCTCGCTCGCGCCGCGCTCAGGCTTCGCGGTACCAGTTTTGCAGCATCGAGAGGTCGAGGTCCCAACCGGTCAACTGCTGCGCCAGCTTGCTCGCCGACGCCCGCACGCGCGGACGGCTGATCAGCGGAATGATGGCGTTGGAATTCACCACCATGTCGTTGAGGCTGATGAAGATCGCCGTGCGCTTGGCGGGATCGAGTTCCGCTTCACCGGCCCGATACAGACGATCATACTCGGGGCTCGACCAACGCACGATGTTGCGGCCCGCCCACTTGTTCGCCTTGCTCGAAATTTCCCAGGAAACATACTGGTTCATGAAGCGTTCGGCATCGGGCTGCGTCATCGTCGTGGTGTACATCTGCATGTCACACCAGAACTTGCCGTAGGTGTCCGGGTTTGCCACGTCCGACGAGAAGAACACGGAGGCCGTGACCTGCTTCAGTTCGAGATCGATGCCGGCCTTCTGTGCGGCCTGCTTGATGACGGCCTGCTCCTTCTGGCGAATGCCGTTGACGGAAGTCTGGAACACGAACTTGAGTTTCTTGCCGCCCTTTTCGCGGATGCCATCGCCGCCCTTCTTCCAGCCGGCGCCGTCGAGCAGCGCGTTCGCCTTGTCCACGTTGAACTCGAACTTCGTGTTCGGAGAGCGCAGACGTGGCGGATTGTTGACGAAGTTGCTCGTTGCGACGCCGGTGCGACCGTAGATGAATTCCTGGATGCTCTTGCGATCCGCGAGCAGTGCCATGGCCTGCCGCACCGCCGGGTCATTGAACGCGAAGTGCTTGCTCTTGATGCTCGAGCGCTCGCCATCGACCTCGTTCCACGGGTCGGTCTGGCTCAACTGAATGAACTCGATGTCGCCGCTCGGCACGATATGCACACGCCCCTTGCCGCCCGCTTCCATGCGCTTGAGCACATCGTCTTCAACCTGGAGGTTCCAGGCGTGGTCGTACTCGCCCGTCTGCAGCACGGCGCGCGCAGCCGACACCGCGTCACCGCCGCCCTTCATCTCGATCGCGTCGAAGAACGGACGGTTCGGCTCGTGGTAGTCGTTGTTGATGACGCCACGGATCATGTCGCCCGGTTTGAAATCGACGAACTTGTAGGGCCCGGTGCCAACCGGCTTCAGATTGTTCGGTGCCTCGCGCGACTTGCCGCCGATATAGGGCTCGAACAGATGCTTCGGAATGATCATGCCTTCGGCGGATATGAACGCCGTCGCCCAGAACGGAGTCGGTTTGTTGAAGGTGATCTTCACGGTGTGCGAGTCCACCTTCTCGACGACGATGTCCTGATACACGCCGATGGTCACGGCCGCCGTCGCCGGATCCTTGGCGTAGCGCCAGGTGAACACCACGTCATCGGCCGTGAACGGCTTGCCATCATGCCAGTTCACGCCGCGCTTCAACTTCCATGTCACGCTCTTGCCATCGGCGGCGAGACCGCCGTTGGCGCGCGAGGGAATTTCGGCGGCGAGGACGGGCACCAGATTGCCTTCGTTGTCCCAGATGGCGAGCGGCTCGTAGAAGATCCGCGAGCCTTCCTGATCCTTGGTGCCGTTGGCAAAGTGCGGTTGCAGCAACGTCGGCCCCTGCCACCAGAGCAGCTTCAGGGTACCGCCGCCGCCACGCTTGGTCGGTTTGTAGTTGAACGCAGACTGCGCCTGCGCGACACCAGCGTGCATGAGCAACATCGAGGCCATCGGTGCGCCAACGCCGACGGCCGCCATTTTCAAAATGAAGTTGCGACGCGCCAGACGCCCTGCGCGGACGTCCTCGACGAGGTCACGAATTTCCTTTTCCTGCATGGTGCTTCCTCCTTGTGTTCGTTGGGACCACGCGCGCTGCCGGAACAGACGCGGGTCAATCTTGACGAACGGGAGTATCGCACGCGGAGCGCGCGACGCACCATGGAGTTTCGCGGCGGACGCAACCGCCGCAGCGGGCGTGCGCTACGCCGAGTCGCCCTGCGCGTAGGCCTTGGGGTCGTCCGGCGTCGCGTCGGTGGCGAAGCAGTCCTCGAAGAGCTCACGGAACAAGCCTTCCGGCAGCTTGCGGCCGATGAAGACGATGGTGCTTTCCTTCTTCACGTCGTCTGGCCATTCGGATGCAAAATCGAAGCCGGCCATCATGTGCACGCCCTGAAACACGACGCGGCGGGGTTCTCCCTTGATGTAGAGGATGCCCTTGTAGCGCAGCATCTGCTCGCCATAGAGATTGATCAGCGAGCCGATGTAGCGGTCGACCTTGCGCACGTCGAGCGGTCGGTCGCTCTTGATGACGAAGCTGTGGACTTCATCGTGATGCTCGTGATCATCGCTGGTCAGAAAATCGGGCTGGATTTCGAGAATGGCGTTGAGGTTGAAGCCGCGAATGTCGAGCAGTTCCTGGATCGGCGTCTCGCCAAAATGCACCTGCTTGATCGGCGCCCGCACGTTCAATTTTCGCAGACGCTCCATGAGTTGTTGGGTCTGCGCCTCGGGCGTGACGTCAGTCTTCGACACCAAGAGTCGATCGGCAAACGCGACCTGTTGCTGCGCTTCGCTGAAATCCTTGAGTTGGGTCAGACCATGCTTGGCATCGACCACGGTCACCACGGCGTCGAGCAGGTAGCGCTCGTTGACCTTTTCGTCGGCGAAGAAGGTTTGCGCGACCGGCGCCGGATCGGCCATGCCGGTCGTCTCGATGATCACGCGACTGAAGGTGAATTCGCCCTTGCTGCGTCGCTTGTAGAGGTTGTTGAGGATGCGGATGAGGTCCCCGCGCACGGTGCAGCAGATGCATCCGTTGTTCATCTCGACGATCTGCTCTTTGGTGTCGGCCAGAATTTCGTTGTCGACGCCCTCTTCGCCAAACTCGTTCTCGATCACGGCGATCTTCTCGCCGTGGTTTTCTTTCAGAATCCGGTTGAGCAGTGTCGTCTTGCCGGCGCCCAGGAACCCGGTGAGAATGGTGACGGGAATCGGGCCCTCGGCGGGCGCGGCGCCCCACGATTGAGCTTCTTTTTCGGCCGCCTTGCGCGCCGCATCGGCTTTGGTGGACATGACTCGGTATGCTTTGCTGACGTGTTGTCGAATGAGTGAATTTTAGGCCGCTGCCCGTGACTTCAACCCAAGCGAGCGCAACGCCCGCGCAGCGCCCCATCCTGCGCGCCGACGAACTTCGGCAGATCGAGGCGCGGCATGCGCACATCGACCTGATGCGCCGCGCCGGCATGGCGGCCGCGCGCTTCGTGATGGCGCGCACGAGCGTTGACGCGCGCATCGTGCTCTTCGCCGGGCCCGGCAACAACGGCGGCGACGCGCTCGCCTGCGCAACCGAACTCGCGTCGGCCGGCTACGCACCGCACGTGGTGCTGCTTGCGGCGCCCGAGCGCCTGCCGCCCGACGCCCACGCGGCATGGCGGCGTGCGCGCGAGATCAGCACGCCCGGCACAGGCGGCGACGCCATGGCGGGCCGCGTACGGATCACCTACGGGCTACCGACGGCTCCCTGCGCCGCCGACTGGGTCGTCGATGGCCTGTTTGGCATCGGCCTGCAACGCCCCTTGACCGGCGTGTACGCCGAGGCGGTCACCGCGATCGCGCAGGCGCGCGCTGGCGGAGCGCGTGTGCTCGCGCTCGATGTGCCGAGCGGCGTCGATGCCGACCTCGGTTCCATGACGAGTTCATGCTGCGTCAGTGCCGACCACACGCTGAGCTTCATCGCGCTGAAGCCCGGGCTGCTCACGGGAGCCGCACTCGATCATGTCGGCGAGCTCCATCTGGACACGCTTGAGCTCGCATTCACGCAAGCGCCCACCCTCACGGCCTACGGGCTGAACGACGCACGTTCGAACCAAATGCCGCTCGCGGCCACCGCGCACAAGGGCAGCCGCGGCACGCTGCGCGTCATCGGCGGGGCTGCGGGCATGCTGGGTGCGGCGCTGCTGGCCTCGCGAGCGGCCATGCGCAGCGGTGCGGGCAAGGTGCACGTCGCGTGGCTCGCGACGCCACACCCGCAGGTTGATCCGCTGATGCCCGAAGTGATGATGCATGCCACCACGGCACGCGAGGTCGCCGCCGATGCCACCGCGCTCGTCGCCGGTTGCGGCATGGGGCGCTCGGCACAGGCCAGGCGCGTCCTCGCGGCGCTCCTCGAACGCGAGGTGCCGCTACTGCTCGATGCCGATGCGCTGAATCTCATCGCGCACTCGAAAACCCTTCAGGCGCGCGTCGCGGCGCGCAGCGCTGCCACCGTGTTGACGCCGCACCCGGCCGAAGCGGCACGGCTGCTGGCCGTGCGCACGTCCGAGGTGCAGGATGACCGATTGCACGCCGCCCGTGAACTGGCTGCCCGCTTTCACGGCATCGCGGTTCTGAAAGGCGCTGGCACCATCGTCGACGATGGCCGGAGCGCAACCATCAACACGACCGGCAACGCCCTGCTCGCCACGGCGGGCACCGGTGATGTTCTCGCCGGCATGATCGGCGCGTTGCTGGCGCAAGGCTACGTCGCCGCCACCGCCGCCCGCATCGGCGTGGCGCTGCACGGTGCCGCCGCGGACGCCTTGTCGGCGCGGGGAATCCGGCACGCGGTGGCGAGCGACATCATCGCCGAAATCCCGACGCTGTAGCGGGCAACCCGGCCGCGCACCGCAGTCGGCGCGATTGCGCTTGCGTTACGGCACGAGAATGATGCCGCCGACGGTCCTGCGCGCTTCGAGGTCACGGTGTGCCTGTGCGGCATCGGCGAGGGCGTAGGTTTGGCGCGCGGCGAGGTCGATCTTGCCGTCCTTCATCATCGCGAAGACGTTGGCGGCCATCGCTTCCATCGTGGCGCGGTTGGCGGTGTGCGTCATCAGCGTCTGCCGCGTGACGTAGAGCGAGCCCTTGGCGGCAAGCACGCCGAGGTCGACGCCGCTGACCGGGCCGGAGGAGTTGCCAAAGCTCACCATGAGCCCGAGCGGGCGCAAGCAGTCGAGCGAGGCCGGCCACGTGTCGCGACCGACGCTGTCATACACCACCGGCACCTTCCTGCCGTCGGTGATCTCCTTCACCCGCGCGACGAAGTCTTCGTGCCGGTAATTGATGACGTGAGCGCAGCCGTGCTGACGGGCGAGCTCGGCCTTTTCGTCACTGCCGACGGTGCCGATCATCGTCACGCCAATGGCGCGGCACCACTGCGCAGCGATCAAGCCGACCCCACCGGCTGCGGCGTGAAAGAGAATGGTGTCGCCCGCCTTGCAGGCGTAGGTGCGGGTGAGCAGATATTCGACGGTCATCGCGCGCAGGAACCCCGCCGCGACGTGCTGCTCGCTGATGGCGTCCGGCAGCTTGACCAGCAGCGAGGCGGGGACGTTGCGCTCGCTGGCGTAGCCGCCGAGCGGCCCGCCGCAGTAGACGACACGATCCCCCGGTGCGATCGCGCTGACGCCGGGGCCGACCGCCTCGACGATGCCGGCGCCCTCGCTGCCGAGCCCCGAGGGCAGGCTGACGGGATAGAGCCCGTTGCGATGATAGACGTCGATGAAATTGACGCCGACGGCGCTTTGCCGCAAGCGCGCCTCGCCCGCGGCAGGCGCGGGGAGTTCGAGCGTCTCGTAGCGCAGCACTTCCGGTGAACCGGTGCTGTGAAAGCGAATGACATGAGCCATGACGAACCTCCGATGGCGTTACGAACCCGATGGCCGGGCGCGGCACGCGGCCCCCGCCGCTTCAGGCGACGGCGCGATAGACGATGAAACCGAACGCGGTCAATGCGAACGAGGCGACGAGGTGGGCAAGCGTCACGGTGAGCGCTTGCGCGATGGCGCCCTCCTGAAGCAGCACGATGACCTCGGCACTGTAGCTCGAAAACGTGGTGAGCGCACCGAGAAACCCGGTAATGACGAAGAGGCGCCATAGCGGCGACAGATCGGGCCGTGCGGCCAGGTGCGCGAGCGCCAGACCGATCAGGAATCCGCCCACCGCGTTGGCGACGAAGGTGCCCCAGGGCAACCAGCCGCGACCGTTCAGCGCGAGCGCGAGGCCGTAGCGCGCCCAGGCACCGAGCACGGCGCCGATGGCGATGGCGCCGAGTGTTGCGATCACCGCCCGACCCCCGCCAGCGCCGCGTTCCACACGGCATCAACCACTTCGCGCTGCGCGCCGCGTTCGCGATAGAGTCGCACTTCCATGGTGCCCACCCACGGCCCCTCGCCACAACGCGCCAGACGCTTGCCCTTGAGTTCGCGCGTGACGGCGCTCTCGGGCAACCAGGCGAGACCATGGCCCTCGAGCGCCATGACCTTCAATGCTTCCGACATGTCGTTCTCGTAGACGCAGTCGAGGTGCGCGCGCACCGGCGCCTGCTGCAAGATCAGCTCCACCATGCGCCCGAGGTACGCCTGTGGCGTGTAGCTCAGGTAGGGGATCTTTCGCTGCTCGCTACCGGGCAAGGCGAAGAGGGCGCGCCCCGTGCTGTCGGCTTTCGCGAATGGCGCGATGGTCTCGCTGCCGAGCACGATCATCTCGTAGCGCGATTCGTCGAGCTGCACCGGCTGGTTGGTGTGGTGATAGCACAAGAGCAGGTCGCAGTGGCCCTCGACGAGGCTCATCACGGCATCGTGCACGTTGAGCGCGAGGAGCTTCACCTTGATGCGCCCGAGCTTCTTTTCCAGGGCGTGCAGCCACGCCGGAAAGAACGTCAGCGTCAGCGTGTGCGGCGCGGCGAACAGGATGGTGTCGGTCGGCGCGCTTTGCAGCCCGCGCGCGATGGCGCGAGCGTCGATCGACTGGCGCACGATCTCGGCCGCGCGCTCACGAAACTGCTCGCCCGCCTTGGTGAGACGGGTCGGATAGCTGGTGCGGTCGATGAGTTCGGCGCCGAGCCACTGCTCGAGCGCCCGAATGCGTCGCGAAAACGCCGGTTGCGTGACGTAGCGCAATTCCGCGGCCCGCGAAAAACTGCCCGTCTCGGCCAGTTGCAGAAAGTCTTCGACCCATTTGAGTTCCATGCCGGCGGAGTTTAGCCAAAACTATGCAAGAACGGTATAGAACGCCGAATGTGGCTCAACAACTTCCCGATGAGAGCCGCATCCATAACGGGCTCAGAGCCATGAATCAACAGAAGTCGAGATATGGCATTTCGTCGCTCCAAGCCCGTTGTGGATGCGCATTTCAGCCAAAAGCTGATCGCCATGCAGGCAGTGCGTGAAGCGACGCGGCGCCCCCCTGCTCAGTCCGCCGGGTCGCGGTGCGCTCGCCCGGACTTCTTCATGGCGTCGGCCGCCGCGCGCTGGTTCTCGCGATCCTTGATGGCGGCGCGTTTGTCGTGCTCTCTCTTGCCCTTGGCCAGGCCGATGTCGAGCTTCACCCGCCCCTTGCTGAAGTGCAGGTTGATCGGCACCAGCGTGTAGCCACGCTCCTTGACCTTGCCAATGAGTTTGTCGATCTCGGCGCGATGCATCAGGCAGCGGCGCATCCGTGTGGCATCGGGGCGCACGTGGGTGGAGGCGCTGCTGAGCGCGCTGATGTGGGCACCGACGAGCCACACCTGCGAGCGGATGATCCGCACGTACGCCTCCTTGATGCCCACGCGCCCGGCGCGGATGGCCTTGACCTCCCAGCCCTCGAGTTCGAGTCCGGCCTCGAAGCGCTCTTCGATGAAATAATCGAAGAAAGCCTTCTTGTTGTCGACGATGCTCATACTCACGATTGTAGGTTTGCCCCGGCCGAGGTCGTCGTGGCGCTGAAGCATGTCGTCCGCTCGATGCTGGTCACGCACCCGGCAAGGCAGATGTATGCACTGGTCAACGACGTCCCGGCCTATCCGCAGTTTCTGCCGTGGTGCGGCGGCGCGCGCATCCTCGAACAGTCGGCGAGCCACATGCAGGCCGCCGTCGACATCGCCTATCTCGGCGTGCACCAGAGCTTCACCACCCACAACACGCTGGTGCCCGATGAGCGCATCATGCTGCAACTGGTGAGCGGCCCCTTCGCCAAACTCACGGGTGAGTGGCGCTTCAAGCCGCTCGGCGAACTCGGCAGCAAGGTCGAGCTCGAATTGACCTACGCCTTCGATGGCTTGCTCGGCAACGTCGTCGCGCCGGTGTTCGACCGCATCGCGGGCACGTTCGTCGACGCCTTCGTACGCCGCGCCGACGCGCTGAATCTGCGATGACGACGCGGCACGAGGCAGCGACGATCACCGTCAGCGTCATCGAAGCGTGGCCCGATGCGCTCGCCGCGCAGACCCTGACGCTGCCCGACGGTGCCCGCGTCCGCGACGCGCTTGCGATGGCCGGACGCAGTGAGTTTGGCGATGGCCGCGTTGGCCGTTGGGGGCGCCACGTCGCGCTCGATGCGCTGCTACGGGACGGCGACCGCGTCGAACTCTATCGCCCCCTCGTGGCCGACCCCAAGAGCGCCCGCAAGCGGCGAGCCGAGGCGCAAGGGTATCGTTGGCAGGGCCGCACGCGACGCGCGTTGCGCGAGCGCTCGCGTTCGTAGCGAGCCGACGCTCAGCCTTGCGTCGCGCGTGAACGCACGAAGGTTCCGCGCTGATAGTCGGTGAACGCCTCCACCAGTTCCTCGCGCGTATTCATCACGAAGGGGCCATGCCCGGCAACCGGCTCGTTGAGCGGCTCGCCGTGCAATACCAGCACGCTCGCGCCCTCGGCACCCGCCTCGATCGTCACCACCGAGCCTTCTCGTTCGAAGAGGATCGCCGTCGGCGCATTGACATGCGTCTCGCCGTGCACGCGAAGCGAGCCTTTGAGGAGCGCCAGAATCGTCGTGTAGCCATCACGCAGAGCGAGATCCAGCCGCCGCTCCGGTTCGATGCGCATATCCCACACATCGACAGGCGAAAAAGTCTGCGCGGGGCCGTGCGCCAGCGTCTCACCGGCCGCGTCGGGGTAGGCGCCGGCGATGACGCGCACCGTCACGCCATCGTTGCGCACGACGGGAATCTGCGCCTGCGTCAGCGCCTGATAGCGTGGTGGCGCGCGTTTGGCCTGCGCGGGGAGATTCACCCAAAGCTGCGCCATCTCGAGCGTGCCGCCGCGTGCATTGAACGCGGAGGACAGCCATTCCTCGTGAACGATGCCCGACGCCGCCGTCATCCATTGCACGTCGCCCGTTCCGATGACGCCGCGATTGCCTTCGGAATCCCGATGCTCGATCTCGCCCTGATACGCCACCGTCACCGTCTCGAAGCCGCGGTGCGGATGGACGCCGACGCCGCGCGGCTGCGACGACGGCGCAAAGGTGCGTGGCGCCGCGTAGTCGAGCAGCAGGAACGGGCTCAATGCCTGTGCGTCCTGATCATAGAAAAACAGCGAATTCACATGAAAGCCGTTGCCGACCCAATGCGGCGCCGGCGCGCGGTGCACGCGGCGGATCGACTTGGCAACCGTGGCAGACGAAGGCTTCATGGGCTTGCTCATGGGGTAGAAGGGAATCGGCGCGCTTCGTTCGTGCGGTGCCACCGAGGCAGCAAACACCCGCTGGCCACGCGAAGCGCGTCCCTTCACAGATGGGGGCACCTCGCCCCCTTGCAAGCCGGGACCCAGTCAGGCCCAGGCGTGCGGCGCCGGCACCCCGCACGCCGCCAGCGCTTCGTGCAACGTCGGGGCGATGCGCCCGGCACCGAGCACCGCAACGAGCCCATGCCGCTCCATGTCGGCCCGCAGGTACGCATTGACACGACCGAAGTGCACCTCGATGCCCGCTGCGGCCAGCTCACGCAGCAGCTCATTGATCGCCCGCGCGGCCGAATAGTCGATGGCGGTGATCGCCGCAGCATCGATGACGAGATGCCTGAGCGGTGTCGGAGCCTGCGCCACCAGCGCTCGCAACTCATCGACAAAGCGACCGACGTTGGCGTAAAAGAGATCGGCGCCAAAGCGATAGACCAGCAAGCCAGGCGCCGTCACCCGTCCCGGCGTCGCGGCAGTCGGCACCCAGACGCCCTCGGCATCGGGCGTGTAGATCATCGTGTGCGGCAGGTAACTCTGGCGCACGTGGCGCAGCAGCGAAAGGGTCATCGCCAGCAGCAAGCCATGCCCTACACCGAGCGTCACGACGGTCGCCGCCGTGATCAGCGCGAGCGCGAACTCACCGGGGCTCTCACGTCGAATCGCCCGTAACGCGCGGACATCGATCATGCCCATCGCAATCGTGAACACGATCGCCGCCAGCACCGCCCGTGGCAGGTAGCGCAGCACGTCGCTCGCCAGCACGATCAACACGAGCACGATGCCGGCGACGACGATCTGCGCGAACTGGCTGCCGGCGCCGGAGCGCTCGCCCATCGCGGTTTGCGTCGGACTGCCATTGACGACGAACGCGCCGC
>JAFEDD010000040.1 GCA_018241765.1 Pseudomonadota bacterium | reverse complement strand
TGATCAGCTGCGCGTCGTCGCCGATCAGCATGGCTGTCCCACCTCCGCGACCGATATCGCCGAAACGCTGCTGACGATCCTGACCAAAGGCGGCCCCGCCGGCACTTATCATTTCGTGAACAGCGGCGACGCGACCTGGTGCGATCTCGCCCGCTTCGTGATCGACCGCGCGCGGTTCGGGGCGAAAGTCGAAGCGATCGCAACGGCCGACTATCCGACGCCCGCCAAGCGTCCGGCCAATTCCCGGCTTTCGACGCGGAAGATTCAAGACACATTCGGCATTTCGCCGCGCCCGTGGCAGGACGCGATCGGCGACGTGATCGATCAATTGGTGAGGGCATAAGTGAAGGGCATCATCCTGGCCGGAGGCTCCGGCACGCGGCTTCATCCGGCGACGCTGGCGATCAACAAGCAATTGCTGCCCGTCTATGACAAGCCGATGATCTATTACCCCATGTCCGCGCTGATGATGGCGGGAATCCGGGATATATTAATCATCTCCAGCCCCGAATATCTGGACAATTACACGCGCCTGTTCGGCACCGGCGAACAATTCGGGCTGCGCATTGAATATGCGATCCAGCCCAGGCCCGAGGGTCTTGCCCAAGCCTTCCTGATCGGCGACGAATTCCTGGGCGGCGGCCCCGGATCGCTGGTGCTGGGCGACAATATCTTCTTCGGCGCCGGCCTCGGCAATCTGATGCAGAGCGCTCGCGCGCGGACCAAGGGGGCGACCGTCTTCGCTTATCATGTCGACGATCCGACCGCTTACGGCGTGGTCGAGCTGGACGGTGAAGGCCGCGCGCTCAGCATCGAGGAGAAGCCGAAAGCGCCAAAGTCGCATTGGGCCGTCACGGGCCTTTATTTCTACGACGAGCGCGTCACCGAGTTCGCGAAGGCCGTGAAACCCTCGGCGCGCGGCGAGCTGGAGATCACCGACCTCAACCGCATCTATATGGAAGCAGGTGAGCTTTACGTGGAACGGATGGGCCGCGGTTTCGCCTGGCTCGACACCGGCACGCACGACAGCCTGCTGGAAGCGAGCGAGTTCGTCCGGACGCTGCAGAAGCGCCAGGGTGTCCAGATCGCCAGCCTCGAGGAAATCGCCTTCACCCAAGGCTTTATCGACCGCGACCAGCTGCGCGAGCGCGGGCGTCTGTTCGAGAAGACTGCCTATGGGCGCGCCCTGCTAGACTTGGCGGAGGGGCGCTGACCCATCCCTCTCCCCTGCGGGGAGAGGTATTATTCCCCCACCATATCCTCCGGCCGTACGACGCGGCCGAACGTGGCCGCATCGACCAGCCCCAGCTCCAGCCCCGCCTCTTTCAGCGTCAGCCCTTTATCGTGCGCATATTTCGCGATCTTCGCGGCATTGTCATAGCCGATCTGCGGCGCCAGCGCTGTCACCAGCATCAGCGATCGTTCGACCAATTCCGCGATGCGTGCGCGATTGGGCTCCGTCCCCTCGACCATCCGCTTCGTGAAGCTGTCCATGCCCACGCTCAGCAAATGAACCGAGCGCAGCACCGCCGCGCCGATCAAGGGCTTGAACACGTTCAGCTCCAGATGCCCCTGCAGGCCGCCGACCGTGACGGCGGTGTGATTGCCCATCACCTGCGCCGCAACCATCGTCAGCATCTCGGCCTGGGTGGGGTTGACCTTGCCCGGCATGATCGAGCTGCCCGGCTCGTTCGCCGGCAACTCCAGCTCGCCAAGGCCGGAGCGCGGTCCGGAGCCGAGCAGCCGCATGTCATTCGCGATCTTGGTCAGCGCGACGGCGAGGCTGTTCAGCCGCCCCGAGAAATCGACCAGCGTGTCGTGCGTCGCCAGCGCCTCGAATTTGTTGGGCGCGGTTTCGAACGGGAAGCCGGTGATCGCGGCGATCTCCGCCGCGATATCCACGCCGAAGCCCGGCGGCGCGTTCAAGCCGGTGCCGACCGCGGTGCCCCCTTGCGCCAACTTCGACAGGCCATGTTCGACCAGCGGCGCGAGCCGCGTCCGCGCCAGCCGCATCTGCGCATAATAGCCCGAGAACTCCTGGCCCAGCGTCAGCGGCGTCGCGTCCTGCAAATGCGTGCGGCCGATCTTGACGATGCCGTGCCACGCGTCGGTCTTGGCGAGCAAAGCCGCCTCCAGCCGCTCCATTGCCGGAATTAGCCGGTCGCGCGATGCCAGCGCCGCCGCGATATGCATCGCGGTCGGGAAGCTGTCGTTCGACGATTGCGACATGTTGACGTGATCGTTCGGATGCACCGGCGCCTTGCCGCCGCGCGTGCCCGTCAGCCGCTCATTGGCGATGCCGGCGATCACTTCGTTGACGTTCATGTTGGACTGGGTGCCGGACCCGGTCTGCCAGATGACGAGCGGGAATTGGTCGTCGAACCTGCCCGCCGCGACATCCGCCGCCGCTGCCTCGATTGCGTCGGCGATCTCGCCCGGAAGGCCGTACCGCCGGTTCACTCGTGCCGCCGCCTGCTTCACGATCGCAAGCGCATGGACAATGCCGATCGGCATCCGCTCCTCCTGCCCGAACGGGAAATTCTCGATCGAGCGCTGCGTCTGCGCCCCCCAATAGGCGGAAGCGGGAACCTCTACAGGTCCGATGCTGTCGGTTTCGGTGCGGGTTTCAGTCATGCCGCCACCCTTACCACACCTCT
Source organism: Pseudomonadota bacterium (assembly GCA_018241765.1). Classification (GTDB taxonomy): domain Bacteria; phylum Pseudomonadota; class Gammaproteobacteria; order Burkholderiales; family Casimicrobiaceae; genus Casimicrobium. The sequence continues at coordinate 7,664 of JAFEDD010000040.1, read as the reverse complement.
CCCCTGCGGGGAGAGGTCGAGACGGCGAAGCCGTCCGGGTGAGGGGGTTCGGCGCTCGGTTCTGAAACCCAGTGCCCCCTCACCCCGCTCGCCTGCCGGCGAGTCGCCCTCTCCCCGCGGGGGAGAGGGGTTCAAGATTACACCGGTCGCGTGAAGCGGCCTTTCGACTCCGCCTTTTCCTTTAGCAGCTTGGCGACCTTGAAGCCGTGTTTCTCCAGCCCCGCGGCGATCTTGTCATTGCCTTCGATGTCCGCCCAGAACATCGGGCCGCCGCGATAGACGGGCCAGCCATAGCCGTAGATCCACACCACATCCACGTCGGACGCGCGCTGGGCCACGCCTTCCTCCAGAATCAGCGCGCCTTCATTGACCATCGTATAGAGCGTGCGTTCGACAATCTCCTCGTCGCTGATCGCGCGCTTGGTCTTGCCGGCCTTGGCGGCGAAATCGTCGATGATCGCTTGCACTTCGGTGCTGGGCGTCGGCCGGCGCTTTTCATCATAGTCGTAAAAGCCCTTGCCGGTCTTCTGGCCCCATCGGCCGACCGCGCAGAGCGCGTCACGCACCGACTCGATCCGCGCCGGATCGCGGTGCCAGCCAATGTCAACGCCGGCGAGATCGCTCATCTGGAACGGCCCCATCGGCATGCCGAAATCGACATGGACCTTGTCGATCTGCTGCGGGGTCGCGCCTTCCATCAGCAAGTTCATCGCCTCGAGCTGGCGGGGTTTCAGCATACGGTTGCCGATAAAGCCGTCGCACACGCCCGCGACCACCGCGACCTTGCCGATCTTCTTGGCGATCGCCATCGCCGTCGCCAGCACATCGTCGGCCGTCTTCGCACCGCGCACGACCTCAAGCAGCTTCATCACATTGGCCGGCGAGAAGAAGTGCATGCCGAGCACATCCTGCGGCCGGCTGGTAACGGAAGCGATCGCGTTGATATCGAGATAGGAGGTGTTCGAGGCGAGGATCGCGCCGGGCTTGGCGATCTTGTCCAGCTTGCCGAACATCTCCTTTTTCACGTCCATATTCTCGAAGATCGCTTCGATGATCAGGTCGCAATCAGCGAGGTCTTCGACCTTCAGCGTGGGGGCCAGCAGACCCATCATCTGATCGACCTGCTCCGGCTTGAACCGGCCCTTGGCGGCGGAAGCGTCGTAATTCTTGCGGATCACGCCGACGCCCCGGTCCAGATTCTCCTGCGCCGCCTCGACGATAGTGACTGGAATGCCGGCCTGGAGGAAGTTCATCGAAATGCCGCCGCCCATCGTGCCGGCGCCAATCACGCCGACTTTTTTCACGTCGCGCAGCTTGATGTCGTCGGCGATGCCGTCGATCTTCGCGGCCTGGCGCTCGGCGAAGAAAATGTGGCGCTGGGCCGCCGATTGGGTGCCCATCATCAGCTTCATGAATTCCTGCCGCTCGAAGGCCAGGCCTTCCTTCAGCGACAGCTCGACCGCCGCCTGGACGCAGCGCAGGTTCGCAGCGGGCGCGTCGAAGCCTCGGAATTTCCTGGCATTCTCGGTCGCGAATTTCTGGATAAAGGCGGGGTCGCCATGCACCGGCATCTCGCCACTGCGGCGCGGTTCTGTGCCGATCATGCCCGTGGCGAAAGCGAGCGCATCCTCCAGCAGCGTATCCTCGCCCGCGACCTTGTCGACTAGCCCGACCTCGGCGGCCTTCTTGGCGCTGATCGGATTGCCGGTTGCGCACATCTCCGCCGCCGTCTCGATCCCGGCGACCCGCGGCAGGCGCTGGGTGCCGCCGCCGCCCGGCAGCAGGCCAAGCTTCACTTCCGGCACGCCCAGCTTCGCCGACGGCACCGCGACACGGTAATGGCAGCCGAGCGCCGTCTCTAGCCCGCCGCCAAGCGCGGTGCCGTGGATGGCGGCGACAATCGGTTTCTTCGAATTTTCGAGCCGCTCGATCAGTTGCGGCAGCACCGGCTCGACCATGGGCTTGCCGAATTCGGTGATGTCGGCGCCGGCGAAGAAGGTCCGGCCCTCGCACCGGATCACCGCCGCCTTCAGCTCGTTGTCGCTCTCAAGCTGGTCGAGCGCGGCGGCAAGGCCCTGACGCACCGCGGCGCCCAGCGCGTTCACCGGCGGGTTGTTCGAGGTGACGATCAGGATGCCGTCACGGACTTCGGTCGAGATTGGGGAGGTCATGCCACTTCCTTTCGTCATGCCAGCGAAGGCTGGCATCTTGGGTCAAGGTCGAGACCCCAGCCTGCGCTGGGGTGACGAGAAACGCTAAGCCGCCGTCTTGCCCGTCTCCTGACGAGTGACGGGATGGGAACTGGACAAGCCACCATCGACGGCGATGGCCTGGCCGTTGACATAGCTCGCTTCGTCGGAGGCGAGGAACAGCGCCATATTGGCGATCTCCTCGGGCTGGCCGGCGCGGCGCAAGGGGTTCAGGCGGCCGATCTTGTCGGTCACCCCTTTGTCCGCCGCATAGTCGAACGCGCGCTGCGTCATGCCGGTCTGGATGAGGCCGGGGCAGATCGCATTGACGCGGACATTGGTGCCCGAAAGCTGCTGCGCCGCCGTCATCACCAGATTGATCACGCCCGCCTTCGACGCCGAATAGGCCGGGCAGCCAGCGCCCGAGCGGATGCCGGCGACCGAGGCGGTGCAGATGATCGAACCCTTGCCGCGTTCGATCATCCGGGGCGCGGCGTGCTTGATGACGAGGAACGGCCCGATCAGGTTGGTCTGCAGGATTTGCTGCCACTCCTCAACCGTATGATCGAAAATCCCGGTGAGGCCGCCCGAAATGCCGGCATTGGCATAGGCGATGTCGAGCCCGCCAAAGGTCCCGACGGCCGCCTCGACCAGCGAGCGGACATCATTCTCGTCGCCGGCGTCAATCTCGAACGCCTCGACATCGCCGTCGATCAGATCGGCCGTTTCGTGCACCGTCGCCGTCTTGTCGCCGATCACCAGCTTCGCGCCCTCCGCGGCAAAGCGGCGCGCGGTCGCCCGGCCGATGCCCGAGCCCGCGCCGGTGACGATCGCGATCTTGCCTTCCAAACGCTTGTTCATGCTCCGAACTCCGGCTTGGCCGAGCGTGTCGATACTCTTCCTTCTGCGGCTCCAGAGGAGGAAGAAAGGGAACCCCTCGACAAGCTCAGGGAAGTCGGGGAAGAGGGCAGCTTCATATCGTCTGCCCTCCGTCGATCACGATCGTCTGCCCGGTCATGAACGCCGCGGCCGGGGACGCGAGAAACACCGCCGCGCCGGCGATCTCGTCCGGCTCGCCGATCCGACGGAGGGGCGCGCCCTGCGTCGAGCGCTTCAGCATTTCCGGGTCTTCCCACAGCGCGCGGGCGAAATCGGTCTTGATCAGGCCCGGCGCGATGCAGTTCACGCGCACATTGTCCGGCCCGAACTCATGCGCCAGATTGCGCGCGAGCGCCATGTCGGCCGCCTTGGAGATGCCATAGGCACCGAGCACCGCCGTCCCGCGAATGCCGCCGATCGACGAGATAATGACAATCGACCCGGCCCGGCGCGCCCGCATCTCAGGCGCGACCATGGAGATCAGCCAGTGATTGGCGATGATATTATTGTCGAGAACCTTGCGGAATTGCTCGTCGGCGATCCCGTCCATCGGCCCGTAATAGGGATTGGAGGCGGCATTGCAGACAAGGATATCGACTTGTCCGAACGCACGGCGGGTTTCGTCCACCAGATGCTGAAGGCCAGCCTTGTCCGAAATATTGGCGGCGACCGCGATCGCAGCGCCCGGATGCCGCGCATTGATCTCGGCCGCGACCACGTCACAGGCATCCTGCTTGCGGCTGGAAATGACGACCTTCGCGCCATGCTCCGCCATACGTTCGGCGATCGCCTTGCCGATGCCGCGCGACGATCCGGTGATGATCGCGACCTTTCCGGTCAGGTCGAACAGGTTAGGCATAAATCACCTTAAACTCCGTTCGGGCTGAGCTTGTCGAAGCCCTCCCTTCTTTCGGAGGCTCGGAAAAGAAAGGGAGGCCTTCGACAAGCTCAGGCCGAACGGCGTTTGGCGGGCCATACTCACCTCGCCCCCGCCAGCTGCGCGAAATGCCAGGATGCGGCGGCGAGGCCGGAAACACGCGCGGCGGTGCGTTCGGCATGCGCCGATGCGGCGGTGCCTTCCACGATCCGCTTCTTGATGCCCTGCACGATGCCGGTCAGCCGAAACAGATTATAGGCGAAATACCAATTGAGATCGGGAACGCCGCTCCGCCCGGTCGCCGCGCAATAGCGTTCGACGGCCTCTTCGAGCGTCGGGATGCCGAGCGCGGCGTGATCCAGCCCCTTGATGCCCGAGCGGCCTTCCGGCTCCGTCACCCAATTCATCAACAAATAGGAGAAATCGGCGAGCGGATCGCCGAGCGTCGAGAGCTCCCAATCCAGCACCGCGATCACGCGGTCCTCGGAGCCATGGAAGATCATATTATCGATGCGGAAATCGCCATGGACGATCGAGACCCGATCCTGCTGCGGCACGGTCGTTGGGAGCCATTCGATCAGCTTGTCGACCTCCGGGATCGTCTCTGTCTCGGAGGCGCGATACTGCTTGGTCCAGCGCGCGACCTGGCGCTCGAAATAATTGCCCGGCTTGCCATAGTCGCTGAGGTCGATCCCCTCATGATCGGTGTTGTGGAGTGCCGCGAGCGTGTCGATCATCGCGTGATACACGCCGCGCCGCTGTTCGGGCGTGTAGCCGGGGAGCGCGCCGTCCCACAGGTTCCGGCCATCGGCCAAACCCATCACGTAGAACATCGAGCCGATCACATCGCGATCCGTGCACAGGCCATAGGGCCGCGCGACGGGAAAGCCGGTCGGATACAGCGCCGCCTGCACACGATATTCGCGATCGACCGCGTGCGCGGAAGGGAGCAGCGGGCCGAACGGCTGGCGGCGGAGCACATAGCTCTGCCCCGGCGTGTCGATCCGGTAGGTCGGGTTGGACTGGCCGCCCTTGAAGCGCGACAAAGAGATCGGGCCGGCGAAGCCCTTCACATTGTCCGCCATCCAGGCCGTGAGCCGCGTTTCGTCCAGACGATCCTTTTCGGGCACCGGCATGGTGCCGACCATCGTCGTCTGGGCGTCGGAAAGTGTCATCCGAACACCACCACGGTGCGCGTCGTGTCGCCCTTGCGGAGCTGGTCGAATGCGTAATTGATCCGATCGAGCGGCACCCGCTCCGCGATGATCGTGTCGAGATCGAGCATGCCCCGCATATAGAAATCGACGAGCCGGGGAATCTCGACCGGGAAGCGATTGGCGCCCATCAGCGCGCCTTGCAATTTCTTGCCGGACAGCAGATCGAGCGCGCTGAGCCCGGTCTGGTGCGTCAGCGGCATCATGCCAAGGATGGTGGCGGTGCCGCCGCGCTTCAGCACCTTGACCGCCAGATCGCCCGATTGCGGCCGGCCAACCGCTTCGATCGCATGGTCCACGCCGCCCTTGGTCAGCTCGACGATCTCGGCGGCCGCTCCTTCGGCAGCGGCATCGACCATGTCGGTCGCGCCGAGCTTCCGCGCGATTTCGCGTTTTTCCGGCACCGGATCGACCGCGATGATGCGGCCTGCGCCGGCGATCTTCGCCGCGTTGACCACCGCCAGCCCGACGCCGCCGCAGCCGACCACCGCGACCGTCTCTCCCGGCGTCACATCGGCGGCGTTGAACACCGCGCCCGCGCCCGTCGTCACCGCGCAGCCGATCACGCAGGCGCGGTCGAGCGGCATTTCGGGGTCGATCCGCACGCACGCATGCTCGTGGATCAGCATCTGTTCGGCATAGGCCGAGAGGTTCAGCATCTGGTTGACCGGCGTGCCGTCCGCCAGGGTCAGGCGCGGCGGCTCGACTGGCTTGCGGCGTGTGTCGCCGCCCAGGCAAAGCGACATGCGGCCGGTCACGCAGAATTCGCAATGGCCGCAAAAGGCGCTGAGGCAGGTGACGACCGCATCGCCTGGCTGGACCGTGGTGACTTCCGAGCCGACCTGCTCGACGATCCCGGCCGCTTCGTGCCCCGGAATGCACGGCATCGCATGCGGATAAGCGCCGTCGACGAAATGCAGATCCGACCGGCACACCCCGCAGGCGGCAGTGCGGATCAGCACTTCATGCGGACCCGGCTTGTCGACCTGGACCTCCTCGATGCGGAGTTCCGTTTTCGGTTCGAATAAAACTGCTGCCTTCAACGTATCGCTCCTAATCTCCGTTCGGGCTGGGCTTGTCGAAGCCCTCCCTTCTCTCTCGCCGTCCCAGCAAAAGGGAGGCCTTCGACAAGCTCAGGCCGAACGGAGAGTTTGACTTATGCTCCAGCCTTCGCGCGCGCCGCCGCGATCGCGTCGCGGCCGCCATATTTGCCAAACTCCAGCCGGGCGATCGAGCGGTTGTGCACTTCGTCCGGCCCGTCGGCGAGGCGGAGCGTGCGGATGCCGGCATAGGATTTGGCGAGGCCCGGATCCTCGGAGACGCCGGCCGCGCCCCAGGCCTGGATCGCATTGTCGATGATGCGCAGCGCCATGCGCGGCGCCGCGACCTTGATCATCGCGATTTCCGCCTGCGCCGCCTTGTTGCCGGCCTTGTCCATCATGTCGGCGGCCTTGAGGCAAAGCAGGCGCGTCATCTCGATGTCGATGCGCGCCTCGGCGACGCGCTGTTCCCAGACGCTGTGCTCAGCGATCACTTTGCCGAACGCGACGCGCGACAGGAGCCGCTTGGTCATCTTGGCGAGCGCTTCCTCGGCGGCCCCAATCGTGCGCATGCAATGGTGGATGCGGCCTGGCCCAAGGCGCCCTTGCGCGATCTCGAACCCGCGGCCTTCCCCGAGCAGCATGTTCTCGGCGGGGACGCGCACGTCCTTCAGCTCGATTTCCATATGACCGTGCGGGGCATCGTCATAGCCGAACACGGGGAGGTGCCGCAGGATCGTCACGCCCGGTGCGTCCAGCGGCATCAGGATCATCGATTGCTGGGCGTGGCGCTGCGCCTCGAAATCGGTCTTGCCCATCACGATCGCGATCTTGCAGCGCGGATCGCCCGCGCCCGACGACCACCATTTGCGGCCGTTCAGCACATAATGGTCGCTGTCGCGTTCGATCCGCGTCTCGATGTTGGTCGCGTCCGACGAAGCGACCGCCGGCTCGGTCATCAAAAAGGCGGAGCGAATCTCGCCGTTCATCAGCGGCCGCAGCCATTGTTCCTTCTGCTCGCGCGTGCCGTAGCGGTGGAAGACCTCCATGTTGCCGGTGTCGGGGGCGGAGCAATTGAACACTTCCGAGGCCCAGCCGATCCGCCCCATCTCCTCGGCGCACAGCGCATATTCGAGGTTGGTGAGACCCGGCCCGTCGAATTCGAAGCTATCATCCACATGCGGGCGGCCGGAACCCGGTGGCATGAACAGGTTCCAGATGCCCGCCGCCTTGGCGCGCACCTTTTCCTCTTCGATGACCGGCAGCACTTTCCAGCGATCGCCCTGTTTCTGCTGATCGTGATAATCATGGTCGCGCGGACGGACATGCTGCTCGATGAAGTCGCGGACGCGATCCCGCCAATAGGTCTGGCGTTCGGTCAGGTCGAAATCCATGTCGCTCTCCGCTATGTTTCAGGCGCGTCTAAGCCGCGACTCGGCGGCGTTTCCAGCCCTAAAAATCACGC